>NZ_RWIM01000121.1 GCF_009764645.1 Pseudomonas sp. PB106
ACGCTGCGATCTTTTGATTTTATAAACAGGATCAAAAGATCGCAGCGTGCCGCAGCTCCTACACGGATCGCGTCAGGGTTTGAGGGGTTTCGAGGCGATAGCCTTTTCAATCGCGGCGATAAACTCCGGATCATCCGGTTTGGTCAGGCTGGAAAAATTGGCAATGACCTTGCCCTGCCGATCGATCACGTATTTATAGAAATTCCACTTCGGCGCACTGCTCTGTGCCGCCAGCACCTGGAACAGATGGGTGGCGTCATCGCCACGGACTTTCTGCGGCTCGGTCATGGCGAACGTCACGCCGTAGTTCGCGTAACAGACCTTGGCGGTCTCGGCGCTGTCCTTGGATTCCTGCTTGAAGTCATTGGAAGGCACGCCGAGCATTTCCAGGCCCTGCCCTTCGTAGCGCTTATGCAGCGCCTCAAGACCTTCGAACTGCGGCGCGAAACCGCAGAAGCTGGCGGTGTTGACCACCACTAAAGGCTTGTCAGCGTACTGCTGGCACAAATCGATCGAGTCCTTGGCCCGCAACTTCGGCAGCGAGCCTTGCAGCAGTTCAGGACAGTCAGCGGCCTGGGCCAGGCCAGTCAACGCCATCAGCAACGCGGGAACAGCACACCAGCGCATGAGCATGTCGAACATCCTTGAGCAGTCGTCAGGCTTCGACGTTACTCGCCACGCTCGCTTCTAGCAAATGCTCATGCCCAATTGCATCAGCGCCAGACCGCCCCGCTGCCAGCCCCACCACACCAGCGCCAGCAGTGCGGCGCCGAGTACGCTGATGACCATGCGCGGCCAGAATCGACTCATGCGGCGCTCGCAGCGGCTTGCAGACGCGCGACCGGACGCTCGCGCACCGGCCAGTTCAACGCAGCCGCCAACACGCTCAGAAGAATCGCCACCTGCCAGATCAAGTCATAACTCCCGGTACGGTCATACACCACCCCGCCCAGCCAGCCGCCGAGGAATGAACCGAGCTGATGGAACAGGAACACAATCCCGCCGAGCATGGACAAATTGCGCACGCCGAACAAGGTCGCCACCGTACCGTTGGTCAACGGCACCGTCGACAGCCACAAGAAACCCATCGCCATACCGAACAGATACGCCGACGTGGTGGTCACCGGCAGCCATAAAAACAGCACGATCACCACAGCACGCAGCAGATACAAACCGGTTAGCAGGCGCGGTTTCGACATGCGCCCGCCGAGCCAACCGGCGGTGTAGGTGCCGAAAATATTGAACAGCCCGATCAACGCCAATACCGTGGTGCCGACGCTGGCCGGCAAGTGCTGATCGACCAGATAGGCCGGCAGATGCACACCGATGAACACCACTTGAAAACCACAGACGAAGAAACCGAACGCCAGCAACCAGAATCCCGAATGCGAGCAGGCTTCGCGCAGTGCCTCGGACAGCGTTTGTTCATGGCCGAGCAACGGCAGCGGCTTGTCCTTGAGCATGCTCACCAATGGCACGATCAGCGCCACCAACAAGCCCAGCACCAACAATGCCGCCGACCAACCGAGCCAACCGATCAGCCCAAGCGTACCCGGCAGCATGGCGAACTGGCCGAACGAACCGGCAGCGCTGGCAATGCCCATGCCCATGCTGCGCTTCTCTGGCGGCACGGCCCGGCCGACGACGCCAAGGATCACCGAGAACGAAGTGCCCGACAGGCCGATACCGATCAACAAACCGGCGCTCAGCGACAGCGTCACCGCCGAATCCGACAAGCCCATGCACACCAGGCCCACGGCGTAGAGGACTCCGCCGATCAAAACCACTTTCGCGGCGCCGAAACGGTCTGCCAGCGCGCCGGTAAACGGCTGCGCCAGACCCCAGATCAGGTTTTGCAAAGCGATGGCGAAGGCAAACACCTCACGACCCCAGCCAAACTGCGCACTCATCGGTGACAGAAAAAGTCCGAAGCCATGCCGCACGCCCAAGGACAACGCAAGAATCAGCGCACTGCCGACCAACACCCAACCGCACGTACGCCACATCGATGTCATTATTATTCTCCAGTCGCGGGTATATACCCGCTTGAGCTCGGAAAAACCGGCGGTTACGCCAGTTCATCCAGCAATTTGAGCAAGGTTTCACGCTTCTCGGCGCCCAGTCGATCAATCAACCGTTGCTGCGCCGCTTCCCACGCCGGCAGTGCATCCGCCAGGCGTTGCGCACCGGTTTCGGTGAGCCGGACAATGCGGTTGCGCATGTCTTCGCCCTCGGCCAGGGCCACCAGCCCTTCGCCTTCCAGTACCCGCAAGTTACGCCCAAGGGTGCTGCGGTCCAGGCCCATGGCTTCGGCCAGTTCGGAAATGCTTGGCTGATCGAGACGCTGCAGATTGCACAGCAAAGAATACTGGGCAACGTTGATCCCGAAGCCATCGAGAGCGCCGTCGTAATGCCTGCTGACGCCACGAGCGGCGCGACGCAGGTTGGTACACAAACACTGAGAATCAAGCATGATGCGTGTATATACCCGCGACTGTGTTAAATCAAGTTACAGATGAGTTTACCCAAGAATATTGGCCGCCTGTCATACCGCTATCGCTGGCAAGCCAGCTCCCACAGGGATTTGAGGAGTCCACAAAGTCTGCATCCACCCAAATCATTGTGGGAGCTGGCTTGCCAGCGATGAGGCCACCTCAGTCAGCAAAAGTCGGTCAGACCAGCGCCAACCCCACCATCACCCCCATCTCCGACAACTCCAGCAACGCCCCCGCCGTATCACCGGTCGTCCCGCCCAGCCGCCGCATCATCACCCTACGCAGCCAGACAAACACTGCGAGCGAAATCACCAGTGCCACAACCGCGTGAAACCCGGCAATCAGCAAGCAGCCCAGCGCACTCGCCCCGAGCACCTGCCAGCCAGTCTTACGCGGCAGATGATCGGCTAGCGCCTGCCCCAACCCACCGGCACGCACATACGGCGTGGTCAGAAACAATCCCAGTAACGCCGCCCGCCCAAGTACTGGCACGATAATCAACATCAGCCCATGCGCTTGCTCGATCAACGCCAACAGCGCCGCAAACTTGAGCAGCAACACCAGCACCAGCGTCACCACCGCAATCGGCCCGCTGCGCGGATCTTTCATGATCGTCAGGGTGCGCTCGCGGTCACCAAAACCACCGAGCCAGGCATCGGCGCTGTCGGCCAGACCGTCGAGGTGCAAGGCGCCGCTGAGCAACACCCACACCGTCAACAGCAATGCCGCATGCAACAACAACGGCGCGCCGGCCAGCGCAAGATTCAGCGCCCAGAGAATCACGCCGAACAGCAAGCCAACCAGCGGATAGAACAGCAGCGAACGACCCATCTGTTCCGGCTCAGGCATGCCCGGCAGACGAATCGGCAAACTGCTTAGAAATTGCAGGGCGATCCACAGCGGCAACATGTCAGTGACCTTCCTTGAGCGAACCGTCAACCTCGACCGTCAGTGCAAACAGCGCACCGTGAGCGACTTCGACATTGAGCAGTTGTTCACGCGGCAACCCCCGCGCCTGCGCCAACAACAAACGCATCACACCGCCATGACTGACCAGTAAAACCCGTTCGCAAGCATAGGCAGCGTGCAGCCGCGCAATGGCAGCCTGGACGCGCGAGGAAAAATCACTGACCGCCTCACCCTGCGGCGGAGTAAACGCATACGGGTCAGCCCAGAACAACCCCAAGGCCTCGGCATCGGTCTCCATCAACGCCACCGCGCTCTGCCCTTCCCACGCGCCGAAGTGCAGCTCTTGCAGATCCTTGTCCAACTGCACGGGCAGATTCAGTTGCTCACCGAGCTCAGCGGCAAACCGCGCACAACGCTGCAACGGCGAACTGACAATTCGATCCCACGGCCCGCCATCCACCACCGCCGCACGCATTTGCGCCCAGCCGTTTTCGGTCAGCGCATCGTCGAGACTGCCGCGCAAGCCGCCACCGAGTTCAGTCTCACCGTGACGCAGCAGATCCAGGCGCAAAGTCATGCCGGGCGATCCGCCACCGCCGCTTCGGCGAACGTCGCCATCTGCCCGTGCAGGTCGCAGGCCAGACGCAACAGCGGCACCGCCAACGCCGCGCCACTGCCCTCGCCCAGACGCAGACCGAGTTCCAGCAACGGCTCGGCCTGCAGGGTCTCTAACACATGGCGATGGCCCGGCTCGGCGCCACGATGGCCGAACAACAGCCACTCACGGCATGCCGGATTCAAACGCACCGCGACCAGCGCCGCGACCGTGCAGATGAAGCCGTCGACCAACACCGCAATACCTTCCTGGGCGCACGCCAGATAGGCACCGACCAACGCCGCAATTTCGAAACCACCGAGGTTGAACAGCGTCTGCAGTGCATCCCCACGCTGGGCCGCGTGCAACGCCAATGCCCGTTCGATCACTTGGGCTTTATGGCTGACGCCCTCGGCATTCAAACCCGTGCCCGGGCCAGTCAGATGCGCCACCGGGCAATCGAGCAACGCGCAGGCCAGCGCACTGGCCGCCGTGGTGTTGCCGATGCCCATTTCACCGCCGATGAACAACTGCGCGCCGGCCGCTTGCGCTCGTAGCACGCTATCACGACCCGCGTGCAACGCCAGTTCGCCCTGAGCCTGGGTCATCGCTGCGCCCTGGACAAAATTCGCCGTGCCCGCGCCGATGTTCAAGTGACGCACTCCCGCCAGGTTCAGCGCGGGATTAACGGTGCCCAGATCGACCACTTCCAGCTGCGCGCCGAGCTGACGCGCCAGCACGCTGATCGCCGCCCCGCCGCTGACAAAGTTGAGCAGCATCTGCGCGGTGACTTCCTGCGGGAATGCCGAAACACCTTCCGCGACCACGCCGTGATCGCCAGCAAAAATCGCGATCCAGATTTCTTTGAGCGTCGGCTTGACCTGCCCTTGTAGGCCGGCCAGTTGCACCGCCACCGACTCCAGTTGCCCCAGCGAACCCGCCGGTTTGGTCAGTTGCTGTTGGCGCGCCGCGGCTTGCGCAACGATATCGGCATCCACCGCTTTGCACGGATTGAGCCACCAGGTTTGGGTCATAACGCAGGTCCTTTCAGAGTCAGGGGCAGGCCGGCGACGGTCAGCACGACACGTTGGCAGCGCTCAGCCAGAGCTTGATGCAGCCAACCGGCTTCATCGACGTAGCGGCGAGTCAATTCGCCCAGCGGCACGACACCCATTCCGGTCTCGTTGCTGACAAAAATGATTTCACCCGGCAGCGACGCCAGGCATTCGAGCAGGGCTTCACGCTCGGCGGCGAGGCGTTCGGCATCGTCGAGCATCAGCAGATTGGTCAGCCACAGAGTCAAACAATCGACCAGCAGGCAGCGCTCGGCGCCGGCGGTTTCGCGCAGGACACGGGCCAGTTCCAGGGGTTCTTCGATGAGCGCCCATTCGGCTGGGCGACGGGCGCGGTGATGGGCGACGCGGTCGCTCATTTCGCCATCGAGCGGTTGGCTGGTGGCGATGTAAGTGACTGTGAGATTGCTGTCGCTGGCGAGTTTCTCCGCCAGGCGGCTTTTGCCGGAGCGGGCGCCGCCGAGGATCAGTTGGAGCATGGGGACATCCTGAAAATTATGGGTTGAGACGACTGGCGCTATCGCGAGCAGGCTCACTCCTACAAGGGAACGCGGTCAACTGTGGGAGCGAGCTTGCTCGCGAAGAGGCCGGCGCAGGCAACTCAAATCCCGCAGAGCTGACGCAACAGATCAGTATCCAGATGCTTCTCCACCAGATCCGCCAGTCGCTCGATATCGCGCTCGCGCAAGCCGTGGTAATCCACCTCCTGCACATCGCTCAACCCGGCCCAGCGCAACAGCGCCGCACTGGCCGCCGGCGATTCGAACAAGCCATGCAGATAGGTGCCGAACACTTGGCCATCAGCACTCTGCGCACCGTCACAACGACCGTCGTCCAGATACACCGCCGCATTCTCCAGCGCCGATCCAGTCGTCACGCCGGCATGAATTTCATAACCACTGACCTCGGCATCTTCCAGCGCCAGCCGCCCACGCACATTGCGCAGCTGCTTCTCGGCTTCAAGGCTGGTTTCAAACGCCAACAAGCCGAGACCTGCGCTGGAACCCGGCGCACCTTCGAGGCCGAGGGGATCATGCACCTGCTCACCGAGCATCTGCAGACCACCGCAAATCCCCAGCACTTTGCCGCCGTAACGCAAATGCCGACTGATCGCCGCGTCCCAGCCATTGGCACGCAAATACGCCAGATCGCTGCGCACGCTTTTCGAGCCCGGCAGAATGATCAGATCGGCAGCCGGAATCGCCTGCCCCGGCCCGACAAATTGCAGGTCGACCTGCGGGTGCAGACGCAGCGGATCAAAATCGGTGTGGTTGCTGATGCGCGGCAACACCGGCACCACCACTTTCAGCACTTGCTCAGCCTTGTCGGTCTGACGCTGATCGATGCCATCCTCGGCCTCCAGATGCAGATCCATCACATACGGCAGCACGCCCACCACTGGTTTGCCGGTGCGTTCTTCCAACCAGTCGAGCCCCGGTTGCAGCAAGGCGATGTCACCGCGAAAACGGTTGATGATGAAACCTTTGACCCGCGCCTGTTCGCTCGGCGAAAGCAGTTCCAGCGTGCCGACCAGATGGGCGAAAACCCCTCCACGATTGATGTCGGCAATCAGCAACACCGGGCAGTCCACGGCTTCGGCGAAACCCATGTTGGCGATGTCGCCGGCACGCAGATTGATCTCGGCCGGCGAGCCTGCACCTTCAACCATTACCAGCGGGTAGGCGGCGCTCAGTCGCTCGTGAGACGCCAGAACAGCTTTCATCGCAATGGCTTTGTAGTCGTGATACGCCACGGCATTCATCGACGTCACCGCGCGACCGTGAATGATCACTTGGGCGCCGGTGTCGCTGTTCGGTTTGAGCAGCACCGGGTTCATGTCGGTGTGCGGCTCAAGAAACGCCGCTTGCGCCTGCACCGCTTGCGCACGGCCGATCTCGCCACCGTCCGCCGTCACCGCGCTGTTGAGCGCCATGTTCTGCGGTTTGAACGGCACGACCGCCACACCCTGACGGGTTGCCCAGCGGCACAGCGCCGTGACCAGTGTGCTTTTACCGGCATCGGAAGTGGTGCCTTGCACCATCAACGTGGTCATGGGTTGTCCTTGGTGAAAGCGATTAAAGCCTGTTCCAGACGCGCCTCTTCAGCCGCGTCAGCCGGCAGGCCAAAGCGCAGGCTGCTGTTATGCGTGAAGAGGCGCAGAAGAATGCCGCGCCGAGCCATGAATTCGTACAGCGCTGGCGCTTGATCGGTGATCAACCACTGAAACAACGCGCAGCCGCCCTGCGGTTTGAAGCCATAACGTTCAAGCAACATCGCCAGCCGTTCGCTTGTTTCTTCGCTGCGAATCCGCTGGCGTGTGTGGTTTTCAGTATCTTGCAGACACGCATGACCCAGCACCCGCGTCGGCCCGCTCACTGCCCACGGCCCGACCTGTTCGGCGAGTAACCTGAGCAACTTGCGCTCGGCCAGTACAAAGCCCAAACGCACGCCGGCGAGGCCAAAAAACTTGCCGAATGAACGCAACACGATCAGCCCGACCTGATGCGCATGAGCCGCCAGGCTCAGATGCGGCGTGTTGTCCATGAACGCTTCATCGACCACCAGCCAGCCACCGCGCTGCGCCAGGTGCGCATGCCAGTCGAGCAGCCGCGCCGGGGTCAGGCTCAGGCCGGTCGGATTGTTCGGATTGACCACGACCAGCACGTCGATGTTATCCAGATAGAACTCGACTTCCTGCTCCAGCACTTCGCGCACGATGTAGCCGCTACGACGCCAGGCCTCGGCGTGTTCGGCATAGCACGGCGACAGAACACCAACCTTGCCGGCCCGACGCAGACGCGGCAGCAATTGGATGGCCATTTGCGAACCGGCGACCGGCAGCACCTGCCCCGCGCCGTAGTAATCGCACGCGGCCTGCTCCAGACCATCATCGGTTTCCGGCAAGCGTGCCCAAGCGCGCAGCGGGATGTCCGGGATCGGGAATGGCCACGGCGCCAGACCGCTGGACAGGTCGAGCCAGTCGGCCTCGGCAATGCCGTAATCGAGTGCAGCCTTGCGCAACCGGCCACCGTGCTCAAGCATAGAATTCAGCCCCCACGCAGAGAATCAGCAGCCATAACCATACCCCGCGCTGAACCAATTGCCAGCCACGGTCGATGGAATCTGCGTCAGCCGCTGCGCCTTCGCCAAGCTGCGGGCGGTCGTGAAGTTCGCCGTGATAAATCGCCGGGCCACCCAGTTCCACGCCGAGTGCACCGGCGCCTGCCGCCATCACCGGGCCGGCGTTGGGGCTGTCCCATTTTGGCGCCTGGGTGCGCCAGCATTTCAAGGCGAGTCGGGTTTTGCCCAGCAGCGCGTAGGTCAACGCCACCAGACGCGCAGGAATGTAGTTCAATACGTCGTCGATTTTTGCCGCCGCCCAACCGAAGCGCTCGAAACGCTCGTTGCGATAGCCCCACATCGCGTCGAGCGTATTGCTCAAGCGATAAAGCACCACGCCCGGCGCGCCGGCCACGACAAACCAGAACAGCGCCGCAAACACCGCATCACTGCCGTTTTCCAGCACTGATTCGGTGGCGGCGCGGGCGACGGCGGTGCTGTCGAGTTCATCGGTCTGGCGGCTGACCAGATAGCCGACACGCTTGCGCGCCTCGTCCAGATCATCCGCGCGCAAGGCAGCAGCCACCGGCGCGACATGCTCGCCGAGGCTGCGCATGCCGAGGGCGCAATACAAAGCGAGAATCTCGACGACCCAGCCCACATACGGCGCCCAGGAAAACGCCGTGGCGAGCAAGGTCAGCGGCAGTACCGCAATCACCCAAGCGGTGACGCCATGACTGCGCCAGCCACGACCACCGGCGTTGAAACGTTGCTCGATGCGCCCGGCGAAATTGCCAAACGCCACCAGCGGATGCCAGCGTTTCGGTTCACCCAGCAGCGCATCCAGCGCAACCGCGGCGACACTCAACAACGCCACACTCATTGACTCACTCCCCAATAATTTTCATACAGCAACTCATTGAGCGGACGCGCCTGCGCCCACCCTTCGAGTACCAGCATCGGCGCCGGATAGAATTCCTTGACCGGACCCAAGCACAAAACGGCCAAAGGCTTGGCGCCTTCCGGCAGTTTCAGCAGATCGGCCAGCGCCCGCGGTTCGAACAGCGAAACCCAGCCCATGCCCAATCCTTCGGCACGGGACGCCAGCCACAGATTTTGAATCGCGCAAGACAGCGAGGCCATGTCCATTTCCGGCAGCGTGCGGCGCCCGAAGATGTGTTTTTCGCGATCATCCATCAGCGCTGCGACCAGCACTTCGGCGCAATCGTTGATGCCTTCGACCTTGAGCTTCATAAACTCATCGCTGCGCTCGCCTAGGGCTTCGGCGGTGCGGATGCGCTCTTCTTCCACCAGATGCTGGATCTGGCCGCGCAGGGCTCGATCGCTGATACGCATGAAGCGCCAGGGCTGCATGAGTCCGACGCTTGGGGCCTGGTGGGCGGCTTCCAGAAGTCGGCGCAGCAACTCGGGCTCGACTGTGCCGCCGGTGAAGTGGCGCATGTCGCGGCGTTCGGCGATGGCTCGATAAACCGCTTGGCGTTCGGCTTCGGAGAATGCGTTGTCGGTCATAGCCCCATCGCTGGCGAGCCAGCTCCCACAGGGGATTGCGAACCTTCAGGCATTACACCGCCCATTGTGGGAGCTGGCTTGCCAGCGATAGCGGCCTCAAGGCCTGGTGCAAACAGTGCAGCGACAGCCGCAGGATTCGACGGAAAATAAAAATGCACGTACGACGCCGTCATCCGCCCTTCCCGATAAACCGCCTCAGCCCCACGCCCACCATTCGGGCTCAAACCCCGAGCAATCGGCGTCAGCTCAGTCGTCGTCAGCGAATGGTGATAAGTGTGCCCACGCAACGAGCCTTCCGGCAGATCCACGGCTTGCAACGCCAACGCCGCCAGACGCTTTTGCATCACCGCATCGCCCTTGAGCAGCCCAACCAGCTCAGCGCGCGTGCCTTCAACATCGGTCAGCGAGTCGAGCAGATACAGCATGCCGCCACATTCAGCGAGCAACGGTTTCCCCGCAGCATGATGCGCGCGAATCGCCTCAACCATCGCGGTGTTCTGCGACAGCGCGACGTGATGCAATTCCGGATACCCACCGGGCAGATACAGACTGTCCGCTTCAGGTAATTGCGTGTCACGGATCGGCGAGAAGAAATTCAGCTCGGCGCCCATCACCCGCAACAAATCGAGACTCGCGCCATAGGTAAAAGCAAACGCCTCGTCACGAGCGACGGCGATGCGCACATTTTTCAGCAGCGGCTCGACGGCGATAACATCCGGCGCGGCGAACTCCACGGCCGGTGGCAGCGCTACCTCGCAACTGCTGGCGAGCGCTTCGGCAGCGGCGTCGAGACGCACATCGAGATCATTCAGTTCGCTGGCCTGGACCAGGCCGAGATGGCGACTTGGCAGTTCGATGCCGGTCTCGCGGGACAACGCGCCGTACCAGCGCAAACCTTCGGTAAGGCTGCCTTCGAGCAACTGCGCATGGCGCAAGGTGCCAACGCGGTTGGCCAGCACGCCGGCAAACGGCAGATCCGGTTGATACTTCGCCAGCCCCAGCGCCAACGCACCAAAAGTCTGCGCCATCGCCGTGCCGTCGATCACGCCGAGCACTGGGACACCGAAATGCCGCGCCAGATCAGCGCTGGACGGTGTCCCGTCGAACAGGCCCATCACGCCTTCGATCAGAATCAGGTCGGCTTCGGCGGCGGCTTCCCACAACAGACGACGACTTTCCTGTTCACCGACCATCCACATGTCCAATTGATACACCGGCGCACCGCTGGCGCGCTCGAGAATCATCGGATCAAGAAAGTCCGGGCCGCATTTGAACACGCGCACTTTACGCCCCTGATTGCGATGCAATCGGGCCAATGCGGCAGTGACGGTGGTCTTGCCCTGACCGGAGGCCGGCGCGGCGATGAGTACCGCCGGGCAGTGACGTGGTTGATTCAAAGTTCGACGCCTTTCTGCGCTTTGATGCCGGCCTGGAAGGCGTGTTTGAGCATGCCCATTTCGGTGACCGTGTCGCCCATTTCAATCATTTCCGGCTTGGCCGCGCGACCAGTGACGATCACATGCTGCATCGGCGGACGTGCCTGCAAATCGCTGAGCACTTGGTCGAGATCGAGGTAGCCGTGCTTGAGGGCGATGTTCAGTTCATCGAGCACCACCAGACCGATCGATGGGTCGCGCAGCAATTCGCGGGACACAGCCCACGCGGCTTCGGCGGCGGCGATGTCACGCTGACGGTCCTGGGTTTCCCAGGTGAAACCTTCGCCCATCACGTGGAAGCGCACTTGCTCGGGGAAGCGCCGGAAGAACAATTCTTCACCGGTGCTGTTGCGCCCCTTGATGAACTGCACCACGCCGCACTGCATGCCGTGGCCCATGGCGCGGGCGAGCATGCCGAACGCCGAGCTGCTTTTGCCTTTGCCGTTGCCGGTCAGCACCAACACCAGGCCACACTCGTCGGGCGAGTTGGCGATGCGTTCGTCGATCACGGCTTTTTTGCGCTGCATACGCGCCAGATGGCGTTCGTCGCGCTCGGGGGAATCAGTCATGGGGGAGCTCTCCGTTGAGGCTGGATAACGGCGGGCAGGCACAAGAATAGACGGCAAAAAGCCTAGCATCGCCCACCGTGATGCCGCTGGATGGATCAGGCCGGTCTCCGGGCTCATGAGCGGCGCTTGGCCTGACTGCGCGCCTTCCCGCTTTAAGCAGTGGCATTCGACGCAGCTTTCACTCATTTACCGTTGCGGGGGCAGCGCCGGGATCGTGATCGTTCTTCGCTTGAAGACAACCCTCACCGGCTTCCCTGTTTCACTCTGTCGACCGCAGTCACAGAGCACCTGAAACAAGCCGCGAAGGTTAGAGGGTTGGGGGTGGAGCGTCAATTAAAGAGGGGGCCAGCGGGCGAATAACTGCCGCTGATCAATTATCTGACGCCAATCTTGTGCCACACTGATACAAATGATATCAAAGAGCCATGCTTTTCCCGAAAAAGCCACTACAACAATAAGGATGATGACGATGCAAGGCATGATCATCAGCAACCCGCGCCTGGAATTCCTGCGCCCGGTGCTTGAACGCTGGTTTGACTGTATCGACCGTTACAACGCCGTACGCGGCGACAGCGACACGCCTTACTGGCATGACGTGAAGGCCAATCTCGGCTTGCTCAGCGCAGCAGCCTGGATGGCCGAACTGGTCACTTTGAACGACACTGCCACACGCAAACAGAATGAAGAAGGCGAGCGCAATGCTCGCGCCGATCTGTTCCTCGCCGGCACCGAAGATCGGGCGTATATCCAGGCCACGCAGCGCTGGCCACGGGTGAACAATCTCAATCTGACCCAAGCCCTTCTCGACATCACCAACGATGCCAAACGTATCAGCTTCGCCAGCGATCTGAAGCTCGGCTGCCTGTTTGTCGCCCCGCAAAAGGCTCAACACAGCGCCAGCCCCGAAGAATTGCAGGACATGGTCGATGACCTGCAAAAGGAACACACCTGCGCGGTCGCCTGGTATTTCCCTTACGCTTACCGCAAATTGCGCAGCGAAGCCGGCAACTATCACCCCGGCATTGCCGTGCTGTTCAAGGAAGCCCGCGGCTGAGGTTGAACCATCGGGCTTGCGCCCTCCTCTATGATTAAGAATGCATTCATAGGGAAGATCAGCAATGCGCAAGTCCCAGCTCGCTTTTGTCATCGCCTTCGCCGGAGGGCTCGCCGCCTGCGGTGAGACCTCCAGCCTGCAAGTCTCCGACGGCACCGGCCCAACGCCGAAACTGCCAGAACCAAATAAAACCCTGATCCCGACGGTGAATATCGCCCCGGCGGTCGGCTGGCCCGAAGGCGCCAAACCGAAGGCAGCGGCGGGTATGCAAGTCGCGGCTTTCGCTGAAGGTCTCGACCATCCGCGCTGGCTCTATGTGCTGCCCAACGGCGATGTGCTGGTGGCGGAAACCAATGCCCCGCCGAAACCGGATGACAGCAAAGGCATCAAGGGTTGGGTGATGAAGACCGTGATGGGCAAGGCTGGCGCCGGCGTGCCGAGCCCGAACCGCATCACCTTGCTGCGCGACGCCGACCACGATGGCGTGGCCGAAACCCGCACGGTGTTTCTGCAAAACCTCAACTCGCCTTTCGGCATGACGCTGGTCGGCAATGACTTGTACGTCGCCGACACCGATCGCCTGCTGCGCTTCCATTACGAGCCCGGCGCGACCGAGATCAAGACGCAACCTATCAAGGTCGTCGATCTGCCCGGCGGTACGCTGAACCATCACTGGACCAAAAACGTAATCGCCAGCAAGGACGGCAACAAGCTGTACGTCACCGTCGGCTCGAATAGCAACGTCGGCGAAAACGGTCTGGATAAAGAAGAAGGTCGCGCAGCGATTTGGGAAGTGGATCGGGCGACCGGCAATCACCGGATCTTCGCTTCCGGTATTCGCAACCCGAACGGCCTGGCGTGGGAGCCCGCCAGCGGTGCGTTGTGGACGGCGGTCAACGAGCGTGACGAAATCGGTAGCGACCTAGTGCCGGACTACATCACTTCGGTGAAGGACGGTGGCTTTTATGGCTGGCCGTTCAGCTATTACGGACAGCACGTCGATGTGCGCGTCGAACCGCAAAATCTCGATCTGGTGGCCAAAGCCATCGCCCCGGATTACGCCGTTGGCCCGCATACCGCCTCTCTCGGTCTGACGTTCGCCGAAGGCAACACCCTGCCGGCGCAATTCAAGGAAGGCGCCTTCATCGGCCAACATGGCTCATGGAACCGTAAACCGCACAGTGGCTACAAAGTGATTTTCGTGCCGTTTAACGGCGGCAAACCGAATGGCACGCCGGTGGATGTGCTGACCGGTTTCCTCGACAAGGACGAGAACGCGCTGGGCCGCCCGGTGGGCGTGGTGATCGACCAGCAAGGTGGATTGCTGGTGGCGGATGATGTGGGCAACAAGGTGTGGCGAGTGTCGGCCAGCAAATGATTTTTGCCATGCATAAACAACTGTAGGAGTGAGCCTGCTCGCGATGGCGGTCGATCATTCAACATCGATGTTGAATGTGGCACCGTCATCGCGAGCAGGCTCACTCCTACACATTAGATTTTGGGCAACTTGAATTAAGGGTTATGCGCCAAATGCTCCGGCTGCAACACCCGCTTCGCGCTCAGGTAAGCCTTCTGCCAATACGCCTTCGACAGGCTATCGAGCTTCACCGTGCCGCCTGTTGCCGGCGCATGCACGAAGCGCCCTTCACCGACATAAATCCCCGCATGACTGACTTGTGAGCCGCCATTGGTGGCGAAGAAGACCAGGTCACCAGTCTGCAAGCCTTCTTTACCGACGTTCGGCGCCTGCATCACGATCAAGTCGCGGGTCGTTCTTGGCAGGGAAATGCCCGCCGCATCGCGGTAGACAAACCCGATCAGGCCGCTGCAATCAAATCCCGAATCCGGCGTGTTACCACCCCAGCGATAGGGCGTACCCACCAGCCCGAGCGCGCGGAACAGCACGTCTTCAGCAGCCGGTGAAAATGATTGCGAGGGGCCGAACACGACCGGGGCCCGCAACACCGGCGCAGGTGGCGGAGTGCGGCTGGCACAGGCGCTGAGGAGCGCTGCGAAAAACATCAATGCGAGGCGGGCCGACATGGTCATAAGCAGAACATCCTGATCTGGCTGCGGCTTTTTCTGCCGGATGGACAGAAAACAAAACCGCCTGCGGAGCACGCAGGCGGTTTGCCATCAATATAGATTCAGGATTCTAGCGGCTATACGACAAACTTCAAGTAAGACTTTAACTTCACCTTGTAAAGTATAGGTCTACTCCGTTGCCGGGAGCCCGATTGTCGCCGCGAACGCGGCGACATCAAGGGGATTACTTGCGAGCAGTAACTACCGTCGGAGCGTTTGCCAGTGCGCGTTTCGCTTCGATGAAGGTCTTGCTCCAGTAGCTGTCACCCAGGCTGTCGATGCGAACACCGCCGCTGCGACGACTGCTGGAATGAATGAACTGGTTGTCGCCCAGGTAGATCCCGGCATGACTGACACGACCACGGCGACCGTTGGTGGCGAAGAACAGCAGATCGCCCGGCTCAAGGTTGCCGCGCGAGACCAGCGGCGCATCCACGTTGATCATTTCGCGAGTCGAGCGCGGCAGGTTCATGCCGGCTTCTTCGCGGAACAGATAACCGATGAAACCGCTGCAGTCGAAACCGGCTTCAGAGGTACCACCGAAACGGTAACGGGTACCGATCAGGGACATGCCGCGTTCGAGGATGCTGTCAGCCAGAACAGGAAGCTGATAAGGCTTCTTGCCATTGAATTCGTTGAGTTCTTTTTCGGTGTCCAGCTCTTCCTGATAAATAACAGAAGACTGGGCAGTAGCAGAATTTTTAACCTGTTGAGACTGCTCTTGAACTGGAGAATGAGCAGCGCAACCAAACAACAGGGTAACAAATGCGAGAGGCACGAGGGGTGCGAAGCGCTTTAGCATGGGCACGACCGTGGTTGATAGTTGTAAGCCGAGACTATGCCCGCTATCAGCCTCATTTGCAAATTCAATCGATCTTTTTGTGACTTCTCGGTTTCTCGTTTACATCTAAGCGCTTAAGCCCATTTGACTCGAGACGCAGCCTGCACAACCTGCAGGAAAGCGGATTTTCTGGCGCCTGAAATATGCCGAAATGCGCTGGACGCCGCGCCGTTACCAGCCCAGCGTTTCCTTGAGGAAGGGAATGGTCAGCTTGCGCTGTGCCTGCAAAGAGGCCTGATCGAGTTGTTCCAGCAGGTCGAACAACGCGCTCATGCTGCGAGTGCCGCGAGTCAAAATAAAATGCCCGACTTCATCGGTCAGGTGCAGACCGCGACGCGATGCACGCAGTTGCAAGGCACGTAACTTGTCTTCATCGGAGAGTGGGCGCATCTGGAAAATCAGCGCCATGGTCAGGCGGGATTTCAAGTCAGCCAGTTTGACCGGCAGTTCACGCGGAGATGTGGATGCGGCGATCAGCAGACGCCGACCGCTGTCACGCAGACGATTGAACAGATGAAACATCGCCTCTTCCCAGTCAGCCTTGCCAGCAATCACCTGCAAATCATCCAGGCAAACCAGTTCGTACTGCTCAAGGTTGTCGAGGATTTCAACGCCGCGATCCATCAGCTCGGCCAGCGGCAGATACACCGCCGGTTCGCCCATCTGCTCGAATCGCAGGCAGGCTGCTTGCAACAAATGCGTACGGCCTACGCCGTGCTTGCCCCACAGATAGATCAGACTTTCTGTCCAGCCGGCGTCGGCTTCACATAGACGCTCGACATAGCCGAGTGCAGCGGCATTGGCGCCTGGGTAGTAGTTGATGAAGGTGGCGTCGTCACGCAGACGCACACCTAGGGGCAGCTGAATCGGTTTCATGCTGACTGAACGGTTCTCAAGGAACCGTTAGTGGCCTCTGTGTAAAGTTGGCGAAGTTTATACCCGTGACGCTGAGCGCACAATGCGACAGAGTCCAAGCAAAATCAAAGGTTTGCGTTAACACACTGGTTTTATGACAGTTTCTTTGCCGCCAGCACCTGCAGGACACGGGCCAACCCGGCTTGCGCCGGGCTGCCCGCCCCGATCACAACTCAGGCTCGTCCGCCCCACTATAAATCTCGGAATCCTTGTACAAGTCGTGGACATGGCGCACCAGCACCATGATTACCGCAGCCACCGGCAACGCCAGTAACACGCCGGTAAACCCGAACAGCTCACCGCCCGCCAGAATCGCAAAGATCACCGCCACCGGATGCAGACCGATTCGGTCGCCTACCAGCAATGGCGTCAGCACCATGCCTTCCAGCGCCTGACCGACCATGAACACCGCAACAATCCCGGCCATTGGGTAAAGATCGCCACCGAACTGGAACAGCCCGGCAATCAGTGCCGCGCCAATGCCGATCACAAAGCCCATGTACGGCACGATCGCCGCCAGCCCCGCGATCAAGCCGATCAACAGACCCAGCTCAAGGCCGACGATCATCAGGCCTGCTGCGTAGATCACCCCCAGTGCGACCATCACCAGCAACTGACCACGAACGAATGCACCCAGCACCTCATGGCATTCACCGGCCAGCGATACGATGGTTGCCTCACGATCACGCGGCAGCAGGCTGCGGATCTTGGCCATCATCACGTCCCAGTCGCGCAGCAAATAGAAACTCACCACCGGGATCAGCACCAGATTGGCCAGCCAGCCGATCAACGCCAGGCTGGATGCCGTCGCTTGGCTCAGCACCACACTGACGATGTCAGTGGTCTGGCCCATGTGCTCACTGATTGCCGCTTTGACCTTGTCGAATTTCCAGAAGCCGTCCGAAAGCCCCAGCTTCGCCTGTGCCCACGGCAGCGCGGTGTGCTGCAGCCAGTCGAGCATTTGCGGCGCCAGTTCGTACAAACGCAGCAGCTGTTTGGCGAGCATCGGCACCAGCACCAATAACAGTGCCGTGACGATCAGGGTGAACAAGGCAAACACCGCGATCACGCCCCAGGTTCGCGACAGCCCGAGTTTTTCCAGACGATCCACCAGCGGATCGAACAGATAAGCCAGCAGCAGCGCCACCAGAAACGGCGTGAGGATCGGGTGCAGCAACCATACAAACGCGCAAAGCAGGACTACCCCACCGAGCCAGAACCAACGCCGCGTATCGGCCATGTACCACTCCTGTTGCTTCTATATAAGGAAAGACTTACCAGCGAAACCGCAAAGACGGCGCCGTCGGGGCCGGAGCCGGAGCCGCGACCGGTGCTGCGCCTGCAACCGCAGGCTGTGGCGCTGAAACCGGCGCTGCGGCTTCCGCCGGCAGCTCCTGCAACTTGGCCAGCGACAACTGCGCACGCATTTGATCGGCACTGCCATTGACCCGATAGACGATGCGATCGCCATCAACACTTTGCAGACGCACGCCAAACGGTTCGAGTAACCGCAACAGCGCCGCGTAGTGCTCAAGATTCATGCCCTGCACTTCCAGAGTCTGCTGACCTGAAGCGCCGGGCTTGGCAACAAAACGCGGGGCCAGCCGCTCGGCCACCGCCAGCATGACCGCGTCTGCGACAGCGGCCTGATCGGCACCCTGCACACTGCCCGCTTCTTTTTGATCGCCGAGCCACAAATGCCACTTGGCTTGCCACTGCCCGCCCTCTTCATGGGCATGCACCGCCAGCAAGGCGTCGGCGTTGTAACGTTCTGAGGCACCGCGCAGAGGGGCTGGATCCGTGCCCTCCAGCGCTGGCGCGGTGGCAACCAGTTGCTCGCTCAGGTCCGCCAACGGCAAACGCAACGGCAATCCGCGGTGTTGCGCAGCTCGACGCAAAGGCGCCGCAGCGGCTTGACCGTCGCCGACCAGACTCGAACCTTCAGCTGAATCGTTCAGCCACCAACTCAGAATCGATGGCCGACTGGCGCCCCACACCGACAACCCGGCACGACGCAGCGCCTGCTCGGTGGACGACGGATCGAAATCGACCTTCAACACCTCCGGCGGCCCGGCATCGAAACCGAACTGACTGATGATCTGCTGCGGATCCTTGCGAATCGCCGCCAGCCCGGGGTTTTGCGCAGCCTTTGGATCGCCGGTCAGGCGCAACACCAGCGTATCGAGCGCTGCCTGCGTGGCCCGATCACGTTCCTCCGGGGCCTGACCGTTGACCGGCTCACGCACTTGATAGAGGCCTTTGAGATTTTCGGCGTGACTTGCCAGGCTGAGCAGAGACAAACAACCCACAAACAACAATTTACAAAAACGCATGGAGAATTCCCGTCGACAAGAGCGGCTGGAACAGGCCGCGTGAACCGGTTGAGCAAGGCTGTGACAATCTGCCAGCACCAAACATTCACCCGGCGGCGATAAGTTTTTGCACAGTGATAACGATAGACGGTTAATTGCCACACCTTATACAGGCACCCGCAGGCCTTAATTGCAAAAAATTTCCCGAGATATGGCCCTGCCCGTCGGTGCGAGGATGGCCGCTGCCCCTCAAGCCTGATAAAATCGCGCGCCTTCGCAGACCGGCAACAGCCGGGCCCCTCGAAACTCGCGTGAGGCCATCGCCTCTCGATTTCGAAGTTCCCGCTGAACTCGGTCGTTACCCCTGAATCCCCTCCCCTAAAGGCCTGGATCATGAGCAAGCAACCCTCCCTGAGCTACAAGGACGCCGGTGTAGACATCGACGCCGGTGAAGCATTGGTCGAACGCATCAAGAGCGTCGCCAAGCGCACTGCGCGCCCGGAAGTCATGGGCGGCCTGGGCGGTTTCGGCGCCCTCTGCGAAATCCCGGCCGGCTACAAGCAGCCAGTGCTGGTTTCCGGCACCGACGGCGTCGGCACCAAGCTGCGTCTGGCGCTGAACCTGAACAAGCACGACAGCATCGGCATCGACCTGGTTGCCATGTGCGTGAACGACCTCGTCGTTTGCGGCGCTGAGCCACTGTTCTTCCTCGACTACTACGCCACCGGCAAACTCAATGTCGAGACCGCGACCCAGGTCGTAACCGGCATCGGCGCCGGCTGCGAACTGTCCGGTTGCTCGCTGGTTGGCGGCGAAACCGCTGAAATGCCTGGCATGTACGAAGGCGAAGACTACGACCTGGCCGGCTTCTGCGTCGGCGTCGTGGAAAAATCGGAAATCATCGACGGCTCGAAAGTCGCCACCGGTGACGCGCTGATCGCTCTGCCATCGTCCGGCCCGCACTCCAACGGCTACTCGCTGATCCGCAAGATCATCGAAGTGTCCGGCGCCGACATCGAAAACACCCAGCTCGACGGCAAACCGCTGACCGACCTGCTGATGGCCCCGACCCGCATCTACGTGAAGCCGCTGCTCAAGCTGATCAAAGACACCGGCGCCGTCAAAGCCATGGCCCACATCACCGGTGGCGGCCTGCTCGACAACATCCCGCGCGTTCTGCCAAAAGGCGCTCAGGCTGTCGTTGACGTAGCAAGCTGGACTCGCCCGGCTGTGTTCGATTGGCTGCAAGAGCAAGGCAACGTTGACGAAACCGAGATGCACCGCGTGCTGAACTGCGGTGTTGGCATGGTCATCTGCGTGGCTCAGGAAGACGTTGAAGTCGCGCTGAACACCCTGCGTGACGCTGGCGAGCAGCCATGGGTCATCGGCCAGATCGCGGCCGCCGCCGAAGGTGCCGCCCAGGTTGATCTGCAGAACCTTAAGGCTCATTAATGTCCGCAACCTGTGATGTCGTGGTGCTGTTGTCCGGCACCGGCAGTAACTTGCAGGCTCTGATCGACAGCACGCGGACCGGCGACAGCCCGGTCCGCATCGCTGCGGTGATTTCCAACCGCGCCGACGCCTACGGCCTGCAACGCGCCAGTGATGCGGGTATCGCCACCCGCTCGCTGGATCACAAGGCATTCGAAGGCCGCGAGGCCTTCGATGCTGCTCTGATCGAACTGATCGACGAATTCAAACCGAAACTCGTGGTGCTGGCCGGCTTCATGCGCATTCTCAGCGCTGATTTCGTTCGCCACTACCAGGGTCGTCTTCTCAACATTCACCCGTCGCTGCTGCCCAAATACAAAGGGTTACACACTCATCAGCGCGCGCTGGAGGCCGGCGACACTGAGCATGGTTGCTCCGTGCACTTCGTCACCGAGGAACTCGATGGCGGACCACTGGTCGTACAGGCAGTATTACCGGTAGAGTTGCACGACACGCCGCAGAGTCTGGCGCAGCGAGTGCATGTACAGGAACACCTGATCTACCCGATGGCGGTACGCTGGTTTGCCGAAGGCAGACTGGCACTCGGGGAACACGGTGCCTCACTGGATGGCCAGTTACTCGCCGCCAGCGGCCACTTGATTCGAAACTAGGAGATATTATGCGTCGCGCCCTGCTCTTCGCTTGCGCTCTGCTCGCCCTGCCCTTCGCGCAGGCAGCGGACCTTCAACCGTTCTCCGCCAGCTACACCGCCGACTGGAAGCAGTTGCCCATGAGCGGCACCGCTGAACGCAGCCTGACCAAGGAAGCCAACGGCGTCTGGAAGCTCAGCTTCAAGGCTTCGATGATGATCGCCAGCCTGAATGAAGAAAGCACCCTGACCCTGGACAAGGACACCCTGCTGCCACAGTCCTACCACTTCGAACGTGGCGGTCTGGGCAAAGCGAAAAAGGCTGATCTGGATTTCGACTGGAACAGCAAGATGGTCACCGGCACCGACCGTGGCGACGCGGTGAAGATCCCGCTGAACCGTGGCATGGTCGACAAGTCCACCTACCAACTGGCGCTGCAGCATGATGTGGCCGCTGGCAAGAAGACCATGAGCTATCAAGTGGTCGATGACGGCGAAGTCGATACCTATGACTTCCGCGTACTGGGTTCGGAAAAAGTCGAGACCAAGGCTGGCAAGATCGACGCAATCAAGGTCGAGCGCGTACGCGACCCGACGCAAAGCAAGCGCATCACTGTGCTGTGGTTCGCCAAGGATTGGGATTACCTGCTGGTCCGTCTGCAACAGGTTGAAACCGACGGCAAGGAGTACAACATCATGCTCCAGGACGGCACCGTCAACGGCAAAACCGTTAAAGGCAGCTGATCCATTGCAAGAACAAAGAGCCCCGCGAAATGCGGGGCTTTTTTGTGCCCTGTAGGAGCTGCGGCACGCTGCGATCTTTTGATCCTGATCTTAAAAAATCAACAGTAAAAGATCGCAGCCTCGTTTCACTCGACAGCTCCTACAGGGGTATTTTCAGACGGAGAATTTGGCGACCATACTGTTCAAATCCACCGCCAGCCGCGACAACTCCTGACTCGCCGCACTGGTCTGATTAGCCCCTGCCGACGTCTGCATCGCCAGATCGCGAATGTTCATCAGATTGCGATCCACCTCCCGCGCCACCGCCGCTTGCTCTTCCGAGGCGCTGGCGATCACCAGGTTGCGCTCGTTGATCAAAGTAAACGCCGAAGCAATCTCCTCCAGCGCCACACCCGCCGCTTTGGCCAGCTCCAGAGTCGAACGCGCCCGGACATTACTCTGCTGCATCGAATTCACCGCCGAATCGGTGCCCTGCTGAATCCCGCCGATCATCTGCTCGATCTCTTGCGTCGATTGCTGCGTGCGATGCGCCAGCGCCCGCACCTCGTCAGCCACTACCGCAAAGCCACGCCCGGCATCACCGGCCCGCGCCGCTTCAATCGCCGCATTCAGCGCCAGCAGATTGGTCTGCTCGGCAATCGAGCGAATCACGTCCAGCACCTTGCTGATGCCGTGAACCTTCTGCGCCAGATCTTCCACCTGCGTTGCATTAGACGTGACATCGTCGGCCAGGAATTCGATTGACGTCACCGTCTGCTGAACCTGCTCGCGCCCATGCTGGGCAATGCGGTCAGACTCGCGCGACGCTTCAGAGGTTGCCACCGCATTGCTCGCCACCTCTTCAACGGCAGCGGTCATCTGATTCACCGCCGTGGCCGCCTGCTCGATTTCCAGGCTCTGCTGATGCAGCCCGCGAGTGGCGTCCTCGGTGACACAACTGAGCTCCTCGGAGGCCGACGCCAATTGACTGGATGATTCAGAGATCTGGCGAATGGTGTCGCGCAAGTTGTGCTGCATGCTCTTGAGCGCCTGCAGCAATCGCGCCGGCTCGTCCTTGCCAGAGATGCTGATATCACCGGTCAGATCGCCTCCAGCCACCACTTCCGCCACACCCAGCGATTGCGCCAGCGGCAGCACGATGCTGCGCGTAAGCAACAGCGCCAGGCCAATGGTGATCAGCGCAGTGATGCCGATCATTACCCCGACCCACACCCGCGAATTGATAAACACCAGCCGCGCCGCTTCGGTGGCGAGATTGGCATTGTGTTTATTCATTTCGACCAGTTCGCGCAGGATGACGGCGATTTCATCCGCCAACGGACTCATATGACCATTGAGAATGCTCGCCGCTTCCTCGACAAGATTTTGCGCTGATAACTGCATGACCTGCGCCTGGAACTCCAGATACCGATGCTCGGCAACTTTGAAGCGGTCGAATAGCTGGCGCTCCTCGGGCAGCACAATCAGCACGTCATAGCGCTGCTGCGCCTCACTGAGCACACCGCGCAATTCGTTGAGTTTGGCGACGTTCTGTTCAAGCGCCTGCGGATCACGGTTGAGCAACAGGCGCATGGTCAACGCGCGCAAGCGCAGCATGTCCTGACTCATCTCACCGACCGCCATCACGCTCGGCAGCCAGTTGTTGTCGACCTCCTCTGACTGCGCGCGCATGTTCGACATTTGCAGTAAAGCGAACGTCCCGAGGGCAAACACCATCAACGCCAACAAGCCAAAACCGAGGCTGGCGCGCGGGGCAATATTGAGACTCCGAATACTCATTGCGCTGGTTCCTTCCAAAAGCGCTGCATCAACCTGCAGCTGGTTGCTTTAGAAGGTATCGGCCACGCAGAAACTTGCGTAAGACGAAAAGGCGATATCAACAGGCCTGGATACTTCGAACACTCGCCATTAACGATTCAGCGCGGTTTTCCCGGACTTGAGCTCCGGTCGCGGCAAGATCGCCAGGAAGTTATCCCGCGCGACTTTGCGCGCAACATCCTCCGGCAGCGCATCAAGGAACGGTTTGAAGCTGTGCAGTTCCTGACCGAGCTTGTTGAAACGTCCTACCACGTCGGAGCCGAGCATGAAGCGTTCTGGGTACTTTTCAACCAGAGCGAGCCATTCCGAACGCGGCTTGCCCTGCTCGTCCAGCAGATACGGGGTGAGCATGCTCCACGACAGGTCGATATACAGATTCGGATAGGCCTCCAGCATGCGGGTCAGGGTTGGCAGCAAGAACTTCAGTTGCGTCTGATGCCGATGGATTTCCGCGCTGGTGCCCGCATGCGCCCAAATGAAGCGCGTGTGCGGGTGATTGCGCAGCGACCCCTCGACTTCCTGCAAGTACAACGGATTTTTCTCACGCTTGGAGGTGATATTGGAATGCAGCATCACTGGCAGATCGTTCTCGGCTGCCAGGTGATAGATCTTGGTCATCGCTTCGTTATTGGCGCGCGGCGTATCGCCAGACGTCAGCGCCGTCAGGTCATCATGTCGAGTGAACACTTCGCCAATGCCCTGCCAAAGACCCGGATACAGATCGAGCATGCGCTGAATGTGCGCGGCGGAGTTCTTGTCGTTGGGATTGAAGCCCGAGAGAAACGGATGAAAGTACGGACGCTTATCGGCTGGCAGCTTCTGCACCGCATCGGCGACGATCACATCGGTCGCGCTGTACCAATAGGCGTCGGCATCATCCCCGGCGTAATAGCGCGGACGCTTGGGTTCGTCTTCGTGCCACTTCTTCGCCACCGGAATTCCGGAAATCATTACATGCTCGATGGAATTGTCCTGCATGGCCGTCAGCAATTTCGCCATGCCTGCGCTTTCCTGGAAAAAATCCACGTAGTGCAGGTGCGCGTCGCTGTAGGTGTATTCGCGGGCACTGGCGCCACCGGCGAATACTAAAAGGCAAGCAAGACTCAAACGAAACAGGGACACAAGTAATCTCCGGCAAGTAGGCATAGCCTAGACCGCGCCCCGACAACAAGGGTTCATCCCCGCAGGAAAGTGGAACGCGTCCCGGTGGGAATGCTCTATAACTGCAAGGTCTTGTTTGACTGAACGACTTTTCCTACTGCCAGTGAGGTTCCCATGACCGTTACCGTCAATACCGTCTCCGCTGAAGGTTTTCGTCACACCGTACAGATTGATGATCACGAATTGTTCGCCGACGTGCCGAAGTCCGCCGGCGGCGAAGGCTCAGCCCCTGAGCCGCACGACTACTTCGATGCCGCACTTGGTGCTTGCAAAGCGCTGACCCTGAAGATGTACGCGAAGAAGAAAGACATCCCGCTGACCGGCGTCGGTGTCGACGTCAAACGCGACAACAGCGAAGAGCAGAAAGGCAAATACGTCCTGCACGTCACCCTCACCCTCAAAGGCGTGCTCACTGACGCTCAGCGCGAGGAGTTGCTACGCGTCGCCGACCGTTGCCCGATTCACAAACTCATGACCACCACTGACGTGACCATCGAAACCCACGCGCCACAGGGCTTCGACAGCCAGTAACCCTCCTCATGCCAGCGGCGGGTTATGCTTCTGGCATCACCCGCTCAGCCTGGAATGCACCATGGACACGCAACCTCTGATCATCCGCCCACGCGCCGAAGACGTCGAAGGCCAGCCGATTCTGCGCCCGCTGCCGTCAGCCAAATGCCGCAGCGTTGGGCCGTTCGTGTTTTTTGATCACATGCTCGAGACGGTTTATCCGACGGGCAAAGGCATGAACATCCGACAGCATCCGCACATTGGTCTGTCGACGCTGACGTATCTGTTCCAAGGACAAATCCAGCACAAGGACAGTCTTGGCTCCGATCAGGTGGTCAGTGCCGGCGATGTCAGCTGGATGACCGCCGGCAGCGCTATCGCGCATGTTGAGCGCACACCTGAGCCGTTGTGGAATCAGAGTTTCACGATGCATGGCTTGCAGATCTGGCTGGCCTCGCCCAGGGATCACGAACAAGGCCCGGGGCACTACAGCCATCATCCGGCGGCGACCTTGCCGATCAGCGATAACCTCGGCGTGCAGATTCGGATGATTGCCGGGTCAGGCTTTTGCTTGGAATCGCCGGTGCCAGTACTTTCTCCTACGTTGTATGCGGAAGTGAAGATGCAAACAGCGACCACGTTGCTGGTTCCGACCGAGCATGAAGAGCGGGCGGTTTACGTGTTGAGTGGTGATGCGCAGCTGAATGGCGAAACGATTGAGCCGCATGCGCTGGTGGTGTTACCGGCAGGGCAAGAGATGAGTCTGTTTGCCGAGAGTGATGTTCACGCCGTGGTGTTTGGCGGCGCGCCGCTGGACGGGCCTCGGCGGATCAACTGGAATTTTGTGGCGAGCGATCCGGCGGCGATCGATGAGGCACGGCGTAAATGGACGGCCGGGGACTGGCCGACGGTGCCGGGGGAAATTGAGCGGATTGAATTGCCTTAGTGCTGCGTCGCCTGTGAGTCAGTCATCGCTGGCAAGCCAGCTCCCACAGGTTTTTCGCGTCGAATGGATATTCCGCAAACGACTCGAAAACTGTGGGAGCTGGCTTGCCAGCGATGGGGCCTCGCCAGACACCAAATAAATAAGTGCCTGACACCTCAATCAACCTTTAAACACTTCATCCAGCAAATCATGCATCGACTTGAACGCGCGCTTCGCAGTCTTTTCGTCGTACATCATCTTGCCCGGGACATTGGCATGCGGATCGGTAAAGGAGTGCACCGCACCGCCGTAGCTCAGCAATTGCCAATCGACCTTCGCTGCGTTCATTTCGTCCTCAAACGCTGGCAACTGCTCCTCTGGCACCAACGGGTCAGAGGCACCGTGCAACACCAACACCGAACCTTTGATGTTCTGCGCATCCGCCGGGTTCGGCGAATCCAGCGTGCCATGGAACGACACCGCAGCCTTCACCGGCGCACCGGTGCGCGCCAGATCCAGTGCGCAGCAACCGCCGAAGCAGAACCCGAAAACCGCCAGTTTCGACGTATCAACCGCTGCCTCGCCCTGCTTCTGCAACTGCTCGAACGCTGCCTGCATACGCGTGCGCAGCAATGCACGATCATCCTTCAACGGCATCATCGCCGCGCCGGCCTGATCAGCGTTTTGCGGACGCACTGCCTGACCATAGACGTCAGCGATCAACACCACGTAGCCCTTGGCCGCGACCGATTTGGCGATCTCTTCGGCACCGGCGCTGACACCCATCCAGTTCGGCGCCATCAACAAACCCGGAAGCGCGCCTTTGTGTTCGGCGTCAAACGCCAGACGACCTTCATAAGGTTGGCCGTCGATCTGATAGACCACGGAACGTACAGTGACTTGGCTCATTTCTGACTCCTGATTGGTTAAACACCAGAATGAAAAAACCCGCCGAAGCGGGTTTTTCTGTGACTTGGTTAAACCGACAGTTCAACCAGCAGCTTGTTCAGACGGCGCACATAGGCGGCCGGATCCTTCAAGCTGTCGCCGGCAGCCAGGGCTGCCTGATCGAAGAGGATGTGCGACAGGTCGCCAAAACGCTCTTCGCTCTGCTCGCCATCGAGTTTCTCGATCAGCGGGTGGCTTGGGTTGAATTCGAAAATCGGCTTTGAATCCGGCACTTTCTGACCGCTGGCTTCGAGGATCTGACGCATCTGCAGACCCAGATCCTGCTCGCCGATGGCCAGGATGGCCGGCGAATCGGTCAGACGATGGGAGACGCGGACTTCAGCCACGGAATCGCCCAGCGCGGTTTTCAGACGCTCGACCAGACCTTCTTTGGACTTGGCGACTTCTTCTGCGGCTTTCTTGTCCTCTTCCGAGTCCAGGTTGCCCAGATCGAGGTCACCGCGTGCCACGTCGACAAACGTCTTGCCGTCGAACTCGCTGAGGTAGCTCATCAGCCACTCGTCGATGCGGTCGGTCAGCAGCAGCACTTCGATGCCTTTCTTGCGGAAGACTTCCAGGTGCGGGCTGTTCTTGACCTGCGCGTAGGTTTCGCCGGTGAGGTAGTAGATCTTGTCCTGACCTTCCTTGGCGCGGGCCAGGTAGTCAGCCAGACCGACGATCTGCTCGCCGTCGTCGCCATTGGTCGAGGCGAAACGCAGCAGACCGGCAATTTTTTCCTTGTTGGCGAAGTCTTCTGCAGGGCCTTCTTTCATGACCTGACCGAAGTTCTTCCAGAAGCCCTTGTATTGCTCAGGCTCGTTTTTCGCCAGTTTTTCCAGCATGTCGAGCACACGCTTGGTCAGCGCGGTTTTCATCGAATCGATGATCGGGTCTTTCTGCAGGATCTCGCGCGACACGTTCAGCGACAGGTCGTTGGAATCGACCACGCCTTTGATGAAGCGCAGGTACAGCGGCAGGAACGACTCGGCCTGATCCATGACGAACACGCGTTGCACGTACAGCTTCAGGCCCTTCGGCGCTTCACGCTGGTACAGGTCGAACGGTGCGCGGGCCGGTACGTACAACAGCGAGCTGTATTCAAGCTTGCCTTCGACTTTGTTGTGGCTCCAGGCCAGCGGGTTTTCAAAGTCGTGAGCGATGTGCTTGTAGAACTCCTGGTATTCCTCGTCCTTCACGTCAGTGCGCGGACGGGTCCACAGGGCGCTGGCGCGGTTGACGGTTTCCCATTCAACGGCTGGGGCCTCTTCGCCTTCGGCAGCTGCCGCTTCTTTCGGCAGCTCGATCGGCAAAGCGATGTGGTCGGAGTACTTCTTGATGATGTTGCGCAGACGCCAGCCATCGGCGAATTCGTCTTCGGCAGCTTTCAGGTGCAGGACGATTCGAGTGCCGCGCTCTGGTTTTTCGATGGTGGCGACTTCGAACTCGCCCTCGCCTTTCGACGACCAGTGCACGCCTTCGCTGGCTGGAGTGCCGGCGCGACGGCTGTATACGTCAACCTGGTCGGCCACGATGAACGCCGAGTAGAAACCCACGCCGAACTGGCCGATCAAGTGCGAATCTTTCTTCTGATCGCCCGAGAGGTTTTTCATGAAATCGGCAGTGCCGGATTTGGCGATGGTACCCAGGTGGGTGATCACATCGTCACGGTTCATGCCGATACCGTTGTCTTCGAGGGTGACGGTCTTGGCGTCTTTGTCGAAGCTCACACGGATTTTCAGATCAGCGCCACCTTCGAGCAACTCTGGCTTGGCCAGGGCTTCGAAGCGCAGCTTGTCGACAGCGTCAGAGGCGTTCGAGATCAATTCGCGAAGGAAGATTTCCTTGTTGGAATACAGCGAATGGATCATGAGGTGCAGCAGCTGCTTTACCTCGGTCTGGAAGCCCAGGGTTTCCTTTTGAGTTTCCACACTCATGGTCATCAAACTCCAATCAGATGGCAGTGGCCGCGACCCGAAATGGTCGGCGGCGGGTTGTCTTGTGAGTTTGGGGCACTGTTCAGGATTTCAAGGGCTCATCGATTTTGAAGTGCGCACGAGCGGTGGCAATCGGCTCGCTTTCAGTGCTTTGCCAAGCGGTGACCGCGACGTTAGCCACGCGGCGCCCCTGGCGGCAGACCTGACACTTGGCCCAGGTGTCGCGAAACTGCCCGGCGCGCAGGTAATCGAGGGAGAAATCGATAATCTTCGGCACGCCCGGCGTCTCGGTGAAGATCAACAAATGCAGCGCCGCAGCCAGCTCCATGAATCCGGCAATCACACCGCCATGGATCGCCGGCAATAAAGGGTTACCAATGTTGTCTTTGTTGGCCGGCAGCTTGAACAGCAATTCATCGCCGACGCGCGAACATTCAATGCCGATCAGCCCTGCATAGGGAATCAACTGCAACAGCGGCGCGTAGTCACCCTGAGCGTGAGCCTGTTGCAACTGAAGTTTCAGGTCTTCGCTCACGGGCGGTCTCCTTTTATTGCGCCGCCAAAGCCTTTGGTGCCTTTAAGGGCCTTGCCCATGCGCATGAACGTTCCAACGACATGGGCGATTGGCCGCTCGGGATCATCCTGATAGGCAAAGCCGCGGGCGAAGATCACGTCCGTCGTGACCCGGTAGCATTGCGCGAAGCCATACACATCTTTATTCGGCTCGGCGGCATGCATGTAGTCGATACGCAGATCGAGGGTCGGGCACACCTCGAATTCCGGCAAAACGCACAGTGTGGACATACCGCAGGCGGTATCCATCAACGAAGTGATGGCGCCGCCATGGATCACGCCATTCTGCGGGTTGCCGACGATTTTTGTGCTGTACGGAAGGATCACCGTGAGCCCTTCGCTGGAGGCGCTGTGCACGCGCAATCCAAGTACCTGACAGTGTCGCAACGCGGAGAGAAACCGCGTCGCGCGCTCAAAAACGGGGTTTTCGGCCATTTGATAATTACTCTCGTTAGAGCCATTTGCCAGTAGTAAGGGTTAAAGCAAAAGTTCCACCTGAAAACAAACTTATATATCTGAAAGAAATGAGGAACTTAACCTTCCGCACAGAGTTCTTAAGGCCAGTAGTTATTTTCCATAAGGAGAAACACCCCATGCGTAAGACTTTTGCTGTTGCCTTGATGTTGACCGCTTCCCTCGGTCTCGCTGCCTGCGATAAAAAATCCGAGGACAAAGCTCAAGATGCTAACCAACACGCTGAGCAAGCTCAGCAAGACATGAACAAAGCTCAGGATAAAGTGAACGACGCTGCGAAAGAAAACGCCGAAGCTGCCAAAGCTCAGGCTGAATCGAACGCTGCCGCGCAAGACGAAGCTGCCAAGAAGCAATAATTCGCTTTTTGCTGCAGAAAAAGAAAACCCGCCAAGTGCGGGTTTTCTTTTGTCCGGGATTTATCGGCACTGCAGTCTTAGAGCAACACAGTTCTAAAAGTCGGACTAATCATCAGCAATAACGAACACACTAAGCCTACAAACCAGACCAAACTGCGCAGTGAAGGCTGATCAGCCAGGTAAAGCCACAAGTAGAGAATCCGCGCGATCACAAAAATGATCGCCAGTGTATCGATCAGCCATCCCGCCGTTTGTGTGGTGTGCGCCATCAGCACGCCGACCGCAAACAACATGAACGCCTCAATGCTGTTCTGGTGCGCCGCCAGCGCCCTGGCGCCGTAACCGGTGAGTTGCGCCTGCTGCTGGCGCGGAGTGTGGTTGTCGTAACCGCCCTGCTCTTTCATGGCCTTGGCCACCGGCATGCGCGCCACGTAGATCAACAAAGCACTGATAAACACACACCAGAACGGAATACTCATCAAGCAGCCTCTTTGTTCGCCTCGGGAATGGGCGCCTCAGTAGGGGTATAGACCATTACGTCGAGAACGTCGGAATGAAACTCGCGGCGGTACAGAACCACGACCACGCCCGCACTCATCATCATGAACAACCACGGACTGACGAACCACGCCAGCATGCTCATGCCGAAATAGTAGGAGCGCAGGCCGAAGTTGAACTGGTTGGCCGCCATCGAAATGACCCGCGCCGCTCGCGCAGCAAATGCTTTGCGCTCCTGCTCGGAGACCTGCCGCTCGCCAACCATCGGCGCCGAGCCCACCAGTACTGCCGCGAAGTTGTACTGACGCATGCACCAGCTGAAAGTGAAGAAGGCGTAGACGAATACCAGCGCCAGGCACAGCAGTTTGATCTCTGACATGCCCTGCGAGGCCTGCTGCACCATCGGGATATCCGCCAGCAACGACACTGCCCGCTCCGACGCACCGAGCACGGTGAGAATACCGGCGAGAATGATCAAGGTGCTGGAGGCGAAGAACGAGGCGTTACGCTCCAGATTGCCGATTACGCTGGCATCGGCGATGCGGTTGTCGCGCAGCAGCATGCGGCGCATCCAGTCTTCGCGATACAGGTGCAACACGCTGGCCAGACACGCGGTGTCGCGGGCCTTCCATGAGGCGTAACGAGTGTAACCGCCCCAACAGATGACGAACCAGACAGCGGCGAGCAAGTGAATCAGATTGGCTTGGATGAACGACATGCAATTCCTTGTGAGAGGTGAACACTGTCTATGTGGGACCGAGCTTGCTCCCACGTGAAAATATGACAACTCTTCGACGTTAGCTCAGGGAAAAAGACACTGCCTGACGCCCATAAAAAATGCCCCGTATCGATTGATACGGGGCATTTCTGTTTAAGCGCTGAGGACCCGCTTGTGGCGGGTCAGCCAACGTCAGGCTACCGCTTCGCTGCGCTTGCCCAGCAGGCGATCGCAGACAACCGCGACCACCAGCGTCATCACGCACGGCACCAGCCACGCCAGACCCTGCTCGCTCAGCGGCAGGTGCGACAGCTGCGTTGGCATCCAGTCAGCCAGACCAGCGCCTTTCAGCGCGTCAATGCTGCCAAACACAAACGACACCAGCATCACCGGGCCAAGAATGCGCCCGTGTTCATGCCAGAAATCTTTGCAGAAGCTCAGCGCGACCAGAACGATGCACGGCGGATAGATCGCGGTCAGCACAGGGATCGAGAAAGCGATCAGCTTGGTCAGACCGAGGTTCGACACCAGCAGCGAGAATGCCGCGAGGATGATCACCAATGTCTTGTAGGACAGTGGCAATACACGACTGAAGTATTCGGCACAGGCACAGGTCAGACCCACGGCTGTTACCAGACACGCCAGCGAGATCAGCACCGCAAGGAAACCGCTGCCCAGCGAACCGAAGGTATGTTGCACGTATGCGTGCAAGACCGCCGCGCCGTTGGTTGCACCGACGGCCACTTCATGGCTGCCGGAACCGAGACGGAACAGGCTGATATACACCAGCGCCAGACCGACACCGGCGATCAAACCAGCGATGATCGCGTAACGGGTGATCAACTTCGGCGACTCGACACCACGGGAGCGGATCGCGTTGACGATGACGATACCGAACACCAGTGCGCCCAAGGTATCCATGGTCAGGTAACCATTGATGAAACCTTGGGAGAACGGTGCAGCGACGTATTCCGGTGTGCCGTGGCCAATGTCACCGGCCGGCAAGGCGAATGCGGCGATGCCAAGCACTGCCAGTGCGATGATCTTCAGCGGCGCGAGGAAACGGCCGACGGTGTCCAGCAAACGGCCCGGGTAGAGCGAGATGAAGAACACCAGCAGGAAGTACACCGAGCTGTAGAGGAACAGCGCCAGCGGGCTCTCGCCGGTCAGCGGCGCCAGGCCCACTTCGAAGGACACGGTTGCGGTGCGCGGAGTGGCGAACAGCGGGCCGACGGCCAAGTAGCACGCAGCAGCAAGAATGCCACCGGCGACCTTGCCGATCGGGCTGCTCAGTGCGTCCATCGCCCCGCCGACCTTGGCCAGCGCGACGACGGTGATCACCGGCAGACCTACTGCGGTGATCAGGAAGCCCAGCGCAGCCATCCAGACGTGAGGTCCGGCCTGCAAGCCAACGATAGGCGGAAAGATGATGTTGCCGGCCCCAACGAACAGGGCAAATGTCATAAAGCCAAGTGCCAGGATGTCCTGACCTTTCAAAACTTTCATTAAGGTAATACCACACTGCTGAAATCGGAATTTAGAGGGGGATTGCCCTGTGTAATTAGGGAAATGCTGTCGATCCGTATGGGACTGACCCTTAAAGCGCGTTGCATGCCTTGTGGGCGGCAGACGCAAAAATGGCTGCTAGCCTAACGAATTTGCTGTGCAAACGCACTGTTAGAGGGCGAACTATCCGATACGCGACGTTTCCGTGTCGCGTTTATGTATGAAAAGCAGCCGCAAGCTACAAGTTTCAAGCGACAAGCTTTTGTCTTGCAGCTAGCAACTTGTCGCTTTCAACTGCTCTTGAACGACAAAGGCCACCCGAAGGTGGCCTTTGTTTGGTGAAGCGTCAGCTAAGCGCGAGGCTTACTTGACAGCCCAACCGGTCAGCTCGGCCAGGGCCTTGCCGATGTCTGCCAGCGAACGCACGGTTTTTACGCCTGCGTCTTGCAGCGCAGCGAATTTCTCGTCTGCAGTGCCTTTGCCGCCAGAGATGATTGCGCCAGCATGGCCCATGCGCTTGCCCGGAGGAGCAGTCACACCAGCGATGTAGGAAACAACCGGCTTGGTCACGTGTGCCTTGATGTAGGCAGCCGCTTCTTCTTCAGCCGAACCGCCGATCTCACCGATCATGACGATCGCTTCGGTCTTCGGGTCTTCCTGGAACAGCTTCAGGATGTCGATGAAGTTCGAACCCGGGATCGGGTCACCACCGATGCCGACGCAAGTCGACTGACCGAAACCGGCGTCAGTAGTCTGCTTAACAGCTTCGTAGGTCAGGGTGCCGGAACGCGAAACGATACCGACCTTGCCTGGCAAGTGAATGTGACCTGGCATGATGCCGATCTTGCACTCGCCCGGAGTGATAACGCCTGGGCAGTTAGGGCCGATCAGGACTACGCCCAGCTCGTCGCACTTAACTTTAGCGTCCAGCATGTCCAGGGTAGGAATGCCTTCGGTGATGCAGACGATCAGCTTGATGCCGCCGAATGCCGCTTCCAGGATCGAGTCTTTGCAGAAAGGAGCCGGAACGTAGATCACGCTGGCGGTAGCGCCAGTGGCTTCTACTGCGTCTTTAACGGTGTTGAAAACTGGCAGACCCAGGTGCTCGGTGCCGCCTTTGCCAGGAGTAACGCCACCCACCATCTTGGTGCCGTATTCGATGGCTTGCTGGGTGTGGAAACTACCTTGCGAACCGGTAATACCCTGGCAGATAACTTTGGTGTCTTTATTGATCAGGACGCTCATTATTTGCCCTCCGCAGCTTTGACAACTTGTTGAGCAGCGTCGGTCAGGCTGGTAGCAGCGATGATGTTCAAACCGCTTTCTGCCAGTACTTTAGCGCCCAGCTCAGCGTTGTTACCTTCAAGGCGAACAACAACCGGGATTTTCACGCCGACTTCTTTCACAGCGCCGATGATGCCTTCGGCAATCATGTCGCAGCGAACAATGCCGCCGAAGATGTTGACCAGTACTGCAGCGACGTTGGTGTCGGACAGGATGATCTTGAACGCTTCAGTTACGCGTTCTTTGGTAGCGCCACCACCTACGTCGAGGAAGTTGGCTGGCTTGCCGCCATGCAGGTTGACGATGTCCATGGTACCCATGGCCAGGCCAGCACCGTTGACCATGCAGCCGATGTTGCCTTCCAGTGCTACGTAGTTCAGTTCGAACTTGGCAGCGTGCGCTTCGCGCGGATCGTCTTGCGACGGATCGTGGAAAGTCTTCAGCTTAGGCTGACGGTACATGGCGTTGGCGTCGATGTTGATCTTGGCGTCGAGGCAATGCAGATCGCCGTCAGCCTTGATCACCAGCGGGTTCACTTCCAGCAGAGCCAGGTCGTGATCTTTGAACAGTTTGGCCAGACCTACGAAGATCTTGGCGAACTGAGCAACCTGCTTGCCTTCCAGACCCAGCTGGAATGCCAGCTCGCGACCCTGGAATGGCTGAGCGCCAACCAGTGGATCGATAGTGGCCTTGAGAATTTTTTCTGGAGTGTCGTGAGCGATTTTCTCGATGTCCACGCCACCTTCGGTGGAAGCCATGAACACGATGCGACGGCTCGAACGGTCAACGACAGCGCCCAGGTACAGCTCTTTAGCGATATCAGTGCACGATTCAACCAGGATCTTGGTGACTGGCTGGCCATTGGCGTCAGTCTGGTAAGTCACCAGACGCTTGCCCAGCCACTGCTGTGCGAAGGCTTTGGCGTCTTCTTTGCTGCGAACCAGCTTAACGCCGCCCGCTTTACCGCGACCACCGGCGTGAACCTGGGCTTTGACAACCCACTCGCTGCCGCCGATTTTGTCGCAAGCTTCTGCTGCTGCTTCCGGGGTGTCTACTGCGTAACCAGTGGAAACTGGCAGGCCGTATTCAGCGAACAGCTGCTTACCCTGATACTCGTGAAGATTCATGCTTTTTACCGTCTTCGTTAGGTACTGCGCATTCGGCGCTGCGCTCATTTGAGTGCCGCGCCACCTGTGACTGCTGCTTGCGTAGCTGAGCTACGCAAGACTGCGTCCAGCGGACATTCCGCGGTGAGACTTGCTCGCAAGGCTCACGACGGGCCGTTACCGCCGTGGTTTCTTATTGTCTGTTAACGCTTTTTGCGGTTGGCAATGTGGATGGCGCCGCCATTCACAGCCAAAGCAGCTTCGTGCAAGGCTTCAGACAGGGTCGGATGGGAGAAAACCATCATGCCCAGGTCTTCAGCGCTGGTGCCGAATTCCATACCGATCGCGCCCTGCTGAACCAGTTCTGCAGCGCTCGGGCCAATCACGTGCACGCCCAATACGCGGTCGGTCTTGGCATCAGCGATGACCTTGACGAAACCACCGGTATCGTTGGCGGCCATCGCACGGCCGGAAGCGGCGAACGGGAAGGTGCCGACGTTAACTTCAACGCCTTCAGCTTTCAAGGCCTGCTCGGTTTTGCCAACCCACGCGATTTCCGGGTGAGTATAAATAACCGAAGGGATCAGGTCATAGTTCATCTGGGCTTTGTGGCCCTTGATGCGCTCGACAACCATGATGCCTTCTTCGGAAGCTTTGTGAGCCAGCATCATGCCGCGAACCACGTCACCGATGGCGAAAACGCCCGGTACGGTGGTCGCGCAGTGATCATCAACGTGCACGAAACCGCGCTCGTCGAGGGTCACGCCGCTGTCGGAAGCCAGCAGATCAGTGGTCACCGGACGGCGACCAACGGCTACGATCAGCTTGTCGAAAGTGATGGTCTGTTCGCCGTTGGCGTCGGTGTAGTTCACAACGACTTCGTCGCCGTTCACTTTCGAGCCGGTCACGCGAGCGCCCAGTTTGATGTCCAGACCCTGTTTGGTCAGGGTTTTCAGCGCTTCCTTGGAAACAGCGGTGTCCGCTGCCATCAGGAAGGTGTCCAGAGCTTCCAGAACAACTACTTCCGAACCCAGACGCGACCATACCGAACCCAGTTCCAGACCGATCACGCCGGCGCCGATCACGCCCAGACGCTTAGGTACGGTTTGGAATTCCAGAGCGCCAGTCGAATCGACGATGACTTTCTGATCAACCGGAGCCGGTGGAATGTCGATTGGACGCGAACCTGGAGCCAGAATCACGTTTTCAGCTTCGATGACTTCAACCGAGCCGTCTGGCTTGGTGACTTCGACTTTCTTGCCAGCCAGCAGTTTGCCGTGGCCCTGGATCGAAGTAACGCCGTTAGCCTTGAACAGAGTGGCAACGCCGCCGGTCAGGTTCTTGACGATGCCAGCCTTGCGGCCAACCATCGCAGCGACGTCCATTTTGACTTCGCCGGTCGAGATACCGTGAACGTTGAAGCTTTCTTTCGCTTCCTTGTATTTCCAGGAGCTGTCGAGCAGCGCCTTGGAAGGAATGCAGCCCACGTTCAGGCAGGTGCCGCCGAGGGCTTGCTTGCCTTCTGCGTCGGTGTACTTCTCGATGCAGGCAGTGGTCAGACCCAGCTGCGCGGCCTTGATGGCAGCCACGTAGCCACCAGGGCCAGCACCAATCACTACTACGTCAAATTTCTGCGACATTCAAAAAATCCTCTTTAGCAATAAAGCTACAAGCCGCAAGCAACAAGCTCCAAGCCCACCCCGCTCGCTTGAGCTTGTGGCTTGAAACTTGAAGCTTGCCGCTGTTTTTTAGATATCCAGCAACAGACGAGCCGGATCTTCCAGCAGGTTCTTGATGGTCACCAGGAAGGTCACAGCTTCTTTGCCATCGATCAGACGGTGATCGTAGGACAGTGCCAGGTACATCATCGGACGGATAACGACCTGACCGTTGATCGCCATAGGACGCTGGATGATGTTGTGCATGCCCAGAATCGCTGCCTGCGGCGGGTTGACGATCGGGGTCGACATCATCGAACCGAAGGTACCACCGTTGGTGATGGTGAAGGTACCACCGGTCATCTCGTCCATCGACAGTTTGCCGTCACGGGCTTTTTTGCCGAATGTTGCGATGCCGCCTTCGATTTCAGCCAGGCTCATCAGTTCGGCGTTACGCAGAACCGGAACAACCAGGCCACGGTCGCTGGAAACGGCAACGCCGATGTCCGCATAGCCGTGGTAAACGATGTCGCCGCCGTCGATCGACGCGTTGACAGCCGGGAAGCGTTTCAGCGCTTCGGTCGCTGCTTTGACGAAGAACGACATGAAGCCCAGGCGTACGCCGTTGTGGGACTTCTCGAACAGGTCCTTGTACTTCGAACGCAGGGCCATGACTTCAGTCATGTCGACTTCGTTGAACGTGGTCAGCATCGCCATGTTCGACTGCGCTTCAACCAGACGCTTGGCCACGGTGGCGCGAACGCGGGTCATCGGTACGCGCTTCTCGATGCGGTCGCCAGCGGCGAACACAGGAGCGGCGGCCGAAGGAGCAGCAGCCTTGGCAGGCGCGGCAGCCGGAGCGGCTTTCTTCGCAGCAACAGCTGCAACCACGTCTTCCTTGGTAACACGACCGCCTTTGCCAGTGCCGGCAACGGAAGCGATGTTGATGCCGTTTTCTTCAGCCAGCTTGCGCGCAGCAGGAGCAGCAACAGGATCGTCTTCGCCTTCAGCGGCAGCCGGTGCAGCGGCAGCAGCGGCCGGAGCAGCAGCGGCGGCTGGAGCGGCGGCTGGAGCGGCGGCAGCAGCGCCACCTTCCTGGATGGAGCCCAGCACTTCGTCGGACAGGACGGTTTCGCCCTCGCCCTTGACGATTGCGCCCAGCACGCCATCAGCGGTAGCCAGAACTTCCAGTACGACTTTGTCAGTTTCGATGTCGACGATCAGTTCGTCGCGCTTGACGGCGTCGCCCGGTTGTTTGTGCCAGGTGGCAACGGTGCCATCGGCAACCGATTCCGGGAAAGTGGGGGCTTTGATCTCGATAGCCATTATCTGTGGTTCCTTAAATTCGGTTTCAGGTGCGCGAAGGCGTTAAATGGTAAACGCGTCTTGCAGGAGTTTTTCCTGCTGCTCGGCGTGCATCGATGCGTAACCACAAGCAGGTGCAGCAGAAGCCTCACGGCCCGCGTACTCAAGTACGAGAGACTTGTCGAGGTTCCCGATGCTGCGACGCAAGTGGTGCTGGCTGCAGTACCAGGCGCCCTGGTTCATCGGCTCTTCCTGACACCAAACGGCATTTTTGACGTTGGTGTATGGAGCCAGGACTTCTTTCAAGTCGTCCTCAGGGAATGGGTACAGCTGCTCGATACGCACGATGGCGATATCTTCACGGCCTTCGGCACGGCGTTTTTCCAACAGGTCGTAGTAGACCTTGCCGCTACACAGAACAACGCGCTCGACCTTTTTCGGGTCCAGAGCATCGATTTCCGGGATCACGGTCTGGAACGAACCTTCGGCCAGATCTTCCAGCGTCGAGATGGCCAGCTTGTGGCGCAGCAGCGACTTCGGCGTCAGCACGATCAACGGCTTGCGCAGCGGACGAATCACCTGACGACGCAGCAAGTGGTAGATCTGTGCTGGCGTGGTCGGTACAGCTACCTGAATGTTGTGCTCGGCGCACAATTGCAGGTAACGCTCAAGACGTGCCGAGCTGTGCTCAGGGCCCTGACCTTCGTAACCGTGTGGCAGCAACATGGTCAGACCGCAGAGACGGCCCCACTTGTGCTCGCCGCTGGTGATGAACTGGTCGATTACAACCTGTGCACCGTTGGCGAAGTCGCCGAACTGGGCTTCCCAGATCACCAACGCATCCGGCGTGGTGGTCGAGTAACCGTATTCGAACGCCAGTACCGCTTCTTCCGACAGGAACGAGTCGTACAGGTCAAAGCGCGGCTGACCGTCGTACAAGTGTTGCAGCGGAATGTAGGTGCCCGCGTCTTTCTGGTTGTGCAACACAGCGTGACGGTGCGAGAACGTGCCACGGCCGATGTCCTGACCGGTCATGCGGATCGGGTGACCTTCGAACGCCAGGGTCGCGTACGCCATGGTTTCGGCGTAACCCCAGTTGATCGGCAGGCCGCCGGCTTGCATCTTCTGACGGTCTTCGTAGATCTTCGACACTTGACGCTGAACCACGAAGCCTTCCGGAATTTCCAGCAGCTTGGCGGACAGTTCCTGCAGGGTCTTCAGATCGAAACGCGTGTCGTGACGCGCAGTCCAGGCGTGACCCAGATACGGACGCCAGTCCACGAACAACTCTTTGTTCGGCTCTTTGACCAGCGATTTCACTACGTGCAGACCGTTGTCCAGCGCGTTGCGGTATTCGTCGACTTTCGCCTGAACACGCTCTGCGTCGAGCACACCGCCCTGGGTCAGACGATCAGCGTACAGCTCACGGGTGGTGCGCTGTTTGGTGATCTGCTGATACATCAGAGGCTGGGTGCCGCTTGGCTCGTCAGCTTCGTTGTGGCCGCGACGACGGTAGCAGACCAGGTCGATCACCACGTCACGCTTGAACTGCATGCGGTAATCGATAGCCAGCTGGGTCACGAACAACACGGCTTCCGGATCATCACCATTCACATGGAGAATCGGCGCCTGGATCATCTTGGCAACGTCGGTGGCGTACTCGGTGGAACGCGAGTCCAGCGGGTTGCTGATGGTGAAGCCAACCTGGTTGTTGATCACGATGTGCACGGTGCCGCCGGTCTTGAAACCGCGGGTCTGCGACATCTGGAAGGTTTCCATGACCACGCCTTGACCGGCGAAAGCCGCGTCACCGTGGATGGAGATCGGCAGAACCTTCTCGCCAGTGGCGTCGTTACGACGATCCTGACGGGCGCGAACCGAACCTTCGACCACCGGGGAAACGATTTCCAGGTGGGACGGGTTGAACGCCATGGCCAGGTGAACTTCACCGCCGGCGGTCATCACGTTGGACGAGAAGCCCTGGTGGTATTTAACGTCACCGGAACCGAGCTCGACCTTCTTCTTGCCTTCGAACTCGTCGAACAGCTCGCGCGGGTTCTTGCCGAAGGTGTTGACCAGTACGTTCAGACGGCCACGGTGGGCCATGCCGATGACGACTTCCTTGGTGCCGTAGGAACCGGAACGCTGGATCAGTTCGTCGAGCATCGGAATCAGGCTTTCGCCGCCTTCCAGACCGAAACGCTTGGTGCCCGGGTATTTGGTGCCCAGGTATTTTTCCAGGCCTTCACCGGCAGTCACGCGCTCAAGCAGGTGGCTCTTGATGTCGGCGGAGTACGTCGGACGACCACGCACGCTTTCCAGACGCTGCTGGAACCACTGGCGCTGCTCGGAATCGGTGATGTGCGTAAATTCAGCGCCGATGGTGCGGCAATATGTCTGCTGCAACGCTTCGTGAATTTCGCGTAGGCTCGCTTCCTCTTTGCCGATGAACAGGTCGCCGGCACGGAAGGTCGTATCAAGATCGGCATTGGTCAAGCCGTAATGATTGATCGACAGGTCTGCAGGTGCAGGACGCTGCCACAGCCCCAGCGGGTCAAGCTGGGCTGCCTGGTGGCCACGCATACGGTAGGCCTGGATCAATCGCAGCACTTCAACTTGCTTCTTCTCGTGCTCACTGCTCACGCTGCCGGCGGAAACCGGTTGAGCGCGGCGCTGGTTCTTTGCCAGCAGCACGAAATGATCGCGAATTGTCGAGTGCGAAACATCAGTGGCAGAGTTGCCGTCGGCAGGCAACTTCTGAAAGTAGGTGCGCCACTCTTCTGGCACAGCGTTAGGGTCGTGCAGGTAGAGCTCATAAAGCTCTTCCACATAGGCAGCGTTTCCACCTGAAAGGTAGGCGCTGTTCCACATGCGCTGCATCACGCTTTCTTGCATGCTTGGTCACCCTCGGTTAGGGGAACACCATCGATGTCGACACCGAGCAAACTTGCAGAAGTCCGAATGCAGCGACTAAAACAAGCCACTTAGGATCACACTGATAGTCCGGGTACCAGCCCGGATGCCCCTGCTTGTCTCATTTCTTCAAAATAAGAGCCGCAGCTTATGACTACTGCTCTGGTTATAGCCATGACGCGGGTTGAAGCCCGCGCCACAGCCTCTACGGTACAGCGGTTACAGCAGCTGAATCACACGCCGCTCGAAAGCAGCATGTTACGGATGTGACCGATGGCCTTAGTCGGGTTCAGGCCTTTCGGACATACGTTGACGCAGTTCATGATGCCCCGGCAGCGGAATACGCTGAACGGATCATCGAGCGAAGCCAGACGCTCGTTGGTCTTGGTGTCACGGCTGTCTGCCAGGAAGCGATAAGCTTGCAGCAGCGCAGCTGGACCCAGGAACTTGTCCGGGTTCCACCAGAAGGACGGGCAAGAAGTCGAGCAGCAAGCGCACAGGATGCACTCGTACAGACCGTCGAGCTTTTCGCGCTCTTCTGGCGACTGCAGACGCTCGATGGCCGGAGCCGGCGTGTCGTTCTGCAGGTAAGGCTTCACCTTCTCGTATTGCTTGTAGAAGATGCTCATATCGACGACCAGGTCACGGATAACCGGCAAACCTGGCAGCGGACGAACGATCAACTTGTTACCTTTTACAACGGCGGACAGTGGCGTGATGCACGCCAGACCGTTCTTGCCGTTGATGTTCATGCCGTCGGACCCGCAGACGCCTTCACGGCAAGAGCGACGATAGGAGAAACCTTCGTCCTGCTCTTTGATCAGGGCCAGCACGTCCAGCACCATCAGGTCTTTACCACCGGTATCGACCTGGAATTCCTGCATGAACGGCGCAGCGTCCTGATCAGGGTTGTAGCGATAAACACTGACTTTCAACATGGCGGTCACCCTTAATAAGTCCGGACTTTAGGTTCGAAAGTCGGAACAGTCTTCGGCGAGAAGTTCACGGCACGCTTGGTGACGCGCTTGTCACCCGGGAAGTACAGGGTGTGGCACAGCCAGTTTTCGTCGTCACGATCTTCGAAGTCTTCACGGGCGTGAGCACCGCGCGACTCTTTACGTACTTCGGCCGCGATGGCGGTAGCTTCAGCCACTTCCAGCAGGTTTTGCAGCTCCAGCGCTTCGATACGGGCAGTGTTGAACGCCTGCGACTTATCGTTGATCTTCACGTTGGCGATGCGGGTACGCAGGTCAGCAAGCTGAGCGATACCTTTCTGCATGTATTCACCGGTACGGAATACGCCGAAGTAGTTCTGCATGCAGCTTTGCAGCTCGCGACGCAGGGTAGCGACGTCTTCGCCGTCGGTACGGCTGTTCAGCGCGTTCAGACGCGACAGGGCAGCTTCGATGTCAGCTTCGGTAGCGTCGTCATATTCGATGCCGTCGGTCAGTGCTTTTTCCAGGTGCAGGCCGGCAGCGCGACCGAATACCACCAGGTCGAGCAGCGAGTTGCCGCCCAGACGGTTGGCACCGTGAACCGATACGCAAGCCACTTCACCTACCGCGAACAGACCAGGAATGATCTGATCCACGCCTTCGGCGTTCTGGGTGATCGCCTGGCCGTGAATGTTGGTGGCAACGCCGCCCATCATATAGTGGCAAGTCGGGACAACCGGAACCGGCGCAACAACCGGGTCAACGTGAGCGAAAGTCTTCGACAGTTCGCAGATGCCTGGCAGACGGCTGTGCAGCACTTCCTCGCCCAAATGGTCGAGTTTGAGCATTACGTGGTCGCCATTCGGACCGCAACCGTTGCCGGCGATGATTTCTTTAACCATCGAGCGAGCAACCACGTCACGACCGGCAAGGTCTTTGGCGTTCGGAGCATAACGCTCCATGAAACGCTCGCCGTGCTTGTTGATCAGGTAACCACCTTCACCACGGCAACCTTCTGTAACCAGTACACCGGCGCCGGCGATGCCGGTCGGGTGGAACTGCCACATTTCGATGTCCTGTACCGGCACGCCAGCACGCAGAGCCATGCCGACGCCGTCACCGGTGTTGATCAGGGCGTTGGTGGTGGAAGCGTAGATACGACCAGCACCGCCGGTAGCCAGTACGGTGGCCTTGGCGCGGATGTAGGTGGTTTCGCCGGTTTCGATGCAGATCGCGATCACACCGACGAAGTCGCCTTCCTGGTTTTTCACCAGATCGACAGCGTAGTACTCGTTCAGGAACGTGGTACCGGCTTTCAGGTTGCCCTGATAAAGGGTGTGCAGCAGGGCGTGACCGGTACGGTCGGAAGCAGCGCAAGTACGCGCAGCCTGGCCACCTTTACCGTAGTCCTTGGACTGACCACCGAACGGACGCTGGTAGATACGGCCTTGCTCGGTACGCGAGAACGGCAGACCCATGTGGTCCAGTTCGAAAACTGCAGCCGGGCCTTCCTGACACATGTATTCGATAGCGTCCTGGTCACCGATGTAGTCGGAACCTTTGACGGTATCGTACATGTGCCAGCGCCAGTCATCGTTCGGATCAGCGGACGCGATGGCGCAGGTGATGCCGCCCTGAGCGGATACAGTGTGCGAACGGGTCGGGAAAACCTTGGTGATCACGGCAGTCTTGTGACCGCCCTGCGCCAGTTGCAGCGCAGCGCGCATGCCGGCACCGCCACCACCAATAATGATGGCGTCGAAAGAAATCGTTGGAATGTTAGCCATGAATCAGATACCCCAGAGAATCTGCACACCCCAGACGAAGTAAGCGAACATCGCGATGCCGCAAACTGCCTGGAAAAGGAAACGTACTGCGGTCGCGGACTTGCCCAGCGCCATTGGCGTCAGGTAGTCGGTCGCGATGGTCCACATGCCGACCCAGGCGTGAGCGCCAAGGGCAACGAGGGCCAGCAGACTGAAGATACGCATCCCGTTGTGAGCGAACAGGCCGTGCCACTGGTCGTAGCCAATGCCCGGATTCGCTGCAAGGTATCCGATCAGGAAGATGAAATAAGCCGCGAGAACAACCGCAGACACACGTTGCGCCATCCAGTCATAGAGGCCCGAACGCGAAAGGTTCGTAACGCTGGTTACCATATCCAAACTCCTGCCAGAACGATCAACACCACGGAAACGGCGATGATAATTTTCGAGCCCAGGCGGCCGCCTTCCAGCGTCTCACCGATGCCCATGTCCATGATCAAGTGGCGCACACCGGCTACCAGGTGATACAGCAGAGCGGACAGGAGGCCCCATGCTACGAACTTGGCCAGCGGGCTGGTCAAGCATGCCTTCACCTCGGCAAAACCTTCCTCGGAACCCAGAGATTTGCCCAATGCATAAAGCATGAAGCCGATACCCAGGAAGAGGATGATGCCGGAAACACGGTGAAGAAACGACGTAACGCCGGTGATGGGGAGTTTGATGGTCCTTAGGTCTAGGTTTACAGGTCGTTGGCTTTTCACGGCTTTTTTTTCACACTGAAGAGCCCCTAACAATCAGGGCAAAGTTGTTGGGGAGTGCACTGGTCAGGTAACCACCACCCAGGGATGCGACCCCCAATAAAGCAGGCCCAAAAGCCCTTGGCGGTCGGTGGCCGAGTATAGACAGTTAGGCTACTAATGACAACGCAATCACCTACCCCCAATAGCTGATTGCACAAGTTGCATAAAAGGCGTAAATGGCAGTCAATTTCGAGGAAAAAGTCCGCTTAAAGCCTTCTGGAGCAAGACTTTAGGCAAATTGACATTCGAATTTATCTCACTATAGTGGTGCGGGCCCTGCGTGGGGGGTCTGTCTGATGGTTCAAGCATAAATAGGAGGCCACATGGCTGACAAAAAAGCGCAGTTGATCATCGAGGGCGCAGCCCCCGTCGAGCTGCCCATTTTAACCGGCACCGTTGGTCCCGATGTTATTGATGTTCGGGGCCTGACGGCCACGGGCCGCTTCACTTTCGACCCGGGTTTCATGTCGACCGCCTCGTGCGAATCGAAGATCACCTATATCGACGGCGACAACGGCATTCTGTTGCACCGCGGCTACCCGATCGAACAGCTGGCTGAAAAGTCGGACTACCTGGAAACCTGCTATCTGCTGCTCAACGGCGAACTGCCGACCGCAGAACAAAAGGCCCAGTTCGTCAGCACCGTGAAAAACCACACCATGGTTCACGAGCAGCTGAAAACCTTCTTCAACGGCTTCCGTCGTGACGCCCACCCGATGGCCGTCATGTGCGGTGTAGTCGGCGCCCTCTCGGCCTTCTACCACGACTCCCTCGACATCAATAACCCGCAGCATCGCGAAATCTCCGCGATCCGTCTGGTTGCCAAGATGCCGACCCTGGCAGCGATGGTTTACAAGTACTCCATGGGCCAACCCATGATGTACCCGCGCAACGACCTGACGTACGCGGAAAACTTCCTGCACATGATGTTCAACACCCCGTGCGAGATCAAACCGATCAGCCCGGTACTCGCCAAGGCCATGGACCGGATCTTCATCCTCCATGCCGACCACGAGCAGAACGCATCGACTTCCACCGTGCGCCTGGCCGGCTCTTCGGGTGCCAACCCGTTCGCCTGTATCGCCGCCGGTATCGCCGCACTGTGGGGCCCTGCCCACGGTGGTGCGAACGAAGCCGTACTGACCATGCTTGACGAGATTGGCGATGTTTCCAACATCGACAAGTTCATCGCCAAGGCCAAGGACAAGAACGATCCGTTCAAACTGATGGGCTTCGGTCACCGCGTTTACAAGAACCGCGATCCTCGCGCGACTGTAATGAAGCAGACCTGCGACGAAGTACTGAAGGAACTGGGCATCAACAACGATCCGCAACTCGAACTGGCCATGCGCCTGGAAGAGATCGCCCTGACCGACCCGTACTTCATCGAGCGCTCGCTGTACCCGAACGTCGACTTCTACTCGGGGATCATCCTCAAGGCGATCGGCATTCCGACCAGCATGTTCACCGTGATTTTCGCGCTGGCACGTACTGTTGGCTGGATCTCTCACTGGAAAGAAATGCTCTCCAGCCCGTACAAGATTGGCCGTCCGCGCCAGCTGTACACGGGTTATGAGTCGCGTGATATTTCCAAGCTGGAAGATCGCAAATAAGACCTGTCTTGCGATAACGTCTTAAGTTGTACCGGGAACGGCCTCTATTTATATAGGGGCCGTTTTGTTTGTGCTGGTTTTTTGGTTGGGGGCATATCCGTTGCTGCGGGTGCTGCCGCTGGCGGTTTCGCTCTTACAGCGACTCACTTTTCCAAACGCCGGAATGCCGGCCCAGCGAAAAGTAAGCAAAAGGCTTTGCCCCCGGCGTACGGCACTTCGCCTAGGCTCAGTGTTCCCTCGCTACGGTGTCCATCCGGGGGCATCGCCTCCGGTTTGCTTCGCTGCACCTCCTCTCGATGTATGCGGCTACGCCGCACGGTCGCTGCGCTCCCACCCCCTGATGAACACCTTCGCTCGGCCTGCCGAAGGGGCAAAAAATCAAAAGCCACATCAAAAGCCAAAGCCAAAGCCAAAGCCAAAGCCAAAGCCAAAGCCAAAGCCAAAGCCAAAGCCAAAGCCAAAGCCAAAGCAGATCAAAAGATCGCAGCCTTCGGCAGCTCCTAC
>NZ_RWIM01000122.1 GCF_009764645.1 Pseudomonas sp. PB106
CTGGCGCCTTGGGCCTGGCCTCCAGCGCCGAAGTCCTGCCGGCCCTGCGTGAGGCCTTGCGGGACGACGCCTGGCAAGTGCGCGAAGAAGCCGCGACCACCCTGGGCAAAGTCGGCCACGCCGACGCCGGCCCGGCACTGGTTGAAGCCTTGAGCGACGATTATTGGCAAGTGCGCCTGCGCGCCACCCGCAGCCTTGGCCGTTTGCGCTTCGCCCCGGCGCTGGACGCCTTGATCGACACCCTCGGCCATCGCATCAGCAACCTGCGCAAAGAGGCCGCGCTGGCCTTGGGTGAACTGAATGATCGTGGCGCCGTGGCCGCGTTGCAGGCCGCGCAGGACGACGGCGACCCGGAAGTGCGTAAAGCCGTGCGCATCGCTTTGAGTCAGCTGCAATGAACCCGCTGTCGGTGGGTAACTCACAGAGCGAGCAGACGCTGCGGCTGCGCTGGCCGGATGGCCGCGAACAGCAACTCAACCACACCGAACTGCGCCGCCAGTGCCCATGCTCGCAATGTCGCGCCTTTCGCCTGAAAGGCCTGACACCGATGGTCGATGACCGCGTGCGCCTGATCGAACTCAACCCCCAGGGCTACGGCGTGCAATTGGTGTTCAGCGACGGCCACCAGCGCGGGATTTACCCGTGGGCCTATCTGGCACACCTATGACAATCCCTGTAGGAGCTGCCGAAGGCTGCGATCTTTTGATCCTGTTTTTAACAATCAACATCAAAAGATCGCAGCCTTCGGCAGCTCCTACAGCGGCGTGCGGTCAGAAGGATTTGCTGAGGCTGGCGACGACGGTGGCGGTGCAGACGTCCTTGAAGCCCCAGTTACTCAGGCACTGGCTCTGCGAAAGATCGGTGTCGATGTAGCTCAACCCCAACACCACCCCGGCGAGGTTATGGGTGACTTTGACTTCCCACTCCCGATAACTGTCTTCGGCCTGCCCGGACGCCGAATACAAATGCGGATCCTTGAAATCCATGTTGCCGTAACGCAGTTTCAAACCCGAGTCGTACGGCAATTCAGTTTCATAACTGATATAGGTGTACAGCGAGTTCTGTTTGCTATCGATCCCCGGTGCGTCGTTGGAGTAATACGCCGCCAGTTTCACCCCGTACACGCCGAGAATCCCGTAGACCTCGCTCTGGTTGAACTGACTTTCCTTGGGATAGGCGTATTTGATGTAGCCCAGATCAAAGCTGACATCCTCGGTCGCCTGCCACAGCCAACCGGCGTAGTAATCGACTTCCTGACGGGTTTTCAGGCCGCCGCCGAAATCGACGTTGGAACTCCAGGCGCCGAGGTACAGGCCGCTGCTGTGAGCGAGGGTCAAACCGGCCTGCACGGCAGGGTCATTCTGGGTTTGCGAGATGCCGCGGGTGCGATAGTCGCTGACGAGATTGAGATCCACCAACAGCGCAAAGTCATCGTTCAAAGGGATCGCAAAGCTGCTCAAGGGCAGCACGTTCAAGAAACTCAGGGCGAACAGGGGCAAGGCTTTCATGTGAAGTCCCGGTGTTGTGATTGTTTTTGGGGCAGTACGAAATGGGGTGTGGGAATGCCATCCCGGCACCCGCACAGACCCTGTGGGAGCGAGCTTGCTCGCGAAAGCGTCGGGTCAGTCAGCGAAGATGTTGAATGGACCGGCGTCTTCGCGAGCAAGCTCGCTCCCACAGGGTGGGATTTTTGTTGTTATTTTGTGGCGGTGTAGACCTGACGGCCGCCGAACCAGGTCTGCAACACCTGGGTGTCATGCAGGGCTTTGTCGTCGACGCTGAACACGTCGCGATCCAGCACAATAAAGTCCGCCTGCTTGCCCGGCGTCAGCGAGCCGATCTGCTGCTCCAGGCCAATCGTGCGCGCCGCGTTGAGGGTGTAGGCATAGAACATGGTGTCGCGATCCAGACGTTCCTCGGCATTGAGCACGCCCAACGGGCCGACGCGAGTAATCGCCTGGGCCATGGCGTTGAAGGGATTTGGCGATGACACCGGCCAGTCACTGGCGCCGGCAATCGTCGCGCCTTGTTTCAACAGCGAGTGCGCCGGGTACTGATAGCGGAAGGCGAGGGCGCTGACGTAAGGCTTGATCATATCGGTGGTGTAATCGTCGGCGCTGGCCCACAGCAGTTGCATCGAGGCAATGACGTTAAGTGGTTTGAAGCGGGCGAACTCTTTCGGGTTGACCATTTGCAGGTGGGTGATCGAGTGGGTCACGCCGCTCTGGCGATCCTTGCGCGCCTGAGCGATGCCGTTCAACGATTCACGTACCGCGCGATCGCCGATCGCGTGGATGTGCACCAGCCAGCCGCGCTGGTCGATGGCGCTGACCAGCTCACCGAAATGCTGCGGATCGATCAGCAGTTCGCCCTGTTTGTGCGAGTTGCTGTACGGGTCGATCATCGCCGCGCTCTGCGCCGGGAATTCGATCACGCCGTCGGCGAAGATCTTGATCCCCGGCAGCGTCAGATTGGGAATGCCCTGAAATTGCTGGCGCACCTTGTCCAGCGTTTCGAGGTCGGCGGGCACGCTTTTCGGGTTGGCCACCAGCAACGCGGCGACGTGCACGCTCATGTCGCCGCTTTCCGACAAGGCCTTATAGGCCGGCAACACGCCAACAGTTTTCTCGGTGGGTTTGAGCGCGAACACCGCTTCGCCCGGCGGGGCGTTGGCGGCTGGGTCCATCCATGCGGTGATGCCGAGGCTGTTGTTGTAGCGCACGGCGGATTTCGCGGCGTTGAGCATATCGGCGGGGCTTGGCACCGGCATTTTCGAGGCGACTCGATCCCAACCGGCATCGACCAAAAAACCGTTCGGCTCGCCGCTGGCCAGTTTGCCGATGGTGTCTTTTTCCGCATCGGGCAGGGATTTCAGCAGGGCCGCATCAATCCCGGCGCGCTTGAGCATGACGTTGTTGGCCCACGCGGTGTGGTGGTCGCTGCCGATAAACACCACCGGCACATCGGCCCATTCGCCACTGTTGAAAGTTTTGCCCAAGGCCTCGGCTTGCGCCCAATAAACCGAACTCATGCCGGCAATGCTCAGCACGTCGCCATGTTTCGCCTTGCCGTCTGCACGCCAGTCGCGCAGAAGTTTTTGCAGCTCGTCGAGGTTGACGACTTCGTCTTCCATGTTCGCCGAGACCATTTCCAGCCCACCGAAAATCGCGTGGGAATGGCTGTCAATCAGGCCGGGCATCAGCGCTTTGCCCTTGAGGTCGATCACTTGAGTGCCGGGTTCGATCAGGGCTTTGATCTGCGCGTCGGTACCGACTTTCAACACTTTGCCGTTTTCCACGGCGAGGGCCTGAACCTTGGGTTGCGCACGGTCAGCGGTGAAAATCTTGCCGTTGAGCAGGATCAGATCAGGGGCGGCCATGGCTTCCATCGAGGCAAAACTTACAGCGGCTACCAACAGGTTTGGAATGAATCGGGGGATGAATCTTTTCATTGAAGATTTCCTTGTTATTGCGTCTGATGGCGAGATTAGTGGCTGGCGACGGCTGACAGAACGCCTCCCTCACGAAAAACGTTTTTGCCTGAATGGAAAAAGCATGGACAAGTTGGGCGCATTGAAAATGTTCGTGGTCACCGCGCAGCTCGGCAGTTTCAGCCGCGCCGCCGAGCAGTTGGGCAAGACCCCGTCGGCGCTGACCAAAGCGGTCAATCATCTGGAGTCGGAACTGGGCGCGCGCCTGTTCGAGCGCAGCACCCGGCGGATTCTGCTCACGGAAATCGGCCGGGTGTACCTGGAAACAGCGCGGCTGGTGTTGCAGCGGCTGGACGAGGCCAGCGAGGAAATCGAACAGTTGCAGCACGGCTTGCGCGGCAGTCTGAAAATCACTGCGCCGCTGGCGTATGGCCGGGCGTTTCTCGATCAGGTGTGTGACGGCTTTTTGCAGCAATACCCGCAGATCAGCCTGCAAGTGGATCTGTGCGATGCCTTCGTCAACCTGTTGGAAAGTGGCTACGACCTGGCGTTGCGCGAGGGCCACGATGATTTGCCCGGGCTGATCGCGCGGGTGGTGGGCAGCAATCGTCTGGCCTTGTGCGGCAGCCCGGAGTATCTGGCGCGCAAAGACATTGCGGTCAATCCGCAGACCCTTGAAGCGCATGAATGGCTGCTCTATCAGCACCCGTTGCTCAGCCGCGAATTCTGGTGGGCCGAGCGTGACGGGCAGCGCTTGAGCCTGGCGCAACCGACGGCGCCGCTGTTGCGCAGCGATAATTACGATTTGTTGCTCGCCAGTGCCGTGGCCGGACGCGGTTTGTTGCACACGCCGCTGTGGAGCGCCGCGCCGTACATTGCCGACGGGCGACTGGTGCGGGTCATGGCGGATTACGAGATCGACCCGGATACGTTTGGGCCGCATATTCTGGCGGTGTACCCGAGTCATCGACGGGCCACGGCCAAGGTCGTCGCGTTCATTGATTACATCGCAGCATTTCTCACCGAGCGTGGCCTGAGCTGACATCCCCGCACTGATCGTTCCCACGCTCCGCGTGGGAATGCCTCTGGGGACGCTCTGCGTCCAGTGACGCGGAGCGTCACGGCTGCATTCCCACGCGGAGCGTGGGAACGATCAACGTGGGGTGGGCCGACCTGCGGTTGTTGTCAGGAAAATCTGAAAAGAGTACAAATGTACTCCATGACGAACCTGACTCCCCGCCGTACTGCCATCCTGACGTTTATCCGCGATCGCATCGCTGAACACGGTCAGCCCCCAAGCCTCGCTGAAATCAGCGAGGCTTTTGGTTTTGCCTCGCGCAGCGTGGCGCGCAAGCACGTGCTCGCGCTCACTGAAGCCGGGTTTATCGAGGTCAACCCGCATCAGGCCCGGGGCATTCGTCTGCTCGGTCAGCCGCCGCGCCCGGAGTTGCTCGACATTCCCGTGCTTGGCCGTGTCGCTGCCGGTGCGCCGATTGGCGCCGATGCCGAGATCCATAGCCGCTTGATGCTCGACCCGGCGCTGTTCTCCCGCACGCCCGATTACATGCTGCGGGTGCAGGGCGATTCGATGATCGAGGACGGCATTCTCGACGGCGATCTGGTCGGTGTGCGGCGCAATCCCGAAGCGCTCAACGGCCAGATCGTGGTGGCGCGGCTCGACGGTGAAGTCACCATCAAACGCTTCGAACGGCTCGGCGATGAAGTGCGCCTGTTGCCACGTAACCCGGCGTATCAGCCGATTGTCGTGCGCGACGATCAGGATCTGGCCATCGAAGGGGTGTTCTGCGGTCTGGTGAGGCAAGGCTGATGGGCGCCGTCGTTGCGTTGGATACGCTGTTCAATGGCGGCCAGGTCTGGAAGGGCCGGCCTGCGCCACCGGCTGCCAGCCCGCAGCCTACCGGCCACGCCGGGCTGGACGCGGCATTGCCCAGCGGCGGCTGG
>NZ_RWIM01000123.1 GCF_009764645.1 Pseudomonas sp. PB106
CCTGCGGCAGCTCCTACATTGACCCGTGTAGGAGCTGCCGCAGGCTGCGATCTTTTGCTTTTAATGCCGGCCGATTTCCAGCAAGAACCGGCTCAAGTCATTCGCTGTCTTCGCGGTCTTGAGCATGCGGTCTTCCTCGGCGGTGAACGCCGTCAGGCCGAATTCATCTTCCAGATGAAAGATCAGATCCTCGATATCGGCTTTCTCCAGGCCCAGTTGCACCAGGCTGGTGTTGTCGTTGAACTCGCGGTTTTCCAGCAAGCGCTGGATGAATCGATGCACGGCGGCACGCACGGCAGCTCTTCTCATGGCAGATTTTTCTGATTGTTGTTCTGCTTGAGTGAAGCAGGCCTCAGGCGTGCTCGCGCAACCATTCGTCAATCATCGAGCGCAAACGCTCGCCGGCAAAACTGCCGAAGTGTCCGCCATGTACCGTGCGGATCGGCAATGCCTGCAAACGCCGCAGACTGGTGGCGTAATCCTGCAGATTGGAATGGTAGGCGTCTTCGATCAGCGGCCCGTCGTAGATGATGTCGCCGCTGAACAGGGTTTGCGTCGCCGCCTCATACAGGCTGATCCCGCCCGGCGAATGCCCCGGTGTGTGCAGCACTTGCAGCGTGCGATTGCCCAGATCCAGCACATCGCCGTCCTCGACAAACCCGGTGGCGGGCGCGGCCTTGACCCGGTATTCGGCGTAGCACAACGGGCAGTCCGGATGCGCCTCGAACATGTCGTCGCCGACGAACGCGCGGCTTAAATCATTCTCGCCATCGGGCGCGGCCAGGATGTCAGCCTCGGCCGGGTGCACCAGCCGTTCAGCAAATTCATGATGCCCGGCAATGTGGTCGAAATGGCAATGACTGGCCACCGCCACCAGTGGCCGCTCGGTGATCCACGGCAACTGCTCGCGCAGGCTGACCAATCCCGAACCGCTGTCCAGCAACAGGTCTTTGTCGCGGCCCTGCACATGCCACAGGTTGCAGCGATAGAACGGCCGAATATACGGCTCATGGATCAACCGAATGCCGTCACTAAGCGATTGCACTTCAAACCACTGATCGCGCGAAACGATCTTCATAAGCCATTTTCTCCGGGCGTAAAAAAACGGGTGTGGCAACCGACGCCACACCCGTCGAAGAAAGCATCAAGTCGTTACATCAGAGCTTAGATCGCGCTCGCCACGGTTGCCGGGCGAGGGGAGACCAGGCTGACCACCACAAAACTCACCAGACCCACGGCCAGGCTGTAGTAGATCGGCGTGTTCGCATCCAGACCATCCTTGAACATGAACAGCAGCGCGGTGGCGAAACCCAGGCCCATGCTGGCGATAGCGCCGGCGGTGGTTGCGCGTTTCCAGAAGATCGCCCCGATCAGCGGGATCAGCATGCCGCCCACCAACAGGTTGTAAGCGAGGGTCAGGGCGCTGATCACATCGTTCACCACCAACGCGATACCCAGCACGACCACACCGGTCAACAGGGTAAACAGGCGGTTGATCGCCAGGCTCGACTGTTTACCGCCACGCAGTTTCGGCAGCAGGTCTTCCGTTACGGTGGTGGCAGCGGCGAGCAGACCGGCGCTGGCGGTGGACATCATCGCGGCCAGTGCGGCAGCGATCACCAGACCGCGAATGCCGTCCGGCAGCGACAGTTTGACGATGGCGGCGAAGGCGTTGTTGACGTTGTCCAGATCCGGGATCAGTACATGCGCGGCCATGCCGATCAGGGCGCAGGCCAGACCGTAGATGATGCAGTAGACGCCCGCGATGCTGCCGGCGTATTGCGCGACTTTGGCGGTCCTGACGGTGAACACCCGTTGCCAGATGTCCTGACCGATCAGGATGCCGAAGAAGTAGATCATGAAGTAGGTGATGATCGTGTCCCAGCCGATGGTGGTGAAGCTGAAGGCGGTCGCCGGCAGTTTCAGTACCAGTTCGTCCCAGCCGCCAACGCGGTACAGGCAGATCGGCAACAGGATGAACATCAGGCCCACGGTCTTGATGATGAACTGGACGATGTCGGTCAGGGTCAGCGACCACATGCCGCCAATCGCCGAGTAGATCACCACGACGCCACCACCGACGAGTACCGACACCCAGAATGGCAGGTCAAACAGCACTTGCAGGACGGTGCCGATCGCCAGGATCGAGGTCACGCCAATCATCAGCGCGTAGGCCAGCATGATCGCCGCGCTCGCCGAGCGGGCCATCGGGTTGTAGCGTTTTTCGAGGACCTGGGTAACGGTGTAGATCTTCAGTTTCAGCAGCGGTTTGGCGAGGAACAGGTTCAGCGCAACGATGCCGCAACCCAGTGCCGCGCACAGCCAGAAACCGGAAATGCCATGCACGTAGCCCAGACGCACGGTGCCGACGGTAGACGCGCCACCGAGAACGGTCGCGGCCATGGTGCCCATGTACAGGCTTGGGCCGAGGTTACGACCGGCAACGAGAAAGTCCTCGTTGGTCTTGGCCTTGCGCATGCCGAAGTAGCCGAGCAAGAGCATGCCGGCGGCGTAGATGAGGACGACGAATAAATCCAAAGCCATGATGGCGTGTCTCCGATTGTCTTTTTTATGTTGAGGCCAAAATCATTTCCCTTGTAGGCCTTCGCCTGCTCGCGATAGCGGTCTTTCAGTCACATCGATGTTGGATGTGCTGCAGTCATCGCGAGCAGGCTCACTCCTACAGGGATCTGCGTCAGGCGGCCTGACGCAGTTGAGGTTTTACTGCGGCTTCACGCCGCACATCCTTCGGGCCGAACACTTCGCGCGGTTCCGGGAACAGGCTCAGCAGCGTCAGGTACACCACCGAGGCCAGGCCCAGGGTCACCGGCAAACTGATGTCGATGCCGCCGGCCATTTCACCCAGCGGGCCGACGAATTGCCCCGGCAAGTTCACGAAGCACAGGCCAACCGCCGCACTCGGGATCCATGCACCCAGGCCGCGCCAGTTCCAGCCGTGGCTGAACCAGTAGCGCCCGCCCTGTTCGCCGCGAGTGAACACTTGCAGGTCATCCGGGCAGTAGAAGCCGCGACGCACCAGAAGGCCGATGATCATGATCACCATCCATGGCGTGGTGCAGGTGATGATCAGCACAGCGAAGGTCGACACGCTCTGCACCAGGTTCGCCGCAAAGCGCCCGATGAAGATGAAGGCAATCGACAGCACACCAATCAGCAGCGTTGCTTTCACCCGCGAGAGAACCCGTGGGAACACGCTGGACATGTCCAGCCCTGTGCCATACAGCGACGTGGTGCCGGTGGACATGCCGCCGATCACCGCAATCAGGCACACCGGCAGGAAGAACCAGCTCGGCGACACCGCCAGCAAACCGCCCACATAGTTGTTCGCCGCGATGTAGTCCGGCGCCTTGATCGCAACGATGGTCGCGGTGGTCAGGCCGAACAGGAACGGGATGAACGTGGCGATCTGCGACAGCACAACCGCCGCCATGATGCGTTGCTTGGAGGTTTCACGCGGGATGTAACGCGACCAGTCGCCGAGGAATGCACCGAAGGATATCGGATTACTCATCGCCACCAGTGCCGCGCCGATGAACGCGGCCCAGAAGCCCGGTTGCCCGAGGCTGACGGTGCCCGCGTAATGCGCGTCGAAAGGACCGGCGAAGGCGAAGATGCCCAGCAGGAACAACAGGCTGGCGCTCCACACCGCGATCTTGTTCACCCACAGCAAAAAGCGGAAGCCGTAGATGCACACGGTCAGCACCAGAATCGCGAACAGACCGTAGGCCAGGCCCAGGGTCAGGTCGGTTTCCGGCAGACCGATCAGGCGTTTCGCACCGCCGATCAGCGCATCCCCCGAACTCCACACCGAGAGCGAGAAAAACGCGATAGCGGTCAACAGCGACAGGAACGAACCGACGATCCGCCCGTGCACGCCGAAATGCGCACCTGACGACACGGCATTGTTGGTGCCGTTGAGCGGGCCGAACAGGCCCATCGGTGCGAGGATCAGCGAGCCGAGCAGCACGCCCAGCACAATCGCCCAGACGCCGGCCTGGAAAGACAGACCGAACAGCACCGGGAAACTGCCGAGCACGGCGGTGGCAAAGGTATTCGAACCACCGAAGATCATCCGGAACAAGTCCGTCGGGCCTGCGGTACGTTCGTGGTCCGGGATCTGTTCGACCCCGTGGGTTTCAATTTGCGTAAGGCTGTGGTCGTTGTTGTTGTTATTCATGATCTGCTCCGATCATAAAGGCGCGCTCATCGTGCGTGAGCGTCACCTGTCTTGGCTAAGGGGATGGCAGCCCTTCCGGCATTGCGGACAAATGTTCGTGGCAGGCCAGCCAATGGCCTTGTTGTTCTAGGCTCGACGCTTGTTTCTTGAAAACAATCGTCTCGCGCTCCTGGCTGAAGTGTTGCTCCCCTTGCATGCGCAGCTCGGTGGCCACGTCATGGATGAAAATCGCCACGTCACCCTGCAGGCTGACGAAGGCGTTGCTCGAGGTGCACGAGAGCACCTCGAAGCCATCCTCGGCGCGCCAGTTGTCCCACAAGGCCTGATAGGCATCGCGCGACAGCAGCGGCTGTTCGAGGGTGTAGAAGACGAAACTTGCATCGGCGCTGAACGCGCCGAAATAAGCTTCGCGATCATTGCGGGCGAAGGCGGACACCAGATCGGCGGCCGCTTGCAAAACCTGATCACGTTCGTTCATGACCCGACCCTCAGCGATGGACCACGCCTGGCAGTACGCAGAGCATTTCGTACAGCAGGTTGGCGGCCAGCAGCGAGGTATTGCCGGTGGTGTCATAAGCGGGCGAGACTTCTACCAGATCGCAACCGATCAGGTCGAGGCCTTGGCAGCCGCGGATAATTTCAATTGCCTGAATGGTCGTCAGGCCACCGATTTCCGGGGTGCCGGTGCCAGGTGCCCAGGCCGGGTCGATGCCGTCGATGTCGAAACTCAGATACACCGGGCCGCCGCCGACTTTCTCGCGCACTTCGGCCATCAGTGGTGCCAGCGACTTGTGCCAGCATTCTTCGGCCTGAACCACGCGGAAGCCCTGATCGCGGCTCCAGTTGAAGTCGTCAGCGGTATAACCCTGAGCGCGCAGACCGATTTGCACGACACGGTCGCAATCGAGCAGACCTTCTTCGACAGCGCGGCGGAAAGTGGTGCCATGGGCGATTTTCTCGCCGAACATGTGATCGTTGACGTCAGCGTGGGCATCGATGTGCACCAGACCGACCTTGCCGTGTTTTTTATGAATCGCACGCAGGATCGGCAGGGTGATGGTGTGGTCGCCGCCCAGGGTCATCGGGATCACGTTGTGCTCGAGAATGTTGTCGTAGGCTTCTTCGATGATGCGCACGGCGTCGAGCAGGTTGAAGGTGTTGATCGCCACGTCACCGATGTCGGCAACCGACAGCGAGTCGAATGGCGCCGCGCCGGTCGCCATGTTGTATGGGCGGATCATCACCGATTCGGTGCGAATGTCGCGTGGCCCGAAACGGGTGCCGGGGCGCAGCGAAGTACCGATGTCCAGTGGCACGCCTACGAAGGCAGCGTCCAGGCCGGCAGCGGTCGGTACATGGGGGAGTCGGAGCATGGTGGCGATGCCGCCGAAGCGCGGCATTTCGTTGCCGCCCAGTGGTTGGTGAAGAATCTTGTCCACGGGTAAGGCCTCATCGTCTTTGTTTTATTTATGTCGGCGCGCCGTAGAGCAAAGGTTCGGACGCCGCTGTGGGGCCGATGATGCGAAATGAAGTGCGGCGAAAGAATCGCTACGGGCAAAAACTTAGTTCAGATTTTTCTAAACTAATGCCAGACTTCCACACCTGCTCGTTCCCATGCTCCGCGTGGGAATGCATCCACGGACGCTCCGCGTCCAGCCGTACTCGCAGGTGACGCAGAGCGTCACGGGCTGCATTCTCACGCAGAGCGTGGGAACGATCCTTGGAGTAGACATGGCCAACGCTTTACCCGACCTGAAACTGTTGCGCATCTTCGTCAGCGTCGTGCGGCATCAGGGTTTCGCCAATGCGCAGCAGGAACTCAACCTGTCGACCTCGGCAATCAGCACCTACATGAGCCAGCTCGAAGCCGCGCTCGGTCTGGTGTTGTGTCATCGCGGACGCGGCGGGTTCAGCCTGACCAGCAAGGGTGAGCTGTTCCACCAGGAAACCCTGCGCCTGCTCGCCGAACTCGAGGGGTTCGAGCAATACGCCGCCGCGCTCAAAGGCGAACTGCGCGGCACGCTCAACCTCGGTGTGATCGACTCCACCGTCAGCGACAAGGCCCTGCCATTCGCCGAAGCCATCGGCGGTTACAGCCAGGAACACCCGGCGGTGCATTTGCATTTGTCGGTGATGAGCCCGTACGAACTGCAACTCGGCGTGCAGGACAACCGTCTCGATCTGGCCATCGGCGCGTTTTCCACACGGATGAGCGGTCTGGTCTACATGCCGCTGTACCGCGAACAACACTGGCTGTATTGCAGCAGCCGGCACCCGTTGTTCAACGAGCGGCGCATCCCCGAGCAGGTCATCACCCAGCAGCGCATGGTCGGCCGTGGCTATTGGAGCCAGGCGGAACTGGCCCGGCACGGTTTCAAACACAGTGCCGCGACCGTGGAAAGTATGGAGGCGCAGCTGATTCTGGTGTTGTCCGGCGCCTACATCGGTTACTTGCCGGAGCACTACGCGCAGGCGTGGGCCGACAAGGGCGATTTGCGTGTGCTGCTGCCGGCGACCTTTGGTTATCAGGCGCCGTTCTCGATGATCATGCGCCGGGGCCGTAGCCGCGAACCGTTGATTCAGACATTCCGTGATTTGCTCAAAGCCCAGCTCAATCAGGCGTAGCTTGCAGGAAAAACAACCATGCCCAGACCCCAATGCCCGCGCTGCCTGCGCCCTGAAACCCATTGCCTGTGCCCGCTGATCCCGCACCTCGACAGCCGCACGCGGGTGTTGCTGTTGCAGCATCCGAGCGAGGTCAATCATGCGTTGAATACCGCGCGGTTGGCGGCACTTGGTTTGACCAATGCCGAACTGATCGTTGGCGAGGTGTTCGAGGATTTGCCGGCGTTGCTGAATCGACCGGGTTATCGCGCGCGGTTGTTGTTTCCCGCCGATGATGCGCAGCCGATGCAGGTTTATGGCGAGTCCGATGAACCGCTGTTGCTGGTGGTGCCGGATGGCACGTGGCGCAAGGCGCGCAAGATGCTCCACCTCAATCCGCTGCTGGCGGCGTTGCCACGGGTGACGCTGGCGGAGGGCGGGGTGTCGCGCTATCGCTTGCGCAAGGCACCGGGGCCGGGAGCGTTGTCGACGATTGAAGCGATTGTGCAGGCGCTGCAAACGTTGGAAGCGCCGGCGTCATTCGAACCGCTGCTCAAACCGTTCGAGGCGCTGATCGAGGGGCAGATTGCGGCGATGGGGGAGGAGACTTTCCAGCGTAATCATGGCGATAGATGATCGTTCCCACGCTCTGCGTGGGAACGATCATTCGCTAGCGCTCGCGCATCGCCTCGGTCCGCGCTTTCAGCACCGGTTTCAACAGGTAATCCAAGACACTTTTCTCCCCGGTAATAATGTCCACCGTCGCCACCATCCCCGGAATGATCAGCAACGGTTTCACATCCCCGCCCAAATGGTTTTTATCGGTACGCACCTGAATCAGATAAAAGCTGTTGCCCTTGTCATCGGTGATCGTGTCCGCGCCGATCAGCTCAAGCTTGGCGCTCAACCCGCCATAAATCGTGTAGTCGTAAGCGCTGAACTTGACCATGGCTTTCTGGCCCGGGTGCAGGAACGCGACGTCCTGCGGGCGCACCTTGGCTTCGATCAGCAAGTTGTCTTCCAGCGGCACGATTTCGACCATGTCGCTGCCCGGCTGCACCACGCCGCCGATGGTGTTGACCTTCAATTGCTTGATCACCCCGTGCACCGGCGACGTCACGGTGGTGCGCGTGACGCGGTCGTCGATGGCGATGCTGGTGGCAGTGATTTTCGACAGGTCGGTGCGTTTCTCATTCAGCTCTTTCGCGGCTTCGGAGCGGAAGGTCTGTTCCGATTCATCGATCTTGCTGCGGATCTCGGCAATCGCCGATTCGGCGCGGGGAATGGCCAGTGTCGTTGCGTTCAGCGAGCCACGAATTTCTACCGCGCTGCGTTTGAGCCGAAGGATTTCCACCGGCGACACCGCGCCGGTTTTCACCAGCGGTTCGGACATGTTCATCTCTTGCTGCAGCAGCCCCAGGCTGGAACTGAACTGGCCCTGCTTGGAGCGAAACTCGGCCAGCTCCTGAGTCTTCTGCCGCAGTTGTTCGCTTAACGTGCGCTGCTCGCTGGCCAGTCGGCGCTGGCGTTGTTCGTACAGCGAACGCTCGTCTTCGGCGACTTGCGGCGCTTTGGCGATCACTTCATCGGACAGCTTGAATGGCCGACCTTCGGCCTCTGCAGATAAGCGCTCGACCTGCGCCGTCAACGCATAACGATCCGCCTCGCTTTCACCTTTATTCGAACGAAAGCGCGTGTCATCCAGACGCAGCAGCGTGTCGCCCTTGTTCACCATCTGGCCTTCGCGAACGAAAATTTCGGTAACGATACCGCCCTCAAGGTTCTGGATCACCTGGACCTTGCTCGATGGAATCGCCTTGCCTTCGCCCATGGTCACTTCTTCGAGCACGGCGAACTTGGCCCAGACCACCGCACTGATCAGCAAGCCCGCCGCCAGCCACACGGTGATCCGCGACCAGCGCGGCGAATCCTGCAACGAGGCGCCGGCGGTTTCCGGCATGAATTCGGCTTCGGCGCTTTTGCCGAAACTGTCGAAGTAGCCGCGATCTTTGCTATCGGAGGAAGCAGACATGGGGCAACTCCTAGACCGCTGCCGAGCCGACGCGGCCCTTGCGCAGTGCATCGATGACCGCTTCTTTCGGGCCGTCAGCGACGACCCGACCGTTGTCCAGCACCAGCAAGCGATCCACCAGGCTCAGCATCGAGGTCCGGTGGGTCACCAGCAGTAAGGTTTTGCCTTGCACCCAACCGTGCAGCTTCTGCCGCAGTTGGTCTTCACTGCTGTTGTCCATCGCGCTGGTGGGCTCGTCGAGCAGCATGATCGGCGGATCGAGCAACAGCGAACGTGCCAGCAACACGGCCTGACGTTGCCCGCCCGAGAGTAATTGCCCGCGCTCGCCGACGGGCCGGTCGAAACCTTGCGGATGTTGCCGGGCCAGTTCGGTCACGCCGGTCAGTTCAGCCACTTCGAGCATCCGCGAATCGCTGATGTAACGCGCGCCGAGGGTGAGGTTGTCGCGCAGGCTGCCGGCCAGCAGCGGCAGGTCGTGGGCGACATAACCGATTTGCTGGCGCAGGTCGGCGACGTCGAGTTGGCGCAAGTCGAGGCCGTCGAGCAACAGCTGACCTTCCTCGGGTTCATAGAAACCCATGACCAATCGCGCCAAGGTACTTTTCCCCGAACCGCTGCGACCGATGATGCCGACCCGCTCGCCGGGTTTCAGGCTGAAGGTGACGTTGCTCAGCGCTGGCGCATTCTGGCCGTTGTAATGGAAGGTCACGCCGTTGACGTCCAACGCGCCTTGCAGCTGTGTGCGCTCCAATGGCCGCTGTTTGCCGTCACGTTCCTGCGGCAAGGCCATCAGCGCGTCGGTGCTTTTCATGGTCAGTTGCGCTTGCTGATAGCGGGTGATCAGCCCGGCGATCTGCCCGAGCGGCGCGAGTACGCGGCTGCCAAGCATGTAGGTGGCGACCAGCGCACCGACGCTGAGGTTGCCGGCGATGATGCTGTAGACCCCGGCAACAATCGTCGCCATCCCCGAGAACTGCTGAATGAACAGCGTGCCGTTGGTGGCCAGCGCCGACAGATTGCGCGCATGGCTGTCGAGGCGGGTGAGGGCGCCGTGGGTGCTTTCCCATTTGTGCTGGCGTTCGCTTTCGGCGCTACAGGCCTTGAGGGTTTCCAGGCCGCCGAGGGTTTCGATCAGCACGGCCTGGCGTTCGGCGCCGAGGCTCAGGCTTTTCTGCACGGTGTCGCGCAGACGCACCTGAATGATCATGGCGAAGATGATCGTGATCGGAAACGCCAGCAGCGGAATCACCACCAGCCAGCCGCCGAGCAAACCAATCACCGCCAACATCAGCACGACGAAGGGCAGGTCAATGAGGCTGGTCAGGGTCACCGCCGTGAGGAATTCGCGCAGGCCCTGGAAGTCATGAATGCTCTGGGCGAAACCGCCGATGGTCGCCGGCCGCGCCTTCATCGACATGCCGGTGATGCGCTCGAATAAAGTCGCGGAAAGGATCACATCGGTTTTCTTCCCGGCGGTGTCGAGCAAGTGCGCGCGCACTACGCGCAGGACCAGTTCGAAACCGGTGCCGATCAGCAGGCCGATCGACAGCACCCACAGGGTCGACGTCGCCTGATTCGGCACCACGCGGTCATACGTCTGCATGACGAACAGCGGCACCATCAGGCCTAACAGGTTGATCAGGAAACTGGCGAGGATGGCATCGCTATAAAGCCATTTCGACAGCTTGAGGGTATCGCGAAACCACGCGTGCACACGCGGCACCAGCGGTGAGCGCAGGTCTTCGAGTTCGTGGCGCGGGCGGGCGAACAAGGCCTGGCCGCTGTAGTGTTCGGCGAGTTCTTCACGGCTGATCCATTGCTCGCCGCCGTCGGCTTCGCTGGGCAGGATCAGCGCTTTGCCGTCGTCGCCGAAACGCCGCAAAACAGCGGTGCGACCGTCATTGAGCAGCAGCAGAATTGGCAGGTTGAGCGGTGAAATATCTTTCAGTTCGCGGCGCAGAATACGCGCCTGCAACCCGGCCCGGGCAGCGGCGCGGGGCAGCAGATCGAGACTCAGGCGTTGTTTGTCGAGAGGCAGCCCGGCGCTCAGGCTGGCACGACTGACCGTCGCGCCATGCAGTTTGCAGAGGATCAACAGACCGTCGAGTAACGGATCATCGAAGCTCAGCCGCGGATCGACCCCGGCGTTACCGCCTCCGGCCATGCTAGTCATATCGATCGCTCCCCTGTTACCGCTTCATTGATCGTTCCCACGCTCTGCGTGGGAATGACTCTAGGGACGCTCTGCGTCCAGTGACGCGGAGCGTCACGGGCTGCATTCCCACGCAGAGCGTGGGAACGATCAGGGCAAAGTCAGCCCCTGCACCGTTTACTTCAGTTCAGGCAAGCGCGCTTCGTTTTTGACTTCGGTCGCAGCGATCGCATCGGCGGGCAGCACCACCCGTTGTTTGCTCAGCAACTGGCCCATGTTCGCCAGCACGCGGTACATCGAATATTCCTCGGTGTAGCGGATTTCGGTGTAGCGGCGGTTGGCGTTGTAGAGCTCGTTTTCACTGTCGAGCAAGTCGAGCAGGGTGCGTTGACCGAGGCCGAACTGATCCTGATACGCGGCGCGTACGCGTTTGGTGGTTTCGGCGTATTCGCGAGCGGTCGGGGTCTGCTTCTTCGCGTTCTGCATGGCGTTCCAGGCCAGGCGAATGTTCTCGTTGAGCTGACGCAGGGCGTTGTTGCGGATGTCCATCGCCTGATTGATGTCATGGGCATTGGCGGCCAGTCGGGCCTTGTCGCTGCCGCCACGGAACAGGTTGTAGTTCATCACCACACCCACCCGCCATTCGTTGTCGTGACCTTCATCGCCCTGCACGTTGTTGTTCGCACCGACAGCCGCTTCGGCATCGAAGCGCGGGTAGAACGGTGATTTGGCGACTTCGTACTGGCTTTCGGCCGATTGCACGTCGGCCTGGGCGGATTTCAGGTACGGGTTGTTGTCGACCATGCTCTGCTGGGCTTCGCGCAAGTCGGGCGGCAGTTCGCCACGGGTCGAGGCCGGGGTTTCCAGCTCATCGGGCATGCGTCCGACCACGCTGTAGAAGTTGGCTTCGGCGTCGGACAGATCGACTTCAGCGGTGTCGAGGTTGTTCTGCGCCAGCGCTTTACGCGCGACCGATTGATCCGAGTCAGCCGTGCTGCCGACGCCGCGCTCGGTGCGCAGGCCGATCTGATCGTTGACGCGCAAGTGCGCCTGCAAGTTATTGCGGGCCAGCGTCACCAGTTCGCGGCGCTTGAGCACTTCGAGGTAGACCTCGATGGTGCGCAGGGCCAGATCCTGGGCGGTCCCTTGCGCGTAGTACGCGCGCGAATTGGAGACGCCTTTGGTGCGCTCGACCTCGTTGGCGGTGTTGAAACCGTCGAACAGCATCTGCCGCAGGCGCAGCTCCGACTGGGTGTAATTGAGAATGCGCGTGTCGTGGTTGCCGAAGGCCCGGGTATTGGTGTTGTCGCTGTAGCCGCGACCGTAAGCGGCGTTCAAATCGACGGACGGATAGAAGCCACCCTTGGCAACTTTGATCTGTTCATCAGCCGACAGGCGGGCGTCCACGCGCGAAGCCAGTTCCGGGTGAGTGGCGATGGTGCTTTGAATAGCCTCGGTGAGGTTCATGGCCTGGGCTTGAGAAGTGCAAGCCATGGCCAGCAAAACCGCGCTGCAGAGGGGGGTTAAAACGCGCATGGGTGCATCTCCCTAAGTCCTGATGGTGTGTTACTGTCGCCAAATATTTGACGATATTTATAGGTGTAAGCGTTTCACTCTTGTAACAACAGAGCTAAGAACATCCTAGAGCGTAGCTAAGAAAAATTTTTCATAAGGCTTATTCCGAAAAAAACTTATGCGCTTTGTAAAATCCGGCACATTGTTCAGCACGAAAGCCTTTGTTTTATGCGCTTTAGGGAGCTCAGAAAGGCTTGAGGAAAGTTCCATTCACTTTGCGACATACGGCGAAGTACTGCTGAAGGGGAGGGACGCGTAGCGGCAAAAGAGCGACAGATTTTTGTCACTCGGGTGATTCACCACCGTTACGTAGCGTTAGTGGGCGGCAGTTTGAGTTAGGGGTTGCAAGTGCTTGATAGCACTGGGATTTCTCCTCAAATGACCCCTGCAAAACGAACTGTCGAAGGTGCGAGCGTCGCCTCCGACAACCCGATTGAGCCATGGGCTGCTTCGCGAACCAGTGCTGACGGTGGTCGGCAGCGGAGGATTTCACATGGCAACGCTCATCGGTACCGTCACAAAAGTCATTGGTCAGGTCTTCGCGCAGGCAGCCGACGGCAGCAAACGCGCACTGGTTGAGGGCGATCGCTTGTATGCCGGCGATCAACTGATCACCGGCGCTGAAGGTGCGGTCGCGGTGCATTTGCAGAATGGCCAGGACCTGACCCTCGGCCGCGACAGCAGCCTGACCATGACCGGGCAATTGCTCGCCGATCAGGCCGCCCACGTCAACGCGCCGGAGGCCGTGACCCCGAGCGAAGCGCAACTGACCGATGTCGAGCAAATCCAGAAAGCCATTGCCGCTGGTGACGACCCGAGCAAAACCGCCGAAGCCACTGCCGCCGGTCCGAATGCACCGGGCGGCTCGCCGGGTGAACTGGGCGGCGGGCACAGTTTTGTGTTGCTGACGGAGGTCGGCGGGCGAGTCGATCCGATCATCGGTTTCCCGACGGCGGGGTTCGGCGGCATCCCGGAATTTCCTGACTATCGCTTTGATGCCGTGGTCGACAACGGCGATGACACCGTCGCGCCGATTACGCCGCCACCGCCACTGGTGGTCAACAATCCGGTGATCATCGACGGCCTCGCCGTGCCGGGCGGTGAACTGAACCTCAACGAAGCCAATCTGCCTGACGGTTCGGCGGCCAACCCCGGTGCGCTGACCCAGAGCGGGACGTTCACGGTGTCCGCGCCGGATGGCTTGAGCAGCCTGAGCATTGGCGGCATCAACGTCATTGCCGGCGGCGTGCCGGTCGGCTTTCCGCAATCGTTCACTACGCAACTGGGCAACACCCTGACCATCACCGGCTACAACCCGACGACGGGCGCTGTCAGTTACAGCTACACCCTCAACGGCAACGAAACCCACGCCGCCGGCGATGGCGCCAACAACCTCAGCGAACAGTTCACCGTGATTGCCGGCGACAGCAATGGCGACACCGCCACCGGCACGCTTGACGTCAACATCACCGACGACGTGCCTCGCGCGGTCGACGACATCAATGGCACGGCTTCCGAAACGTTGCTGACCCTGACCGGCAACGTCCTGACCAACGACGTGCAAGGCGCCGACCGCGTGCCCACCGGCCCCAATGCCGGGCCGATTACGCCCGGTACGTTCACCGGTACTTACGGCACGCTGGTGCTGAATGCCAACGGCACCTACACCTACACGCTGAACACCAACGACACCGACTTCAAAAACCTCCACGGCGGTGGCAACGGCACCGAGACCTTCACCTACACCCTCACCGATGCTGACGGCGACAAAAGCACGGCGAACCTCGTCTTGCAGATCCATAACAACGACGACCCGGTGATCATCAACGGCTTGAACGTTGAGGGCGGTGAACTGACGGTCTACGAGAAAAACCTCAGTGACGGCAGCGCACCGGACTCCACCGCGCTCACCCAAAGCGGCACCTTCACCATTACCGCACTCGACGGCGTGACCACGCTGACCGTTGGCGGCATTGCCGTCGTCACCAACGGTGTCGCCGCAGGCTTCCCGCAATCCGTGACCACGCCGCTGGGCAGCACGCTGACCATCACCGGTTTCAACGCCACCACCGGCGTGGTCAGCTACAGCTACACCCTGGTCGACAACGAAACGCATCCGAGCGCCAACGGCGCGAACAACCTGCCTGAGCAATTTGCCGTCACCGTGGTGGATGACAACGGCACCACCGCCAACGCCACGCTCGATGTGAACATTGTCGATGACCTTCCAAAAGCCGTGGATGACAGCAACACCACCACCGCTTCGGAAAGCCAACTCACCTTGACCGGCAACGTGCTGACCAACGACGTGCAAGGCGCCGACCGCGTAGTCAGCGGGCCCGTCACCGCCGGTACTTTCACCGGCACTTACGGCACTTTGGTACTCAACGCCAACGGCACCTACACCTACACGCTGAACACCAACGACGCCGACTTCAAAAACCTCCACGGCGGCGGCAACGGCACCGAGAATTTCACCTACACCATTACCGATTCCGACGGTGACACCAGCACCGCCAACCTCGTTTTGCAGATACATAACAATGACGATCCGGTGATCATCAACGGCTTGAACGTTGAGGGCGGTGAACTGACGGTCTACGAGAAAAACCTCAGTGACGGCAGCGCACCGGACTCCACCGCGCTCACCCAAAGCGGCACCTTCACCATCACTGCGCTGGATGGCGTCACCACGCTGACCGTCGGTGGCATTGCCGTGGTCACCAACGGTGTCGCCGCAGGCTTCCCGCAGTCGATCACTACGCCGCTTGGCAGCACGCTGACCATCACCGGTTTCAACGCCACCACCGGCGTGGTCAGCTACAGCTACACCCTGGTCGACAACGAAGCGCATCCGAACGCCAACGGCGCGAACAATCTGCCTGAACAGTTCGCCGTCACAGTGGTGGATGACAACGGCACCACGGCCAACGCCACGCTGGATGTGAACATCGTCGATGACCTGCCAAAGGCCGTCGATGACAGCAACCCATCGACAGCTTCTGAAACCTTGCTGACGTTGACCGGCAACGTCCTGACCAACGACGTGCAAGGCGCTGACCGAGTGCCAACCGGACCTGTGACCGCCGGCACCTTCACCGGCACCTACGGCACCTTGGTACTCAACGCCAACGGCACCTACACCTACACGCTGAACACCAACGACACCGACTTCAAAAACCTCCACGGCGGCGGCAACGGCACCGAGAATTTCACCTACACCCTTACCGATGCGGACGGCGACACCAGCACCGCGAATCTGGTGTTGAACATCCACAACAACGACGATCAGGTCTACCTCAACGGCCTCGACGTGAAGGGCGGCGAACTCACCGTCTACGAGAAAAACCTCAGCTTCGGCACCAGCCCTGATACTCCGGCGCTGACCCAGAGCGGCACCTTCACCGTGACCGCCCTCGACGGTCTGCAAACTCTGACCGTGGGCGGCATCGCCGTGGTGACCGGTGGCGTGGCCGCAGGCTTTCCGCAATCGATCGTCACGCCGCTCGGCAGCACCTTGACCATCACCGGCTACAACGAGACCACGGGCGTCGTCAGCTACAGCTACACCCTGGTCGATAACGAAACCCATCCCAATGCCAACGGCGCCAACAGCATCAGCGAAAACTTCAACGTGGTCGCGACCGACACCGACGGCAGCACGGCCAGCGGCCAGATCAACGTCAACATTGTCGATGACTTGCCAAGCGCTCACCCTGACGCGGCATCAGTGAGGGAGGGCGACACCGTCAGCGGTAACGTGCTGGACAACGACATCGGCGGCGCGGATGGCCCAGCCGTGACCGGCGCAGTGGTCGGCGTGCGCGCCGGCTCCGACACCTCGACTTCGGCCATCGGTGGCCTCAATAGCAACATCAACGGCACCTACGGTTACCTGACCCTGGACGCCAACGGCAACGCGGTTTACCACAGCAATCCCAACGTCGTGAACGGCCCGGGCGCGGTGGATGTGTTCACCTACACCGTGCGCGATGCCGACGGCGATGAAAGCACCACCACCATCACCATCGATGTCGCCAATAGCTGCCTGAAAGCCACCAGCGACACCGATGTCACCGTGTTCGAGAAAGCTTTGGACCTGACCAAGGACGGCGCGGATATCGCCGCCGGTACGGTCACCGGCAGCGACCCGACCAGCACCGGCGAAACTGCGTCCGGCACGTTGGTCGGCTCGGTCACCGGGGCGGTCGGCGCGATCAGCTATGCACTGGTCGGCAGCGCCACCGGCAACTACGGGCAGATCGTCCTGAACCCCAACGGCACTTACACCTACACGCTGACCTCGCCGGCGAGCACCACGCCGCATGCCGACGACGGCGCCAACACCCTGAGCGAAACCTTCACCTATCAGGCCACCGATTCGCTGGGCAACATCGTCACCAGCACCATCGTCGTGAAGATCGTCGATGACGTGCCGAGAGCGGTGAACGACAGCAACGTCAACAACGCCTCGGAAACCCAGTTGACCCTGACCGGCAACGTGCTGACCAACGATGTGCAAGGTGCCGACGTGGTGGCGACCGGGCCGAATGCCGGGCCGATCACCGCTGGCACCTTCACCGGTACTTACGGCACCTTGGTGCTCAACGCCAACGGCACGTACACCTACACCTTGAACAGCAACGATGCCGACTTCAAAAACCTGCACGGCGGCGGCAACGGCACCGAGACGTTCACCTATACGCTGACCGATGCCGACGGCGACACCAGCACCGCCAACCTCGTCCTGCAGGTGCACAACAATGACGATCCGGTGGTGCTCAACGGCCTCGACGTCAACGGAGGCGAACTCACCGTCTACGAGAAAAATCTCGGCGACGGCAGCAGTCCCAACCTCCCGGCGCTGACCCAGAGCGGCACCTTCACCGTCACCGCACTCGATGGCCTGCAAACCCTCACCGTCGGCGGCATCGCCGTGGTCAGCAATGGCGTCGCCGCAGGCTTCCCGCAGTCCGTGGTTTCGCCGCTCGGCAGCACCTTCACCGTCACCGGTTACAACCCGGCGACCGGCGTCGTCAGTTACAGCTACACGTTGGTCGATAACGAAACCCACCCGAACGCCAACGGTGCCAACAGCATTACCGAGAACTTCAACGTGGTGGCGACGGACACCGATGGCAGCACCGCCAGCGGCCAGATCAACGTCAACATCGTCGATGATCTGCCGACTGCCAAACCTGACACCGGCGCGGTGGCGGAGGGCGGCACGGTCAATGTCAGCGTGCTCGGCAATGACGCCAGCGGTGCCGATGGCGCCGCGACGGTGGTCGGCGTGCGCGCCGGCAGCAACACCGGGACATCGGCCATCGGCGGTCTCGACAGCAACATCAATGGCAACTTCGGCTACCTGACCCTCGATGCTGCAGGCAACGCCGTGTATCACAGCAACCCGAACTCGGTGAGCCCGCCGGGCGCCACCGACACCTTCACCTACACCATCCGCGACAGCGATGGCGATGAAAGCACCACGACGATCACCATCAACGTCGCCGACAGCAAACTGGTCGCCTCGGTCGATCAAGACGTGACAGTCTTCGAGAAAGCCCTCGACCTGAGCAAGGATGGCGCCGATCTCGCCCCCGGCACGGTCACCGGCAGCGATCCCACCAACACTGGCGAAACCGCCACCGGCACATTGGTCGGCGCGGTCAGCGGCGGCACAGGCGCGCTCACTTACACCCTGGTCGGCAGCGCTACCGGCAGCTACGGGCAGATCCAGCTCAACGCCGACGGCACTTACACCTACACGCTGACCTCGGCGCCGAAAACCTCGCCGAACGCCAACGACGGGGCGAACACCCTGAGCGAAAGCTTCACCTACAAAGCCACCGATGCGCTGGGCAACAGCACCACCAGCACCCTCGTCGTCAACATCGTCGATGACGTGCCAAAAGCGGTGGCGTCGGATCGCTCGGTGGCGGCGGTGCAGATCGACTCGAACATCCTCATCGTTCTCGATATTTCCGGCAGTATGGCCGACGCCTCCGGTGTGCCCGGCCTGTCACGGCTGGCGCTGGCCAAGCAGGCAATCAGCGCCTTGCTCGACAAATACGATGACCTCGGCGATGTGAAAGTGCAGCTCGTCACGTTCAGCAGCAACGCCGCCGACCGCACCACGGTGTGGGTGGATATCGCCACAGCCAAAACACTCCTGGCCGGTCTCAGTGCTGGCGGCGGCACCAACTACGACGCCGCTGTGGCAACCATGCAAACCGCGTTCAACACCTCGGGCAAACTCACCGGGGCGCAGAACGTCGGCTACTTCTTCTCGGACGGCAAACCCAATGAAGGCGACATCGGCACCGCCGACGAAGCCGCGCTGAAAGCCTTCCTCGATGCCAACAACATCAAGAACTACGCGATCGGCCTGGGCAGCGGCGTGAGCAACGCCAACCTCGACCCGCTGGCCTACGACGGCATCAGCCACACCAACACCAACGCGGTGGTGGTCACCGATCTCAACCAGCTCAATTCGGTGCTGTCCGGCACCGTCATCGGCGCGCCGGTCACCGGTTCGTTGCTGGGTGAGGGCGGCACCTTCGGCGCCGATGGTGGCTTCATCAAATCCATCGTCATCGACGGCACCACTTACACCTACGATCCGAAAGCCCTCGGCGGCCAAGGCTCGCTGACGCCAAGCGGCGGCACCAATCACGGCACCTTCAACACCGTGAACAACACGTTGAGCATTGCCACCAATAACGGCGGCACACTGCTGATCAACCTCGACACGGGCGACTACACCTACACCTCGCAGAAAACCACCGCGGTGGTGATCACCGAGAACATCGGCTTCACCGTCAGCGACAACGACGGCGACCTCGCCAGCTCCACGCTGACCGTGAAGGTGATCCCCAACGCGCCGCCGGTGGCCGTGGACGATCACGTCATCACCAACGTGCTGTCGGGCAATATCGTCGTACCTGGCGAGTTGCTGCTGGCCAACGATACTGATCCGAATGGCGACACCCTCAGCGCTACGCCGACCAGCTTCACCACCGGATGGATCTCGAAATCCGCTGACTTCACCGGCACCGGCGCGATCAACTTCACTGGCACCAACGTCAACACCGCCGCCAACCAGAACCTGGCCAACGTGCGCAATGCGTTCAGTGCCAACGCCGCGACCATGACCGCCGTGCTGGTGGTCAGTGGCTATCTCGGCGCAGTGACCAACAGCAACGCCAACGATGAAGACCGCATCACCGTCAACCTGCGCCAGGGCGAAACCCTCAATCTGGACCACAACCTGGCGGCCGGTCACGTCATCATGGAGTACTCGATCAACGGCGGCGCCTACATCGCCCTCGCGGACGGGCAAACCCTCACGGCGTCGGCCGATGGCGTCTATCAGATCCATATCACCAACATCAGCAACACCACGGGCGGCAACGCCAACGCGGCGGAAAACTATCAGCTGACCATGACCCTCAACTACGCCGGGGCCCACGACGTCACCCCGGACTACCACGGCACCTACACCGCCAACGACAACCACGGCGGCAGCGATTCGGCGGCCGTGACCATCAGCTACCAGGACGGCCACCTCCTCACCGGCACTTCGGGGGATGACATTCTGGTGGCGGGCACCGGCGACAACATCATCAACGCCGGCGACGGCAACGACGTGCTCACCGCAGGCTCGGGCAACAACGAACTGCACGGCGGCGCCGGCAACGACTTGCTTTACAGCGGCCCAGGCAATGACTTGCTCGACGGCGGTACCGGCATCGACACCGCCAGCTACGCCCACGCCACTGCCGGCGTCACGGTCAGCCTCGGTGTGCTCGGTGCGCAAAACACCCTCGGCGCGGGCACCGACACTCTGACCGGCATCGAAAACCTCATCGGCTCAAACTTCAACGACACGCTGACCGGTGACAACAATAACAACGTGATCAACGGCGGCTTGGGCAACGACATCCTCAATGGCGGGGGCGGCGATGACCTGCTGATCGGCGGCATGGGCAACAACACCATGACTGGCGGAGCAGGGGCCGACACCTTCCAGTGGCTCAAGGGCAACAGCGGCCACGACACCATCACCGACTTCACCCCCGGCACCGACAAGCTCGACCTGTCGCAACTGCTGCAAGGTGAAAACGGCACCACGGCGTCGCTGGACGATTATCTGCACTTCACCGTCAGCGGCAGCGGTGCGTCGGTGATGACCAGCATCGACGTCAGCGCCATGGCCGGTGCCACGCCCAACCAGACCATCGACCTGGCCGGCGTCAACCTCGCCAGCCACTACGGCGTAACGCCGGGCGCGGGCGGGATGATTGCCAGCGGTCACGACACAGCGACGATCATCAGCGGCATGCTCAATGATCATTCGTTGAAGGTGGACACGGTTTGAACTGAGGGCTGAAACGACAAAACCCGCCGTCCCGGTTGAACCGGGGCGGCGGGTTTTTTCTGTCTGAGGTTAGGATACTGATCGTTCCCTGATCACCAAATCTCCACGCTAAGCTGGTCAATCGGAAATAGTAGCGATCAGCGCTGTTTCATCCAGACGTTGTCGACCATGAAGTCGTTGCCGTCTCCACTGAATACTTGGTTCGAAAGTCCGAGCGTAAACGTTCCGGTAGAGGTGGCTGTGTAAGTTCCTGTGCCTAGCTTCCATTTCACTTGTCGATTTGTATCTACAGCGGGACCGATGGCAGTCCCATTAATCGTTAATTGCAAAACTGTACCAAAAGCCCCATTACCCGTTCTCGCGGATAATGAGAATCCAAAATCGTATGTTCTGCCGGCTTCAAGCTCGATAGCACAGGTCATTACTTGTCCCGAGAAACCAAAGCTGGAGTTCGTGAATGCGTGAACGACTCCACCACTCACATGCAGGTCCTTCCTGTATGAGCCTTGGGGAATCCAACCCTGGAAAGTTTGATCATTAAAGTCCCAGGTTTTCGAGAGTGTATGGTTGGATATCCTATATGTCTTCAACGGCGCAACAATCGCATCTGCCTCTTCCTCGCTCAGTGTTAGCGCCGCTTTGAAATGCAGCTCGAGTGCAGTCCCGTGCCCCAGTTCCGTGAGGTAACTGTAAGGCAGCGCATATTGAAATTCTCCCGCATTCAGCCAGTCCTGATTGACGTAGGAACCAGGCCACGGCAACAGCAGCAGATTGTGCTCGGCGCCCGCTGCGGTCTTGCCCTTGAGTTCCAGTTTGACCCGCTGATTAAGCGCGATGAATGCCCAGTCACGCGCTAGGACGGTGGCGCCTTCGGTGACGTTGGTCACGTCCAGATCGTTGCCCTCGGCTTGCACGATACTGACTTTATCCAGCTCCGTAGCAGGCAACGGCGTGACCGTCACTGTCAGCACTTTCGATGGATATTTGCTCGTGCCCGCCGTGACCTCGTAGGCCAGTGTGAAAGTCTTGTCAGCGTTGCCGATGTTGGCCGCGATCGCTTCGGCGGGAATCAGAAACTCGACGCTGCCGCTGGTCGAGCCTTGCTGCGGTGGGAACGTTGGCGATCCGGCGTCGGGGGTGCCGAGCAGGCTCAACTGGATGCTTTGCGAGGTCGTCATGCCGTCGTAGGCGACGATGACGCGGGCACCGGTCTGCACGTCCAGCGGGGCAAGCGTGACAAAGGCGCCAACGCCCGTTGCTTGTGGCAATAGTGGCAGCGGCAGCACCGCCTCCAGCGGCTGACCGACCACAAACTCCAACGGATTCGAATAACTCGTGGTGTTACTCGCCACGCGAAAGATCTCGTAGCGCACAGTGATGGTTTTACCGCGATGGGCTTCGATGTGGGTGGCCACGAAATTCGCGTCGAGGGTGAAGATCACGTCCTTGTTCGCCGATAGGGCATTGAGTTTTTTCGAGTCGGTGACTGGCTCACTGCCCTCGACACTCCAGAAGTACGTGACGGTATCTCCGGACTGGGTCGGATTGTTTACCGGGCGTGGCGCGGTCAGTTTGCCAAGGCCGTTGGGCAGGTCATTGGGCTCTAGTGCTCCGTCTTTTTCTCCGAGGACGATCGGTTTGACCAGCTCGAATTGCGGTTCGCCGACATTCAGCACGGTGGCGTGCAACGATGGCCGTCTGGCCACATTGCCGTTTTCATCGGTGAGCAGGTTATAGGACAGATCCAGCGTGCCGCCCTCGAGGGTCTTGAGGTGTTTTCCGTCGACGCTGACGATGAAGCCATTGGGGTCGCTGGCTTCGGTGGCACTGGGGAAAAACCACTCAAGTTCCGGATCGTAGGTGGTGGTATCGGGGCGGGTGCCGAACCATTTCAGTTCGATGGCGTTGCCTTCTTTGATCAGCGGATCGTACGGGATGCGAACATGAGTGACAGCCAGATCAGGATCCAGCGCGCCGCTCACTGCATCCAGTGAAATCGGTGCAGCGAGGCGGGTGGCTTCACCGATAAATTTGATGAAGCGTCCTTTGGAGCGGTTGATGACCTTCCCGTCGCGCTCCAGCTCAAAGGAAAACATGCCTTGGGTTTTTGCCAGCGCGCGGGCGCCGGCGCTACTGAAGAGCACTTCGACTAACGTCGGCGGTGTTTTCTGGATGGTGTAGCGCACACTGACGTCGACGCTTTCACCCTCGAGGGTCGCACCTCTGAGGTTCATGATGATGACGTCGTTCTTCGCGAACTCCTTAGCTTCCGCCCAGACCTGCAGGGTCAGATCGTCGCCGGGTTTCAGTTTTTCCAGATCGAACTCGTTGCCGTCGGCATCCTCCAGCATCGGCGCGTCCAGCCGCGAGTTACCAGTGTCGACGACGATCCGGGTTTCCTCGCACCAGTCTTCGGATTGATTGGACACCCGGTCGCGGATGAAATAGGTCACGGCCAGGCCTTCGAGGCCGGAATCGCCAGCGGCGAGAATGGTTGCTTCGTCGATATGGATCTTGAACGGATTGGTCGCGGGGTCATCGATCTGCGCCTGCGTCAGCGGGGCCGACAGCACCATTTTGCCGCCCCAGCTGACGTGCGCGATGTCACCCACAGCCGCGTCTTCATACAGACCGGTGCTGCCCGGTTTGCCAAGCACAATGATGTCCACACCGTTTTTCGCGCTGTCCTTGTCGACGCCATCCTCCACGATGCCTGCCGGAAGGATTTTCATGGACAACCCGGAGTGGCCGTACTCGGGATCGATGTCCTGACCGGCGGGGATTTCCAGTTTGACGTCGAGTTCGAGCGCCGGCGTGAAGGACTCCGGTTGCTGAAAAATCCGCGTCACGCGGTAAGCCAGAGTCCATTGCCCGCTGAGAAACTCGTCCGCCGGCACGAATAGCGTGGTGCGTTCTCGCAGTTCAATCAGTTCGGTGACGACCGAGTGCGCCACCGGCTTACCGTTGACCAGCAGCTCGACCTTGTCATTCAGCGCTTTTTCGGACCAAGGCTGAATTTGCACTTTCATGCCCTTATCCGGGAAATTACCTTTCGCCGCGGCGAAGTTGATGCCCCAATCGCCGCTTGGTAACGCAATTGCGCCGGTAATTTCCGGGTCCAGCAGAGCGAGAGGGTGAAAGTTTCTCAGCGCTTGAATCAGCATGATGGGGCACTCCTGGCGATGGATGACGATGGAGTGATTAGGGGGGATGGCGGGGATTTGCACACCTGTCAGAGTTGACAGGTGGAGGAGGGTTTCCGATGAGCGGTAATTCCTTCACTTGGATAAAGCATCGCCGAGTGCAGCAACTATCTGTTGAACTCGGCGTTTTTTTTAAACTGCTGTTGTTTGACAAATTTGCTATTCGTTAGATTGCTCGGATGAGCAAGTTGTCGACTTCGTAATCGTTTCCATCGTGAGTCGCAACGTGGTTAATAATCATCAGCTCTAGTTGTTTGCTTTGTGGCACGAACGTCCCCGACAAGGTAATCCATGATCTTGGTAACGGCGTAGGTTGCGTTAACGCACCTTGGGACGTACTCAATGAAAGTGTCGGAACGTTCGAGGTTCCTCCTATGTACCTTGTTGTGGCAGCAATGGAAAACTCATAACGTCGTCCGATTTCAAAGTTTGAAAAGACTTTTCTTAGAACGACACCAGCTGAGTTATTTGTAAAAGTGTTGTTAAACAACCGGCGGTTACCCTGTTCTAGCCTAATACTCCAGTCTCTCGGATCGCTCGCCGCTGGGCCAGCCTGCCATCCACCAAATGTCCCATTTTCAAAATCTGTAAGTTCATAAACCAAGGTTGCCTCTCTCGAAAAATTTCGAGCGTTAGAGGTCTGTCCTGTGGTGACAGCCCTTGCCGTTAGCGAGTGGCCACCAACGGCGATCGTCAAGGAGGTTGACCAACTGCCACCGGGCGCCCCAACGGTATGTCTGAATCCGCCATTGTCGTAAATGTGTACCGAATGTCCGGGTGTGACGGCGCCTGTAACCGTGACGCTGGCGGATTGAGTGGTTGCGCCGTTAGTTACCTCACCGACAGCATCTCTGACTGAGCTAATAAAGGGCGCCACGTGCGCCGCGACCGTAAACCCCCTGACCGCCGACTCAAGCCCTTGCCCATACAGATTCCTGGCTTTCAACGAATAGTTTTTTGCGGCGAGATTCGGCAACACCAGACTACCAACACCCGCCGCATTCAGCGTGATCGGCGCGCCAATCGTTGCCGCGCCATCGTAGAGTTGCACCCGCTGATTCGGTTCGGCCTTGACTGCTACCGTCACACTGGTTTCATAGGTTGTCTCATTGGGCGGAACGTTGCCTCTGACGTCGGTGACACCCGTGATTTCCGGGCGACTGGCGACGGCGACCGTAAACGCCCTGACCGCCGACTCAAGCCCTTGCC
>NZ_RWIM01000124.1 GCF_009764645.1 Pseudomonas sp. PB106
GCTGACGAGTGAAACGAGGCTGCGATCTTTTGATCTTTAACATCAAGATCAAAAGATCGCAGCGTGCCGCAGCTCCTACAGGGGATATGTGTGTGTGCCTCAGACGCGGAAAGCGCTGATCAGTTGTTTGAGTTCCACGACCTGAGCGGACAACGCCCGACTGGCATCTTCAGTCTGATGCGCGCCGTGGGCCGTGCGCTCGCCGGCGCGGTTGATCTCGACGATGTTCTGATCGATGTCATGGGCCACCGCTGTTTGCTGCTCAACGGCAGCGGCGATCTGCTGGTTCTGATCGACGATCATGCCCACAGCCCCAAGGATGTTTTCCAGCGCCTGCTGGACTTTTTCCGACTGCCCGACCGTGCCATTGGCCATCTGATGGCTGACACCCATGGCTTTCACCGCCGCGCCGACACCGCCGTGCAGCTTGGCGATCATCTGCTCGATCTCTTCGGTCGATTGCTGAGTGCGTTTGGCCAGGGTGCGCACCTCATCGGCAACCACGGCGAAACCGCGTCCCTGCTCGCCGGCACGGGCGGCTTCGATCGCGGCGTTTAGCGCCAGCAAGTTGGTCTGCTCGGCGATGCTCTTGATCACTTCGAGGACACGGCTGATCGACTGGCTGTCGCTGGCGAGTTGATTGATCACCAACACCGACTGATCGATCTCGCTGGCCAGCGCAGCAATACTGCCCTGCTGCGACTCCACCAGACCGCGACCGCTGATGGTCTCGTCGTTGACGCTGTGGGCGCTGCTCACCGCGGCGGCGGCACTGCGCGCGACTTCCAGTGACGTCGCCGACATCTGGTTCATCGCCGTCGCCACTTGCTCGATCTGCGTACGTTGCCCGGCGACCGCCTGATTGCTTTGCGCGGAGACGTTTTCAACCTGACCGGCCTGACGTTCAACTTCGCCGACGGTCTGGCCGACCCGTTCAATCAAGTCATGAATCTTCTTCACCGTGCCGTTGAACACCTCACCCAACTCACCGAGTTCATCGCGGCTATGGGCGACGAAATTGACGGTCATATCGCCCGCCGCGACCTTGTCCATCATCGCGCCGAGACGTTTAAGCGTGGTGCGGGTCGAGGCGTAGAAACCGCCATACAGATAGAAAATCAGCACAAACACCACCGACAAAGCCGAGGCTTGCAAGATCATGTGCGTGCGGTTCTGCGCCAGTCGCTGCTGCAATTGGCTGTCGAGGAATTTCAGCGAGGCTTCATTGAGCGCGTAGGTTTTGTCCATCAGCGCGGTGACCTGGTCGTAGAACGCCTGCCACGGTGCATCGAGGGTATCGGCCATCACCACTTGATCTTCGAACAGCTCGCTCGCCTGCTTCAGCGAGGCCTTGCTGTCGTCGGCCTGGGCGCTGAGTGTTTCGCGGGCGGCTTTGCTGGAGCCGAGGGCGTCCTGCAGTTTCAAGCCGTATTCCGCCTGGAGTTTTTCGATTTTCACCAGCAACTCATCGAAACGGGTACTGGAAGCACTGTTGAGAAAACCCTGGGCCAGCGAGTACGAACCTATCGCCCGGCCTTCGCCGACGGTCTGAGTAATGCTCGGCGTAATCAGCGTCACGAGCTCGCTGAGCTGACGGATATCGCCCTGATTGTCCCGACTCAAACCGGCCTGACTGGTGATGACCTGGCTGAAGATCTGCGCGCTGGTCACGAGTTTGCCGATCAAGGCGCTTTTGCTTTGCAGTGAGCTTTCGACCTGTTGGGCCTTGAACGCCGCAATCATTTCATCGCGTTTGCCATCGAACAGTTTGATCTGCTCGGGATCGTCGGTCATCGCCGTCAGACCTTGCAGGCGCAACAACACCGCTTGTTCAAGCGTGGTGATTTTCGCTTCGAGGTTGCCGGCCTTGCCCGACTGGCCAAGGGTGACGTTGATCTGCACCAGATTGTTCAGGGTTTCCAGATCCCGGCGCAGGGTCAGGCTGTTGCCCAGCAGGTCGAGGCTTTGCAGCTCGACCCGAGTGCCCTGGAATTCGCGATAGGAATCGCGCACCAGATAGAAATTGGTCACCAGCATCGGTACCAGGAACAGCACGCTGATCAAGCTGAACTTCATGCCGAAGCTCAGACGGTTCATCAGCGAGACGGCGGGATAGAGCAAGCTCTTCACTGGAAGTCTCCCTTGGTTTTTCTTGTTTTTATTGGCAGGCGCAGGACGAGAGCAGATAGCCACTATCGGGCGCTGTCTCTGTATAGCTCAAATCGAAGGGAGGTTTTGTAACTTAAGGTTAACAACGAAAAAGATCGCAGCCTGCGGCAGCGCCCACAGGAAACACACAATCCCAGTGTAGGAGCTGCCGCAGGCTGCGATCTTGTGATTTTTCTTGAAATCAGTGAACCAGAACCGTCCACAAGGCAAACCCGGCATACCACAGCACTGCCGCACGCAGCAGCAGTTCCCACAGACAATCGAGGGTGTTGATGCCGTCCGGCCCGACCGCTGGCGGCGGGATTTCCCCCGCTGCCAGACCGACCTTGTTGATCAGTTGCGCAGCGCTGATGTTCCAGTTGAGCAGTTCATGCAGCATCACCCGGCTGACCGCAACAAAGTTGCCGACCAGCGCCAGACTGGCCGCCAGCAAGCGCACCGGCACCCAATCAAAGGCATGGCGCAATTGCCCGGCGCGCTCGACCAGTGCGGGATTCTTGCCGTGCTCTTCGGCCAGTGCCAACAAGCGATAAGCCAACGCCGCCACCGGCCCGAGGAGGAAGTACCAGAAGATCACCGCGAAGAAACTCTGGTAAGCCTCCCAGAGCAAATGTCCCTGCACGCGATCGAGCAATTGCTCGCCGCTGTCGGCGCAGATATCCAGATCACGCTTGGCAACGTGGGCCGCCGCTTGCAGATCCTCGCGGCGCCACGCATCGCGAAACGGCCCCAGGCCGCCGAGCAGGTCGCCACGTCCCAGACTGTAAATCACCACCAGCAAATGCACTGGCAAGGCCAGCAGGCCGTAAGCCACCGGCTCCAGCACCAGCAATAACAAGCCGAGCAGCGCCACCGGCAGCAACACCAGAATCGTCAGTACCAGCCACGGCTTATCGGCCAGTCGCTGGCTGCTTTCGAGTTTGTGCAGTTCGCGGATCCATCCGCCATCGCGTTGAAGCCGATGGCGCAGGGCCGAAAACTTCTCGATCCAGACCGCCAGCAGTAACACCAGAAAACTCATTGTCCTTCCTCTTGTGCCAGGGCGGCGCGGTAGCGCGCCCAGTCGAATCCCGGGCCAGGATCGGTCTTGCGCCCGGGAGCAATGTCGCTGTGCCCGCAAATACGGGCGCCGGTGATAGCCGGAAATGCTGTTTGCAACTGGCGGGTCAGCGCCGTCAACGCTTGATACTGCGCATCGGTGAACGGCAGATCATCGGTGCCTTCGAGTTCGATGCCCAAGGAAAAATCGTTACAGGTTTCGCGACCCTCGAACACCGACACGCCAGCATGCCATGCCCGTTCAAGACAGGAGACAAACTGAGTAACCTTGCCGTCACGTTCGATCAGAAAGTGCGCCGAGACGCGCAGGTCGGCGATCCCTGCAAAATAGGGATGCTCGGTGACATCCAGACGATTCTGGAAAAACTCCTGCACCTTGCCTGTGGCGAATTGCGCCGGCGGCAGGCTGATGTTGTGGATGACCAACAGGGAGATTTCGCCCGCAGGGCGTTCATTGAAGTTGGGCGATGGGCAAACCTGCACCCCGTGACACCACCCGCTAGCGGGATCCAACTGCATACCGATTCCTTCAACGCCGACTGTGTTGGCGACCAGTATGCCGTGATCGACCCCTGGCGCGCGATCACTTGCCGCTATTGAGTCGGCGCAGATTGCCCAGCACTGACTCCAGCGCCCGATCAAACAGCAACGTATCGTCCAGCGCACGGACGGCGCCACGGCGCAATTCCAGAGCGAGGCTGGTACGACTGCGTTCGCGCACCTTCATCCCGGTACGATCGACAAAGATGTACTTGCCCGTCGCTTCGATGATGGCGGCCAGTTTGCAGCGCAAGCTGTGTTCGTCGTCTTCAGCAAACGCCACCCAACTGCCGAGCCGCAATTGCTCAACCTGGCGCAGACCTGCGTCGTCGTGAGGCAAACGCACGGAGGTCAGTTCCACCGAGCCCTCGTCAGCGGTCGGCAGAACGATCTGCTGCGACACTTCGATCATCGCCGTCGCTTGATCGGACTCCACCGATCGCTCCAATACCTTGACGTGCAGCGCTTCGAGCTCGCTGAAAAACTCACTGGTGGCGAACGGATCGAACGCGATACTGGTCAGGCCATCACGCAGCGACTTGAGCAAACCCGGCACTAGGGCCAATAAACGCAGACTGGACTCGGGATCATCATGGCGCTGCACGCTCCAGATCAATTGCTCCATGGTCTGCACATCGGCCTGCCACTCGGCGGACTGATCGCCATGTTTGAGGCGCGTCAGCAGCAGCACTTTGCTCCAGGCGTTCTGGATGAAGGTGACCACGGACGGCGGCAGGACTTTGCCCAGCAATGCCTGATTCAACGCCCGTTCGACCCGGCGCCGAGCCAGTTCGGTTTTGGCGCGGCCTTCTTCGGCATCGCGCAAACGCTGCTCCAGCAGTTCGCTGCGGCGGCGCTCGTCGCTGGTAAAGGCGAGGAAGTCGGCGAGCAGCTCGGAGAAAATCGCCGGGTCATCAACAAAGTCGCTGAGCAGGCGTTGCACCACTTGTTCGATGCGCACGTACAAACTGTCGCGCTCGGCACTGTCGCAGTCGCCCCAGCCCATGGCTGCATCGGCGATCTCATTGAGCAGGCGCCGCGCCGGATGGCTGCTGCGGCTGAAAAAGCTTTTGTCGAGCACGGCGACTTTAAGCATCGGGATCTGCAAGCGGGCGATCAGCGCTTTGAGCGAATCGGGCACGTTGCGGTCCTCGAGGATACATTCGAAGACCATCGCGATCAGGTTGATCACGTCTTCGTCTGCACCGCCGACGATCCGCGACTTGCCGCTTTTGACGCTGACCCGCGTCAGCAGCTGTTCGAGCTGATTGCGCAGATCGAAGTCGTCCTGCGCGGCGAGCGCTGGCACGTATTGTTGCAAATGCGAAAGCAGGCGCAGCAGGTCGCGCGTGGTGATCGGCTGGCTCGCGCTGCTGGCTTCCAGGGTCGGCGTCACGCTACCGCGCACATGCAACAGCAGCTCCTGCAGCGCGGCGAACACTTCCTGCACGCCTTCGTCGGCGGGCGTCGGCTCATGACTTTCTTCGCTGTAGACGCTGGCGGCCGCTCGATCCATGGCGCGCCGCGCCGGTGCCGGTTTCAACGCTGGCAACACGCCGGTGGCAAGCAGCAACTGGTTGGCTTCAGCGTAAAGTTGTTCGGTGTCGGCCAGCACATAGCGCTCGAACAGTTTGAGCAGGATCAGCTTGACCTTGATCTCCACGCCCAGATTGCGCCCGGCTTGCAAGAAGAACTCGCACAGCATCGCCGGACCGAGCGGGTTGTGCTGATCGTCGAGGGTATTGCCGAGCAAGGCATTGAGCCGCAAGGTCAATTGATCGAGGGCGAAACCATCGCGCTTGAGCACCCGACCGACCATGGTTTCGACCGCTACGCTGCGCTCCATGTCATCGGTGCGCGGCGCCGTGTCCTCGAACAGCAGCGTGCGCGGCAGCGTGTTGTGTGTGGGGTCGAATTGGGTGAGACCAACGAAGGCTTCGAAAAACTGCTCGAGAAATCCGCGCTCGATATTCTTGCGCTTGAGGCGCAGGTCGCGCATGGCTTCGAAAAAGATGTTCTGCTCGACGTCGTTGCGCGCCCGATCGGCCATTTCAAACAGCGTGTCGTCGGCGTTATCGAACAGTTCCTGCAAGCCGTGACGCAGTTGCTGCGCGGCCTTGTCGCGAACCTGAAGCAGAATCACAGGCAGGCGGGCGAGCGGCGAGTGATTCGCCTGATCGATAGCGCCTTTGTGCAAAGGCACCACTTTCCCGTCGTTGTGCATCCAAGCCTCCTGGAACGGTGATTCTTCGGACGTCAAAGCTATGACGTCAAATGCAAGGCGGATTATCTTGCAAAAGATGTCCCCGGCGCTATAGCCGTCAGGGTTTCCCCTATGTCGGCGCCCTTCCAGTGACCACGGCTCAACGCGGTTTGCTCAAACAAATTCGACCGGATGCAGTCAGGCACGCACGTTCTCGCCTTGGGTTGGCCGATCCCATGCCCCTATAATCGAAGCACTTTGTTTGTGGAGCCCGTTATGCCGAATCTACGTCTCGCCGATTTGACCGCCGAAATCGAAGCCAACGTGCGCCGTGCGTTGCTCGAAGACATCGGCAGCGGCGACATCACCGCACAACTGATCCCGGCTGAACGCCTGGCCAAAGCCACCATCATCACCCGCGACGAAGCCGTCATCTGTGGCACGGCGTGGGTCGATGCAGTATTTCGTCAGCTCGATCCCCGCGTTGCAGTGCACTGGCAAGTGGTCGATGGTGAGCGGGTCAAAGCCAATCAGCCGCTGTTTCATCTGGAAGGTCCGGCGCGGTCGCTGCTGACCGGTGAACGCAGTGCGCTGAACTTCCTGCAATTGCTTTCCGGGGTGGCCACGCGCGCGCAGTATCTGGCTGATTTCGTCGGGCAGACGCAGGTCAAACTGCTGGATACCCGCAAGACCCTGCCGGGCCTGCGCCTGGCGCAGAAGTACGCCGTCACCTGCGGTGGCTGCCATAACCATCGCATTGGCCTGTACGACGCGTTCCTGATCAAGGAAAACCACATCGCCGCCAGCGGTGGCATCCCGCAGGCGATCGCCGCCGCGCACAAGATCGCGCCGGGCAAACCAGTGGAAATCGAAGTTGAAAGCCTTGAAGAGCTGAAGGAGGCGTTGGAAGCAGGTGCCGACATCATCATGCTCGATGAGTTGAGCCTGGATGACATGCGCGAAGCCGTGCGCCTGAACGGCGGCAAGGCAAAACTGGAAGCCAGCGGTGGCATCAACGAAAGCACGCTGCTACCGATTGCCGAAACCGGGGTGGACTACATCTCGATCGGCGCAATGACCAAGGATGTCAAAGCGGTCGACCTGTCGATGCGTCTCAGCCTTTAAACAGCAGCGACAAGATGCGAGCTACAAGCTACAAGCCAAAGCGCCGTTGCTTTGACTTGTAGCTTGAAACTTGTAGCTCCTAGCTGCTCTTAGACGACAAGATTATTCATCTCGCAGTACTCTTCCCACTCGACGCCCAGCACTTCAGCCGCTTCTTTGTGCAGCACAAGGCGCTGCGCCTCGAACTCCTCCGGCGTGCTCGTGTACTTGAGCGTCAACTCCCACGGCTGCAGGCCCTGAGCCTCGGCTTCGTCTTCGAACGCCCACTGAATCTGATCTTTCTGATCATCAGGACTGAGATCCTTGATCTCTTCCAACAGCTGCGGCGCGTCTAGCTTGTACTTTTCCAGCGCTTGTTCGTGACGTTGCTCTTGAGTTAATTCGGTCATGGCGTTCTCGCTGATCGTAAGAATGGAGGATGGATCTGGATCATCAAGGATCTCTCTGACGCGGATTTGTCCGGCCTTCGGAACCATTCGGGATCATCTGAAAACTGCTAAGCGATGCTCATGCAGGCACCGAATATAGGACGTTTGCATGACGAATTACACGGCTCTTTACATCTCTCGCACAAAAAGTTGACCTGCGGAACATAAATACGTATTTCGAGTCATAGCGATGTGCCACTTCGGCACTCAACTTCGCTGTTCACAAGGAAAACCAGTGATGCGCAGCTTTTCGAAAATGTCCGCTGTTGTCTCCACCACCGCTCTGATCGCTGCTATGGCGCTTCCCGCGAGCGCAATGGCACTGGAGCTGAGCTCCAGCAGCCCGTCCTACGGGGACAAGTTTTCGTTGATTCACAACGACTACGGCAAAGAAGTGGTGATCCGCAGCGATTTCAGCGTCGATGAATTGAAAAAAATGCGCGACACCGTCAGCGATCAATCACGCCAGATCGAAGAACTCAAACGCAGCAGCGGTTCGAACTCCAGCTCCAGCGGCAAGGAAATCGAGGAACTGAAAAACAAGGTCAAGGAACAGGATCGCAAGCTTGAAACCCTCGGCCGTCAGGTGGAAGACCTCAAGCGCAACAGCGGTTCCAGCTCTAATTCGAACAGCAGCGAGATTTCCAGTCTGAAACAGAGAATCAACGATCAGGATCGGGCGATGGATCAGCTCAAACGTACCGTCGAGGATCTGAGCCGCAAGGTGAAATAAGGAGGATGGTGCCCGAGACAGGAATCGAACCTGCGACCTTCGCGTTACGAGTGCGCTGCTCTACCGGCTGAGCTACACGGGCGGTGGGCTAAACCTAGCACCGGTCTCAGGGTCCGGCAACTTGCTCCCATGATTTTGCCCAGACAAAAAAATGCCCCACCGTTTACACGGCGGGGCATTTTTATTGCGCTAACGCTTTGGGGTGATTAAACGCCCGAAGCCTTGGCCGCTGCCACGTCTTTGATGGACAGCTTGATACGACCGCGGTTGTCCACGTCCAGTACCAGCACTTCCACTTCCTGGCCTTCTTTCAGGATGTCGGTCACTTTCTCAACGCGAGCGTCGCTCAACATCGAGATGTGAACCAGACCGTCCTTGCCCGGCAGGATGTTGACGAATGCGCCGAAGTCGACGATGCGCTCAACCTTACCGACGTAGATCTTGCCGATTTCAGCTTCTGCGGTGATGCTCAGAACGCGCTGACGCGCCGCTTCTGCTGCATCCTTGGTTTCGCCGAAGATCTTGATCGAACCGTCGTCTTCGATGTCGATCGAAGCTTTGGTTTCTTCGCAGATCGCACGGATGGTCGCGCCACCTTTACCGATAACGTCACGGATCTTGTCGGTGTCGATTTTCATCGCGATCATGGTCGGAGCGTTGGCCGACAGTTCGGTACGCGACTGGCCAATGATCTGGTTCATCTGACCGAGGATGTTCAGGCGCGCTTCCAGGGCTTGGCCCAGTGCGATTTCCATGATTTCTTCGGTGATGCCCTTGATCTTGATGTCCATCTGCAGCGCGGTAACACCTTTGGCGGTACCGGCTACTTTGAAGTCCATGTCGCCCAGGTGATCTTCGTCACCGAGGATGTCGGTCAGGACTGCGAATTTCTCGCCTTCTTTAACCAGACCCATGGCGATACCGGCAACTGGCGCCTTCATAGGCACACCCGCGTCCATCAGGGCCAGGGAAGCGCCGCAAACGGAAGCCATCGAGCTCGAACCGTTGGATTCGGTGATTTCCGAAACCACACGGATGGTGTACGGGAACACGTCAGCGGCAGGCAGCATGGCCGAAACCGAACGACGGGCCAGACGGCCGTGACCGATTTCACGACGACCAGCACCACCCATGCGACCACACTCGCCCACCGAGAACGGAGGGAAGTTGTAGTGCAGCATGAACGGGTCTTTTTTCTCGCCTTCCAGGGTGTCCAGCAGCTGTGCGTCACGGGCGGTGCCCAGAGTCGCGACTACCAGAGCCTGGGTTTCACCACGGGTGAACAGCGCCGAACCGTGAGTCTTCGGCAGAACACCGACTTCGATGTTCAGCGGACGTACGGTTTTGGTGTCGCGACCGTCGATACGTGGCTTGCCGTTTACGATGTTTTCGCGAACGGTGCGGTATTCGATTTCGCCGAAAGCAGCTTTGACTTCGCTGGACGAAGGCTGGCCTTCTTCACCGGACAGCTTGGCAACAACCTGATCCTTCAACTCACCCAGGCGAGCGTAACGGTCGGCCTTGATGGTGATGGTGTAAGCCTGGGAGATCGCATCGCCGAACTCGGCACGGATAGCGCCCAGTAGTTCGGTGGCTTCTGGAGCCGGAGCCCAGTTCCAGGTTGGCTTGGCAGCTTCAGCGGCCAGTTCTTTAACGGCGTTGATCACCACCTGGAATTCGTCGTGAGCAAACAGTACCGCGCCCAGCATCTGGTCTTCGGTCAGCTCTTTGGCTTCCGATTCAACCATCAGTACGGCGTCGGAAGTACCGGCAACGACCATGTCCAGGCTCGAAGCAGCCTGCTGCTCGTAAGTCGGGTTCAGCAGGTAGCCGGTGCTTTCGTGGAAAGCAACGCGAGCGGCGCCGATCGGGCCGTCGAACGGGATACCCGAGATGGCCAGGGCAGCCGAAGTACCGATCATCGCAGCGATGTCCGGATCGGTCTTCTTGCTGGTGGAAACGACGGTGCAGACAACCTGCACTTCGTTCATGAAACCTTCTGGGAACAGCGGACGGATCGGACGGTCGATCAGTCGGGAAGTCAGGGTTTCTTTCTCGGAAGGACGGCCTTCACGCTTGAAGAAACCGCCAGGGATCTTACCGGCAGCGTAAGTCTTTTCCTGGTAGTGAACGGACAGAGGGAAGAAGCCCTTGCCCGGATCGGCTTGTTTTGCACCGACTACAGTCACCAATACGCTGACGTCGTCGTCAACGGTGACCAATACTGCGCCGGAGGCCTGACGGGCGATACGGCCAGTCTCGAGGGTAACGGTCGATTGACCGAACTGGAATTTTTTGATTACCGGGTTCACGGTGTCCTACCTTCTTTGTGGCTCTTGGGGAAAACGGTTTCTTGCGAATTCTTGGGCAATGTCGGGAATCGGCCCAACGCCTGTCCAGGGTAAAACGTGTATCCAGATAAAACTTGAGGCTGGGAGCCTGCAAGGCGCCAGTGGTAAACCACCGACGTCTGACAGACAACCAACCTCATAGCGCAATCGCTGATTAGCGACGCAGACCCAGGCGAGCGATCAGAGCGCTGTAACGGCTCACGTCCTTGCCTTTCAGGTAGTCCAGCAGCTTGCGACGCTGGTTTACCATGCGGATCAGACCACGACGGGAGTGGTGATCTTTACCGTTGGCCTTGAAGTGACCTTGCAGTTTGTTGATGTTGTGGGTCAGGAGTGCAACTTGCACTTCTGGCGAACCAGTGTCACCAACAGCTTGCTGGTAGTCAGCAACGATTTGAGCTTTTTCTTGAACGTCGAGAGCCATGAGGCAATCCTTTTATCAGGAAACTGTTTCAGAAAAACAGTTTCAACAGGCCAGGGACAAATCCCTGTATCTATAAATGAGTCGTGACCGTGCCTGTTAACAGCCACACTCGCCGACCTGCTGTTACACAGGCCGGTTCCGGTCATTCTGACCGAATCAGTCGACGTGGCGCGATGCGCCCGTCTTCGCTCACTTCACCGATACCGATGAAGCGACCATTGTGATCCTGGACCCGCACCATGCCGAACTTCGGAGCATCCGGGGCACGTACCGGCTGGCCGTTGAGCCAGTAGAACGCGCTCGCTTCCGAGAAGTGCAGCAACGGCCAATCCTGCAAGCCGCTGTCCGATGGCATCAGGAAGCGGTCAACCGCTTCGTTGCCGCCTTCGGCATGTACCGCTTCGAGCTCTTCGAGGGTCACAGTCTGCGCCAGGGTGAAAGGCCCGGCCTGGGTACGACGCAGTTCAGCGACGTACGCACCACAACCGAGTTGCTCACCGATATCCTCCACCAGGGTACGAATATAGGTGCCCTTGCTGCAGTCCACCGCAAGACGCGCAGTATCGCCTTCGAAGGCCAGTAATTCCAAGCGCGCAATAGTAACAGAACGCGGTTCGCGCTCCACTACTTCGCCTGCACGAGCCAGTTTGTACAGCGGCTGGCCATCACGCTTGAGCGCCGAGTACATCGGCGGTATCTGACTGATTTGCCCACGAAATTTCGGCAAAGCTGCCTCGACATCGGCGCGACCAACGGTCACCGGGCGTTCCTGCAAAACTTCACCCTCGGCGTCTGCCGTGGTGGTGGTCTTGCCGAGCTGAGCCAGGGTCTCATAAGCCTTGTCGGAATCGAGCAGGTACTGCGAGAACTTGGTCGCCTCACCGAAGCACAGCGGCAGCACGCCGGTGGCCAGCGGGTCGAGGCTGCCGGTGTGGCCAGCCTTCTCGGCATTGAGCAGCCAGCGAACCTTCTGCAAGGCAGCGTTGGAGGTGAACCCCAGCGGCTTGTCGAGCAGGATGATGCCACTGACGTTACGACGGATACGTTTGACCTGAGCCACCGAGTTACTCCTTGGTGTCTTCAGGTTCAGCAGCGACCGGATGCTGATTGTCTTCAGCCACCGCACGCTCGATCAACGCGGACAGGTGTGCGCCACGCACGACGGATTCGTCGTAGTGGAAGTGCAATTGCGGCACGCTGCGCAGCTTCATTTCACGGGCCAACTGCATGCGCAGGAAACCTGCGGCGGCGTTGAGCACCTTGATGCTTTGCGCGATGTCTTCAGCGTTGTCCTGCCCCATCACAGTGATGAAAATCTTCGCGTGACCGACGTCACGGCTGACTTCCACTGCGGTGATGGTCACCAGGCCAACACGTGGATCTTTGACTTCGCGACGGATCAGCTGAGCCAGCTCGCGCTGCATCTGATCGCCGATACGTTGGGTACGGCTGTATTCTTTTGCCATGATTTTGTTACCTGTTACTGCCCGACGGTGAAACCCGTCAGGTCTGAAAGCGGCAAACGCCCGGCCTGACAAAAGCCAGACCGGGCGTTGCGTTTAGAGTCCGGGTGATGCGCCGCACCCTTGAGTGCGGCCGACCATCACGGCTCCTGAAGTGCGCGAGTTAGAGGCTGCGAGCAACCTGAACCTTCTCGAAGACTTCGATCTTGTCGCCGACTTTAACGTCGTTGTAGCTCTTCACGCCGATACCGCATTCCATGCCGGCACGTACTTCGGAAGCGTCATCCTTGAAGCGGCGCAGGGATTCCAGCTCGCCTTCGAAGATAACGATATCTTCGCGCAGTACGCGGATCGGACGGTTACGGTGCACAACACCTTCGATCACCATGCAACCAGCGATCGCGCCAAACTTCGGCGAACGGAACACGTCACGCACTTCGGCCACGCCCAGGATGTTCTCGCGAACATCGCTGCCGAGCATACCGGTCAGGGCTTTCTTGACGTCTTCGATGATGTCGTAGATCACGTTGTAGTAACGCATATCCAGACCTTCCTGCTCGACGATCTTCCGTGCGCCAGCATCGGCACGCACGTTGAAGCCGAACAGTACAGCGTTGGAAGCCAGTGCCAGGTTAGCGTCGGATTCGGTGATACCACCTACACCGCCACCGACGACGCGCACTTGCACTTCGTCGTTGCCCAGGCCATTCAATGCGCCCTGCAGAGCTTCCAGCGAACCACGGACGTCGGATTTGAGGACGATGTTGAGCGTCTTCTTCTCGGCCTGACCCATGTTTTCGAAGATGTTTTCCAGCTTGCCGGCGTGAGCGCGAGCCAGTTTGACTTCGCGGAACTTGCCTTGACGGAACAGAGCCACTTCACGAGCTTTCTTCTCGTCAGCCACAACGCTCATCTCGTCGCCAGCGTCCGGGGTACCGTCCAGGCCGAGAATCTCGACAGGGATGGAAGGACCGGCTTCCTTGATTGGCTTGCCGTTCTCGTCGAGCATGGCACGCACGCGGCCATAGTTCGAACCGACCAGAACCATGTCGCCTTGGCGCAGGGTACCGTCTTGGACCAGAACGGTTGCAACCGGGCCACGACCTTTGTCGAGACGCGATTCAACCACAACACCACGGCCAGGAGCCGATGGAGTCGCTTTCAGTTCGAGAACTTCAGCTTGCAGCAGAACGGCCTCAAGCAGCTCGTCCACGCCAGTACCGACTTTCGCCGAAACCGGTACGAACGGCGTATCACCGCCCCACTCTTCGGAAGTCACACCGTGAACCGACAGTTCGCTACGGATGCGATCGAGATCGGCGCCCGGCTTGTCGATTTTGTTCACCGCTACTACCAGTGGAACGCCAGCCGCGACTGCGTGCTGAACGGCTTCAATGGTCTGCGGCATCACGCCGTCGTCCGCTGCAACCACCAGAATCACGATGTCGGTCGCCTTGGCACCACGAGCACGCATTGCGGTAAACGCGGCGTGACCCGGGGTGTCGAGGAAGGTGACCATGCCGCGTTCGGTTTCAACGTGGTACGCACCGATGTGCTGGGTGATACCACCGGCTTCGCCAGCAGCTACCTTGGCACGACGGATGTAGTCGAGCAGCGAGGTCTTACCGTGGTCAACGTGGCCCATTACGGTCACGACCGGAGCACGGGAGAACGTCTCGCCTTCAAACTTCAGGGACTCGGCCAGGGAGTCTTCCAGGGCGGTGTCGCTGACCAGGGTCACTTTGTGGCCCAGTTCTTCAGCTACCAGTTGAGCAGTTTCCTGATCAAGCACCTGGTTGATGGTCGCTGGAGTACCCAGTTTGAACATGAACTTGATGATTTCAGCAGCCTTGACCGACATCTGATTAGCGAGATCGCCAACAGTGATGGTCTCGCCGATCTGCACATCACGCACGACAGGGCCGGTTGGGCTCTGGAAACCGTGGGCGTTGCGCTTCTTCAGCTTGGCCTTGCCGCGACCACCACGACGGAAGCCATCGCTTTCTTCGTCGGTAGTGCGTGGTGCCACACGTGGCGCCGGCGCTTTTTCTTTGACCGAGGCACGATGCGGAGCGTTTTTGCGCTCGCCATCACCACCACCGCTGCGACGATTGTTATCGTCAGCACGTGGTTTGTCCGGACGGCGCTGTTCGTTCTGCTTGTTGCGAACTTCAGCAGACGGCGCTGGAGCAGCGGCGACTACCGGTGCGCTTTCGCGTACAGGTTCGGCAGCGGCAGCCGGCGCCGAAACGGCGTCGGTGGCAGCAGTTTGCGCAGCAGCAGGCTGGCGGCGCGATTCTTCTTCGGCGCGCTGCTTGGCTTCTTGTTCAGCCTTTTGACGGGCAGCATTTTCTACTGCGCGACGCTCATCCAGTTCACGCTTGCGCTCGGCTTCGATTTCTTCCGGGCTACGCTGTACGAAAACTTTCTTCTTGCGAACTTCTACGCTGATGCTCTTGCTACCAGCCACACGCAGGGTGCTGGTGGTTTTACGCTGCAGCGTGATCTTGCGTGGTTCTTCCACTTTCGCCTTGTGGCTGCTTTTCAAGTGAGTCAGCAGGGACTGCTTCTCACTGTCAGTCACATTTTCTTCGGCGGCGGTGTGCGGCAGACCTGCCTCACGCATCTGCTGCAACAGGCGCTCTACCGGTGTTTTGACCTCATCGGCCAGTTGTTTCACCGTGACTTGCGTCATGCACTTCTCTCCTCAGGCCGCGCCTAATTACTCGAACCAGTGGGCTCGGGCGGCCATGATCAACTTGCCGGCACGATCATCGTCAATGCCGTCGATGTCGAGCAGGTCGTCAATAGACTGCTCGGCCAGGTCTTCGCGGGTAATTACGCCGCGCACCGCCAGTTCCATCGCCAAATCCTTGTCCATACCCTCAAGCGAGAGCAGGTCTTCGGCCGGATGGGCGTCTGCCAGCTTTTCCTCAGTAGCGATGGCTTTGGTCAACAAACGATCCTTGGCACGAGCGCGAAGCTCGTTGACGGTATCTTCGTCAAAGCCGTCGATGTTGAGCATTTCTTCCAACGGTACGTAGGCAATCTCTTCCAGGCTGGTGAAGCCTTCATCTACCAGCACCTGTGCCAGGTCTTCGTCGACTTCCAGCTCGTCGATGAAGTTGCGCAGGATGTCGCCGGTTTCTGCTTGCTGCTTAGCCTGGATGTCCGATTCGGTCATCACGTTCAGGGTCCAGCCAGTCAACTGGCTAGCCAGACGCACGTTCTGACCACCGCGACCGATGGCCTGAGCCAGATTGTCTGCGCCAACGGCGATGTCCATTGCATGGGCATCTTCGTCAACGATAATTGCCGCAACCTCGGCCGGGGACATGGCGTTGATCACGAACTGAGCCGGGTTGTCGTCCCACAGCACGATATCAACACGCTCGCCGCCCAACTCACCCGACACTGCCTGGACGCGCGAACCGCGCATACCGATGCAAGCACCTTGCGGGTCGATGCGCTTGTCCTTGGAGCGGACGGCGATCTTGGCGCGCGAACCCGGATCACGGGACGCAGCCATCACTTCGATCAGGCCTTCAGCAATTTCCGGCACTTCGATACGGAACAGCTCGATCAGCATTTCCGGCGCGGTACGCGACAGGATCAGCTGCGGGCCGCGGTTCTCGGTGCGGATTTCCTTGAGCAGCGCACGCAAACGCACGCCGACACGGAAGGTTTCGCGAGAAATGATGTCTTCACGAGCCAGCAACGCTTCAGCGTTGTTGCCCAGATCGACGATCACGTTGTCGCGGGTGACTTTTTTCACGGTGCCGGAGATGATTTCTCCAAGGCGCTCGCGATAAGCGTCGACCACTTGAGCGCGCTCGGCTTCACGCACTTTCTGCACGATGACTTGCTTGGCAGTCTGTGCAGCAATGCGGCCGAACTCGATGGATTCGATCTTTTCTTCGACGACGTCGCCAACGTTGGCACCCGGATGCGTTTGCGCAACCTTGCTCGGCCAGGTCTCGATGGCCGGATCGTCGAGATCATTCTCTTCGACGACCGTCCAGCGACGGAAAGTTTCGTAAGAACCGGTGTGGCGGTTAATTTCCACACGCAGGTCAACTTCGTCTTCAAAACGCTTTTTGGTAGCAGTGGCCAGAGCCAGCTCCAGCGCTTCAAAAATTACGCTTGCCGGTACGCCCTTTTCATTGGATACCGACTCAACAACCAGCAGTACTTCTTTGCTCATCGTACGCCTCGCCTTTCGCAAGCCATTGGATCCGCGGGATCCGCGTCTCAGTCAAAACTGGGAATAATGTTGGCCTTGTCGATCATATCGATCGGCAACAGGAACTCATGGTCTTCTACCTGCACCACTACATCCTGTTCTTCTACACCGCGCAGAAGGCCCTGAAAGTTGCGTCGACCTTCAAAAGGCGAGCGCAGCTTGATCTTCACTTGTTCACCGGCAAATTTTGCAAACTGCTCAATAGTGAACAGTGGGCGCTCCATGCCAGGCGAGGAAACTTCGAGGGTGTATTCAACGGTAATTGGATCTTCAACATCCAGCACACCACTGATCTGACGGCTGACAATGGCGCAATCGTCCACCAGCACGCCACCCTCTTTATCGATATAAACGCGCAACATCGAGTGACGACCCTGAGCCGAAAACTCGATACCCCAGCATTCATAGCCCAGGGCCACGACCACCGGGGCCAGCAAGGCCTGCAACTCTTCTAGCTTGCTCGACACCTGAACCCCCTAGTGCATGATATGTGCATGCTTTGCAAAATAAAAAAATGGGCGAAACGCCCATCCTTGAAACGCCGTCGAACAGCGGCGTTGAAAGTGTCCAGCTAACAAAAAGCCCCTTAAAAGGGGCTCTTTAAACTGGTTGCGGGGGCCGGATTTGAACCGACGACCTTCGGGTTATGAGCCCGACGAGCTACCAGACTGCTCCACCCCGCGACAAAGCTGGAGCGGAAGTATACGACCGATCCCTTATAGGGTCAATGTAACCTTCCACCTGCAAGAAAGCCCGCAACAGCGGGCTCTCCTGACTAATTGGTACCGAGAAGGGGACTCGAACCCCTACACCCTATGGGCACAACCACCTCAAGGTTGCGTGTCTACCAATTCCACCACCTCGGCAAAACTACGTTGAAACCCTTCTTACTTCTGCTCTTGAGCTGGAGGTACGTCAGTCGCTGGAGTAGCCGACTTTTGCTCTTGAAGCACCGGGACATCATCAGAAGCCGGTTGTTGTTGCTTAGGTACTTCCAACACTGCTGGATTTGGGAGACCTGCTTGAGTCAGCTGGTGAGCCTTCTCTTTAGCAAAGTAACCTAACCCTAAGCTGGTTATGAAGAAACCGGCGGCAAGTATAGCAGTAAACTTACTAAGAAAGGTAGAGGAACCTTGGCTTCCGAACACAGTATTTGAAGCACCTGCTCCGAAAGACGCACCAGCGTCCGCACCTTTACCCTGCTGCAGCAAAACCAGAGCAACTACGCCCAATGCACCCAGCAGATGAAAAACGACTACGACTGTTTCCAGCATTTTTTCAGTTTCCCGCGGCGCGACAGATCGCACCGAACTCATCTGCATTCAGGGAAGCTCCACCAATGAGCCCCCCATCGATATCCGGCATGCCGAACAGTTCGACCGCATTGGCCGCCTTCACGCTGCCGCCGTATAGAAGCCGCACACCTCGTGCGACTTCAGAATTCTCTGCCGCCAGCTGCTCGCGGATGGCTTTATGCACATCCTGCGCCTGCTGCGGCGTTGCAGTCAGCCCGGTACCAATGGCCCAGACCGGCTCGTATGCAATCACTGCCTTGGCAAAGGCACCGACACCCAGCTCCTCAATGATACTGCCCAGCTGACGCCCGACAACCTCAAGAGTTTTACCGGCTTCGCGCTGCTCGAGGGTTTCCCCTACACACAACACCGGAATCAAGCCACATGCCTGTGCCGCTGCGAACTTGCGATTCAGCATCCCGTCTCGCTCGCCCATTATCTGACGGCGTTCGGAGTGCCCGACAAGCACCAGGGAACAACCTGCATCCACCAACTGACTCGGTGCAATTTCACCGGTCAACGCACCTTGCATGGATTCCACCGCAGAATTCTGCGCACCGACCGAAATCGATTTACCTTTCAAGCCATCAACCACTTGGTTGATATACAAGCAAGGCGGGAATACTGCCACATCAACACCGCTAGGCAAGGCCAGATGACGAAGGCCGTTGATCAGCTCAGCGACGCTGGCGCGGGTACCGTGCATCTTCCAGTTACCAGCTACCATAGGGCGACGCATGCTGTACCTCGTCGGTCAAAGTGGGCGCAGATGTTACCCAACACAATCATGGCTTGCAAGCCGTATCAGGCAGAAACTTCAGTTACCAGTTTTGCCAGTTCTTCGGCATAGCTACGAACCTGAGTTTCGTCCTCGCCCTCGACCATGACGCGCACCAGAGGCTCTGTCCCGGACTTGCGCAACAGCACACGCCCACGACCCGCCATTGCTTGGGTTACACGGGCACTGGCTTCCTTGACAGCTGGATGCTCCAGCGGGCTTTCGCCACCGCCAAATCGCACATTGATCAGAACCTGAGGGCACTTGCGTAACGCCTGCCGGGATTGCGCAAGGCCTTCGTTACGGGTTTTCAGCGCCATCAACACTTGCAAGGCCGCGATGATCGCATCACCGGTCGTGGTGTGGTTGAAGCAAACGATATGCCCCGAGTTTTCACCACCTACCAGCCAGTTACGCTCCAGCAACTCGGCAATGACATACCGGTCGCCGACATTCGCCCGGATGAACGGGATCGACAGGTCCGCGAGCGCCAGCTCCAGACCCAGATTACTCATCAGGGTCCCGACCACACCACCCTGCAGCTTGCCGCGCTCATGCAGATCTCGGGCAATGATGAACAACAACTCGTCACCATCGACAATAGCGCCAGTGTGATCAACCATCAGCACGCGATCACCGTCGCCATCAAAGGCGATACCCAGATCGGCATGCTCAGCCCGTACGGCAGCCTGCAACTGATCCATATGGGTCGAGCCGCAATTATCGTTGATGTTCAGGCCATTGGGCTGGGCCGACAACACGACAACTTCTGCGCCCAACTCACGGAATACGCTAGGCGCCACCTTGTAGGTCGCCCCGTGCGCGCAGTCGATGACAATCTTCAGACCAGAGAAACTGGTGCCGGTCGGCACGCTGCTCTTGCAGAATTCAATGTAGCGACCCGAGGCATCGTTGATTCGCGAGACCTTGCCGATCTTGCTCGACTCGACGACAGTCATCGGTGCATCGAGCAATTCCTCGATCATCAACTCCAGCTCATCCGGCAGCTTGGTGCCCTTGCCGGAGAAGAATTTGATGCCGTTATCATCATGCGGATTATGCGACGCACTGATCACGATGCCGGCCTCGGCCTGGAACGTGCGTGACAGATAGGCAATAGCCGGTGTCGGCATCGGGCCCAGCAACATCACGTCTGCGCCCGCCGATGTCAGGCCGGCCTCAAGTGCCGATTCGAACATATAGCCCGAAATTCGCGTGTCTTTGCCGACCAGGACCTTGCAGGCGCCCATCTTGCGGAACGCCATACCGGCGGCCCAGCCGAGCTTGAGCATGAAGTCAGGAGTAATCGGATACACACCGACACGACCGCGAATGCCGTCGGTACCAAAATATTTTTTGCTCATAAGTGCTCCATCATTCTTATTCAGCTGATTCCACGGCTGCGATCATCCGCACCACGTCTACTGTTTCCGCCACGTCATGGACGCGCAATATACGCGCGCCCTTGACGGATGCCAGCGCCGCCAGTGCAAGCCCACCATGCAAACGCTCGCCCACCGGGCGATTCAAGGCATGACCGATCATGCTTTTTCGGGAAACACCCACCAGCAGAGGCCGACCCAGTGCGTGCAAAGCTTCCATATGCTTGAACAAGCTTAGATTGTGCTGCAGGGTTTTTGCGAAGCCGAAGCCGGGGTCAAGGATGATGCGCTCGGCGGGAATGCCCGCTTGGGCGCACTTGGTCATGCGCTCGGCAAGAAACTTAGCCACTTCCCGGGTGACATCCTGATATTGCGGGTCATCCTGCATATCGCCAGGCTCTCCCTGCATATGCATCAGACACACCGGCAACCCTGTTGCTGCGGCCGCATCCAGCGCACCATCGCGCTGGAGCGACCGGACATCGTTGATCAACCCAGCACCCAGTCGCGCGGTCTCGCGCATGACGGCGGGCGTCGAGGTATCGACCGAGATGATCACATCCAGCTCGCGATTGATCAGCTCCACGATAGGCGCTACACGCTCAAGTTCTTCGAGCGGTGATACCGCACGCGCACCGGGTCGAGTGGACTCGCCACCGACATCAATCAGCGTCGCACCGGCCGCTACCATAGCCTGCGCATGGCGCAAGGCCGCATCGAGCTGGCTGTATCGGCCGCCATCAGAGAAGGAGTCAGGGGTTACATTGAGAATGCCCATAACATGCGTCTGGGCCAAATCAAGAACCCGGTTGCCGCAAGGCAACCGGGTCAGGGACTGAACAGAAGTCATTTCAAACCTTAAACATCAGCAGCCGGACCGCCAATCGGTGTTTCCGGACGCTCGTCACGAACTACCGGAGGTGGCGGCGTACCCGTACCACCCGACCAGTCACGAGGTTCGCGAGGTGTGCGACCCGCCATGATGTCGTCGATCTGCTCGGCATCAATCGTTTCGTACTTCATCAGCGCATCAGCCATCGCGTCGAGCTTGTCACGGTTGTCCGTGAGGATCTGCTTGGCTGTGCCGTAGCATTGATCAATGATGCTGCGCACCTCGGAGTCGATCAACTTGGCTGTCTCACCGGAGAAGCTGGCAGCCTGGCCGCCACCGCCGCGACCAAGGAAAACTTCACCTTCTTCTTCGGCATACATCAACGGACCGAGTTTTTCCGACAGACCCCACTTGGTCACCATGTTCCGTGCAATCTGGCTGGCACGCATGATGTCGTTAGAGGCGCCGGTGGTCACACCATCAAAGCCGAGCGTCATCTCTTCGGCAATACGGCCGCCATAAAGCGAGCAGATCTGGCTGATCAGCGCGCGCTTGGACAGGCTGTAGCGATCTTCTTCCGGCAGGAACATCGTCACACCCAGCGCACGACCGCGTGGAATGATCGACACTTTGTAAACCGGATCATGTTCAGGCACGACGCGACCAACGATAGCGTGGCCCGCTTCGTGATAAGCCGTGTTCTGCTTTTCTTTCTCCGACATGACCATCGATTTGCGCTCGGCGCCCATCATGATCTTGTCTTTGGCCAGCTCGAATTCTTTCATCTCAACGATGCGCTTGCCGCTGCGAGCAGCGAACAACGACGCCTCGTTGACCAGGTTGGCCAAGTCAGCACCCGAGAAGCCTGGAGTACCACGCGCGATTACGGCTGGAGCAACGTCGTCACCCATTGGCACCTTACGCATGTGAACCTTGAGAATCTGCTCACGGCCACGGATATCCGGCAGACCAACCACAACCTGACGGTCGAAACGGCCCGGTCGCAGCAGCGCAGGGTCGAGTACGTCTGGACGGTTGGTAGCAGCGATAACAATGATGCCGTCGTTCATTTCGAAGCCGTCCATCTCAACCAGCAATTGGTTGAGAGTCTGCTCACGCTCATCGTGACCGCCGCCCATGCCGGCGCCACGGTGGCGACCGACGGCGTCGATTTCGTCGATGAAGATGATGCAAGGCGCGTGCTTCTTCGCCTGCTCGAACATGTCACGTACACGGCTGGCACCAACACCGACGAACATTTCGACGAAGTCAGAACCGGAAATGGTGAAGAACGGCACTTTCGCTTCGCCGGCAATAGCCTTGGCCAGCAAGGTTTTACCGGTACCCGGAGGACCCACCATCAGCACGCCGCGAGGAATGCGGCCGCCCAAACGCTGGAACTTGCCCGGATCACGCAGAAACTCTACCAGCTCGCCGACTTCTTCCTTGGCTTCGTCGCAACCGGCAACGTCAGCCAGAGTGGTTTTCACCTGGTCTTCGGAGAGCAGGCGGGCCTTGCTCTTGCCAAAGCTCATCGGTCCGCCCTTGCCGCCAGCACCACCCTGCATCTGGCGCATGAAGAACATGAACACCGCGATGATCACCAGGATCGGGAAGCTGGCCACCAGAAGCTGGGTCCAGATGCTTTGCTGTTCAGGCTGCTTGCCTTCAACCACAACGTGGTTGTCGACCAGATCGCCGATCAGGCCATTGTCCTGAATTGCCGGACGAATGGTCTTGAAGCTGTCGCCATCGTTGCGCTTACCGGTAATCACATAACCATCAACGGCTACGCGCTCGACCTTGCCATCCTTGACCTGCTGGATGAAGTCGGAATAGTTGAGGGTCTGCGGCTCGTTAGGGCTGGAGAAGTTGTTCATCACCGTTACCAGGACAGCTGCGATGATCAACCACAGGATCAGATTCTTTGCCATATCGTTCAATTAACTACCCTCTGAAGCAAGCTCCGCTACTGGCGCGCGCTTCGCATGATATTCACCGGCCTAACTTACTACATTACCTACGACTCTGGCAGGCGCCGTCTGTAACCCTTTGTGAAACACTTTCTACACAATATTCGCTAATGCGCTCGGGGCGAAATACTAAAAACCTATCACCCCGCAAAAAAATCCCGTTTTACTCACTACACCCGCGATAACCCCAAGCCAGCATGTATTGCTCGCGGGAGCTGCCACGTGAGGAGTCCGGCTTGATCATCTGGATCTTGTCGAACTTCTTTCGAGCATCCTTCAGGTAGACATCAAAGCCTTCACCCTGAAAAATCTTGATCACGAAATTACCACCCGGCTTGAGTATCCGTTCAGCCAAATCGAGCGCCAGCTCGCACAGGAACATGGCTTTGGGCATATCCACTTCAGGCGTACCACTCATATTGGGGGCCATATCGGAAATCACAAGGTCTACCTGCGAATTACCGACGGCTTCCAGGATCTCCGCGAGCACTGCGTCCTCGGTGAAGTCACCCTGAATAAAGGTCACGTCAGGGATGCTGTCCATTTCCAGGATGTCCGAGGCGATCAGACGCCCCTGACCACCGATCAGACGGCTGGTGACCTGCGACCAGCCACCGGGGGCCGCGCCGAGGTCCACAACGCTCATGCCAGGGCGGATCAGCTTGTACTTTTCCTGGACTTCCAGAAGTTTGTAACTCGCACGCGAGCGGTAGCCATCCTTCTGCGCTTGCTTCACATAGGGATCGTTGACATGTCGTTTCAGCCAACCAAGGCTTGTCTTGGAACGCGCCATTGGGCACCTCGATGATTAGGGTCGTGATTAATTGGGCGGATCCACGAACCCTCGGGTAAAATGGCCGCCATTTTACAGAATCCAGACGAAAGGGTCAGATTATGCCGCTCACTCCAGAGCAGAAGAAACAATACAAATCCATTGGCCACCACCTGAAACCGGTTTTGACGGTGGCTGACAATGGTTTGACTGAAGGCGTGTTAGCCGAACTTGAACGCGCTTTGGCGGATCACGAGCTGATCAAGATCAAGCTCAATATCCTCGATCGCGAATCGCGCCTGGCGCACATCGCAGAGCTGTGCAAGGTCGGCAAAGCGGATCTGGTACAGGTCATCGGCAAGATGGCACTGGTTTACCGCAAGAACTTCAGCGTCAACAAGCAGCTGTCGAACGTGCATCGCTTCAAGTGATGACAAGGGTCAAGGGTGTGCTTCGCGCACCCTGCCACTCCATCCCGGTACAGGCTGCAACACCAGGACCAGCCCGGAAAAGCCCAGAATCAGAAAGCTGAACACCTGCCAGCGCTGCGCATCCGGCCAGCCGACACGCACTGCGACAAACATCGCACACGCATACAACGCCATCAACAGCACCTGCCCGCGAAAATCCCGCCATAGACTGACAAGGCCCTCGGCCTGTACCAGCACCAAAGCCTGAAAAATCACACAGGCGGCGGCGAACCCCACCACCAGCACTTCAAATGCACTGGCCACTTCATCGATCAGCAACGGCGCCAAGCCGATTTTGCCCAGCGCCGGCTGCAAACCGAGATGAATCAGCCAGAGACCGCCGACCCAAAGCATCTGGGTCAGTTGCCAAAGCATGGCGCCCGCATGCAGCGGGCGCCGGTTTTCAGATGTGACGGACTTCGACAATCTCGTACTCGATAACGCCACCAGGCGTTTTCACGGCGACCACATCGCCCTCTTCCTTGCCGATCAAGGCACGGGCCAAAGGCGAGCCGACGGAAATCTTGCCAAGTTTGAAGTCAGCCTCGTCCTCACCCACGATGTGGTAAGTGACGCTTTCATCAGTCTCGACGTTGGCGATTTCGACGGTGGTGCCGAAAATCACCTTGCCAGTGTGAGGAATGGTCGTGACGTCGATGATGACCTGATTCTGAATCCGGCCTTCGATGTCACGAATCCGCGCCTCGACCATGCCTTGCTGTTCGCGGGCAGCATGGTATTCAGCGTTTTCTTTCAAGTCACCCAACTCGCGGGCCGTACCGATGTCCTGGCTGAGCTTCGGACGAACGACCTTGGTCAGGTGAGTGTGCTCTTCTTCCAGGGCGCGAGCGCCCTGAACAGTCATTGGGTACTTGGTTATGCTCATGCCTTCAATCCTGCGTGTAGATCCTGCAAGCGGCGCACAGTCTTTTCCGGACCGAACTTCAGCGCTTCACAGATAGCTTCGCCAGCAGCAATGGTGGTGGTGCAGTAGATCTTGTGCTGCAAGGCATTACGACGAATGGAGTACGAATCAGCGATCGACTGACGGCCTTCGGTGGTGTTGATGATCAGGGTGACTTCGTCATTCTTGATCATGTCAACCACGTGCGGACGACCCTCGGTCACCTTGTTCACACGGCGCACTTTCAGGCCTGCAGCCTCGATCAGCTTGGCGGTGCCAGCGGTGGCAACCACCTCGAAGCCCAAGTTGATCAGATCACGGGCCACGCCTGCAACCAGAGGCTTATCATCGTCGCGAACGCTGATAAACGCAGTACCGCCGGTCGGCAGCACTTCGCTGGCACCCATTTGGGCTTTGGCAAATGCTTCACCGAAGGTGTCGCCGACGCCCATCACTTCACCAGTCGACTTCATCTCTGGGCCGAGGATCGGGTCAACACCAGGGAATTTGGCGAACGGGAAAACCGCCTCTTTCACGCTGTAGAAGTTCGGGATGATTTCTTTGGTGAAGCCGATTTCTTTCAGGGTCTTACCGGCCATTACCCGGGCAGCGATCATGGCCAGGGAGACACCGATGCACTTCGACACGAACGGTACGGTGCGCGAAGCGCGTGGGTTGACTTCGATGACGTAGATATCTTCGCCTTGCAAAGCCAGTTGCACGTTCATCAAGCCGACAACGCCCAGTTCCAGGGCCATTTTCTTGACCTGCTCGCGCATCTCGTCCTGGATGTGCGCCGGCAGCGAGTACGGCGGCAGCGAGCACGCGGAGTCACCGGAGTGAACGCCAGCCTGTTCGATGTGCTGCATGATCGCGCCGATCACCACGTCTTTGCCGTCGCAAACCGCATCTACGTCCATTTCGATGGCGCAGTTGAGGAAGTGGTCGAGCAGCACAGGGCTGTCGTTGGACACTTGCACCGCGTCACGCAGGTAACGCTTGAGCTCGTCTTCCTTGTAAACGATTTCCATCGCTCGGCCGCCCAGTACATAGGACGGACGCACCACCAGTGGATAACCGATCTTCGCGGCAGCACGAACAGCTTCGTCTTCGCTGCGCACGGTGGCGTTTGGCGGCTGACGCAGGTTCAGACGCTCAACCATTTGCTGGAAGCGCTCACGGTCTTCGGCGCGGTCGATGGCGTCAGGGCTGGTGCCGATGATCGGCACGCCAGCGGCTTCCAGGGCGCGAGCCAGCTTCAGAGGGGTCTGGCCGCCGTACTGGACGATTACGCCTTTCGGCTTCTCGACGCGGCAGATTTCCAGCACGTCTTCCAGGGTTACCGGCTCGAAGTACAGACGGTCGGAAGTGTCGTAGTCAGTGGAAACAGTTTCCGGGTTGCAGTTGACCATGATGGTTTCATAGCCGTCTTCGCGCAGAGCGAGGGCGGCGTGAACGCAGCAGTAGTCGAACTCGATGCCTTGGCCAATACGGTTCGGGCCACCGCCTAGAATCATGATCTTGTCGCGACCCGACGGCGCGGCTTCGCACTCTTCTTCGTAAGTCGAATAGAGGTAAGCGGTGTCGGTGGCGAACTCGGCGGCACAGGTGTCAACGCGCTTGTAGACCGGGAACACTTCCAGCTTTTGACGGTGCGTGCGCAGATTCTTCTCGGTCACGCCCAGCAGCTTGGCCAGACGCTGATCGGAGAAGCCTTTGCGCTTGAGCTTGAACATAAGGTCGCGGTCGATAGCGGACAGACCGAGAGTCTTGACCTTCTCTTCTTCCTTGATCAGATCTTCGATCTGCACCAGGAACCACGGATCGATCATGTTCATGCCGAAGATGTCTTCGACCGACAGGCCGGCGCGGAAAGCGTCTGCCACGTACCAGATGCGCTCAGCGCCCGGCACGGTCAGTTCGCGCTTGAGCACGCTCATGCTTTCCGGGTTGCTCAGGTCGAGCTTCTCGTCCAGACCGCAAACGCCCACTTCCAGACCGCGCAGAGCTTTCTGCAGGGATTCCTGGAAGGTACGGCCGATGGCCATGACTTCGCCAACCGACTTCATTTGAGTGGTCAGGCGTGCGTCTGCCTTGGCGAATTTCTCGAAGGCGAAACGTGGCAGCTTGGTGACGACGTAGTCGATCGACGGCTCGAAGGACGCCGGGGTTTTGCCGCCGGTGATGTCGTTCGACAGTTCGTCGAGGGTATAGCCCACAGCCAGTTTGGCCGCGACTTTGGCGATCGGGAAACCGGTGGCTTTCGAAGCCAGTGCCGAGGAACGCGATACGCGCGGGTTCATCTCGATCACGACCATACGGCCAGTGTCCGGGCAGATACCGAATTGCACGTTGGAACCGCCGGTCTCGACGCCGATCTCGCGCAGTACCGCCAACGAGGCGTTACGCAGGATCTGGTATTCCTTGTCGGTCAGGGTTTGTGCTGGAGCCACGGTGATCGAGTCACCGGTGTGCACGCCCATCGGGTCAAAGTTTTCGATCGAGCAGACGATGATGCAGTTGTCCTTTTTGTCGCGGACAACTTCCATTTCATATTCTTTCCAGCCGATCAGCGATTCGTCGATCAGCAGTTCTTTGGTCGGCGACAGGTCCAGACCGCGAGCGCAGATTTCTTCGAACTCTTCACGGTTGTACGCAATACCACCACCGGTGCCGCCCATGGTGAAGGACGGACGGATGATGCACGGGAAGCCGAGGGTTTCGAGAACCGCGTTGGCTTCTTCCATGCTGTGGGCGATACCGGAGCGCGGGCACGCCAGGCCGATGGATTTCATCGCCTTGTCGAAACGCGAACGGTCTTCAGCCTTGTCGATGGTGTCGGCGTTGGCGCCGATCATTTCTACGCCGAACTTCTCCAGAACGCCTTCGCGCTCCAGATCCAATGCGCAGTTCAGAGCGGTCTGGCCGCCCATGGTTGGCAGCACCGCGTCCGGACGTTCTTTCTCGATGATCTTGGCAACGGTCTGCCACTTGATCGGTTCGATGTAGGTGGCGTCGGCCATGTCCGGGTCGGTCATGATAGTGGCCGGGTTGGAGTTCACCAGGATGACGCGGTAACCCTCTTCGCGCAGGGCCTTGCAGGCCTGGGCGCCGGAGTAGTCGAATTCGCAGGCCTGGCCGATAACGATCGGGCCAGCGCCGAGAATCAGGATGCTTTTAATGTCTGTACGTTTTGGCATGGGTTTGTCACTCAAATCCGCAGGTCAGTCGGCAAGCCGTCTTGATCGATTTCTGAAGTCTCGAAGGGGCCGCCGGTGTCGGGGCCGCCCTCGAGGGGCTTCTCTCTACAGTCTCAAGGCGAACGCTTAGCGTCGCTTGGCCATCTCGTTGATGAAGCGGTCGAACAGTGGCGCAACATCGTTCGGGCCCGGGCTCGCTTCAGGGTGGCCCTGGAAGCTGAACGCGCTCTTGTCGGTGCGCTCGATGCCTTGCAGGGTGCCGTCGAACAGCGATTTGTGGATCGCACGCACGTTGGCCGGCAGGGTTTCTTCGTCTACCGCAAAACCGTGGTTCTGGCTGGTGATCATTACGACGCCAGTGTCCAGATCCTGCACCGGGTGGTTGGCACCGTGGTGGCCGTGGCCCATCTTCAGGGTCTTGGCGCCGGAAGCCAGTGCCAGCAGTTGGTGACCAAGGCAGATGCCGAATACCGGAATTTCGGTTTCCAGCACTTCCTTGATCGCCTTGATCGCGTAGTCGCATGGCTCCGGGTCACCAGGGCCGTTGGACAGGAACACGCCGTCCGGCTTCAGCGCCAGCACATCAGCGGCCGGGGTTTGAGCCGGCACCACGGTGACGCGGCAGCCGCGCTCGACCAGCATACGCAGGATGTTGACCTTGACGCCGTAGTCGTAGGCAACCACGTGGTAAGGCAGCTCGGAAGCGTCGATGGTCGCGTGGCTGTCGGTCTTCAGATCCCAGACAGTCGAGCGCCATTCGTACTGGGTCTTGGTGCTGACGACTTTCGCCAGATCCATGCCCTTCAGGCCAGGGAAGCCTTGCGCAGCGGCGATTGCCGCTTCTTCGGAAATGTTGTCGCCGGCCATGATGCAGCCGTTCTGTGCGCCTTTTTCACGCAGGATGCGGGTCAGGCGACGGGTGTCGATACCAGCGATGGCCACAACGTTGTTGGCTTTCAGGTAGTCGGACAGGGACATCGTGTTACGCCAGTTGCTCGCTACCAGCGGCAGGTCACGGATGACCAGGCCTGCGGACCAGACGCGATCGGACTCGGCGTCTTCCGGCGTGGTGCCGGTGTTGCCGATGTGCGGGTAAGTCAGGGTAACGATCTGTTGGGCGTAGGAAGGATCGGTAAGGATTTCCTGATAGCCGGTCATTGCGGTGTTGAACACCACCTCACCAACGGTTTGACCGTCGGCACCAATGGCTTCGCCGCGAAAAATGCTGCCATCAGCAAGGGCAAGTATGGCTGGCTTAGTCAAGAAGACCTCCCGTAAATAACGCATGAAAGGGCGATCGCAGGTTGTAAAAAAGCGGAGTGACGTATGGACACGTCACCCCGCTTCTTCACTGAATTATTCTGCGCGCTTTTAGTGGACACACTAAAGCTGTAGCTTACAGAAAAAGGCTTTTTTGGTCCACCGCTAAAGAGCCTAAAAGGCCGGAGAATGCGACAGGACGTCGCTCAGCGGAGAAAAACCAGCGCAAACAGGGCATTTGCGCCGGATTCAACAACGGCTCAACGCAGGTCGAGCACATCCTGCATGTCGTACAGACCTGGCTCACGACCGTCCAGCCACAGCGCGGCACGCACCGCGCCCTTGGCAAACGTCATGCGGCTCGACGCCTTGTGCGTGATCTCCAGACGCTCACCTTCGCAGGCGAACAGCACGGTGTGATCACCCACCACATCACCACCACGCACGGTGGCGAAGCCGATGGTTTCACGTTCACGGGCACCGGTGTGGCCTTCTCGACCGTAGACCGCGACTTTCTGCAAATCACGATCCAGTGCACTGGCGATCACTTCGCCCATACGCAACGCCGTGCCCGACGGCGCATCGATCTTGTGACGGTGATGGGCTTCGATGATTTCAATATCCGCATCATCACCCAGCACGCGCGCCGCCATGTCGAGCAGTTTCAGCGACAGATTGACGCCGACACTGAAATTGGCCGCGAAGACGATAGGAATGTCCTTGCCCGCCTCGACCAGCAACTGCTTCTGCGCCGCATCCAGCCCGGTGGTGCCGATGACCATGGCCTTGCCTGCCTTGCGGCAGAAGGCGAGGTCTTTCAGCATCACTTCCGGCAGGGTGAAGTCGATCAGGACATCGAACTCTTCAGCGACCGCTTCGATATGACCGGACAGCGGCACACCAATACGACCCAACGAAGCCAACTCACCGGCATCGACGCCGATCAGCGTACTGCCGGGGCGAACCACGGCAGCGGTCAAACCGGTCAGCGGCGCGCGCTGCTGCACGGCCTCGACCAGAATTTTGCCCATGCGCCCAGCAGCGCCCATCACAGCTATACGTCGCATGCCGACTCCTTACAGATCGCCGAAGAAACGCTTCACACCATCGAACCAACCGGTGGTTTTCGGCGAGTGGCTGTTGTCGTCCGCCAGTGAGCTGCGGAATTCTTCCAGCAGCTCACGCTGACGACGGTTCAGATTGACCGGAGTTTCGACCGCAACGCGGCACATCAAATCGCCTGCACCACCGCCACGCACCGGCGCCACGCCTTTACCGCGAACACGGAACTGCTTGCCGGTCTGGGTACCTTCGGGAATTTTCAGTTTGACGCGACCGTCAAGGGTCGGAATTTCCAACTCACCGCCCAGTGCAGCGTCGACGAAGCTGATCGGCACTTCGCAGAACAGATGCTTGCCATCGCGCTGGAAGATGTCGTGCTCGCGCACGTTGATGACCACATACAGGTCGCCAGTCGGGCCGCCCTGCGTACCCGCCTCGCCTTCGCCGGACAGACGAATGCGGTCGCCGGTATCAACGCCAGCCGGCACTTTGACCGACAGGGTTTTGTACTCTTCAACGCGACCGTCACCGTGGCAGGAATCGCACGGGTCGGAAATGATCTTGCCTTGGCCATGGCAACGCGGGCAGGTCTGCTGCACCGAGAAGAAGCCCTGCTGCATGCGTACCTGACCGATGCCACCGCAAGTCGGGCAAGTGGAAGGCGAGGAGCCTTTCTTCGCACCCGAACCATCGCAAGGCTTGCAGTTGACCAGCGTTGGAACGCGGATATTCACGGTAGTACCTCGCACCGCTTCTTCCAGATTCAGCTCCAGGGTGTAGCGCAAATCGCTGCCACGCTGAGCGCCGCCACGAGAACCGCCGCGACCGCCGCCGAAGAAATCACTGAAGACATCGCCAAAGATGTCAGAGAAGTTCTGACCGCCAAAACCGGCACCGCCGCCACCCATGCTTGGGTCGACGCCGGCATGACCGTACTGGTCGTAAGCTGCGCGCTTGCTGGAGTCGGACAGTACTTCGTAGGCCTCATTGGCCTCTTTGAACATGTCTTCCGATGCTTTGTCACCGGGATTACGATCGGGGTGGTGCTTCATCGCCAGACGGCGATAGGCCTTCTTCAGGTCTGCATCGCTTGAGCCACGCTCAACACCCAATACTTCGTAAAAATCACGCTTTGCCATAAGTCTTCTGCACTCTTGAGGACGTTCGGCAAACCCCTCCTGAGGATGGCCAAACTCGTTGAGCCCCAATACAGGCCCGGACCCAACTCACGTCAATTCAACGATCCTGGTCTTTGATTCTTGCGGTACTTGCGGCGCGAAAAGCAGGAGCATTCCCGGCCATACCGCCAACATCCGAACGTTGTCGCATGCTGTAAAAATTCGCGTATTCCAGATACGCCAACGCGGGAGCTAGCTCCCGCGCGGCGACATCCTACCAGTCACTGCCTAAAGGCAGTCAACCGGCCGACCAACAACTTACTTGTGGTCTTTGACTTCTTCGAACTCTGCATCGACAACGTCGTCAGCCTTCTCAGCCGATTCGCCTTGCGGGGCTGCGCCATCAGCTGGCTGAGCCTGTTCGGCATACATCTTTTGAGCAACCGGAGCGGAGACTTTCGACAGCTCTTCAACCTTCGCTTCGATAGCAGCCTTGTCGTCGCCTTTGACCGCGGCTTCCAGAGCAACCACAGCAGCTTCGATCGCAGTCTTCTCTTCGGCGGTAACTTTGTCGCCCGCGTCAGCAATCATTTTGCGAGTCGAGTGAACCAGTGCGTCGCCCTGGTTACGGGCAGCGGCCAGCTCTTCGAACTTGCGATCTTCCTCAGCGTTGGCTTCGGCGTCACGCACCATGCGCTCGATTTCTTCGTCGGACAGACCGGAGTTGGCCTTGATCACGATCGACTGAGTCTTGCCGGTCGCCTTGTCTTTCGCGCCAACGTGCAGAATGCCGTTAGCGTCGATGTCAAAGGTCACTTCGATCTGCGGCACGCCACGTGGAGCAGGTGGAATGTCGGCCAGGTCGAACTTGCCCAGGGACTTGTTCTGAGTGGCTTGCTTACGCTCGCCCTGCAGCACGTGAATGGTCACAGCGCCCTGGTTGTCGTCAGCAGTCGAGAACACTTGCGATTTCTTGGTAGGAATCGTGGTGTTTTTCTCGATCAGCGCGGTCATCACGCCACCCATGGTTTCGATACCCAGGGTCAGCGGGCTGACGTCGAGCAGCAGAACGTCTTTCACGTCACCGGCCAGAACAGCGCCCTGAATCGCGGCACCCATGGCAACAGCTTCGTCCGGGTTAACGTCTTTACGAGCTTCTTTACCGAAGAAATCGGTCACCAGCTTCTGCACCAGCGGCATACGGGTCTGACCACCGACGAGGATTACGTCGTTGATCGCGCCAACGTCCAGACCGGCGTCTTTCATGGCGATGCGGCAAGGTTCGATGGTGCGCTGAACCAGGTCTTCGACCAGTGCTTCCAGCTTGGCACGCGAGATCTTCACGTTCAGGTGCTTAGGACCGGTCGCATCTGCAGTGATGTACGGCAGGTTGACGTCGGTCGACTGAGCGGAAGACAGCTCGATCTTGGCTTTCTCAGCGGCTTCTTTCAGACGCTGCATGGCCAGCGGATCACCTTTGAGGTTCATGCCGCTTTCTTTCTTGAATTCGTCGACGAGGTAGTCGATCAGGCGAATGTCAAAGTCTTCACCGCCGAGGAACGTGTCACCGTTGGTGGCCAGTACTTCGAACTGGTGCTCGCCATCAACTTCAGCGATCTCGATCACGGAAACGTCGAAAGTACCGCCACCGAGGTCATAAACGATCACGGTGTGATCGCCCTTGGCCTTGTCCATACCGTAAGCCAGAGCGGCTGCGGTTGGTTCGTTGATGATACGTTTTACGTCCAGACCGGCAATGCGGCCGGCGTCTTTGGTCGCCTGACGCTGGCTGTCGTTGAAGTAGGCCGGAACGGTGATCACCGCTTCGGTCACTGGCTCGCCGAGGTAGTCTTCGGCGGTCTTCTTCATTTTCTTCAGAATTTCAGCCGAGATTTGTGGCGGTGCCATTTTCTGGCCGTTCACTTCAACCCAGGCGTCGTTGTTGTCAGCCTTGACGATCTTGTAAGGGACCATCTGGATGTCTTTCTGCACAACTTCTTCGTCGAAACGACGACCGATCAGACGCTTTACTGCGTACAGAGTGTTGTGCGGGTTGGTCACAGCCTGACGCTTGGCCGACTGACCTACCAGGATTTCGCCATCGTTGGCGTAAGCGATGATCGACGGCGTGGTACGCGCGCCTTCAGCGTTTTCAATAACTTTTGCTTTGCCGTTTTCCAGCACGGAGACGCAGGAGTTGGTAGTCCCCAGGTCGATACCGATAATTTTGCCCATGTTCACTCTCCCGAAACTTTGGATTTGGATGCCGCAGCAGTGGTGGCTGACTGCGGTAGCACTTAAACGCTTGACTTCTAAATGGGGGCCTTGCGGCTAATTTCAAGCCTTCTCGTCAATCGAAGGCGAAATTGGCGCAGGCGCCTTGCTGACCACAACCATGGCCGGGCGCAACAGGCGACCGTTGAGCTGGTAGCCCTTCTGAAACACCTTCAGAACACTGTTCGGTTCTACGTCGGCGCTTTCCTGCATGGCCATCGCCTGATGGTGAACGGCGTTGAACGGTTCGCCATGCGGATCGATCGCTTCAAGCTGATAACGCTTGAGGGTGTCGTGGAACATTTTCAGCGTCAGCTCGATGCCTTCACGCATCGGACGGATGCTTTCGTCGTCCGGGTTCGACAGCTCAAGGCCACGCTCCAGGCTGTCGACGATCGGCAGCAAGTCGCTGGCGAATTTCTCCAGGGCAAACTTGTGCGCCTTCTCGACGTCCTGTTCGGCACGGCGGCGGACGTTCTGCAGATCGGCAGCTACGCGCAGAGATTGATCTTGCGCTGCGGCCAATTGCTCTTCGAGCACTTGCACACGGGTCGCCAGGTCATCACTCGAACCTTCCGGCGCCTGAGGGGCATCTGGGTTTTGCGTATCTACTGTCTGTTCGTCAGCCATAGAATTCTCCTTTCAATTTCGTCCGCGAGCCTGACTCGCGCTTCTGTGCCGATATATGGGGCCGCAAAATCAGGCTTCAAGGGCCTTCAAGGATTAACCCTACAAAAAAGTGCCGCTTTCTCATTCCCGGATGCGCTAAGAAGATTCTTCATTCAAGCGAATCGAGCTAAGACAGGGCATTGTCAGCGCGAAACAAAACACTGTATAAACAACCAGACCTTTCGCTTGGGAGCGGCCTTTATGCTGGTGCACCTGTCCGTACATAACTACGCCATCGTTGAACACCTCGATCTTGAACTCGATCGCGGGATGAGCGTGATCACAGGGGAAACCGGCGCCGGCAAGTCGATCATGCTCGACGCCCTGGGCCTGACCTTGGGTGATCGCGCCGACAGCGGCGTGGTTCGTCCCGGAGCCGACAAGGCCGATATCCTCGCGACCTTCGATCTCGCCGACATTCCCGAAGCCAGCGCCTGGCTGGCCGAGCGCGATCTGGAAACCGAAGGCCCGTGCATCCTGCGCCGGGTGATCACCTCAGAGGGACGCTCGCGCGGCTATATCAACGGCACCCCCTGCCCGCTTGGCGACCTGAAGTCCCTCGGCGAATTGCTGATCGATATCCACAGCCAGCACGAACACCAATCTCTGCTGAAAACCGATACCCATCGGCGCCTGCTGGATGAATACGCCGGCGCCACCGATCTGGCCCGCCAGGTGCACCTCGCTGCCCAGCGCTGGCGCCAGACCCGCCAGGAACTGGAGCGTCTTTCCAACTCTGGCGATGAGCAACGCGCACGCCATCAATTGCTTAGCTACCAGTTGGAAGAACTGGAAAACCTCGGCCTCGGCGATAACGAGCTCGAGCAATTGGAGCAGGAACACAAAAACCTGACCAACGCCGAAACCCTGCTGGGCATCTGCCGACAAGTGGTCGAGCAATGCAGCGAGAGTGATTCAGGAAATGTCCTGAACGCGCTGACCGCGAGCCTCAATCGGTTATCGAGTGTGAATAATTCGGTTGGCGCACTGGGAGAAGCCAGCAGTCTGCTGACCAGTGCACAAATCCAGGTCGAAGAGGCAGTCGGCGAACTCAACCGCTTCCTCGATAACTTCGATGCCGATCCGGCACGCCTGCAATATCTGGAAGAACGCCTCGACGCCATCTATACCCTGGCGCGCAAACACCGGATTCAACCGACGGAAGTCGGGGAGATGCAGCAGAAGCTGCTGGATGAGATCGAAACCCTCAACGCCAATGACGAATCCATTGAACGCTTGAGCGAAGAACTGGCCTCCTACGCCCGGCACTATCAAGAAAAAGCACGGGAACTGAGCGATCTGCGCCATCAGGCCGCCGGCAGCCTCGCCAGCGCGGTTGAACAGGAGATTCAGCGGCTGGGCATGCCTGGCGGTCGATTCACCATCGAATTGAAGGCCAACAGCAGCGATGAATTGCTGCCCAATGGACTGGAACAGGTCGAATTACTGGTCAGCGCCAACCCTGGCCAGCCGCTGAAGGCGCTGGCGAAAGTCGCTTCTGGCGGCGAGCTGTCACGGATCAGCCTGGCGATTCAGGTGATCACCGCGCAGACGTCCCGCGTGCCAACGCTGGTGTTTGACGAAGTGGACGTGGGTATCGGTGGTCCAACCGCTGAAATTGTCGGCCAACTGTTGCGGCGCCTCGGCGATCGCGGGCAGGTACTGACCGTCACCCACTTGCCGCAAGTGGCAGCGCAGGGTCATCAGCATTTGTTCGTGCACAAGGTGCGCGGTGAACAGGCGACTCACACCGCCGTGTCCAAACTGAGCAAGAACGATCGCATCGAAGAAGTGGCGCGGATGCTTGGCGGCATTGATCTGACCAAGGAATCCTTGGCTCACGCGAAGAAAATGGTGGTTACCGCGAAGGTTTAAGAAACGCTAGACAGCACGAAGGCGACCCTTGGGTCGCCTTCGTTCGTTTCGCGAATGTGAAATTCGCGCGACATGCTTACTTTTTCTTGCGGACGTACAGCACCAGGTTGTGATCAACCAACTCGACACCGTGCTCCTCGGCAATTGCCTTCTGGAGCTTTTCGATTTCAATGCTGACGAATTCGACGACTTCACCGGTTTCCACGTTGACCATATGGTCGTGGTGGCCACCGTCAGCCAATTCGAATACCGCGTGGCCACCGTCGAAGTTGTGACGGACCACGAGGCCAGCCGCTTCGAACTGAGTCAGTACACGGTAAACCGTGGCCAGACCGACGTCCTCACCAGCTTCCATCAACGCCTTGTAGACGTCCTCGGCACTCATGTGACGCTGCTCGGTAGAGTCGAGCATTTGCAGGATCTTGACCCGTGGCAGGGTCACTTTGAGGCCGGCTTTGCGTAGTTCGCTATTTTCAACCATGGTCAGCTTTCTCGCGATGCTGCTTCGCAGCTTCTCTTAATGCGGGTATGATCGGCGTTTACGTTGTCCCAGCCAAGATAGTGGAAGTCGCCCACCGATGCAAAACACCAAGCTCTTGCTAACCAGTTTCACCTTTGTGGGACTGCTCGCACTCGCCGGTTGTTCATTCCCCGGGGTTTACAAAATCGACATCCAGCAGGGCAATGTCGTCACGCAGGACATGATAGACCAGTTACGCCCGGGAATGACCCGGCCGCAAGTACGGTTTATCATGGGTAACCCTCTGCTTGCCGACACGTTCCATGCCGATCGCTGGGATTATCTGTACAGCCTGCAACCGGGTGGCGGTGAACGCCAACAGGAACGCATTAGCGTTATTTTCAACTCAAACGACCAGCTTGTCAGCCTGTCCGGTGACTTTATGCCGGGCGTCAGCCGTGACGAAGCCATTCTCGGCAAGGACAGTGGCACGACTGTGACCGCTCCTGCTGAAAACGCCGAGAAGCCACAGCCGGAAAAACCGGCCAAGCCAGGTTCCTTGCTGGATCAGATCCAGAAGGACGTCGATGGTGTCGAAACCGTTCCGGTTCCAACACCAGAGCCGCTGGACACCTCGCCGCAATAATTTGCGACGCAATAAAAAACCCGGAAATTCCGGGTTTTTTATTGCCTGCGATCTGGCATTTACTGATTTCGAGCCTTGGCTTCAGCAGCCTTGGCCGCACGCAAGCGCCTCACCTCTTTAGGATCGGCGAGCAACGGACGGTAAATCTCGATGCGATCCCCCGCCTCAATCACCCGCGTATCCGGGTCAGCCACCACCTTACCGAAGATACCCAGCGAACACTCGCGCAGATTCAGCTCGGGAAACTCGCTACCGATACCCGACGCCATCACTGCCGCCCGAACCGTCGTCCCCGGCGTCACACTAATCGAGCGCAAGGCCTGACGATCAACGGCGGCGTAAACGACCTCTATCTCGATCACCGGCTCAACCATGCATCTGCTTGGCACGTTGGCAGAACGCATCCACCAAGGTATTAGCAGCCTGATTGAACAGCGGCCCCAACGTAGCGCGCACCAGCGGCCCTGCGTAATCGAACGACAAGTCCAGGCTGATCTTGCAGGCCTTATCGTTCAGCACCTTGAACACCCAGACGCCGTGCAACTGGTTGAAGGGGCCTTCTTCCAGATTCATCTCGATCGACTGCCCAGGCACCAGCGTATTGCGCGTCACGAAATGCTGACTGAGCCCGCCCTTCGCCACCCCCACGCTGGCGCGCATATGTTCCGGCGAGCTTTCCAGCACTTCAGCAGATGAGCACCACGGCAGGAATTCCGGGTAACGCGCCACGTCGTTGACCAGGTCGTAGAGAAATTGCGCCGGGTACGGCAGCAATGCCGATCGTTGAATATGTGTCGTCATGTGAGCGTTACTTCCAGAGCTGAGCGGCAAACACTACAAGAATGCCGATGGGCGCCACGTAGCGCATCAAGAACAAAGACAGGGCAAACAGTGCCGGGTTGCGGATCGACAACTCCTCGCGCACCGCATCTCGCCCCATCACCCAGCCGGCGAACAGCACGAAACACAGGCCACCGAGCGGCAACATGATCCGCGAAGTGAAGAAATCGATCACGCCAAAGAAGTCCAGACCGCTCTTCGCTCCCCACTGGTAGAGCTGGAACACCCCGCCTTCGTTCACGAAAAATTTGGCTTCCTTCCAGATATTGAAGGAGAACACCGTGCCCAGACCGACGAACCAGCAAGTGAAAGCAAGCCAGAAAGTCACCCAAGCGCGGCTGACTTTAGTGCGTTCAACCAGATAGGCAACCATCGGTTCCAGCAAGGAAATCGCCGAACTCCAGGCGGCAATCGCCACCAGCACAAAGAACACCACGCCCATCAACTGACCGAAAGCCACGTTACCAAAGGCAAATGGCAGACTGACGAACATCAGGCCCGGCCCCTCGCTAGGGTTCAAGCCTCCGGCAAACACAATCGGGAACAAGGCCAGACCGGCAATCAGCGAAACAAAGGTATCGAGCAGCGCCACGCCGACAACTGTGCCCGACAACGACGAGCTCTTCGGCATGTAAGCGCCGTAGATCATGATCGAGCCGACACCCACGCTCAGCGAGAAGAACGCGTGCCCCATCGCTGGCAGCAAGCCGTCGAGGACTTTCTCCGGATGGAAGTCGAACATGAAATGCACGCCTTCCATGAAATGCCCGGTGGTCATGCTGTAACCCAGCAACACCAGAATCATCACGAACAGCAGCGGCATCATGATGCGCAGACTGCGCTCAAGCCCCGCGACCACGCCTTTGGCGATGACGAAGGCCGACAACAGCATAAAAATCGTGTGCCAAAGTGTCAGACGCCATGGATTGGAGATGACATTGCCGAAATAGGCACCGACCTGATCAGCCGTGGCGCCCTGGAAGTCGCCGCGCCCCATGTCGACGATGTAGTCCAGCGACCAGCCGCCGACCACGCTATAGAAAGACAGGATCAACAATGCCGTGATCATCCCGGCAAATGCCCCCCACGACCATTTGCCCGAGTGCCCGGCTTCCAGCGCCAGCACCTTCAAGGCGTTCGCCGGACTCTGCCGGGCGCGCCGGCCGATCAGGGTTTCAGCGAGCATGACCGGGATGCCGATCAGCGCGATGCACGCCAGAAACATCAGCACAAAGGCGCCGCCGCCGTAGACCCCGACCATGTAGGGGAACTTCCAGATACTACCCAGTCCCACGGCCGAACCGGTCGCGGCGAGTATGAATACCCAGCGGCTAGCCCAACTGCCGTGGACAGAAACCTTGTCTGTCGACATCGTTTATCACGCCCAAGCGTTAGAAAAAGAGGCCGCATTGTCCGGGATTCACTCAACCTGCTCAAGCACGCAGCATCACCGTAGCCGACAGCCGTTTATCTCCATATAATGCCGCCCCTATGGCTAAACAGAAGAAACACCCAACAGGGACCATCGCGCAGAACAAAAAGGCGCGACACGATTACTTCATCGAGCACAAGTTCGAGGCTGGTCTGGTCCTGGCCGGCTGGGAAGTAAAAAGTCTGCGGGCAAGCAAGCTACAGCTGGTCGACAGCTATGTCCTGCTCAAGGATGGCGAAGCGTGGTTGCTCGGCAGCCACATCACGCCTCTGATGACCGCAAGCACCCACGTCATCGCTGACCCGGTGCGTACGCGCAAGTTGCTGCTCAACCGCCGCGAGCTGGAAAAGCTTGCAGCGATGGTGCAGCAAAAGGGTTACGCCTGCGTCTGCCTGTCCTGGTACTGGAGCAAGCACATGGTCAAGTGCGAGATTGCTCTGGGCAAGGGCAAGAAGGAATACGACAAGCGTGACACCGAACGCGAACGCGATGCCGGACGTGAGCTGCAGCGCGCTGTGCGTAACAAGGGCAAGGAAGACTAGTCTTCCCCTTTGAAAGCAAAGATCGTCCGATCGCGGCCCGAGCCTTCGGCAGCTCCTACACAGGAATTCGCATTTCCCTGTAGGAGCTGCCGCAGGCTCGGGCCGCGATCGGACGATCTTTTGCTTTAAAAAAATCACATGCCCTTGCGCCGCTCCGCCCGAGCCATGCGCTGAACCTCCTGCCGCACCTCTTCCAGCACTTCCTGCACATACAAGATATGTCGGCTGGAGACTTCCCGGGCCTGCTCCGCCCGCCCTTCGATAATCGCCAGATACAATTCCCGATGCTGAGTGATCAGCATGTCGCGAGTCTCCGTGCGCTGCTTGTACATGCCGCCGATGTTGGTCACGACATTGCGTTTGAGCAGATCGAACAACCCGCGAATGGTGTGCAGCAACACCGCGTTGTGGCTGGCCTCGGCAATCGCCAAGTGGAATTTCGCATCCGCCGCGCCCTCTTCTGCTCGACTGACTTCATCGTGACGCGAGTAGCAGTCCTGCAACTCTTCGAACGCTGCGGTCAGCCGCTCACGATCGACATCAGTCGCGCGCAATGCTGCGTAATAGGCGCACGATGCCTCCAGAGTGTGCCGAAACTCGAGCAAATCACGCTGTGCCTCGGGGTTGCTTTCGAGCAAGTGCAGCAGCGGATCGCTGAACGTTGAGCCCAGGCTCTCGACCACATAATTGCCGCCGCCCTGCCGGCTGACCAGCAGGCCTTTCGCCGCCAGTTTCTGAATCGCTTCACGCAGCGACGGCCGTGATACGCCAAATTGTTCGGCCAACGTGCGCTCCGCCGGCAGCCGCTCACCGGACTTCAGCGTGCCCTCAAGGATCATCCCCTCAAGGCGCTCGACAATATCGTCAGACAAACGGCGCTGCCGAATCTGATCAAACCCCATAACTCACTTCTCCACGATCCCGACGGCTCGCCGGGCTCTCTATTCTGGCCTATCGGCGCCTTGCCGACACCTACCACACGCCACCCGCCGAAACCGGATCAGTTGCCATCTGCACCGCTTGTTCGACAAAAGTTTTAGCGCGGCAAATTGACACACCGATACCAAGGCTTTTACCCTAGCCAACAGCGATTGTAAATTGGTATTACCAATTACCCAAGAACGCTGACAGTGCCTGACCAACAACAATTAGGGGCCACCCCATATGCAAACCTGGCAACAGCTCTACAGCCCGCTCGGCAGTCTCGGCGTGTCCGCGCTCGCGGCCGTCATTCCCATCGTGTTCTTTTTCCTCGCGCTGGCGGTGTTCCGCCTCAAAGGCCATGTGGCCGGCAGCATCACCCTCGCCCTGTCGATTGCCGTGGCGATTTTCGCGTTTCAGATGCCGGTCGACATGGCTTTCGCCGCCGCCGGGTATGGCTTCGCCTACGGTCTGTGGCCGATTGCCTGGATCATTGTTGCGGCGGTATTCCTCTACAAACTGACGGTCAAAAGTGGTCAGTTCGAGGTCATCCGCAGTTCGGTGTTATCGATCACTGACGACCAGCGCCTGCAAGTGCTGCTGATCGGCTTCTGCTTCGGTGCGTTTTTGGAAGGTGCCGCCGGTTTCGGCGCACCCGTAGCGATTACCGCCGCACTCCTTGTAGGACTGGGCTTCAATCCGCTGTACGCCGCTGGCCTGTGCCTGATTGCCAACACCGCGCCGGTGGCCTTCGGTGCATTGGGGATTCCGATCATCGTTGCCGGCCAAGTCACCGGGATCGATGCGTTCAAGATCGGCGCCATGACCGGCCGCCAACTGCCGCTGCTGTCGCTGTTCGTGCCGTTCTGGCTGGTGTTCATGATGGACGGCCTGCGCGGCGTTCGCGAAACCTGGCCGGCGGCGCTGGTCGCAGGTCTGAGTTTCGCCGTCACTCAATACTTCACCTCGAACTTCATCGGCCCGGAACTGCCGGACATCACCTCGGCGCTGGCCAGCCTGATCTCGCTGACCCTGTTCCTGAAAGTCTGGCAGCCAAAACGCGCTGCCGGCCAACACATCGCCGGTGCCGTTTCTGCTTCGGTGGTGACCGCCAGCGTCGGCGGTTTCGGTCAAAAACGCACCACCGAGGCATCGCCCTACAGCCTCGGGGAAATTTTCAAAGCCTGGTCGCCATTCCTGATCCTCACCGTGCTGGTGACCATCTGGACGCTGAAGCCTTTCAAAGCGATGTTCGCCGCTGGCGGTTCGATGTACAGCTGGGTGTTCAACTTCGCGATTCCGCACCTTGATCAACTGGTGATCAAAACCGCGCCCATCGTGGCCGCTCCGACTGCGATCCCTGCCGTGTTCAAACTTGATCCGATTTCCGCGACCGGCACGGCGATTTTCTTCTCCGCGCTAATCTCAATGCTGGTCTTGAAGATCGATTTCAAAACTGGTCTGACCACTTTGAAAGAGACCTTCTACGAACTGCGCTGGCCAATCCTGTCGATCGGCATGGTGCTGGCCTTTGCCTTCGTTACCAACTACTCGGGCATGTCTTCGACCATGGCTCTGGTGCTGGCCGGTACGGGTGCTGCATTCCCGTTCTTCTCGCCATTCCTTGGCTGGCTCGGCGTGTTCCTGACCGGCTCGGATACTTCGTCCAACGCGTTGTTCAGTTCGCTGCAGGCCACCACTGCGCACCAGATCGGCGTCAACGACACTCTTCTGGTTGCGGCCAATACCAGTGGCGGCGTGACCGGCAAAATGATCTCGCCACAATCGATCGCCGTGGCCTGCGCAGCGACCGGATTGGTGGGCAAGGAATCGGATCTGTTCCGCTTCACCCTCAAGCACAGCCTATTCTTTGCAACGATTGTCGGCTTGATCACCTTGGCTCAGGCCTATTGGTTCACCGGCATGCTGGTGCACTAAACCGATAAGAAATAGAGAAAAAACCGACGCCGGTTCGTGATGCCGGCGTCAGCAATTCACAACCCGGTCTGTAAGGCTGCTGAAAGCAACGCTCTTTATATTCAGCAGCCGCCACAGACGGATAACCGGGCCCACCCGGAGACACGCCTGATGAGCGAGCTTTTTTATAACGCTGTGCCGAACGCGACCCGCGTGGCACCGCCACTGCCCGAACCTCGGCAATATCCCAGCGAGAAACCGTCGCGGGTTTATCTATTCGGCACGTGCGTGGTCGACCTGTTCTACCCCGAAGCCGGGATGGACGCGATCCACTTGCTGGAACGCGAAGGCATCCGGGTCGAGTACCCGCAAGGGCAAAGTTGCTGCGGCCAACCCGCCTACACCTCGGGTTACACCGAGCAGGCGCGGACCGTGGCGCGCTCGCAACTGGCGCTGTTTGCCGGAGATTATCCGGTGGTGGTGCCTTCAGGTTCCTGCGCCGGCATGCTCCGCGAGCATTACGCCGACTTGTTCAAGGACGAGCCGGACACGTTGAAACAGGTTCAGGCCCTCGCGGCTCGTACCTATGAACTGGCTGAGTTTCTGCTGTTCGTCTGCAAGGTGCAGCTCAAGGACAGCGGCGAGCCGGTCAAAGTCGCGCTGCACACTTCGTGTTCGGCACGCCGCGAAATGAACACCCACCTGCACGGCCGCGAGTTATTGGCGCAGTTGAGCAACGTGGAACGGGTCAACCACGACCACGAAAGCGAATGCTGTGGCTTCGGTGGGACATTCAGCGTCCGTATGCCAGACATTTCCGGCGCGATGGTGGCTGACAAGACCAAGTCGTTGAAGGATTCCGGCGCGCGTAAGGTCTTGAGTGCCGACTGTGGCTGTTTGATGAACATCAACGGCGCATTGGAGAAACAAAAAGAAACGCTGCGCGGGCAACATCTCGCCAGCTTTCTGTGGCAACGAACCAGAGGTGCGCAATGAGCACTTCCGCGATTATTCCTACGGTTGCCGTAGAAGAAGATTTCCGCACCCGGGCACACAATGCTCTGGGTGATCAGCAGCTGCGGAACAACTTCCGAACTGCCATGGATTCACTGATGGTCAAGCGGGCAGCCGCTTTCAGTGATCCCCATGAAAGAGAGCACTTGCGCGCACTGGGCAATTCGATCAAGGCCCGCGCGCTGTCCAAGTTGCCCGACCTGCTCGAGCAACTGGAAACAAACCTGACCCGCAACGGTGTGACAGTGCACTGGGCGGAAACGGTGGACGAGGCCAATGGCATCGTCCTATCGATCATCCGCGCTCACGAGGCGCGGCAAGTGATCAAGGGCAAATCGATGGTCAGCGAAGAGATGGAGATGAACCATTTCCTCGAGGCTCGGGACATTGAATGTCTGGAGTCCGATATGGGGGAATACATCGTCCAGCTCGACCACGAGAAGCCTTCACACATCATTATGCCGGCGATCCACAAGAATGCCGGTCAGGTCGCGTCCTTGTTCCACGACAAACTTGGCGTGGAATACACCAAGGACGTTGACCAACTCATTCAGATCGGTCGCAAAGTCTTGCGGCAGAAATTTTTCGAAGCGGACATCGGCGTCTCCGGCGTCAACTTCGCCGTGGCCGAAACCGGCACCCTGCTGCTGGTGGAAAACGAAGGCAACGGCCGCATGACCACCACCGTGCCGCCAGTGCACATCGCCGTCACCGGCATCGAAAAGGTGGTGGAAAATCTGCGTGACGTCGTGCCGCTGCTGTCACTGCTGACGCGCTCGGCGCTGGGCATTCCGATCACCACGTACGTCAACATGATCTCCGGCCCGCGCAAGGCGCATGAACTCGACGGCCCGCAGGAAGTGCATCTGGTGCTGCTCGACAACGGTCGCAGCCAGGCTTTCGCCGACAGCGAATTGCGCCAGACCCTGAATTGCATTCGCTGCGGCGCCTGCATGAATCATTGCCCGGTGTACACCCGCGTCGGTGGCCACACGTATGGCGAGGTGTATCCAGGGCCGATCGGCAAAATCATCACGCCGCACATGGTTGGCCTGGCCAAGGTTCCGGATCACCCGAGCGCGTCATCGCTGTGCGGCGCGTGCGGTGAAGTTTGTCCGGTAAAAATTCCGATCCCGGCGATCCTCCGGCGCCTGCGCGAAGAAAACGTCAAAGCCCCTGACAGCCCGAATCAAGTGATGCGCGGTCAGGGCAGCAAGTATTCGCGCAAGGAGCGCTTCATCTGGAACGCCTGGGCCAAGCTCAACAGCTCGCCAACCTTGTATCGATTGTTCGGTTTCTTCGCCACGCGCCTGCGCGCCCTGACGCCAAGCAACGTCGGCCCGTGGACTCAAAACCACAGCGCGCCGAAACCCGCCGCTCGCTCACTGCACGACATGGCCCGCGAGCATCTGGCCAAACAGGGAGACCGCTGATGAGCGCCAAGCAAAATATCCTCGGCAAACTGCGGAAAAGTCTGACCGGCACCACACCGATTGCCGACAACTTCGATGTCGATCTGGTGACGCAGCCTTACACCTACAGCGCCGAACAACGCATCCCGCAACTGCGCAAACTGATGGAAGCGGTGCACACCGAAATTCACCTGACTTCGGCCGGAGAATGGCCGGCGTTGCTCGCGCAATTGCTGCGCGACCGCCAGTTGCCGAGTCTGTTGATCGCACCGACGACAGCCCACGGGCAGAAAATCACACAGCACTGGGCGAACAATCCCGACCTGCCGACGCTGAAATCCTACGATCGGCCGATGGAAGAATGGAAAGCCGAGTTGTTCAACGACACGCCCGCCAGCCTTACCGGCACGCTCGGCGCGATCGCCGCCACTGGCAGCCTGATCATGTGGCCAACCCGAGAGGAACCACGGTTGATGAGCCTGGTGCCGCCGGTGCATTTCGCCCTGCTGAACGCCAGTGAAATCCGCGACAACTTCTATCAGGTGCAACAGGAATTCGAATGGGCGCAAGGCATGCCGACCAACGCGCTGCTGGTGTCCGGCCCGTCGAAAACCGCTGACATCGAGCAGGTACTGGCTTACGGCGCCCACGGCCCGAAGGACCTGGTGGTTCTGATTCTGGAGGACCAATGACGCTTCCAGTGAATTTCCTGCGTGATGCGCAACAACTGATTCCAGCGGACCGCCGCTTCGACGATCCCTTGTCGACTCTGGCCTTCGGCACGGATGCGAGTTTTTATCGGCTGATTCCTCAGTTGGTAATCCGTGTTGAATCTGAAGATGAAGTCGTGGCTCTGTTGAAACTGGCCCAGCGCGACAACGTCCCGGTGACCTTTCGTGCGGCAGGCACCAGTCTGTCCGGGCAAGCGATCAGCGATTCCGTTTTGATTGTGCTAGGGGATAACTGGAACGCCCGCGAGATTCGTGGCCAAGGCACGCAGATTCGCCTGCAACCGGGCGTGATCGGCGCGCAAGCCAATGCGTGGCTGGCACCGTTCGGACGCAAGATCGGCCCGGATCCGGCGTCGATCAACGCCTGCAAAATCGGCGGCATCGTCGCTAACAACGCCAGCGGCATGTGCTGCGGCACCGCGCAAAATACCTATCACACGCTGGCCGGAATTCGCTTGGTGCTGGCCGATGGCACACGTCTGGATACCGAAGACGCTGCCAGTGTTGCGGCATTTCGCGCCAGCCACGGCGAGCTGCTCGAACGCCTGGCGACATTGGGCCGCGAAACCCGCGCCAACGCCGAATTGGCTGCACGAATTCGCCACAAATATCGTCTGAAAAATACCACCGGTTTGTCACTGAACGCCCTGGTGGATTTCGATGAGCCTGTGGACATCTTGAGCCACTTGCTGGTCGGCTCCGAAGGCACCCTCGGATTCATCAGTGCGGTGACTTATGACACCGTCATCGATCACCCGAACAAAGCCTCGGCGCTGATCGTGTTCCCGGATGTGGAAACCTGCTGCAATGCGGTCACGGTACTGAAAAGCCAACCGGTTTCCGCCGTAGAACTGTTGGACCGGCGCAGTCTGCGCTCGGTGCAGAACAAACCGGGCATGCCCGCTTTCGTACAACAACTGTCGAACAATGCCTGCGCGCTGCTGATCGAATCCCGCGCCGCATCTTCCAGTTTGTTGCAGGCACAACTGGCGCAGATCATGGCCTCGCTCAGCGGCTTCCCGGTGGAGAAGCAGGTCGATTTCACCGAAGACCCTGCCGAGAACGCCAAGCTCTGGGCGATCCGCAAGGACACGTTCCCCGCCGTCGGCGCCGTGCGCAAAACCGGCACTACGGTGATCATCGAAGACGTGACTTTCCCCGTCGAACAACTGGCCATCGGCGTGAACCGCTTGATCGAGTTGTTCGACAAACATTCCTACGATGAGGCGATCCTTTTCGGACACGCATTGGAAGGCAATCTGCACTTCGTCTTCACCCAAGGCTTCAACAACCCGGAAGAAGTCGCACGCTATCAAGCGTTCATGGACGACGTCGCGCAATTGGTCGCTGTGGAATTCGGCGGTTCGTTGAAGGCTGAGCACGGCACCGGGCGCAACATGGCGCCGTTCGTCGAACTGGAATGGGGTAGCGACGCCTATCAACTGATGTGGCAGCTCAAACGTCTGCTCGACCCCAACGCCATTCTCAACCCGGACGTGGTGCTCAGCGAGGATCCGCAGATTCATCTCAAGCATCTGAAACCACTGCCCGCAGCCGATGAGATTGTGGATAAGTGCATCGAGTGCGGCTTCTGCGAACCGGTCTGCCCGTCGAAGGGCCTGACCCTGAGTCCGCGCCAGCGCATCGTGATCTGGCGCGACATTCAGGCGAAGAAGCGCGCCGGCGTCGACACCACGGAACTGGAAAAAGCCTACGAGTACCAAGGCATCGAAACCTGCGCTGCCACCGGTCTGTGCGCACAGCGCTGCCCTGTAGGCATCAACACCGGCGAGCTGGTGAAAAAGCTGCGTGGCCGACACGCAACGCATCAGAAAACCGCTGACTGGATCGAAGGAAATTTCGCCAAAACCCTGCAAGGCGCACGCTTCACTCTGCACGTGGCCAACGGTGCGCGAATGATGCTCGGCGCACCGCGTCTGGCGAAACTTTCGGCAACAATTACGCGCCTGTCCAAAGGCCAAGTGCCGCTGTGGACCAATGCGATGCCGCAACCGGAGAAAGCCATTCGCTTCAGCCCCAGCGTTTCGGACGAACGCCCGCGCGTGGTGTATCTGGCTGCGTGCGTGTCGCGGGTCATGGGCCCGGCGGCGGGCGATAAAGAGCAGATGTCGCTGTACGACAAAACCCGTGGGTTACTGGAAAAGGCCGGTTACCAAGTGGTCTTCCCGGACAATCAGGACAATCTCTGCTGCGGTCAGCCTTTCGCCTCCAAGGGCTATGCAGAGCAGGCTGAACACAAGCGTCAGGAGTTGATCAGCGCGCTACTGCAGGCCAGTCGCGGCGGTCTCGATCCGATCTATTGCGACACCAGTCCATGCACATTGCGATTGGTGCAGGACGTAGGAGAAACCCGTCTGGATCTGTACGACCCGGTGCGCTTCATCCGTACGCATCTTCTTGATCGCTTGGAGTTCACCCCGCAAGACGCACCAATCGCCGTGCACGTGACCTGCAGTACACAACACTTGGGCGAAAGCCAGGCGCTGATCGATCTGGCGCGCAAGTGCAGCAAAACCGTGGTGATCCCGGAAGGCATACATTGCTGTGGGTTTGCTGGCGATAAAGGCTTCACCACACCAGAGCTGAACAGCCATTCGCTGCGCACGCTCAAGGACGCGGTGCAGCATTGCAGCGAGGGGATTTCCACCAGCCGTACCTGCGAGATCGGTCTGACGCAACATGGCGGAATCGACTACCACGGGCTGGTTTATCTGGTGGATCGGGTGACCCGGGCGAAGGCCTGTTGAAGAAAAATAGAACCCTTGCGCGCGACTGTAGTCCACAGAATAACCCCGACCGATCGGGGTTTTTCTTCCATTCGGTTGCCCGTCCTGACGGCCAGCGAAGTCTGGACCACTCGATTCAAGGAGATGCACATGAAACGTTCTGTACTGCTAGGTCTGTTCGTTACCGCCTCGATGATGGCTTCCACTTCGTTCGCCGCAGACAAGCCTGCCGACCTGTGCGATGCAAATATTCAGACTATTGATAATGGCAAGGCGCAGCTGTCAGCGAATCCAGAACTGAGTCAGCGCGCTGAAACCAGTGTCGCCAAAGCCAAGGCGCTGAAGGCCCAAGGCAAAATCGACGATTGCGTTGCGGAAACATCGCAAACCATCGTGGAACTGCGCAAAGCCACCGGCACCAACAACTGATCACCACCCTGGCCAACCTTCGGGTTGGCCTTGGGGACTGATTGGCGTACACTGCGCAGGCTTGTTGCTCAAACAGATGTACTGAGCAATGAGTTCGGGGCCGTTTAGGATTCGACGCCGGTTGCGAAACTTTAGGTGCATGCCGACTTGGTAACAGAAGTCGTAAATCCACTGTTGCAACTACTTATAGTTGCCAATGACGACCAATACGGTGTTGCTCTCGCTGCTTAATTGCAGCTGACAATGCTCCTGGTACCTTCGGGTCCAGCAATCATCAGGGGATGTCTGTAAACCCAAAATGATTGTCATATAGAACAGAATCGCCGTGCAGTACGTTGTGGACGAAGCGGCTAAAACTTACACAACTCGCCCAAAGCACCCTGCCCTTCGGGTCGCTGAGGGTTAACTTAATAGAAACGGCTACGCATGTAGTACCGACAGCGGAGTACTGGCGGACGGGGGTTCAAATCCCCCCGGCTCCACCAACTCATAAAAAAAGACGTCCCAGGACGTCTTTTTTTATGCTTGAAATTCAGTCAACTGCAGATTCCAGCGTACCAGCCCCATTGGAAAAACGGCTCCCACCACTGGCGTCATACCGCTCGGGTGCACGTCTGCTGTGACCTGAATGTGAATTACCGTCATGAGCGATTCGCCAAGGCGCATTCATCGCCGTCGGCACGCCACCGCAGCGCTACTACAGCAAACTGCTTTGTTGCAGAAACGCCTTGGACACGTTCTCGATAGATTCACGGCCGACATCAACTCGAGAGTTGAGGCCCGCGATGGTCTCGTCGTCCAGCTTGGAAGAGAGGGTGTTAAGCAACTCGCCTATCTTCGAATTTGCTTTCAAGACTTCAGTGCGAATGACAGGAGTCAACGCGTAACTGGGGAAGAAGCCTTTGTCGTCCTCCAGCACCACGAAACCGAAGGCGGGAATCCGTCCATCGGTCGAGAGGACCAATGCCAGATCGACCTGACCATCTCTGAGCGCCTGGTAGGTCAGACCACCATCCATGCGGACGATATTCTTGCGCTCGAACTCGAACTTGTACGCCTCTTGAAGAGGACGCAGGCCATCTGGCCGGGAAAAGAACTCGGCATTCGATGCGAATTTATAAGATTTGCCCGTTTCAATATTCTTTGCCAGATCGCTGATCGAGACGATGCCATCCTTCTCGGCCTCGGCTTTGCGCATCGCAAGTGCGTAGGTGTTGTTAGCCTTGGAAGGGTTCAGCCAAGTGATGCCTTTTTGCGCATCCAGTTCGCTGATCTTCTTATAGGTTTCGTCAGCGCTGAGTTTGTCCGTGATCTTGTTGTAAGTAATCAGGGAAGTGCCGGTGTACTCCCAGTAAACATCGACCTGGCCGTTCTCTTGCGCCGCGCGCAATACAGACGAACCGAGGTCCGCGCGCTTATCGACACGGTAGCCATTGGCGCGCAGAAGTTGCGCGGTCATCTCGGCAACCAGTTGCTGCTCGGTAAACTTCTTGCCGCCGACCACGATGGGTCCGTCAGCAAAAGCGCTGCCCACAACGCTTGAAACAATGCCAAGGCTTAAGATCAGACTGGCTAACATTCGATAAATCATCATGCACCTCATATTATTGATTTAGTTCGAGTCTTCAGATTTATCCGCGCCCGGCCAACCTCAAGCCCCGCGACACTGCAATGTGTTGAATCAAGCCGCAGCCCAGATCGACTGCAATGGCCAGGAGTGCGGTCGACACGGCGCCAGCCAGCATCATCCCGAAGTCGTTCAAATCGATCCCGGTAAAGATCAACTCGCCCAGCCCGCCACCGCCGACCAGAAAGGCCAGCGGCGCCGTACCCACGTTAATCGCGAGTGCCGTGCGGATGCCCGAAAAAATCACGTTCAGCGCATTCGGAATTTCTACTTTCCACAGTGTCTCCCGTCGCGTCATGCCCATGGCTTCGGCTGCTTCGACCAAGTGCTGCGGCACCGCGCGCAAGCCTTCATAGGTATTCACCGCGACCGGGAGCAGCGTGGCGACAAACAATCCGATGATGGCCGCACCGCTGCCGACGCCGATGAAGCTCATGGCCAAGGCCAACAGCGCGAGTTTGGGAATCGCCTGCCCGACGTTAAGGAACTGCATGCTGGCCATGGCATAACGCTGGTTCACCGGACGGCTCATCCACACACCCAACGGAAGCGCAATGGCCAGGGCCAACACCCCGCTGACTGCCACGAGCTGCAAGTGCTGGACCGTCAGATAGCTGATGTCACCCCAGTAAAACTGCAGCCCTTGCCAAAATCTGATCATTGACTCAGACATCGTCAGTTCACCGCCGGAGTAATGTTTTCAACAAGTCGCGCGAGGATGTCGGCCTGGTGGACATAGCCAATAAAGCGTCCGTCGCTGTCGTTGCATAACGCCCAGTCCTGGCCGCGCCCCAGCAATTGCGAGAGCACTTGGCGCAGGTCATCTCCAGGTTTGACGATCAGGTGCGAGTGCGCAGTGAGACCGCTGTTTCCACCCACGACCTGCATGTGTTCGCGCGGCGCGATCTTGCTCACGACGTCAGCAGCGCGCAGCAGGCGCAAGCGTTTCATGATGCGGTCGCCGCCCATGAAGTTCGCCACGAATTCGCTGTTGGGTCGGGCCAGCAAATCATCCGAGCTGCCAAATTGCTGGATTTTTCCGTTGTGGAACAGGGCGACGCAGTCGGCCATCTTCACCGCTTCGTCGATGTCGTGACTGACAAACAACACTGTCTTGTTGACGAGACGCTGGATGCGCATGAATTCGTCCTGGATCACCTCTCGGTTGATCGGGTCGATCGCGCCGAAGGGCTCGTCCATCAGCATCACAGGCGGATCCGCCGCCAATGCGCGGGCCACGCCGATGCGTTGCTGTTGCCCTCCGGATAGCTCGCACGGGTAGCGCTTGAGGAATTTCGCCGGATCCAGCGCGACCACCTCCAGCAACTCAGCGGCGCGCTTGCGGCTTTTGCTTTTGTCCCATCCGAGCAGATTGGGCACGACGCAGATGTTTTCCTCAACGGTCATGTTCGGGAACAGGCCGACCTGCTGGATGACATAACCGATGGAGCGTTTTAGCGTGACGCTGTCCAGTTCGGCCGTGTCGCGACCATTGATTCTGATGGTGCCGGAAGTCGGCGCGATCAGTCGGTTGATCATTTTCAAAGTCGTGGTTTTGCCACAGCCTGAGGGCCCAAGCAGTACGCAGATTTGTCCCTCATCAACGTTGAATGAAACATTCTCTACCGCCGTGATAGCGCCGAATTGCTTGTTCAGGTTTTCGATCTGGATCACGTCGTAGTCTCCTTCAGTCGGCCGGCGGCCAGTTTGTTCTTGTCCAGCCCGTTTGGCGTCAGCAGGCGCTGCAAGCCGTACAACGCATAATCAGCCGCGATGGCGATGACACTGATAACGATTGCGCCGGCCAACAGCTGACGGGTATCCGATTGCGCGATGCCGCGAATGATGAGGCTGCCCAGGCCGCCAGCGCCGATGTAGGCTGCGATGGCCGCGATACCGATGTTGATGACGGTCGCCATCCTCACGCCCGCCATGATCAGGGGGACCGCAATCGGTAGCTCGACTTTGCGTAGTCGTTGCCCCGTCGACATGCCCATTCCGATAGCAGCTTCACGCAAAGCCGGATCGATGTTGGAGATCGCCGTGGTGGTGTTGCGGATGATGGGCAGTTGGGAATAGAGAAACAGCGCAATGACCGCCGGCACCACGCCGATCCCGTAGCCGATCAGTGACAGGGCCGGAATCATCAACCCGAACAGCGCGGCGGAGGGAATCGTCATCAGAACTGCGGCGAAGGCCAGGACCCAACGTCGCGTTCTCGGGTGCTGCGAGATTGCGATGCCGACAGGCACGCCGGTCACAATCGCCAGCCCCACCGCTATCGCCACGATGAGCAGGTGCTGCCCGAGTAGCAGACTGATCAGCCCGCGGTTTTCCAGAATGAAACTCAAGGTTTCCATGGTGGTGATGCCTTCTGTACGTCATTGTTATTTTTATCGGTCGTGCATCGGGAATTGAACGCCGTATCTGGAGAAAACAGTACCGCGCTACTGCATGCACTCTGAGCTTGGAGTTCGACGATTTCTATCAAAAAAACGACGTCACGCGGCCAGTCAGCGCACAACGCAGCCGAGAGGATCGATGGCAGATGGCCGTAAGCGGGGGCAGCAACCAACAAGGCTAGCCAGAGTTCACTGCTTGGCGGGGCAAGTCATTAGCTAGCTATTGGATTTTCTGGCGATGAGTGTTTCGGAGGTTTTACAGGCATGCCCGCTGGAATGAAATCAGGAATGAGCATCATCAAATTTCCGCCGCTCTTCTCCGGGCGTACATCCCCAGACGCGACGATAAGCAGCGCCTAGGTGTGATGCCGAAACGAACCCGCAGCTGTAGGCGATGGACGCAATGGGCTGGGTGCTCTCACGCAACAACCGGCGCGCTTCGTTCAACCGGAGTTCCAGATAGAACTTCTTCGGTGTCATGCCGAAGTGCTGATGCCAAAGCCGCTCGAGTTGCCGGTGAGACAGATTGCAGCGGTCGGCGATCTCTTCAATGCCGACGATGTTCTCCAGATTGTTCTCCATGAAGGCGATGGCGGCCGTCAGCCTGCGATCGTGAATCCCGAACCGCCACTGGATCGACATCCGCTGATGCTCTTCCGGCGCGCGTATCCTGGCGTGCAGAAACTGCTCGGCGACACTCGCCGCAAGCGGGTTACCGAAATCAAGCGCAATCTGCGCCAGCATGAGATCGATGGCTGCCGTGCCCCCGGCGCATGTCCAGCGGTTGCCATGGTTGACGTACAGTTCTTTGGTGACTTCGATGGTGGGGAATTCTTCGGAAAACTGGCCGATGGATTCCCAGTGCAAAGTACAACGCTTGCCCTCTAGTAACCCGGCGCGAGCAAGGATGAACGTACCGGTGCTCAGTGCGCCGACGGTGATCCCGCGGGATGCGGCGCGCTGCAGGAAACGCAGCATTTTCGGTGGTTTCTGATGCTCGATGTCCAGACTCGCCAGAACAAACACGCGATCCAGCTCGGCTGCCTGAGCCACCGGTACGGTCTGGATTTCGATACCGCTGCTGGAGCTGACCGGTCCGCCCGATTCCGTAAGCAGAGACCACTCATAAAGCGCTTTGCCGGACAGCCGATTGGCCGCACGCAAAGGCTCGCTGGCACCCGCCAGGGCCATCATGGAAAACTGAGGAAGAATGAGCAGCCCGATTCGCTTGGTCGTACCACTGGTCACAAGCGTGGCTGAATCGCTGGGGGCTGTCATCGCCAGATCCTTTCATGGGGTTCCAGCCGTTCGAGTGAACAGCCCATGCCACCCCCGACGGAGCGGCTTTGAACTTGCCATGTTAGGGGCAGAGCACGCATTCAGCCAGAACGAATGGGGAGGAACGCCGCCCTTGATGGGAGAATCGCTGCGAGACCTCAACGCCCGAGCTCTCGCAGGAAAATGGCGAGCAGATCAGCCGCGCGCGCGAATGGCCTCGTCGATGCTTTCGATCATCGATTTGAAAACCGGGCTGTCGGCCTGATTCTGCTGACCATGTTGCATGCGCGAAATAATCAGCGCATTCGGGCCGGCATCGCCAGGATAGTTTTGATGCAGACGCAGAGACTCCGAGGGCATGTGCAACGTGTTATCGGCGCCATGGATGATCAGCGCTGGCGGAAAACCTTTTGCACCTTCAATGGACCGCTCCGGGTCATATTCGACATAGGACTTGTAGGACTTCGCCGTCACGTGAGTGCAGCCCGGCCAACGGTCCGCGCCTCCAGCTTCGGTGTAGCCGCCCAGTTGCTGATCCACATAAGCCTGGGTTTCAGGATCCAGTGGGTAATAACCAAGTCGGGTTTCATCCATGCCGGTGTCGAAGGGCGGGATCGGCGCGTCATCGGCGAGTTGCGCAATGGCCGCGTCAGCGCCAGCCTGATCAGCGCGCAAGGCTTGCAGTTTGCGAATGTTGGTGTAACTCATCGGCACCCAGAAGCGGATCTGTTCACCGCCGGCGGCGGCGAGCTCTGCCACGGCACCGAGACTTGCCACCGAGCCCATCGCCCATGATGCGACCACCGGCATCTCACCGAAATTCTCGCGCGCCCATTCAACAGCAGCCAGCACTTCATCTTTCTGATCTTCGAGGATCACGTTGGTGACAACCTTGTCACCTGACTCGAGGGTGTTACGAATGTGCTTGTTGGAAAAAAAGCCTGCCACGTCGTAGGTCATGACGCGATAACCCAAGGCTGCCAAAGCGCGACCGAAGAGTTGCCCGTACATCGTGACCCCGCCGGTGAAGCCAGAGTTAAAGATTACCGGTGGCAGTTTTTGCGACGCAGCGTCGAGTTGTTCCGGCTGAAATACCGTGCCCTTGAGGTTCAGGGTTTCATCGCCATACTTCACAGCGAAGTGGATGTCTCTTGTGGTAATGGTCGTCATTGCTGTTTTATCTCGAAGTGGGAACGTGGGCGTAGATCAACTTTCCAACTGGCCAGATGCTCCTCGGAGAAGTTGGCCAACAGGTATTCGGGTTTGCTGGGAAACATGCAGTGCAACGGCATCAACAAAGTTGAAAACCTTGCTGGGATTAAACAGGGCGGAATACGCAATTCCCTTGTTGTCCGTTCCAACATGAGGTGCGTCCGTTGCTTCCAGAAGAATCTTGTCCGCACCGACTTCCCGAACAATTTGCGTGACGAAACGGCCGGCTTCCTCAGGGTCGACGCAAGTGCGATAGCCTGGCCCCTTGAACCATACGTTGCCTCGTGCGGCGGCCTCGGCAAGTAGCGCGATGTACGCAGGCTCGCTGACGCCACGCTCGCTGTGACAAGAGCCCAGGTGATCGATGATGACCCGCACATCGCGAGGGATCTGGCGCAATACACGCAGATTCGTCTCGGCTTCTTTGGCATAAATGTGCAGATGCTGGTGCGGTCGCAAGCGGCGATAAAATGCCGACCACTGCCCTTCGCTGAATTGCCCGTCTGAAACGGTTTGCGGCGGTGCATCGTGTAAAACGATCCGGGCGCCAACCACCTGCGGGTGAGAGAGACGTTCTTGCGTGGCGTAAGCAGGTTCTGCCTTGATCGTCCCCACTAACGTGACGCCACCGTAGCGCTGCGGATTATTCGCCTGAAGATTCTTCAGTTCTTCAAATGCAGCAAATACGTTTTCCGAGTCCGGCAGAATGCTCAAATGGACATTGTTGAGTAGCCTCGGAGCAATACCGGCATTGATCAACTCATCCAGATAAGCCGTCAGCGGATGCGGCTCCGGTAATGCATAAGGCAGCGAACCGGCCACTCGGCGAAGGTCTTTTGAAGTAAAAAAATGAACGTGACTGTCTGTTCTTTCAATCAGCGGCAGCATGATTATTGTTTCCTGCTTTTGTGCGAAAACAATAATCGTCGTGAGTCCTTCGTCGCTCCCGCCAACTCGACGTGTACTATCAAAATTTCGCCATGCGCGAATGTGTGAGAACAAAGCGTAACGGCGCTGCAATATCACCCCACGCAGGATGAATTTTTCTTCACTGCCCCTTCACATTCAAACCTGTAAAGTCCCCTCGCTCATTCAAGAAACTACGGTTCGCCCGCGGCTCTCCCGCGGGCTTTTTTTTGCCTGAAGATCATCACCACTTGCCGTCCCCCAGGCAATTGCGCGACGCTGCCGGTAGACCCTTCGCCAAGGAGTGCCCGATGCCGCTGCTGTCCCTGCCCTGCCAACGCTTGACGCTGGCGATTCTCGCCCCGGATCAGGCCGGTCTCGAGAGTGCGTTTTACCAACGCAACCTGCGCCACCTCGCCCCTTGGTCGCCGATTCGCACCACTGAGTATTTTTCCACCGAGCAGATTCGCCGACGTCTGGAGATTCAGGCCAGCGCCTTTGAGGCCGGGCTGGCGATGCACTTCGCGTTGTTGAGTCAGGATGGCCAGCAGATGATTGGCGCGTGCAATTTCAGCGGCATTATTCGCGGGGCGTTTCAGGCCTGTTATCTGGGTTATCACATCGACGAGGCGCATCAGGGCCAGGGTTTGATGCGCGAAGCGCTGGAGGCTGGGATCGGCTACATGTTCGACACGCAGAACCTGCACCGGATCATGGCCAACTACATTCCCGGCAACGAACGCAGCGCGCGGCTGCTGGAGAAGCTGGAGTTTGAACGGGAGGGTTATGCCAAGGCCTACCTGAACATTGCCGGACGCTGGCAGGATCACGTGCTGACATCGCTGGTCAATCCCGTGTTCGAGGCGCCGGACAAGCGTTGGTCGCGACCATTGGCGTGAGCTTCACGATTTGTTCAGCAATGGCGCCGTATGCTCGAGGTTCCCGCTCCCTTCGGTAGCCTGAAACCATGTCGCGTGCCGCCCCTTCGCTGTTTCTGCTTGCCGCCCTGCTGTTTTTCTTCGCGTTGGGCGGTCATCAATTGCAGGGTTCCACCGAAGCCCGCGTCGCCGGCATCGCCATGGAAATGCACCTGGACAACGACTGGGTGACGCCGCGCCTGTTCGGCGAACCGTTTCTGGAAAAACCGCCGCTGAGCCTGTGGCTGGATGCCGGCGCCATGCGCGTGTTCGGCGTATCGCCTTGGTCGGTTCGGCTGGCATCGGCGGTAGCTGGACTGCTCAGCGTGATGGTGCTGTATGGCCAGTTGCGACGCTTCGAACGGCCGCAGCGAATCGCGTGGACGGCGGGGATTTTGCTGGCAACCATGGCCAGCTACTGGAGCAACGTGCGCGGCGTCGGCGAGGACGCGCTGCTGGCGCTCGGCGTGACCATGGCATTGCTGGCGTTTTTTCAGGCGCAACGTGCATCGACTGCCAGCAATCCGCTGCTGTTCGTCATCGGGATCGCCATTGCTACATTGAGCAAGGGTGTCCTGGGGCTGGCGATGCCGGGGGTGGTGATTTTCGCTTATCTGCTGGCCGATACCTTGATCGATAAACGCCTGAAGATCGCTGATTGGTTGCGGCCGGGACTGCTGACCGTGGTCGGGCTGATCCCGCTTTTGATCTGGCTAGTCGTGCTTTATCAGCAGGGCGGCGCACAAGCGGTCAGAGAAGTGTTGCTGACCAACAGCGTCGGTCGTTTCAGCGGGTCGTTCGTCGAGGCCGGGCATTACGAGCCGTTCTATTACTACCTCGCCAAACTGCCGCAAGCATTTTTGCCGTGGAACATCCTGGTGTACCTGGGGCTGTGGCATTTCCGCAAACAGCTCAAGGCCAATCGTTATCTGCTGTTTTTCAGCCTGTGGATCGTTGCGCAATTCGTCATGCTGACATTGGCGTCGAGCAAGCGCACGGTGTACCTGATGTCGATGACCCCGGCGGCAGCGGTGATAGCGGCGGAGTACGCAGGCGTACTGTTCGACAAGCTGAAAGCCTACGAATCGAGCCACAGCTTTGTCGGCCGAATCGCTCGTCACCGTCAGACATTGGCCGCCAGCGTTCTGACCGTGGTGATCGCCAGCTATCTCGGCGCCGCTCAATGGGCGCTGCCAAACGCCGATAAACACCTGTCGTTCCTGCCGCTGACCGAACACATTCAAGCGCTGCAAGCGGACGGTCATCAGGTGGCATTGTTTCAAGCCAACGAACGAGTGGGCGGCGCCAGCGTGTTCTATACGCAGAGCGTGCTAAAGGGTCTGGATACCGAGGCGCAGTTGCGGGAGTTTCTTAGCGCTTCTTCAACCAATGTGGCGGTTGTTGCCGCAGATATCGAACCCACCGCCCCAGTGAAAGTGCTGAAGACCATGAAGGTCGGGCGGCAGGCTTATTACTTCGTCGGTTACTGAGTCACCACAAGGCGATGTCGTAGGTCAGGTACAGGCGATAGTTGTCGCGATCACTGGCATAGGTCGAGCGATAAGTGGCCTTGCGCATTTCAATGCCTAAGCCTTTGAGTGCGCTGCTTTGAATAACGTAGCGCAAGTTGGTGTCAGCCTCCCACTCCCTGGCTTCGCGGCCCTTGTAGTCGCCGTTCTCACCTTTGTAGTAACGGGTCATCAAGCTCAGGCCGGGCAAAATGGCAGCGAAGTCATAGTCGTACCTCAGCATCCACGTTTGCTCGCCAGCCTGGATGAATTTTCCGACACCGGCATTGGAGAAGGAGTAAACCGTTGAAACGCTGGTGTAGGGCAATGCGGTATCGCCGCTGACCTTTTGATAGCCAACGCCCAAGGCATGCGCGCCGAGGCGATAGGTGAACAAGCCGCTGAACATATCGGCATCGACCGCGCCGTTGCGTGCTTCCCCGGCATCGTCGCTGATGAAGTAGCGCAAATCGCTGGTCAGGCTGCCGCCGCCCAGCGGCAGTTTGTGCACCAGGCCGAGAAACTGCTGCCGATAGAACTCGCGCATCTCACCGTAATACCAGGTGCCGCTCAAGTTCGGCGTGAACTTGTAGCTGGCGCCGGCAAAGTCGAAGTCGGTGCCTTTGCTGCCGGTGTAACCCTGCGGATAGAGATCGACGCTGTCGGTGGAGTTGCGCTGCTTGAATTTGTCCAGATGACCGCTGTGCAAATACAGGTCGCGGATGCCGCTGTACTCGATTTGCGTGCCGCGAAAGGTCTGCGGTAACAGGCGACCGTCGTTGTAGACCAGTACCGGAATCTTCGGCATCAGGTTGCCGGTCTTGATGACCGCTTCGCCAATGCGCATTTTTGCGGTCACTCCCAGACTGGAAAAACCGTCCGCTGCGTGGCCGTCATCGTGCACCGGCAGCAAACCGGTGCCGGCGCGGGCCGGGCTGGAATCAAGTTTCAGACCGGCCAGCCCCAATGCGTCGAGACCGAAGCCGACCGCGCCTTCGGTGTAGCCCGATTGCAGGTTGAGCAGAAAGCCCTGGGCCCACTCTTTGCGATCTTCGCCGCCATCGCGATAGCCGTCGTTGAAGTAGTAATTGCGCAAGATCAGTTTGCCCTGTGAATCGGCGAAGAAACCTTCGGCCATCAGCTCTGGCGACAAGCTCGCCAGCAATCCTGCGGACACAATGCCGCCTCTCGTGAACAGTCCACGCATGGTGTTTTCCTCAGCCCCGCATTGTCGGTTTTATGGGCAGTCGCAAAGGTCCCGCAAGCGGGATTGATCTGGTTTTTGTAGTGCTGCACGGCTGGACTCAACGGCGCATTGCGGCGGACACTAACGGCTCGACAGCGCGTCCACAACGTTATGCGAGAAGCGCATCAAGCTATGCGAAAGCGGGTTTTTCGCAGGCCTGCACCGTTACAGAACCCTGGGAATCGTCAGCGTGAACCTCAAACAACTCGAGGCTTTCAAAGCCATCATGGCCACCGGTTCGACCATCGGCGCGGCCACTCGCATGGGGCTTTCGCAATCGGCGGTGAGTCGCTTGCTGACACAATTCGAACAGACCCTGGGCTTCGCTTTGTTCCTGCGCAAGAAGGGGCGTTTGATGGCCACACCGGAAGCCGAAGAGCTGCTCGCCGAGGTCTCAGGATTAGTGGATGGCCTGCAGCGCATTCAACGCATGGCCGATGAATTGCGCATCGGTCGCTCGCACAAGAGTCTGCTCAAGGTCGCCGTTCCAACCAGCATGACCCAAGAGCTGCTGCCGAAAATCGTTGCCGAATTTCTCAAGAGTCACGATGACATCGTGGTCGAGTTGCTCACCGGCTCCTACGACACCATTGAGCGCGCCGTGCTCGACCGTTCTGCCGATCTTGGTTTTGTCCGCCTGCCCACCGAACTGCCGGACTTCGACATCGAGCCGCTGCTGGAAACCGAAGGGGTTTGCGTGATGCCCGCCGATCATCCGCTAACGCGCTACCCGGTGATCGACGTGCAACATCTGCGCAATGTGCCGCTGGTGTTGCTGGGCCGGCAACGCGCCTTGCGTGCGGAGCTCAATCAGGTGTTTCGCGCGGTCAACCTGACGCCGCAAGTGCGTATCGAAGTGCACTCGGTCGGCGCCGCATGCAGCTTCGTCGCGGAAGGTTTGGGGGTGTCGATCGTCAACGGACTGCTCGCCAGTCACTTCGCCCATTTGCCCATCGTGACGCGCCCCTTCCAGCCAACATTGCGCTATGAATTCGGTTTGGCATTCCGCCGCGACGAGCAGCGTTCGCCCCTCGTCAGCGCATTCGCCAGCCACCTAAAACAACGTCTGGGCGAATCGATCAATCCCGTGCAATAAGCTCGCTCAGAGCAGAAAACGCATAGCCTGACCCGCTCCTCGCATAACGTTGTCGCCCCTTGGCGTTTGCCCTAGTGTCTGCCCCATCGAAGTGTCGACACCCAAAACAAAAACGCCAAAGGGCTCACCGCCATGTCCCAGATCAGCCTCACCCAACCGGATGCTGCCGACAGTCAGTCGCAGCCGGACAAGCAGACTCCACGTAAAACCATCAACCCGGCGATCATCCTGTTGAGCATCGTTTTGCTCGCGGTCGGCTTCACCTATGCGGTCAACTCCGGCACTTTCGAGCGCCAGAACGGGCTGGTGGTGCCGGGCTCCTATCAAGTCCTGGAAAAGAGCCATTCCCTCAGCCATCTGTTCGCTGTCGAGCCGCGCGTGGCCAAGGACCCGGTCGCCCGACCGGTGTCACTGATCGAAGGCTTCATGGCGATTCCGCAAGGCATCGAAAAGCGTGCCGGGCTGATTTTCATGGTGCTGTTCATCGGCGGCATGTTTGGCGTGCTGAACAAGGCCGGAGTGATCGACGCAGGGCTCGAACGCTTGCTCGGCATGACCCGCGGCAACATCTATGTACTGGTGCCGATGCTGATGCTGGTGTTCTCGGCCGGCAGTACGTTTATGGGGTTGGCCAAGGAATTCATTCTGATCGTGCCGCTGATGGTGGCGATGGCCAATCGGCTGGGGTTGTCGAACCTGATCGGCCTGGCCATCGTGTGTATCTCGGTGAAGATCGGCTATCTGGCGTCGATCACCAATCCGGTCGCGCTGTCGGTAGCGCAACCGATGGTCGGCCTGCCGATTTTCAGCGGGATGAGCATGCGCATCGCGGCTTATGCGCTGTTCCTCAGTGTCGGGATCGTGTTTGTGTTGTGGAGCATTCGTCGCCACGGCTACGACCACAGCGCCGTCATCACCTTCGAACACAAACCGCTGCCGCTGCGCCATTTGCTCAACCTGTTGGTGCTGGCTTTTGGCGTCGGTTTCATGGTGTTTGCCTCGCATCGCTGGGGCTGGAAATACCATGAGCTGTCGGCGTTCTATCTGCTCCTGAGCGTAGTCTTCGCGGCGATCCACGGCATGGGCGCGAGCACCGCCGCCAGCGCTTTTGTCGACGGGATGAAAAAGGTTCTGATCGCCGGCGTGCTGATCGGGCTGGCGACGGCGGTGGAAATCATCCTCAGCACCGGCCAGGTGCTCGACACCATCGTCAACGGCTTGGCCAGCGTGGTCAGCGACCACGGCCCGGTCGTTTCGGCCTACGCGATGTTCTTCTCGCAACTGGGTCTGGACGTATTGATTCCATCCACCTCCGGTCAGGCCGCCGTGACCATGCCGATCTTCGGCCCGCTCGGCCAGCTCTCCGGTGTCAGTCCGCAAACCACGGTGTACGCGTTTTTGCTGGGCAACGGTTTGACCAACATGATCACGCCAACTTCCAGCGGTTTGCTGGTGCTGCTCGCCACCGCACAAGTGGGCTGGGGCCAATGGGCGCGCTACATCCTGCCGCTGTTCCTGATCTATGCGGTGCTGGCGATGGTGCTGCTGGCGGTGGCCGTGTCTACCGGTTATTGAGTGTCCGGGCGCCTGAAGCCAACGCGACAGGCGCCGGTTTCTACAAGGTTCTGATATGAATTCCCTCTGCGAACAGGTTGGCCCGGCGATGCAGTTGTTGCCCGATCAAATGATTACGCTGCGCGATGGCATCCGCCTTGCCACCGATATTTACCTGCCGACCGACAGTACAGGCCCCTGGCCGGTGGTGATCGAACGCACGCCTTACGACAAGCGCAAACCGTCGCGCTCGGAGAAGCAACTCGACGGTCTGCACATTTCCCGTGAAGCCATGGCCGCGCGTTTTACCGCGCGCGGTTTTGTTGCGGTGTTTCAGGACTGCCGCGGGCGCTATGCCTCCGAGGGTGTGTTCACCAAATACACCTCGGAAGGCGAAGACGGTTTCGACACCCTCGCCTGGATCGTCGAGCAACCCTGGTGCAACGGTCGGATCGGCAGCATGGGTTTGTCTTACGCGGCGCACACGCAATTGGCGATGGCCTGTCTGCATCCGCCGGGGTTAAGCAGCATGGTTCTCGACTCCGGTGGTTTTTCGAATGCGTTCCAGTGCGGCATTCGTCAGGGCGGTGCTTTTGAATTGAAGCAGGCGACCTGGGCTTGGCGTCAGGCGAAAGAAAGCCCTGCCGCCCTCGCCGACCCGCAGGTGCGCGCCGCATTGGAGCAGGAAGACATTCACCAGTGGTTTTCGCGCATGCCTTGGCAGGCCGGCCACTCGCCGATTCGCCATGTGCCGGAGTACGAAGCCTATCTGCTGGAGCAATGGGCACAGGGCAGCTTCACGGATTACTGGCGCAAGCCGGGCATCTACGCCGAAGGTCATTACGATAACCTGCCGGATATTCCGGTGTTGTTCATGTCCAGTTGGTACGACGCTTATGTCAGTTCGACACTGGCCAACTACCGCGCCTTCAACCGTCACAACCGCAGCCCCCAACATTTGATCATGGGCCCGTGGCTGCACGGTGATCGCAACATCAGCCACAGCGGCGATGCTGAATTCGGCGCAGCGGCCAACTTCGATGGCAATGTCGCGCGCACCTGGCTCGATTGCCGATTGGACTGGTTTGAGCGCTCGCTCAAGGATCAGTCTCTCGCCCCTGAAACAACGGCACCCGTGCAGGTATTTTTGATGGGCGGCGGCGATGGCCAGAAGGATGACAACGGTCGTTTGCAACACGGAGGACGCTGGCTGCGGAGTTCGCAGTGGCCGCTGCCCGGCAGCCAGCCGTTTAACCTTTATCTGAATGATCAGCGGCAATTGAGCGAGGATCCGCCTTCAGCAAGGGAATCGAGGCTGAGCTATCACGCTGACCCCGATCATCCGGTCCCGACCATTGGCGGCGCCCTGACGTCCGGCGCCCCGGTGTTTGTCGGCGGCGCTTTCGATCAACGCGAGCGCGCCGATTTTTTCGGCACTACAGGTTGTGACAGCCCCTTGGCCGAACGCGCCGATGTCTTGAGTTTCGAGACGGCACCGTTGAAAGAAGACCTGATCGTCGCCGGCCCGCTAAGCATTGAATTATGGGTGGAGAGCGACGGCCTCGACACAGATTTCACCGCCAAACTGGTCGACGTCTACCCGGACGGCTACGCGATGAACATTACCGACGGGATCGTGCGCTGCCGCTATCGAGACTCATGGGAAAACCCGCAGGCCCTGGTGCCGGGACAGCGGGTAAAAGTAGTGATTGAGCCATTCGCCACTTGCAACCTGTTCAAGCGCGGACATCGCTTGCGCCTGGATATTGCCAGCAGCAACTTCCCGCACTTCGACGTCAACCCCAACAGCGGCGAAGCTGAAGGTCAGGCAGCGCACAAACGCATCGCCACCAACACCGTGCACATGAGCGCCGACTTCGCTTCACGCCTGGTGCTGACCATCCTCACGCCCACCGCGCTGGCCGCCCTTGAGCGTCAGGCCACCGATTCGGATTGATGCAGAACGGCCGGTGTTGCGGATGTGCGCAACACCGGTTTCTCCAGGCGCGCCCGACCATAAAACGCCATTGCCGTCAGCAAACACGCCAGCCACACGAAGATCCCGGCCCAGAGCGTATGGGACATGTAGTGCCAGCCCTGCAGAACCCGCGTCGTGCCGTAAACGAAACCGAGCAACATCGAGCCCAACAAAATCGCCTTGGAAAACCGCGACTGATAGCGCCGCGCAACAAAGTACAACGCCAGCATGGTGAAGCCGCCGGACGCATGTCCGCCCGGCCAGCAACGACCCTCGCCCGCTTCATGGAACAGCTGAAAATTTTCGTACCACTCGATATGAGCCATTTTGCCGCCATACAACGTGGTCTCGATCGGGCAGTAAACGCTGGTGTGGGCTTTGAGGAAATGGATCACGCCGGTGCAGACGGCGAACGCCACCACGATAAAGAAAAAATCCCGACGGTGATCAGCTGTAAAGCGCAGTACAGGCGCGACTCTGCTGCGCTCAAGGAACGCGCCCAGACGCGGTTGCTTCTGCGGATTGACCAGCGGCCAGATCACCGAGAGCATTGCGCCGATCAGGGCGATTTCTGCTGTCCAGTTCGGAATGATTCGCGCCCACTTGTGCGTGAGTTTTTCGAAGAAGTGAATTTTATCGAGAGGGAACGTCTGGGTCAGCGGATCGAACAGCAGATTGCTGAAGGCGATGTCGATTCGGGTCATGTCGAACATCAGAAACACCACCGCTGCGCAGAGCAGCGCAATGCCGAAGTTGTATGCGTAGAAACGGGATTTCATCGGGTGGTCACCGTGCGCCAGTCGGAGGCTTCAATAAAGCCGAGCATTTTTGGAGCCGCCGGATTTGCAGCGGAAACAAACAACGATGAGCCGTAACCGGGGTCGGACGCCGGCACTTTCAGGTCTTTCTCGAATTGCGCGATGCACTCGCTGTGGGTCACCAGAATCAAGTTACGCCCTGGCACTTTGTGCGCCAGCGCCTCTTGCAACATGCGGCCCTTGCAACTGATCAGCCAGTCGGCGGCGATTGAAGTCTTGGTGAACATGTGGCCGGCCGTCTGCACGGTGCGCACTATCGGGCTGTTGTAGAGATCGGCGTTGTTCAGCCCCAGTTGTTCGAACTGCGAGCCCACTGCGCCCGCGACACTGCGCGAACGCTCGGTAATGCCATCATTGCCACTCAGGCAGCGCGCTTTGGAGTGATCGCAACGCTCGACGTGGCGCACCAGCACGATCACGTCGCCTTCGGCCCAGCCCTGCGCCAACGCCTGCGCGCCGGCCACATTGCCGTGGGCCAGATCCGGCACCGCTGCGGGCGCCAGCAGCCACAGCGTCAACGGAATCACCAGCAACGAGGCCGCCAACACCACCCAGGTGTTGCGAAAGCGCGCCAAACCGCTCAGATCGATTGCGCGTCTGACGCCGAACAGTCTCAGTCTCAATTCCACAAAAAGCCGCCTCGCCGGCATCTATCACTTGTCATTCGATGCGGCGAAGGTACAGAGGCGGGCGTTGGCAGCCAGTGAAACCCATGTGAAAAAAGTCTTGGGAGCGCTTGTTACAAATTCTGTCGGACAAAATCCTTTCAGCTCTCGGCTTTGCTGCCGATACAAACCTGCTAACACCCTTGCTGGCTCAAAAAAACAACAATCTTCCAGCCTAACCGACGACCAAGAAACCCAACGTTTCTGGAGGATTTGTGATGAATAGCTGGTTCGGCAACATCAGCGTAAACATGAAATTGGGCCTGGGCTTCGGCCTGGTACTGGCCCTGACCTGCGTGCTGGCCTTGACGGGCTGGACCAGCCTGGGCGGTCTGATTGACCGCAGCAACTGGATGAGCGACATCACCCAGCTCAACTCGGGCCTGACCAAACTGCGCGTGGTACGCCTGCAATACATGCTGACCAACGGCGATGAAACTGCCGCGCAAAACGTGCAGACCACCCTTGAAGCGTTTGCCGCCCAACAGCAAAAGCTGATCAGCAGCTTCAAGAGCCCGGAAAACGTCAAACTGCTCAAGGAGCAGGCAGCGACCATCGCTGAATACCAGACGTCCCTGAACAAAATGCGCAATGCCTACCGCACCGGCAACACTGCACGCGACACCATGAACACCAACGCCCAAACCGCTTACAGCCTGATCGAAGCGATCAGCAAGCGCGTGCAGCAGATGGACATGAGCGAACAGCGTTTCGACCAGTTCCAGGCGATCACTGCTGCCAAGGAAGCGTTCATCCTTGCGCGCTACGAAGTGCGCGGTTACACCGCTACTACCAACGCCGAAACCGAGCAGAAGGCTGTCGGCCAGGTCGACGTAGCCATCGCCAGCCTCAAGCAACTCAACGTGCATTTTGCCGACAGCCAGCAAGATGCTCTGCGTCAGCTGGAAACCGCGCTGGGTAACTACCGCAGCGCGTTGATGGCGTATAAAAACGCCAACACTGACGCTGTGCAGGCACGTAAGGAAATGACCGATCAGGGCACCACCATCGTTGCCCTGAGCGAGCAGCTGTATCAGATCCAGCTCGACCGTCGTGATGCCGAAAGTGCTCAGGCCCGTACCCTGCAACTGATCAGTACCCTGCTGGCGCTGCTGGTGGGCATCATCGCCGCTGTGATCATCACCCGTCAGATCACCCGTCCGCTGCAAGAAACCCTGGCCGTGGTCGAGCGCATCGCCAGCGGCGACCTGACCCAGAACGTCACTGTCACCCGCCGCGACGAACTCGGTGTGCTGCAACAAGGCATCGCACGCATGGGCGTAACCCTGCGTGACTTGATCAGCGGCATCCGCGACGGCGTCACCCAGATTGCCAGCGCTGCCGAAGAACTGTCGGCCGTGACCGAGCAGACCAGTGCCGGTGTGAACAGCCAGAAAGTCGAGACCGACCAGGTCGCCACCGCCATGCACGAGATGACTGCCACCGTGCAGGAAGTCGCGCGTAACGCTGAAGAAGCTTCGCAAGCTGCTGCTGCCGCTGACGGCGAAGCCCGTGAAGGCGACAAAGTGGTGAACGAAGCCATCGCACAGATCGAACGTCTGGCCAGTGAAGTCGTGCGTTCCACTGAAGCGATGAGCGTGCTGCAACAGGAAAGCGACAAGATCGGCAGCGTCATGGACGTGATCAAGGCTGTGGCCGAACAGACCAACCTGCTCGCGCTCAACGCCGCGATTGAAGCGGCCCGTGCTGGTGAAGCCGGTCGTGGTTTTGCCGTGGTCGCCGACGAAGTGCGTGGTCTGGCTCAGCGCACGCAGAAGTCCACCGAAGAAATCGAAGGCCTGGTTGCCGGTCTGCAGAACGGCACGCAGCAAGTCTCGGCGGTGATGAACAACAGCCGCGCGCTGACCGACAGCAGCGTCGCCCTGACCCGCAAGGCCGGCGCATCGCTGGAAAACATCACCCGCACGGTGTCGAACATCCAGTCGATGAACCAGCAGATCGCCGCTGCTGCCGAACAGCAGAGCGCCGTGGCCGAAGAGATCAGCCGCAGCATCATCAACGTCCGCGACGTGTCGGAACAGACAGCCGCCGCCAGCGATGAGACCGCAGCGTCCAGTGTTGAACTGGCGCGTCTGGGTGGTCAGTTGCAGCAGATGGTCAGCCACTTCCGGGTTTGATCCTGATTTCGCGCTGAAGCAAAAACCGAATCGCGGGCAAGCCCGCTCCCACGGGTTTTGAGTCGTTCACAGATTTTTGTGTTCGACTCGTTAACGGTGGGGGCGGGCTTGCCCGCGATTGCGCACATGACGACGCGACAACTTGAAACCCTGACAAATGTCAGCCCCGTCAGGCCTCCAATGGTCGTCCTACCCCCAGTTGTTTCAAGTTCCTACGCCTCTTGGCTCCCTTTCCCCTGTTCCGCGCCGACAATCCCAACCCTCTGCCATTGAAAGGGCTGACAGCCCGCTCGTTCTGCTCTTGTTAGGGTCGACTCCCACACAATAAAGAGCACAACAACATGGGCACCGAGACTCAAACTCTGCTCGACAAACTGATCCAGGCGCACAGCCCCGATGGCCAGGAGCAGCAACTGAAGGATCTTTTCAAAGGCAGTCTGAACGGCGACTCGATTTTCGACATCACTCGGCTGACCAACAGCGAACTGAAGTCAAGGCTCAACGAGGCCGCGCAAGAGAATCCAGTACTCAAGGATCTCGCCAAGCGCATCGACACCCAGAAGGTCTTGGAAAACGCCCAGAGTCTCGCTGCCCAGCTCTCTCATCTTTACCGCGAAGAACGAACCTCGGACGGTAAAGCGCAGCACAAATGGCACCCACCGGGCATACGTGCAGGGGAAGAGCAAAGCCCCACTTTTACTAACCTGTTCAAAGAGAACTGGGACGATAGCTGCAAGAGCAACTCGATCGCCGCCGTCGACTCGCCAGTGGCTTACCTTCGCGCGCTCTACTTGTTTGCCTTGCAACTGGAGTCCAGTCATTCAGAAAACAGCAAAGAAAAAGCCAGGCGCATTCGGTTGGCCAGCCGGCGCCCGGATCTGGCCACGCTGCTGATCGATCATCAAAGCACCTTCACCGCCCAGCCAATGCTGCAGATCGTCAATGAAACGCTGGACAGAAACATTCGCGCCGGGCTCGCAGGCAGCGTGGAAACATACCTGTCGACCCCTGAAGCGCTCGCTGCGCGCAAATTCCCTTTCGTCCTTCCCTACGAGTTCTTTCATCACCAGTGCATGCTCGGGCTCGAGGAAAAACGGACGACGCTGGGCGAGTTGAACTACCTGATCACTCAGCATCTTCCCTTCAGCCAGCATGAAAATTATCTGTACGGCAGCGTGCAGGGCTCGTCCCTTCATGAAGCGCAGAGAATGATGTCCGGGATCGGGCCGAAAAGGCAGGAGCTACTCTTGGACTGGCCAACCGCGAAACATCTGGCCCACATTGAAACCGATGTATCTGCCTCAGCGAATGACAAGCAAAAGGAACACTGGAAACCTTTGTACGGTGCAGTGCTGACCGCAGAACTGAGCATTGTCAGTACCTTTCTCGAGCGAACCGAACTCAACGCCGAACAACTCCAGGATCTTCTTGCCCAGGGCAAATTTGCACCACCCACTGACACTCAGACGGGGCAATCTTCCACAGCTGATGCCGCTCGATTCGTCAACGCAAGCGTTAGCAGCAGTCATCCGGTGATGATGATCGACTCGCGACAAAAGCCTGCGAGGATCATTAACGCAACCATGGAGCGGTTTGAGCGGCTGCACCGAATGATTCGTTTGCAACGATGGCTTGATATGCCCTTTGCCGATCTGGATCTGTTGATCTGCAGCGCGAGTGAGTCGCAACGGCCCAGCACTTCAGCACTGCAGATCAGCAACCATGTTGTGTGTGCGCTTGGCGTCTACCGTTATCTGCAGCGCCATTATTCGATTTCGGCTGCGGAGTTCGCTGCCCTGCTGCACCAGATTTCGACCTGCGCCCTCGGTGGCAAGCCTTCCTTGTTTGACCAGACATTCAATCCCGCCCGGTTATTCGACCAGCGCCTGGTACTCGACGGACGACGTTTTTCGCCAAACGAGGCGGATCCTGGCTCGCACTCTATTTTGCAGCACCTGAGCCACAGCCTCGGTGTACCGATGTCGGAAAGCGCGTTGTTGCATGTGGTGAAAAATACCGAGAAGCGGCTAGGTCCGCTCAAATGTGACGTGCGCACGCTCTCTTCCATTTACCGACAAACACGCATCGCCCGTTTGTTCGGCATCAGCATTGACGAATCGACGACACTGGCCAATCTGTTGGGCGGGGAACCTATCGCCAAGTGCCTGGTGACAGGTGAGACCGGTGTAACCGTCGTCCGGATGAGCGATCTTCACCACGAAAAACTCAAGATAACCTTGTGTCTGAGCGCGCCGAAATCAGCCACCGGGAACTGGCAGTTGTTGCACGGTTCAACCTTCGAAACCAGTTCGACATTTCTGTCCGATTCAACATCCGGCGAGATAATCATCCGGTATCCCAGTGAAAAATCCGCAAATGTCTTGGACATCTGTATTCGCCTGTCCGAGAAAATCGAAGCAAACACCGTCGTGTCTTTAGCCGGCAAAACACTGTCGTGCTATGGCGGCACGCTCGATGAATTGCTGCAACTGAACGCTCCGCAAATAACGCTGAGAAAGGCTGCCGCTGACGACTATCAACTTCATAGCTTCGGCAACGTCACGCAGACTCGAGGAGCTAGCGAGGCTCAGAAGCTGGACATGCTCGATGTTCTGATGCAAATGGACTGGATCACCCGCTGGATCAAAAAATCTGCCTTTGATATTCCCGGACTGAGGCATTTGCTAGAGCCCGCCAATAGCAGCGATCAAATGCTTGGGGCACTTCTTCAACACTTCACTCACCTGCAGGCTGAAATTCGCAAAGTCATCGTGACCCAGCTTGAACTGGCGGCACTTGCATTGCCGGTGGGCTTAGATTGGCGCAAGGAGTTGGCTGAAAGTCTGCTCGACGATAAAGGACTGATCAAAGACTTCGCCGCCAATGCATCTGACGACGTTGAAAAAGAGTTGCGCGCCAAACTCGAGCAGGTGTTCGCTACGGTGACCCTCGCCGAAGACCCTGCGGTCAACCAGCGATTGAAGAGCGACTGCCAGCGCAAGCTCACTGATCTGCTGATGGCGGCCCATGACCGGCAGCAGCATCTGCTGGAAAGATTTCTCCAGCAAACCTGTTCACTGGCCATGACCTGCGCCAAAGGCGTGGTGATATGGGCGCAGTCCTCGATTTACCAGGTTCTTCGCCAAGCATTGAACACACAGGACAGAGGCTCTCTCGCCGCCATCCTGGAACCGACCATTCGTCATGCCCAGGCGATCGTTCAGTTGCAAATGAGCAACAGGGCCTTGCAGGTTTTCCTGAGTCGTCCCGATTGGCTGCAGCGTGACAATCGCGCCCTGATACTGAACCTCGCGACTCTCTACCTGCTCGACCGCTTCAACCATTGCATCGTGAGCCGTCAGCATGAGGAAGAGAGCCTGCTGAACTATCTGGAACTCGCCAACACCGCCTCTTCCTCCACCGGAACCGTCAACCTGCACCTCGCCCGGATAATGGGCTGGACAGCGACGCAAGTCAGCCTGTTGACCGCGAAGCTGCCTGATTCCCGTGCCAAAACCATTGAAGACATTGATTGGATCATGCGCTGCCACGACACCTGCGCGGCGACCGGTTTGGAAGTTTCAGCCTTGCTCAATGCCACTGGCCTTCGCAACGACAGCCCTGAATCACACTGGAAAGCCGTCGGCGAGGCGGTCATGGCAACCGCAAAATAATCCCCTTCATGATCAAGGAATGAACATGAGAGCAACGATTGAAAGAAAGCTGAATGAATGCCGGCGTGATGCACAGATCGGGTTTTATCTGACGCTGATCGCTTCACGCGATTCAGAAAATGACGGCACCCAACCGCAACTGAAGACGGCCGATGACCTTTATCACTACTTGTTGCTGGATGTACTGGTCAGCCAGGAAGTTGCAACCAGCCCGGTCGCTTGCGCCATCGCCAGTCTGCAGCAATACATCACCGGTATTCTGGCGAATATGGAGCCAGGCTATCAGTCCGCGGTGATCGAACCGGATCAAGTTGAATCCTGGCGTACTGCCATGCATGACTACCAGAGTTGGGCGAGCAATGAGCGGGTGCACTATTTCCCGTCTGCGTATCTCGACCCGTCACTGCGCCAGAACCGTACCGAGAGCTTCGCGAAACTGGAGAGCGACCTCAATCAGAGCCAGTTAAGTATTGAATCCGTCGAGAACGCGGTACTGGCCTACCTCAGCAGGCTGGAAGAGTTGGCGAACCTGAAAACCGTAAATGGTTACATCGACGGGACCGACTTCACCCAAAGCACGTATTACTTCATTGCCAAGTCCCGCAATGCGGACAAGTGGTACTGGCGATCGCTCGACATGTCTCAACGGCCCTGGGTGCCCGGGTCTTTGACCCAGCAATACCATACGCCGGAACCACACGCCTGGTCGGACTGGCACTCACTCGATTTACCCGTTTCCAAAAGCACCATCGAACACACCGTGCGACCGGTTTTTTTTAACAATCGTCTCTATGTGGTCTGGGCCGAATGCGTCATTCAGGACCATCCGGTCAAAAACAGCGACTCGACCAACGCCAATAACAATCCGTTATTTCGTTTGAACATGTGTTTCAAAAAATACGATAGAACCTGGAGTCCTCCGACAACCTGCCAGCATGCTTACGCAAGTCATGCAGAGCTGCAGACGCTGAGCGTGCAACAGATACTGAATAATACGCAGGTCATTGCAGTCCATGATCAGAGTAAAGCGTCGCTGTCTATTTCGCTTTTTGTCATTGGCGCCACCTCGATAAAAGAGACTGCGGGGTTCTTGTTCTGGATGTCGGCATCATTTGATATGGACGCCGTTTCTACACAACTGACTCGCGTTGAAGGCCTGGGAAATGATGATAAAAATCTGCAGACGTTCGCCCAGCTGTATCCACCCGGCGAAAGACGCAAAATGCAATTTACGTATGTTCTCGGTTCAGAAACAACCGACGCCCCCTGTATAGAGTCTCAACGGCACGAATCGCTTGGCACCGCCGAATACCTCAACTTCGCCAACACCGCTGACGCCTCCGGCAATTCTCCAGCAAAACGCGATCCTCTCCGGCTGAACATCACCTTCGCCAGGCACCTGATCCAACTCGCCGAAACCAGCATGGACAAGTTGTTGAGTTGGAGTTCACAGCATTTGCAAGAGCCGCCTCTGGAAGGAAGCAGTGCGCCAGCAACGATGGACTTCTATGGTGCTTATGGCCGCTATTTCGTCGAACTGTTTCTGTATGTCCCTTGGCTCATAGCACACCGTTTCAACCAGGAACGGCAATACGCCAACGCAGAACGCTGGTTGCAATACCTGTTCAATCCCGCGCGTAAAAAAACAGCCGAAGGCAGTCCGGACTACTGGAACGTGGTGCCGTTGATCTCCAGCACCCCCGCGCCCGGACAACTCAGCTACGCCATTCAGGGGCCACTGGACCCGCACCGGATCGCCCTGAGTCATCCCGTGCACTTTCGCAAAGCCTTGTACATGCTTCATATCGATATATTGCTCAATCGCGGCGATGCCAGTTACCGCAAATTGACCCGGGATGATTTAACGCAAGCCAAGCTTTGGTATATCCGCGCCGCTGACTTGCTTGGACCGTGCCCTGACTTCAAGCAAACCGATGCATGGCGTCAGGTCACGCTGAAAGCATTCGGCACTGAAACCAACACGGGCCTTCGCACATTTGAAGCAAAGCTGCACGCCGAAGGCAGATATGACGCGAGCAGCGAAAGCCCACAGAAGATCCCTGACGTCTGCGTTCGTCCCTTCGCGCCGGCGCCTTCGATATTCACTATCGATACGCCGCATTTACGACTGCCTTTCAACCCCGTATTGATCTCTCACTGGGCCAAGCTGGAAAGTCGGCTGCACAATCTGCGACACAATCTCGATATCGTCGGCCGCCCCTTGAACCTTGCGCTGTTCTCAGCGGCCGATGATTCGCGCGCACCGCTGGGGAGCAACCCGCAAAAAGCGACTGATCCTGGCAACGTGAAAAATGTCACGGTGCTCATCCCTCCCTACCGATTCAGCACGATGTACACCCACGCCATGAGTGCCGTAGAGACCGTGATTCAGTTCGGTACCACGCTGCTTTCATTCATCGAGCGCAGTGAGCAGGCCCGCTATCAGGAACTTCAGCACCACCATGCCTGGGATCTCGCCAACCTGGCCGTTGATTTGCACACTCAGGCGCTGAAAATCGATCAGAAGTCACGCGAGGCATTGCTCGCCAGTAAGGCCATCGTCACCCGGCGCCGGGATTACTACAGCGCGCTGGTCGATGAAGTCATCAACCCAGAAGAAGCCCTCGCAGCCGCGTTCCATCTGAGCGGGCGAATCATCGAGGCAGGTGCGCACGCGGCGCAGGCGACAGGCCACTTGTTGAAGATTCCACCGAATATTTTCGGCCTGGCCGATGGCGGTCATCGCCTGGAAGGTGGCCCCATGGCGGCATCCTCCTTCGCCATGGGGGCGTCCGCCGCCGCTCACGGAACGGGCGAAGCACTCGAACGCGCAGCCCAGTACCGTCGTCGCTACCAGGAATGGACGCTGGCCCGCGATCAGGCCGAACTCGAAATGGCGCAAATAGACGCTCAACTGGCGCTGGAGTCCGAAAAGGCCCTGGCTTCGCAACTGCAGTTGCGCCAAACCCGGACCGCGCTGGATCAGGCCCGGACGGCTTATGATTTTTTCAGCAAGCGCTTTTCCAACTCACAGCTTTACCAATGGTTTTGCTATCAGTTGTCGGCCTTTTATTACCAGGTATATGACTCGACGCTCGCGCTTTGCCGGTTCACGGAAAACAGTTGGCGCTATGAAATGGCCGATGATTCCAGCCCCTCTCTCTTCGAACATTTGGCCTGGAATACCACCTATCGCGGCCTCGCCCCTGGAGAAAGGATAAAGCTTGCCCTGCTGAAGATGAAAAATGCCTATCTGCAGGGCAATGAACGTGAGCTGGAGATCCGCAAGACCGTGTCGCTGCGCCGCCTGAAGGTGAACGAAGACAGCCTGAAAACCCAGCCGGAATCGATCAATAAATCCTGGGACGACATCAAGTCCTTGTCTCCTGAAGCCGCACCGATTGCGGGGATCAAGTCCAAACTCGTCAAAAACGGGTCCTGTGAGTTCGAGCTGACTCAGCAGTTGTTCGACAGCGACTACCCGGGTCACTGCCTGCGCCGGATCAAAAGTATCAGCGTATCGCTGCCCGCCGTCGTCGGCCCCTATGAAGATATTCGCGCCACACTGACCCAGCTCAGCAGCGAAGTGGTCATGCCCGGCGACGGCAAGACCGTTTTGAAACAGCTGCGATTGAATCAGCAGATCGCGCTTTCCACCGGCGTCGATGACAACGGTCTGTTCACCCTGAGTTTTCAGGACGAACGTTACCTGCCATTCGAGTACACGGGCGCGGTGTCGAAGTGGAAATTGTCGTTCCCCAATCATGCTTCGCAAAAAAGCATGCTCGAATCGCTCACCGACGTCATCGTGCATGTGCGCTACACCGCCAGAGACGGGAGGCTTGAGCAATGAGCCAGGACACGTCACTGCCGGCACCTTCACAAACCTTGCCCAAGGGCGGCGGAGCAATCAGATACATCGACGTAGACATCGGCACGGTGGGCTGCAGCGGTGCCGCCACCTGCGAAATTGCTTTGCCCATCTCGAAGGGTCGCAATTATGTCCCTGCCCTCGCGTTGCAATACAACTCCAGCCGAGGCAATGGAACATTCGGTCTGGGCTGGCATTTGTCTTTACCGTCCATATCGCGCCAGACAAGTCAGGGCATCCCGGCCTATAACGATGACGACCTGTTCATCGAGCCCGACGGCACAGTGTTGCTCCCCGACCGCGACCCAGAAAACGGCGCCCTGATAACCTCCCGCAAACCCTACAACGAAGACAAGCAACTGCCCGCTCATACCGTGGTGCGTTATCGCCCACGGGTCGAGCGCGCGTTTGACCGCATCGAACATTGGGCAGCTGATGACTCGGTCGGGTTCTGGCGGGTGTGGAGCGCCGACGGCACTCAACATGTGTACGGCAAGTCACCGTCGGCACGGCGGGTAGACCCCGAACATCCTGATCGGGTCGCTGAGTGGCTGCTTGAAGAAAGCATGAACGCCCATGGCGAACATATCGTTTACGAATACGCCACGAATACCGACCCAGCGGATACTCAGCGTTACTTGAGCCATGTGCGTTATGGAAACGCCACCGCCTCCTCACGTTTATATTCATTCACCGGGCAGGACAATGCCCCGCCGAGCTGGCATTTCATCCTGTGTTTCGATTACGGCGAACGCACCACGACACTCGGAGAAATACCGGACTTCAAGAGCGGCGCATCAGCGAGCGAGCGCCCCGACCCCTTCTCGGATTTTCGCTTTGGCTTCGAACTGCGCACCCGACGACTTTGCCGACAGATACTGATGTTTCACTGCTTTCCCGATGATGCGCAAATGGGTAAAAAACCGGTTCTGGTCCGGCGTACGCTTTTGCAGTACGAGACGTCTGCCCTGGCCTGCAGTCTATTGAGCGCCGCGTTCAATCAGGCCTACGGTGGCCAAGGCAGGATTGATGACCTGCCGCCGCTGGAGTTCTCCTATTCGCGGTTCGATCTGAGCGCCGCCGCAACACGTTGCACGCCCTTCGTAGCGTTGAACAGCGTGGGCAATCAGCAGCCCTTGCAGTTCGTCGACCTATTGGGCGAGGGGCTGCCCGGCGTGCTTCAGCGAGCTGAAAAAGCCTGGCAGTACCACGCACCGACCCGACACCAGCACGGCGGCGATCGCGTGGACTATGTCGTCCAGGCTTTGCCAGGTATCCCGCTTGCCGACGCCACCAAACCAGTGCGGCAGTTCCTCGCCAACCTTACCGGCAACAGTCGACCGGACTGGTTGACGCTCCAACCGGGCGTCAGTGGGTTTTTCACCCTTGATGCTGCTGGCAACTGGTCTGGGTTTACGCCATTCGCGGCATTCCCCGACGAGTTTTTCCAGCCGGGTTCACAATTGGCCAACCTGATGGGGGCTGGCCTGAATGATCTGGTGATGATCGGCCCGCGCAGTGTGAGGCTGTATGCCAACCAACGAAAAACCGGCTTCCGGCCAGCCATTGAAGTGGCGCGTCTGCCCGATGACGATGACTTGCCGGGCGCGGCCCCATCACCCGGTGAACTGGTGGCTTTCAGCGATGTTCTGGGCAGTGGCCAGCAGCATCTGGTGCGTATTCGTCACAACGAAGTGAAGTGTTGGCCGAATCTGGGACGCGGCCGTTTCGGTAAAGGGCGGGTCATTGCTCAACTCGATTTCGACTACGAGTACTTCGACGCCGCCAACATCCTGCTGGCGGATCTTGACGGAAGCGGGGCCACCGACCTGATTTATCTGCAAGCCGACGGCGCAACAATCTTGATGAACCGTTTCGGCAATGGATTGGCACCAGCGATCCGGGTCCCTTGGCCTGACGGCCTGCATTTTGATCGTTTCTGCCGTGTAGAGGCAGCCGACCTGCAGGGATCTGGCTGCTCCAGCCTGGTGATCGATGCACCGGGCAGCGAGAAGCGCTACTGGCGCTATGACTTTGTCGCCAGCAAGCCCTATCTGCTTGGTGAAACCGATAACAACATGGGCGCCATCAACAGCATTCACTATCGCAGTTCCGCCCAGGAATGGCTGGATGAGAAACAGGAACGGCGAGAGAGAAAACAAGCCACCGCCTGCCAGCTTCCATTCCCGCTACCGGTCATCAAACGACAAATCCTGCACGATGAAATCAGCGGCAACCGGATGACCCGGCAATGGACGTATCGGCGCGGATTTTATGACCCCAAAGAGCACGAGTTTCGTGGGTTCGGTCTGCTTGAACAAACCGACAGCCTGGATAGCCCGTCCAGCCTGTACAACCCTCACACACCACCGATGCTGCGCAAGACCTGGTATCACACGGGTGACGCCATCGACCCGGCGATCACCGACCCAATCTGGGTCGACAACCACGCGATCGCCTTGAAACCTGCGATTCAAAAAATCGGAAGAAGCTGGTCGCCCCGCTCGCGCAAACGCGACCTGACCCTCATCAACCTGAAGAAACGCCAGCGTGAGATGGCCATTGCCTTGACCGGAAATGTATTGCGCGAAGAAATCTATGGTCGGGATTTTTCACCTCGGTCAAACGTTCCCTACTCGGTGCAAACCTATCGCTATCAGCTCAACGAGCTACGTGGAATCGGTAAGCACAGTGTCTGTTCGATCATCCATCCGGTTCTGGCCGAGTCCCTGCGCCTGGACTACGAGCGAATCGCCGACGACCCGCAATGCAGCCAGACACTCAATCTGCAATGGGATGACTTCGGAGTCATCACTCACGCCGTGCAGATCCGCTACGCACGACGCAAGCAAGCCAGCGACAAGAACCCCTTCACCACTGATTGGGAACAGCAGTGCTGGGTTGACGCTCATGATGATGAACAACAGTTTTACTTCGTGCAGGAAGACAGGCAACTGCCTATCCATCACGACACGGAGCAAACCCGGCGCCTGGGATTGCCCTACCTGCAATGCTCCCATGCGTTGAAACTGCCGAAATCCCCTCTGCCTGATGGTCTGGCTCCCGCTGACATCCACCATGACAACCTGCTGGAGCTGATCGGATCCGCGCGCTGGAAAGCCTTGCGGGTCATGACCAGCCTGTCTTTGCTGCGCTACCGAAAAGCTGACGACAGCAGCCCATTGGACGATGGCCATGCGAGCGTCGAAGCGCTGGTGGATCATGTGGAAATCGCCGAAATAAATGACGTGGCGCTCAAGGCGTTCGACGCTCTCGGTTCCACGTTTCCCGCGATCAATATTGCACAACGACTGAAGGCCAGTGGTCACGAAAAAATGACCGTTGCGCCAGCACCGGCAGACACTTTGGGCATTCCCTCCGGTCTCTGGTCGGTGCGACGCAATTACAGCACTTACTACGGGTCGGACGCTTTTTTCAAACCCCGCACATTCCAGGCAAGCGGGCAGCACGGGGCGACCACGATCACTTACGATGCCAGCCATTGCCTGGTCTCCTCGATGACCCTGCCCGACCTGTGCACAACCCGAACCAGCGCGATTGACTATCGAACCCTTGCCGCCACCCGATTGATCGATCCCAACGGGATTGTCCGCGAAACACGTTACGACGGTTTTGGACAGGTGTTCCTGACGAGTCATTACAAAAACGCCAGCGGCTTCAAACCCCTCGCACTTTACAAAGCACTCCCCGACGTCTCACCGGCCACCGCGATCAACGCTGCAAAGAAGGCCCTGCAAAACGCTGCCAGCGCGTTTTTTCACGCCCCCCTCAGCTGGATGGGACAGGTGGAATCCGGCGGCACGGTTCAGGAAAAGGCATGGCGTGATCAAGCCATCGCCTCAAGCGAATTGCTCCCTGGCGGTTTCATTCGCGCCAGCACGCGCAAACGTTACCAACACCTGATAGCCCAAACACCCTACGAGCGTTATCTCAAACACGTTATCGGCAGCGCCGTGCGTGACCCTGTGCACAGTGCAGCGCTACACGCCGATCGCTCCGCCGACGATAGCGCGCAGCAGATCCGCATCAGCATCGCCAGTCAGGACGGCTATGGCAGGCCGTTGCAAAGCAAGCTGAAAACCGGCGCGCGCTGGCGCGTCAGTGCGCCGATCGAGTACGACAACAAAGGATTGGTCATCCGCGTATTCCGGCCCTGGTTCAGTGACGATTACCGCTACAGCAAAGACGCAACAACGCGGCATTCGGGTTTATGCGACCAGCAACTTTACGACCCTACCGGTCGCTTGATCCGCGTCATCAATGCCAGTGGCCATGAACGCCGCTACAGCTACCACCCCTGGTACACCCTCAGTGAGGACGAGAACGACACCCAAGCGGATGACCTGAACGACAACACGCTGTCGTCTGATCCTGGAGACGAATCATGAGCAATATTCATCGCCATACGCCAACCCTGGATGTCATCGACAGCCGCGGCATGCGGGTTCGCCAGGTCAAGTATCTGCGCAATGCTCCACTTCAATCCTCACAGGCATGCATCACCCGCAGTCTTTACGACGTCGGCCTGCAATCCATCAAGCATTACGCCCTTTTCGATAAAGACGGCGCTGCGAGCACCGCGGACGGCAAGCAGATCAACAGCCTGTCCGGCGCTGTATTGTTGACCCAAAGCACCGATGCCGGCTGGACTGTAAACCTGCTCGGTGAAGCGGGTCAGCCGGTGGAGCGATGGGATGGGCGTGGCACCCACTGGCAATTCGAATACGACAACCAACTGCGTGCAACAGGCGTCTTTGAGCAGCAAGGCGCCGGTGAACGGCTGGCAGTGGAACGCTTTGAATATGCTTTCAATAGCCCCGACCATGCGCAACACAATCAGTGTGGCCGGCTGATTCGGCACAACGATACCGCTGGCTGCCGGACGTTGGCCGGTCATGACCTGAACGGCCATCTGACCGGTGAAACACGGCGCTTTCTGAAACAGCAGCCTGCCGTGGGCTGGCCAGAAGCCGAGGAGCAGCAGGACGAACTGCTGGAAAGCGGCGCAGGCTTTACAACCTCTTGGGAGTACGCGTGGACGGGCGAGTTGCTGAAGCAAAAAGACGCTCGCGGGAATGCTCAACATCGAACGTACGATGAGGCGGGTCAGTTGAAACGCATCACCCTGGAAATGCCCGATGTACGCGAACACAAGGTCGTGCTCGACCAGATCGTCTACAACGAACAGGGTCAGATCACATCGCAACAACTGGGCGGCAAAATCACCCATCAGACAACCTACCTGCCTGCCAATGGCCGCGTGCGAGATCGCAAGATTTCCCGGGCAGACGAGCGGACATTTCAATCCATGCGATTGGACTACGATCCGGTCGGCAATCTGCTGAGCGTGACTGATCGCAGCAAAACCGCAAAGCACAACGCCAACCAACGCGTGCTTCCCGTCAGCACTTATCAATACGACAGTCTGTATCAACTGATCGAGGCCACGGGCCGCGAAGAAGCCAACGCTGGTGTCAGAGTCAGGCTTCCAACCTGGTTGCCACACGCGCTGGACCCAAGCCGCCTGCTCAACTTCACCCAGCAATACAGTTATGACAACCGTGGCAACCTCATCAAGTTGCAGCATCGACGCGAGGGCAATAGTTACACTCGCGAAATGCACGTCGCCGCCGGCAGTAATCGAGCCCTTCGTCGAAAGCCGGGAGGCACTATTCCAGATCATGCCGAAGGCTTCGATGCCAACGGCAATCAGTTGACGCTGTCTACGGGTCAGCCAATGGAGTGGAACAACCGTAATCAGTTGCAACGGATTGCGTTGATCGAGCGAGCTACAGCCGACGCAGACGAGGAAACCTACCTTTACGATGCCAACGGGCAACGGCTACGCAAACGCCAGACACATGCCGCGCGGGCAACCACTCACCTTCACCAAGTGCTCTACCTGCCCGGATTGGAAATTCGTACCAATGCCAAAGAAAACCTCGACGTCATCAATATCGATGCAGGGGACTGCCAGGCAAGGTGCATGGTCTGGACACGAGGGCGTCCCGACGGGGTCATCGATAAAGCTTTGCGCTACACCTTCGACGATCACGCCGCCTCCACCACACTGGAGTTCGATGCCAACGCAAAACTGGTCAGCGAGGAAGGTTACTACCCGTTTGGCAACACGGCCTGGCGGGCGGCACGCAACAAGATAGAGGCACGCTGCAGAACTGTTCGCTACTCCGGAAAAGAGCGTGATGCCAGTGGGTTGTACTACTACGGTTCGCGCTATTACGCGCCGTGGCTGCAACGATGGGTCAGTGCGGATCCTGCAGGGTGGGTCGATGGATTCAATCTTTACGGATTCGTCGCCAACAACCCACTCAAATACAAGGATCGCCGTGGGCTCATGAAATACGAGATCGAACCATTCAGCAGTCAGCCCAGTGTCGCCGCCCCCGCCATCACACGGTCGGCAGCCAGTCATCAGTCGTCCAGCGCCTATCTGGACGTGAGCGTTCTGGAAGATTACAGACTGGCCTACGACGTGATCTGGACCACACGCTCGCTTCTCTCTCATGGGCCGGGCAATCAGATCGGTGCCATCTCCAACAGCCTGGAACGTTCCGATCAACTGTCCCGTGCACTGCGTGGCAACATCGCACCCTCCCCGCAATCACGCGCGCAACACGCCGTCGCTGCCGCAACAGGTCTGTGCGATGAATTCGCGGCTGTCAGTGCCAGCCTGCTCTCATCATCGGCCCGCAACGCCTCGCTGTCCCCCGTGCACCTTTCAGGCTTCCCGGGACATAGCTTCACGTTGCTCGGCGACCCGATGAATGATCCGTTGGTGATTGATCCCTGGGTGACCTTTGCGATGCCACACCGGCTCTCGGAGAGCAGGTACGCACCGATTACCTCACGTTTAAACGTTAGCCCCCGCATGCCTCAGGACCCTGCTTATGCCATGCCCATTGCCAATGTCGCCGCGCTGGCGCCGCTCTACGGGCAGCAACCAGCGCAAAATCCCACGTTTATTGTCGACCTGTTCGCGCAAAGCTTAGCAACCGGCAACCCAAGTACTGGGGTATGGAATCAGATGACGTCTCAGCAGCAGTCGATGGATGTCCATTTCAGCGATGGCAATACCTTCTACAATTTCGCCGAAGTCCCTCAAAATCAATTCAACCAGATCCGGCTTGAGACGCAGCTCGCCAACGATCTTGCCAATCTGTTTCCTCCCAACTATTTCAGGCGATTCTGATCAGCTCTGCCGGCCCACGCCCCTGCCTGACACCAGGCAGGGGCGTGGTGGGGTAGTCGGTGGCAGGGGACGCGACCACTCCGCGTTCGATCTTCATGGAAGTGAGGTTGCGCCCCAACCAGCACATTCTCGCTTCGACACCTGGCAACCCTCCGAACGGTTCCCTCAACGCGTACCGCGCAAGTCAAACGTCGCGCAAGCGTCAGCCATTTACTTTAGTCGGGGTTTCAAATTAACTTTCAGGCTATTCGCCCGCCCTCGCCGCCGTTGATCAAAGGAAAGGGATCATGCAATCGCTCGGCTTCACTTCGGTTCCGCCGTTGCTCAAATACCTGCGCCACGCCGAACAACTGGGCATGGCCATCGAGCCCGCATTGGCGGCGGCGGGTTTGCAGGCGCAGCAGTTGAGCGATAACACCCTGCGCTTGCCCGGTGAGGCCCACGAACGGCTGCTGGATTATTTCTGCGAGCACTCGGGCGATCCGCTGTTCGGGCTCAACGCGGCGAATTTCGTCCTGCCCAATTCGTGGAGCGTGCTCGGTTACATCACCATGAACTGCGCGACGTTGGGCGATGCGATGAGCCGGATCATGCCGTTCGAAAAACTGGTCGGCGACATGGGCGTCAGCCGCGTCGAAGTGCTGGACGGTCACGTGCATCTGATCTGGACTTGCCGTTATCAGCGCCCACGAATTCGTCGGCATCTGGTGGAAAACGTCCTCGGCTCATGGTTGCAATACGCGCGCTGGATCGCCGATACGCAGATGTCGCCGGCCGCTGTCTGGTTCGAACATTCCTGCCCGGCCGAGGCGGCACTGGCGCAATACGAGGCATTTTTCGATTGCCCGGTGTCGTTTGATCAGCCCTATTCGGCGCTGATTGTGCCGCTGGCGTATTTGCAGTTGCCGCTGCGCCAAGCCGATGCACAGTTGCTGCGGACGCTGGAAGAACATGCGCTGGGGTTGATGGCGACGCTGGAGGATGCGTCGCTGGAGCAGCAGGTGAAAAACATCCTGCGCCAGCTGCTCAAGCAAGGCTTGCCGCGCAAGGAACAAGTGGCCGAACAGATCGCTGTTTCAGTGCGAACGTTGCAGCGGCAATTACATCAGGCGGGAACGTCATATCAGCAGATTCTCGATGACTTGCGTCAGGAACTGGCTGAGCATTATTTGCTCAACAGCACGCTGCCGATTCAGGACATTGCGCAGTATCTGGGGTTTACCGACCCGAGGTCGTTTCACCGCACCTTCAAGAGCCGACGCGGAATGCCGCCGGGGGAGTTTCGGCAGAGGCATCGGGGGTGAATGTTCCGGCCTCTTCGCTGGCAAGCCAGCTCCCACAGGTTCAGTGGTGATCACAAATTTCATGCACGACACAAAACACTGTGGGAGCTGGCTTGCCAGCGATGGCGGTATGACATTCAACACCTGCGTTGGCTGAAGTAGCGCTTTCGCTTCACCTCAGAGGCTGATCGCGTTGGTAAACACCAACCGATTGCCAAACGGATCGGCAATCGTCATGTCCTGACTGCCCCACGGCATCGCTTGGATCTGCGGGTGCGAAAACTTGTAGTCCTTGGCGATCAACTGCTGCTGAAACGCTTCCAGCTCATCGGTCTCGATACGCAACGCCGAACCCGGGCTCGCATCGCCGTGATGCTCGGACAAATGCAACACGCACTCGCCTCGCGACACCTGCAGATACAACGGAAAATTCGCCTCGAAGCGATGCTGCCAGTCGATTTTGAAACCGAGGAAGTCGACGTAAAACTCGACAGCCTTGGCTTCATCGAAGATCCGCAGGATCGGAGTGGTTTTGCCGAAGCTCATGGGGTGCTCCCTGACTGATTGGCCCCACAGTGTAGCCGGGGTGGATGTCAGGAATTCGGCTTGATGTTGGCTTTCTTTAATCGCAGAGTGCCACTATGAGATATGGATCAAAAGATCGCAGCCTTCGGCAGCTCCTACATTGGAATGCGATCTCCTGTAGGAGCTGCCGCAGGCTGCGATCTTCTGGCGTCATTAAAATCAATGAAACCCTTTGCGCAAATCTCCTTCCCGCGCCAAAAACCGTCCTTCCCTACGCCCGCTCGCCTGACCATCGCGATAACTCAACACGCCGTTGATCCATACGCCATCAATCCCTTGCGCGGCGCGTTGCGGATCAGTGAAATCCGCCACATCACGCACGGTCGCCGGATCGAACAACACCAGATCCGCCCAGTAGCCTTCACGAATCTCGCCTCTTTCCTTCAAGCCGAATCGCGCCGCCGACAGGCCGGTCATTTTGTGCACCGCGGTGTGCAGCGGAAACAGGCCGACGTCACGACTGAAATGTCCCAGCACCCGTGGGAAAGCACCCCACAGGCGGGGATGCGGGAACGGGTCTTCCGGCAGTCCGTCAGAGCCGACCATCGAAAGAGGATGCGCGAGAATTCTTCGTACATCGGCCTCGTCCATGCCGTAGTACACCGCGCCCGCCGGTTGCAGACGTTTGGCGGCATCAAGTAACGGCAGATTCCATTCGGCGGCGATGTCGATCAGGTCACGGCCGCTGACTTCCGGGTGCGGCGTCGACCAGGTGATGGTGATGCGATGGGCGTCAGTGACTTGCTTGAGATCCAGCGTCGAAGAACTCGCCGCGTACGGGTAGCAATCGCAGCCGACTGGGTGAGTCTTCGCGGCTTCTTCCAACGATGCGAGCAGCTCGGGACTGCGCCCCCAGTTACCCACGCCGGCGCATTTGAGGTGGGAAATGATCACTGGCGATTTCGCATGTCGACCGATTTGAAAAGCTTCATCCATCGCTTCCAGAACCGGGGCGAATTCGCTACGCAAATGCGTGGTGTACACCGCGCCGAATGCCGTCAGTTCTTCGGTCAGTTGCATGACTTCATCGGTGGAGGCGCTGTAGGCGCTGGCGTAGGCCAGACCTGTGGATAAACCCAACGCGCCCGCCTCCAGGCTTTCCCGCAGTTGCTCGCGCATCGCGGCGATTTCGTTCGGCGTGGCGGTGCGGAACAGGTCGTCCAGATGATTGCTGCGCAGCGCCGTGTGGCCGATCAGGGCCGCCACGTTCAGCGTGGTATTCGCTGCTTCCACCGCCGCACGGTAATCGCTGAATCGCGGATAAACGAAGGCCGCCGCCGTGCCGAGCAGGTTCATCGGATCCGGCGGATTGCCCTTCAATTTCACGGGAGAGGCGCTGATCCCGCAGTTGCCGACAATCACCGTGGTCACGCCTTGGCTGAGCTTGGGCAGCATCTGCGGCTGACGGATCACCACGGTGTCGTCGTGGGTGTGCACGTCAATGAAACCCGGCGCCAACACACGCCCGGCGGCGTCAATTTCTTCGGTTGCCGTGGCATCGTGCAAGTCGCCGATGCGCTCGATGCGGCCATTGCGAACCGCCACGTCGGCCTTGTAACCGGGCGTATTGCTGCCGTCGATGATCAGGGCATTGCGAATCAGGATGTCGTACAGCATGTCAGTCTCCCAGCGGCAGGTGATCGTCGCCGCCACGGTATTCGTCGAGGGCGAGTTTGATCCGCCGCAGACGTTCTTGATTGTCTTCAGGATTGGCCAGCGCCAGCTCAGTCGCGAGTACGTCGATGGCCAGCAGCATGCCGTAGCGCGCCGCCGTTGGTTTGTAGATGAACGAGGTTTCGGCGCCTTGCAGCGGTAGGACGATGTCGGCCAGCTCCGCCAGCGGCGAGTCGGCGCGGGTGATGGCGAGAATGCGTGCGCCGTAATTGCGCGCCAGTTCGACGGTCTCGAGCAGTTCCGGTGTGATGCCGGTCAGTGAGCAGACGATGAGCACCTGCTCGGCGCTCAGGCTGGCGGCGGTGACGCGCATCATCACCGCGTCATGACACACCGCAATCGGGTAGCCGAGGCGGACCAGGCGCACCTGCAATTCGTCGCTGCACAAGGTCGAGCAACCGCCCATGCCGAAGGCGTGAATCATCCGCGCCTGGCCGAGCAATTTCACCGCATCGGCAAAGCGTGATTCGTCGAATCCGGCCAGATGCTGGCGCAATGTGGTTTCGATGTCGCCGACGATCTGCCCGTAAAAGGCCGACTGTTCAGGCGTGCCCGCCGGATCGAGAAAACGGCTGCCAACACCGCTGGCCTGGGCCAGTTGCAGGCGCAGATCACGCAAGTCGCGGCAACCAACCGTGCGGGCGAAACGCGACAGCGTGGCGGTGCTGACTTCGGCCCGTTGCGCCAGATCTTCGAGACTGGCGCTCGCGGCAAAACCGACGTCGTCGAGCATCAGCCGGGCAATCCGGCCTTCGCCGGCGCTGAAGGAATCCTGGCGGGCGCGGATCTGGTAGAGGATGTCCATGGGCGGTGGGCTCCGGTTACAGCAGGTAAGAAAGGCCGACGGTCAGACCGAACGCGACCAGCGAGATCAGCGTCTCCAGCACGGTCCAGGTCTTGAACGTCTGCGCGACCGTCATGTTGAAGTATTCCTTGATCAACCAGAAGCCGCCGTCGTTGACGTGGGAAAAGATAACCGAGCCGGCGCCGGTCGCCAGCACCAACAGCTCAGGGTGCGGATATCCCAGACCAATGGCCACCGGCGCGACCACGCCGGACGCGGTAGTCATGGCCACGGTCGCGGAGCCGGTGGCGATGCGCATCAATGCAGCGAACAACCAACCCATGATCAGCGGCGACAGGTGGAATTCGTGAGCGAGGCCGACGATCTGATCGGTCACGCCTGCATCCACCAGAATCCGGTTCAAGCCGCCGCCAGCGCCGACCAGCAAGGTAATACTGGCTGTCGGCGCCAGACATTCGTTGGTGAATTTGAGGATCGATTCGCGGTTGAAACCCTGAGCAATCCCGAGCGTCCAGAAGCTCAACAACGTCGCCAGCAACAGCGCAATCACCGAGTTGCCGATGAACAGCAGGAACTGATTGAAGCCGCTGCCCGGCGTGGAAATCAGGTTGGCCCAACCGCCGAGCAGCATCAACACCACCGGCAACAGAATGGTCGCCATGGTGATGCCGAAACCCGGCAGTTTGTCCCGTGGTTCGCGGTCGAGGAATTGTTTTTCCAGCGGGTTATCCGCCGGCAACTGAATGCGCGGCACGATGAATTTGGCGTATAGCGGCCCGGCAATGATTGCCGTTGGAATGCCGATGGCAATCGCATACAGCAAGGTCTGCCCGGCCGAGGCCTGATAGGCCTGCACCGCGAGCATCGCCGCCGGGTGCGGCGGCACCAGCGCATGCACCACCGACAGGCCGGCGACCATCGGCAACCCGACCATCAGAATCGACACGCCAACCCGCCGTGCCACGGTAAACGCAATCGGCACCAGCAAGACGAAACCGACTTCGAAAAACAGCGGCAAGCCGACCAGAAACGCGATACAGACCATCGCCCAGTGCGCGTTCTTCTCGCCGAATTTATCGATCAGCGTGCGCGCCATCTGCTCGGCGCCACCGGACTCGGCCATCATCTTGCCGAGCATCGTCCCCAGCGCCACCACCAGCGCAATATGCCCCAGCGTCTTGCCAACCCCAGCCTCATACGCCCCCACCACACCCGAGGCCGGCATCCCGGCCACCAGCGCCAGGCCGATGGAAATCAAGGTAATGACAATGAACGGATTGAGCCGATAACGGGCGATCAGAACGATCAAGGCGATGATGGCAACGGCTGCATAAACCAGCAGCCAATAGCCGAAGTCAGGCGTCATGCGGTACTCCTCGAAAGGGTCACGTTCGAATGGGTTGTGAAACTCATAAATCATTTCGAGATCGAGATTTCAAACCGCATGAAAGTAATTTTCGTGGAGAGGTAAGGCGTGTCGCTAATGGATATGTCTTGTCGCGATTAATGAAAATCGCGGGGCGGGATTTTCATACTTATGCAGTCAACCCAAAACCCTGTGGGAGCGAGCTTGCTCGCGAAGACGGCTTCACATTCAACATCTCTGCCGACTGATCCACCGCTTTCGCGAGCAAGCTCGCTCCCACAGTTTTGATTGCAACGCGTCAGGTACAACGCGGATAACCTGTGGGAGCTGGCTTGCCAGCGATGACGGTTGCACATTCAACTTAGGTGTTGGCTGGTGAACCGCTATCGCTGGCAAGCCAGCTCCCACAGGTTCGGTGGTGATTACAAGGTTGGCGTAAGCGTCACACCATTTCGTTACGAATCCATTCAACCACCGAGGTGCGCTTAGGCGCCCAGCCCAGCAGTTCGCGGGCATGTTTGCCGCGCACTCGGCTGTTGGAGCCGAGGCCGTAGTTGGCCATTTCGTAGCCCCATTCGGCTTCGGCGTCTTTCAATGCCCAGTCTTGCGGTTGGCCCAGGTTCAGCGCTTCGGCCATGGCGGTGGTCATGTCGATGAACGACGCTTCGCCGCTTTCGACAAAGTAGAACGTGCCCGGAATATTTTTGGTCAGCGCCAGCAGATAGAGAGCGACGACGTCTTCGATGTGCACGTTGGACCAGATGTTCTGGCCAGTGCCGACATGTCGTACCACGCCGCTTTTGCGCGCCTGTTTCAGCAGTCGCGGCAATTGCACGCTGTCGCGATTGACGCCCAGGCTGTGGCCGTAGATCAGCGTGTTGCAGATGACGGCGCAATTCACACCGTCCTTCGCCGCCGCGAGGATCAGGTTGTCGATGGCCACGCGTGCGGCCTTGTCGACAGTCGGCTCCGGCAAATTGTCTTCGTAGTAGATGACGTCGCTGGACTTGCCGCCCGAGGCATCGCCGACGATGCTCGAACCGCTGGTGTGCAGAAACACTTTGTTGGAACCGCACAAGGCATCGAGCAAGGCTTCGACCGCGCCGCGATGGTCGCTGCTGGCGGCGTTGATCACCGCGTCGGCGGCGCGGGCCTGTTCGGCGAGCAGCGCTTCGTCGTCGAGGCTGCCGATTACCGGGGTGATGCCGAGGGCTTTGAGTTCATCGGCCTGTTCAGCACTGCGCACCAGACCGGTGACGTTGTGCCCGGCCTGAACCAGGCCAGTGGCGATCGAGCCGCCGATAAAACCGGCAGCGCCGGTGACGAATACGTTCATGGAGTAACTCCCTGCGTGAGTAAGTGATGGAACGAGTATCGGCCCGTGAACCCAAGGGAAAAACCCGCCCTCACCCAATTCACTCTTGCGCAGAGGTCACGAATCAGCCCTTGAAATCGGCGCTGGCGTAGGCGGCGAGTTTGCTCTGAATAAAGTCGAGGAAGCATTGAATGCGCAGCGCCAGTTGCGAGTTACGGTAGTACACCGCGTTGATCGGCTGGCGATAACCGCTGTTGAATTCGCCAAGCAGAACTACCAAGCGCCCGGCACGAATGTCATCGATGGTCATGAAGTGCGACAGGCAAGCGATGCCCTGCCCTTCCAGCGCCAGATGGCGCACGGTCTCGCCGCTGGAGGCGCTGATCGCCGGGGTGATTGGCCAACGGTCACCGTGCACATAGCGCAGCGGCCATTGGTTGAGGCCTTCATTCTGGGTGAAACCGAGCAAGGTGTGTTCGCCCAGATCCGCCACCTGTTGAGGGGCGCCATGTTTTTTCAGATAGGCCGGGCTGGCGACGATCAGCAGCGGACTGCAACCGAGCGAGCGTGCGTGCAACGTCGAATCGGCGAGGGTGCCGATGCGGATGGCGACGTCGGTGCTTTGTTCCAGCAGGTCAATGATCAGGTCATTGCTGTTGAGTTCGAGCTGGATGTCCGGGTAGAGCCGGCGGAATTCGTCGATGTACGGGACGATGGCGTGGAGCATGAACGGCGAAGCGGCGTTGATTCGCAAACGTCCGGACGGGGTTTGCTGGCGCGAGGACAGACGTTCTTCGAGTTGATCCATCTGGTCGAGAATCAGCTTGGCGTGTTCGAAGAAGTACTTGCCCTCTTCGGTCAGGTCCATGCGCCGCGTGGTGCGGTTGATCAGCGTGGTGTCGAGCTTGGCTTCCAGCTTCGACAGTGTGCGACTGACGGCTGATGGAGTCTGGCCGACTTGCTCGGCGGCTGCGGAGATGGAACCGCATTCGATCACGCAGACGAAAATCTGCAACTCATCGGATCTGGCTTTCACGGGTGTCCTCTTTGAGATCGCCAAGATCGCAGCCTGCGGCAGCTCCTACATGTGAACTCTGTAGGAGCTGCCGCAGGCTGCGATCTTTTGCTGTTCACCGATAGTAGCCCTAAACCACTTAAGCCTTAAGGCCAAACACCTCGGTCAGATGCTGCTCATACCGCGCCACATCACCTTCGATATTCGGACGCTTCATCACGTCTACACAGAGGAACGTCGGCAACGCGGTCATGCCCAAAAACTCGTTGGCCTTGTGAAACGGGAAGTACACCGCATCAACGCCTTTGGCTTCAAAGAAATCGGTTGGATCATCAAAGGCTTGTTGCGGCGCATTCCAGGTCAGCGACAGCATGTATTGCTTGCCCTGAATCAGGCCGCCGCTGCCGTACTTCTGCGAGGCGTCGGAGCGGGTGCGGCCATCGCTGGCGTAGAGGCTGCCGTGGCCTTCGGTGAAGACTTCGTCGAGGTACTTTTTCACTGTCCACGGCGCGCCCATCCACCAGCCCGGCATCTGATAAATGATCACGTCGGCCCAGAGGAATTTGGCCACTTCTTCAGCGACGTCGTAGCCCTCATCGATGAATGTGGTTTTGACGTCGACACCGCCGCGATCCAGCACGCTCAGTGCGGTTTCGTGCAGGGTGGTGTTGTAGCGACCGTCGGAGTGGGCGAATTTTTTACCGCCATTGAGCAGCAATACTTTTTTCATCAGAAAACCTCGGCGCAGCCATGGGCTGGGTGGAGAAGGGAAAATGGAATGGCGGCAGATTAACGATCCGCCTCGCGCGGAATAAGCCGTGATTACGCAAAATACATTTGACTGAAAAGCACGAATCGAATGCCGATTATTGCAATAGCATCCGCAGCCATCTGATTTGAGGAGTTGTTGCGATGAGTGAACGCCAGGGTTTTATCCTGCATGCCAAGACCCGCCCGGAAAAAGCCGAGGCCTTTGAAGCGCTGTTTCGCGCCTATGTCGAGCCGAGTCGGGCGGAGCCGGGCTGCATCGAATACCACATGCTGCGCGACAAGAAAGATCCGTCGCTGTTCATCTTCTACGAGATCTGGGCATCTCAGGCACATCTCGACGTGCATTCGAATCTGCCACACATGAAGGCATTTTTTGAACGGCGCATGGAGTATCTGGAGCGCGACTTCGAGATCCGCGCCATCGAGATGCTCAGCGAAGCCTCGGCTAACCGCTGATCAGCAAGTGGGCGCCGAGCGCGCCCAGTCCGATAAAGAACACTCGCTTGAACAACACCGCACTGATGCGTTGCCGCAACCATTGGCCGAGCAGCATGCCGAGGACGGCGGGGATCAGCGCCAGCAGCGAGGCGCTCAATTCGCCGCCACCGAGGGCGCCACGCCAGAGCAATCCAGCGGCCAACGCCAGCGTCGACACGGTGAAGGACACACCCAGCGCCTGGACCAGTTCATCCCGGTTCAAACCCAGCGCTTGCAGGTATGGCACCGCCGGAATCACGAAGACGCCAGTGGCTGAGGTGATGACGCCGGTGATCAAACCGCACAGTGGACCGAGCCACCGCTCATGGCGAGGTGTTACGTGCAGCGTTGGCAGGAACAGTCCGCTCAACGCATACAGCAACAGCGCCGCGCCGAGCCCGCGCACCACCCAATGCCCGCCCGCCATGCCGATCCACAGCGTGCCGATGCCGGTGCCGAGGAAGATCATCAACAACATCGGCCAGAGGCGTTTGATCAGGCCTTTCAGGTGACCACCGAATGCCAGTTGCCAGACATTGGTCAGCGTGGCCGGGATGATCAGCAAAGCGGCAGCCTGTGACGGCGCCATAGCCAGACCGAGCAATCCCATGGCGACGGTGGGCAAGCCGAGACCGATCACGCCCTTGATCAGGCCAGCGAGGATGAAAGTAGCGATGACCAGCAGGGACAGGGCCAAACCGAGGTGCTGGTAGAAGTCGGTGAATGTGTTCATGGTGCTACTGTGCGCCAGTCAAGGTTGGCTGAAAATCTGCCATATACTGAGGCAGCCTCTGCTTTTGTGAGAGGCTGATGGCCTCATCGCTGGCAAGCCAGCTCCCACAGGGTTCAGTGTTGATCACAAAATTTGAGAACCACACAAATCCTGTGGGAGCTGGCTTGCCAGCGATGGGGCCGGGATAAACTCCACAAAACCGGCTGCCCCCATGCACTTCGACCTCACCGACCTGCGCCTCTACCTGCACATCCTCGACACCGGCAACATCACCGCCGGCGCCGCGCGCAGCCATTTATCCCTCGCTGCAGCCAGCGCCAGAATCCGCGCCATGGAAGCCTCGCTCGGCACAGATTTTCTTGAGCGCGGCCGCCGTGGGGTCACACCGACACCCGCCGGCAACGCCCTCGCCCACCACGCGCGAATACTCCTGCAACAGGCCGAACGCATGCAGCAGGATCTCGCCGACTACGCCCAAGGCGTCAAAGGTCAGGTGCGATTGCTGTGCAACACCACGGCAATCACCGAATACCTGCCTGAGGTGCTCGCCGATTTTCTGCGCGACCACCCCAATCTCGACATCGATTTGCAGGAGTTGCCCAGCGCGCGCATCACCCACGCCTTGCGCCAAGGTGCGGCAGACCTCGGCATCGTCTCCGATGCGGTAGACACCAGCGACCTGCAGACGCAACCGTTTCGCGACGATCCACTGGTGCTGATCCTGCCCCTCGATCACCCGTTGTCTGACGCCGTCGACGTCAGTTTCAGCGAGGCGTTGCACCACGACTTTGTCGGACTCAGCGCCAACAGTGCTTTGGCGATCTACCTTGAAGAACAGGCCCTGCACAGCGGCGCACGCATGCAGGTGCGGATCCGTGCTGACGGTTTCGACGGCGTGATGCGCATGGTCAGCCGAGGCGCCGGGCTGGCCATCGTGCCGCTGGCCGCTGTCGAGCGCGCAGCGCCACGCGGTTTCAAAAGCGTAGCGCTCAACGAACCGTGGGCGCGCCGCACGCTGAAACTGTGCGCGAGGGATTTCGGCGCCTTGCCAGGTTATGCCAAGGCCTTGCTGGACGCGCTTACTGATGCGCGTTTCTGAGCAGTTTGATGTCGACCCCAGACAACTGAGCCCCGACCGGGCGCTATAGGGTGCGAGTTCATTTCTCAAGTCCACTGCCCGGAGTCCTCATGACCGCGACCGCCCCTATCACCGTTCTGCGCGACACTCACCCGCTGCCGGTACTCGACGCCTGCAAATGGGAAAAACTCGAAGGCGACCCGCACACCGTCAACCTCAACGCCTACACCAGCGAAGACGGCAGCAAGATCATGGGCACGTGGATCTGCACGCCGGGCAAATGGCGCGTTGATTACGTGAAGTGGGAATACTGCCATTTCCAGGAAGGCTACTGCGTGATCACCCCGGACGGCATGGCGCCGATTCACCTGCGCGCCGGCGATATCTTCGTCGTTGAGCCGGGCATGAAAGGCACGTGGGAAGTGGTCGAAACCGTGCGCAAATATTTCGTGTTTGCCTGATAAAGCAAAAGATCGCAGCCTTCGGCAGCTCCTACAGGTGGAATGCGTTTCCTGTAGGAGCTG
>NZ_RWIM01000125.1 GCF_009764645.1 Pseudomonas sp. PB106
ACAGGGAAAATGCATTCCAAATGTAGGAGCTGCCGAAGGCTGCGATCTTTTGATCTTGAATGAAGCCCGACCGGCTTGAACGGGCCGGGCTTTTTACTGATTACTCAGTGGCGAGCACGCCACGACGCACTTGGTCACGCTCGATCGATTCGAACAAGGCCTTGAAGTTGCCCTCGCCGAAACCATCGTCACCCTTGCGCTGGATGAACTCGAAGAACACCGGGCCCATCAGGGTTTCCGAGAAGATCTGCAACAGCAGACGCTTGTCACCCTGCTCCGACGCGCCATCGAGCAGAATGCCGCGCGATTGCAGTTGATCGACCGGCTCGCCGTGGTTCGGCAGGCGTCCTTCGAGCATTTCGTAATAGGTATCCGGCGGCGCGGTCATGAAGCGCATGCCGATCTTCTTCAACTGATCCCAAGTCTTGATCAGGTCGTCAGTGAGGAACGCAACGTGCTGGATGCCTTCACCGTTGAACTGCATCAGAAACTCTTCGATCTGCCCGGCACCCTTCGACGATTCTTCGTTGAGCGGGATGCGGATCATGCCGTCCGGCGCGGTCATCGCTTTCGAGGTCAGGCCAGTGTATTCGCCCTTGATGTCGAAGTAGCGGATCTCGCGGAAGTTGAACAGCTTTTCGTAGAAGTTCGCCCAGTAGGCCATGCGACCGCGATACACGTTGTGCGTCAGGTGGTCGATGATCTTCAGGCCGGCACCGACCGGGTTGCGTTCAACGCCTTCGAGAAACACGAAGTCGATGTCATAGATCGAGCTGCCTTCACCGAAACGGTCGATCAGGTACAGTGGCGCGCCGCCAATACCTTTGATCGCTGGCAGGTTCAGTTCCATCGGACCGGTTTCGATGTGGATCGGCTGAGCGCCAAGTTCCAGTGCGCGGTTGTAGGCTTTTTGCGAATCCATGACGCGGAACGCCATGCCGCACACCGACGGGCCGTGTTCGGCCGCGAAGTACGAAGCGACGCTGTTGGGTTCGTTGTTGAGGATCAGATTGATCGCGCCCTGACGGTACAGATGCACGTTCTTGGAACGGTGCGTGGCGACTTTGGTGAAGCCCATGATCTCGAAGATCGGCTCCAGGGTGCCCGGCACCGGAGAGGCGAGCTCGATGAATTCAAAGCCCATCAGGCCCATTGGGTTTTCGTATAAATCTGCCATGGTGGCACCTCATCATTTCTTATCAATTAACCAGGGTTATTTGTCAGTCATGTGAGGTCGGTGGGTGGCGCGCAGGAGATGCCGCGCACACTGCGGGCAAGGAAGTCACCGTAGATCAGTTGAAACCCGAATATCTTCATTGTCGACCCAAGGCTCTTGCGGGCGAGGCTTCTGCTGCCAGAAGACGATTATTATTGTATGCGTAAACCGATTCTACACAGCGTAAATAGGCTTGTCTGCCCTCTCTATAAAATCCGCTTTTTTCTGACCGGTGCAAGGGGTTTGTTGCACAGGTAGATGCCCGCAAGGATCAGCGCGCCGCCCAGGCACATTGCCGGCGTTAGCTGCTCGCCGAGCAGCAACGCCGCGAATATCACGGCGGTCAGCGGATTGAGCGCGATAAACACCCCAGAGCGGGTCGCACCGATCTTGCGGATGCCGTCGTAGTAGCCGATGTAGGCCAGTGCTGAACCAAGGACGCCGAGGTAGACCAGGCTCAGCCACTGCGGCGTACCAAGCTCCAGTAGCGCCGGCCAGTTCAACTCACCCCGCACCAGTGCCAGCGCGCAGAGCATCAAGGTGCCGAGCAGAATCGAATAGGTCACAGTTTGCATCGGACCCAGAGTCTGGTTGAGGTTTCGGGAAAACAACGAATAAACACCCCAGCCCAACACACAACCGAAAATCAACAAATCTCCGATCCAGGCATCCGCTGTCGTGGCGAGCAATTGTGGATTGCGACTGACAATCACCAGACTGGCTCCGGCGATGCAGATCGCGATACCCATCACTTTCAACCGGCTCAAACGCTCCTTGAACAGCATCCATGATGCCAGTCCGATGACTGCCGGATTCAACGCAACAATCAACGAGGCCCGCGATGCATTGATGTAACGCAGCCCATAAAAGAAGCACAGGTTGTAAAAGAAAATTCCGAAAAACCCCAGCAGCGTCAGTTGCAGCCATTGCCGTGGCGTCGGTCGCGCCATTGGAATCCGCGCCACACATAGAAAGCTCAGCAATGCAGCGCTGGCCAGCAGAAAGCGCAGGCTGGCGGCAAACAGCGGACTCAAACCACCGGCCAAGTAGCGTCCGGCAACGAACGTCCCGCCCCAAATCATGGTGACGGCTGCCAGCGTCAGGTAGACCGGCAGGTCGGACGCGGTGGTGGAGGTTTGTTCGAATTGCCGCATGATGCACCCGACGAAAAAGCTTGAGGATGACGTATCATTCACCTCATTCAACCTCATCGTAAAATGAGCAAACACTCATGACCCTGACCCAATTGGAGATCTTCTCGCGGGTAGCCGAACTGCGCGGCTTTACCCTCGCGGCCCAACGTCTGGGCATCACCCAATCCGCCGTCTCTCACGCGATGAAATCCCTCGAACAAGAACTTGGCGTTGAGCTGCTGCGCCGGCACCAGTCGCAAGTCGAACTCAGCGACATTGGCGAGCAGTTGCTACTGCGGGCGCGGGCGATGCTCGGCCTCGCCAACACCTTGCGCCAGGAAGCGGCGGATGCGCGCGGGATGAAAAGCGGCACGTTGCGCATCGGTTCGTTCGGCCCGACGTCATCGATCAAGTTGCTGCCGGCGATTCTTGAGCCCTTTCGCCGGGCGCATCCGGGCATCGAAGTGCACATCGATGAAGGCCCGGACCGGCAGGTCTTGCAGTGGCTGGAAGAGCGACGCATTGACGTCGGTTTCGTGGTGTTGCCGGAAGAGCGTTTCGACACGTTTGCCTTGGGTGAAGATCAAATGGTCGCCCTGCTCCCCCTCGGCCATCACTTGGCGGGGCGTCCGGCGGTAAGCCTGAAGGATCTGTGCAGCGATCCGTTTGTGCTGACCGAGGCCGGGTCATCGGAATTGGTGTCGCGGTTGTTCATCGCTGCGCGCCTGCAACCGAACATCCGTTTCCGCTGCTCGCAACTGCTCAGCACCCTCGCCACCGTGGCGCGTGGCGAGGCGATTACGGTCGTAGCCGAAGGCTCATTACCCGATGAGGCGAACCCGCAATACGTTAAAGTGCCGCTGCTGCCCATGGTGCAGCGTCAAGTCGGTCTCGCCGTCCTTGATCGGCGCCAGGCATCACCGGCGACACACGCCTTTATCGAACTGGCCAGGCGAATCCACCGGCCGTGAGCGGCGCAAGCGGCATCTGCCATCTATTCTCCCTCTGGCTGAAAACGCATTTCAACGGCGCGCCGTTCGGCCTGCGTTCAAGCGCCTCACCCCATCGCGACAGGATGCGCCCATGCCGTTGACCGTCAGACCGCGCCGCAAGCGCAGCACCCGCATCGCCATCACCCTGTTGAGTGGTCTGCTGCCAATATTGCTGGGTAGCGTGATTCTTTACATGCAAGCCGAACGCACCCTTGAGCAGAGCGCACGGCACACTGCCGATGAGGCCCTGCGCCAGTTCGAATTGATGCTCGACAACACTGCGCAAGCGGCGCGGGACTTGTTGCCGCTGGCCGGTGAAACCTGCGAAGAAGTCAAACTGGCCTTGCGCGAACAAGTGACGCGTCGCCCTTTCGTGCGCTCGACCAATCTGGTGTGGGACAACAATCTTTACTGCAGTTCGCTGTTCGGTGACTTCAAAGAGGCCGTCAACGAGGGGGATTATCACGAAGGCAAGTTGTGGCTCATGAACGGTAACCCGGTGACGCCCAATACCGCGCTGCTGGTGTATCGCCTCAGCGATGGTCGCGGCGGCGCCCTGACCACATTGGATGGCTACCACTTGAGTAACATTTTGCGCTTGATCGGCCGAGAGACCCTGCTGCTACTGCAAGTGGGCAACAACTGGCTATCGGCCGACGGTCAAGTTCACCAAGGCCCCCTGCCGCCTCTACCTGTAGCGCAAAGCATGCTGGTGTCCCCGGATCATGCGTTCAGCGTTTCCGCCGGTTTCCCAAAGGGAGAAACCTGGCGCTACATGGCTGACGAGTACCCACCGCTGTTCAGTCTGCTGATCTTTTTTGGCGCGGTCTCGGGTGCGATTGGCCATGTCGTTCAAAAACGCTCGACTTCGCCCAGCCATGAAATGCTTCGCGCGCTGGAGGCCGGTGAATTCATTCCTTATTTCCAGCCGGTGGTTTACGGCGATAGCAAAAAGTGGTCGGGCGCCGAAGTATTGATGCGCTGGAACCATCCCAAAGAAGGACTGGTGCGCCCGGACCTGTTTATTCCGTTTGCCGAGCACTCGGGGCTGATCGTACCGATGACCCGCGCCTTGATGCAGCAGACGGCCGCCCTGCTGGGCCCGCAATCAGCAGTGTTTGCGCAGCCTTTCCGTATCAGCATCAATATTACGGCAAGCCACTGCCGGGATCTGGAACTGGTCGAAGACTGCCGTGAATTCCTCGCCGCCTTCATCCCTGGCAGTATCAGCCTGGTTTTGGAACTGACCGAACGCGAACTGATCGAGCCCACCGACATTACCCTTCAACTGTTCGAACAACTGCATGCCTTGGGGGTAATGATCGCGATCGATGATTTCGGCACCGGTCACTCGAGCCTGGGTTACTTGCGTAAATTCAATGTCGACTTTCTCAAGATCGACCAGAGTTTCGTCGCCATGATCGGCATCGACGCACTGTCGCGTCATATCCTGGACACAATCATCGAACTCTCGGCCAAGCTTGATCTGGGTATTGTTGCCGAAGGTGTCGAAACACAGGAACAGGCCGATTACCTGACCGCTCATCACGTTAACTTTCTGCAAGGCTATCTGTTCGGCAAGCCCATGCCGGCGGCTGAATTTCTTCGCGCATTAAGTCATGATTAACTAATCAGGTTTATGCCGGCCATGCCGACGAAGCGCCCCAAATTGATTCAAAAGACCACTGTTGTTACATGAAGACAACATCAGGATTTACTCTTGGCGCATTAACTACTACAATTTTTTCAACCTGAGCAAAATTCGCAGGTGAGCCATTTATCACCGAGTCGCTTCAAGGCTCTTGGCTTATAGCTTTGTTTGCGGTTGGTATCAGCCAAACACACTATTGGAGTAAAGATATTGTCCAGACTCGCTGAATTTCGTGCAGCCGAAAAGGCCCTTCAGGAACAGCTCAAGCAGCTGGAATCGCTGAAGAACGATGCCGGGCTCAAGAAAGAAATCGAATTCGAAGAAAAGCTCCAGGGGCTGATGAAAACTTATGGCAAAGGCCTGAAAGACATCGTTGCCATTCTCGATCCGAACCCGGCCAAGTCGGCCCTGCAAGCGTCTGCGGCTCCAAAGACCCGTCGCGCTCGCGTGGTCAAGGTTTACCAGAACCCTCACACCGGCGAACTGATTGAAACCAAAGGCGGCAACCACCGCGGGCTGAAAGCCTGGAAAGAACAATACGGTGCTGCCACTGTTGATTCCTGGTTGCGCGGTTAACTTTTTAACGGCCACAAAAAAGCCCTGCATCTCGCAGGGCTTTTTTGTTGACAATATCTAACAAATGAAATGAATTTCATCGAACAAGTTGCGACAACCGTGTAACGTCCTTGAAGCAGATAGCTAAACATTTTGCTGCTCAATGTTGCAGCAGAAGGCCAATGTTAAACTTTGTGCTTAATCCCTTCGAGTATCTAATCTCGACCGCGTTTAGATCCGACGAATTAAAGTTTCAGGCTGTTTCTCACCTCGACTATTTCGTCTGCGCTCGCCTTATAAACCTCCGCCTGACCGGCGTAGGAAAGAACATAAGCCTTATCCGCCTCGACCGCCGCTACCAGCGTTTGCGATAACACATGTCGACCGTTTTCCGTGATCGTGCAAGTCGACTCCAGCGCTGGCAAAGAGCCGAGCGTCGCCGGGTGGACCTTGTTGCAGACACTCTGATAACCGCCCTGGAAAAAATCCTTCTGGATCGATTTACGCATCTCCAGCAGCACACCTTGCAAGTTGACCTGATGCCCTGCCTCAACCTGAGTCATGGTCAACTCCATGACCATTACCTGATTGCCTTCGCCATCATTCTTCACCGCCCGCTGCCGAGAAACCTGCGGTGACACGTCAGGGAGCGCCTCGACTTCCCAGCCGGCCGGCCAGGTAATGCTCGGTTCGCCCGCAATCACCGGCGCTACGATCAGAGACAAGGCAAAAAAAACAAACAGGGATTTAAACAGTCGGATCATTACCGGACGCACTCGAAGATTGAACGGCAAAGTCTGAGCCCCGCCCGCCCGCAGGGCAAGCCCGCCCTTTCATTTGGCGATGCTGGCAGGCATGCGTATCATTGCGTCCATTCACTCGCCCATAGCTATTGGAGGGCCCATGAGCCTGCAAGAACTGAACACTTTCCCCGGCGTCACTGCCACGCCAGACAGCGCAACCCGCAACTTTGTCTTCAACCACACCATGCTGCGTGTAAAAGACATCACCAAGTCCCTGGACTTCTACACCCGCGTGCTGGGTTTCTCGCTGGTTGAAAAGCGCGACTTCGCGGAAGCCGAGTTCAGCTTGTACTTCCTCGCCCTGGTCGACAAATCCCAGATCCCGGCGGATGCCGCGGCACGCACCGAGTGGATGAAGTCGATCCCTGGCATTCTGGAGCTGACCCACAACCACGGCACCGAAAACGATGCTGACTTTGCCTATCACAACGGCAACACCGATCCGCGTGGTTTTGGCCACATCTGCATCTCGGTGCCGGACATTGTTGCCGCTTGCGCGCGCTTTGAAGAGTTGGGCTGCGACTTCCAGAAGCGCCTGACCGATGGCCGCATGAAAAGCCTGGCGTTCATCAAGGATCCGGATGGCTACTGGGTCGAGATCATCCAGCCAGCGCCGCTGTAAAAGATCGCAGGCATCACCAGTTCCGACACAATCTCTGTAGGAGCTGCCGCAGGCTGCGATCTTTTGCTCCAGGCATAAAAAAACCCGTGATCATTCACGGGTTTTTTCATTTCTGCCAGGACGTTTAAGCCGGAGCAGACGTGCGAATCAAGTGATCAAACGCGCTCAGCGAAGCCTTGGCGCCCTCGCCCACCGCGATCACGATCTGCTTGTACGGCACAGTGGTTACATCGCCGGCAGCGAAGATGCCCGGAATCGACGTTTCACCACGGTTATCGACGATGATTTCGCCACGTGGCGACAGCTCGATGGTGCCCTTCAGCCAGTCAGTGTTCGGCAGCAGACCGATCTGGACGAAGATCCCTTCCAGCTCGACCGTGCGCAACTCGTCAGTGTTGCGATCCTTGTAGCGCAGGCCGTTGACCTTCTCGCCATTACCGGTGACTTCAGTGGTTTGCGCACTGGTGATCACGGTGACGTTCGGCAAGCTGTGCAGTTTGCGCTGCAATACAGCGTCGGCGCGCAATTGCACGTCGAACTCCAGCAGCGTTACGTGCGACACGATGCCGGCCAGGTCGATGGCCGCTTCAACGCCGGAGTTACCGCCGCCGATCACCGCCACACGCTTGCCTTTGAACAGCGGGCCGTCGCAGTGCGGGCAGTACGCTACGCCTTTGTTGCGATATTCCTGCTCGCCCGGCACGTTCATTTCACGCCAGCGCGCACCGGTCGCCAGGATCACGCTCTTGGCTTTGAGGGTCGCGCCGCTGGCGAAGCGGACCTCGTGCAATTCGCCGTTTTTGCCCGGGATCAGCTTGTCGGCACGCTGCAAGTTCATGATGTCGACGTCGTATTGCTTGACGTGCTCTTCCAGCGCCGTGGCGAGTTTCGGCCCTTCGGTTTCCTGCACGGAAATGAAGTTCTCGATGGCCATGGTATCGAGCACCTGACCGCCGAAACGCTCAGCCGCAACACCGGTGCGGATGCCTTTACGTGCAGCGTAAATCGCCGCCGAAGCACCGGCCGGGCCACCGCCGACGACCAATACGTCGAAGGCTTCTTTCGCGCTGATTTTCTCGGCCTGACGCTCGATGGCGCCGGTGTCGAGTTTGGCGAGAATCTCTTCCAGACCCATGCGGCCCTGACCGAAATTCTCACCGTTGAGGTAGATGCTCGGCACCGCCATGATCTTGCGATCATTGACTTCATCCTGGAACAGCGCGCCGTCGATGGCGACGTGGCGGATATTCGGGTTAAGCACGGCCATCAGGTTCAGCGCCTGCACCACGTCCGGGCAGTTCTGGCAAGACAGCGAGAAATAGGTCTCGAAGCTGAACTCACCTTTGAGCGAGCGAATCTGCTCGATCACTTCAACACTGGCTTTCGATGGGTGACCGCCGACTTGCAGCAAGGCCAGTACCAGCGAGGTGAACTCGTGGCCCATCGGGATCCCGGCGAAACGCAGACTGATGTCAGCGCCCGGGCGGTTGATCGAGAACGATGGTTTGCGGGCATCGTCACCGCTGTCGATCAGGGTAATTTGGCTCGAAAGACTGGCAACGTCTTTCAGCAGTTCCAGCATTTCACGGGATTTCGCACCGTCGTCGAGGGAAGCAACGATCTCGATCGGCTGGGTGACCCGTTCCAGGTACGATTTCAACTGGGCTTTAAGATTGGCGTCCAACATACGGGCGATTTCCTTTATTTGAGGCGAAAAAAAGCCCGAGCGAATCTCGCCCGGGCATTTTTAGGGGGCGGTGCAGCGAACTTAAAGAGGTGCGGCGTACCGCCCTGAGTTGCGTGTCACAGACTTAGATCTTGCCGACCAGGTCCAGGGACGGTGCCAAAGTGGCCTCGCCTTCTTTCCACTTGGCTGGGCAAACTTCGCCTGGGTGTGCAGCAACGTACTGAGCAGCTTTGATTTTGCGCAGCAACTCGGAAGCGTCACGGCCAACGCCGCCATCGTTCAGTTCAACGATTTTGATCTGGCCTTCAGGGTTGATCACGAAGGTGCCACGGTCAGCCAGGCCAACTTCTTCGATCAGCACGTCGAAGTTGCGGGAGATGGCGTGGGTCGGGTCGCCGATCATGGTGTATTCGATTTTGCCGATAGCTGGCGAAGTGTTATGCCAGGCAGCGTGGGCAAAGTGGGTGTCGGTGGAAACGCTGTAGATCTCTACGCCCAGTTTCTGGAAGGCAGCGTAGTTGTCAGCCAGGTCTTCCAGCTCGGTTGGGCAAACGAAGGTGAAGTCGGCTGGGTAGAAGAACACGACCGACCACTTGCCTTTCAGGTCAGCGTCCGAGACTTGAACGAAGTCGCCGTTTTTGAACGCGGTAGCTTTGAACGGTTTTACTTGGCTGTTGATGATAGGCATTGATGACTCTCCGTCAGGGGTTGTGAATTCGATGGGTGAATCCTACCCACTCACTCGACGGATGGCTCATTGGCAAACCTCATACTCCTGATTTGTTTTCGCTATTAGCCGACTGTATTAATAGAAGAAAACGATCTCTACGACGAAGCCGGGTTATCCATAATCCGAGCCATCCCCTGGAATGGGCTGGCTTCAACATAGCGCATGGCGGACTTCATGTCCTTCCAGCCGACGTAGCTCATCAGCGATTTCAGATCCCAGCCACTTTGATGCGCCCACGTGGCAAAGCCGCGACGCAGGGAATGGCTGGTGTAGTTTTCGGCGGCGATCCCGGCGCGCTGCAAGGCCTGACGTAGCAGAGGAATGATGCTGTTGGCATGCAGGCCCTCTTCGTTGAGATTGCCCCAGCGGTCGATACTGCGGAAAGCCGGACCGCGAACCAATGCGGCTTCGGTGATCCAGTCGATGTAGGCCTGCACTGGGCAGAGCTTGAGCAGCGCCGGGGCCTGATAGGTCTGCCCGAGGTTTTCCCGATCACCTTTGCTGCGCGGCAAATACAAGGTGATGCCTTTGCCGGCGTGTGCCTGCACATGTTCGATTCGCAGGCGGCACAGCTCATCGCTGCGGAAGCCGCGCCAGAATCCCAACAGGATCAGTGCTCGGTCGCGATAAGCCTTGAGCAGTGACGGACGGTCCTGCTGCTCTCTCGCGGCTTGCGCTTCTTGCTCCAGCCAATCGACAACTCGCTGCAGATCCTGCAACTGCAACGGCTCAGCTTGTTTCTCCTGCGCCGGGTGCAATGCGCGGATGCCTTTGAATACCTTGCGCACCACTGGCGATTTGGTCGGGTCGGCAAAGCCTTGGCTGTTGTGCCATTGCGCCAGTGCAGAAAGGCGCAGCTTCAGCGTGTTGATCGACAGCTCGCCGGCGTGCGCCACCAGATACCGCGCGACGCTGTCAGCCGTCGCCGGCAAGAACCCGCCCCACTTCACCTCAAAATGTTCAATGGCCGCGCGATAGCTACGGCGCGTGTTGTCACGGGTGGCGGCTTGAAGATAGCGATCCAGATCGCTCATAGGCTGTTTTCTCGCTGGCGTACTGTTGCAGACATGCGGATGCGTATTTTGCCCCCTGACATTGGGTAATACCAGTATATCCCGTGTCTTTTATTTCAAAGGTTTACCTTTATTTTCAGGATGGTACACTGCGTACTTTAGTGGCATGTACCACAGTACGAAACCGTAGGAGTTCACATGGCCCGTGGCGGCATTACCAAAGCACTGGTGCAGATCGCGCGCACAGCGATCCTCGCCCGTGGCGAACACCCGAGCATTGATGCAGTACGCATTGAAATGGGCAATACCGGCTCGAAAACCACGATCCATCGTTATTTGAAAGAGCTGGATGACGGCGCGCAGCCGATTGAAGCGTCGGCAGAACCGATCGATGACGAACTCACCGCGCTGGTCTCTCGCCTCGCCCAGCGCCTGAAAGAACAAGCGCAAGAGCCCATCGAACAGGCTCGCGAGCAGTTCGAAGAACAGCGTGAGGCCCTGGAATCAGAGTTGAAGCAAGTTCGTCAGGCACTGGAAAAAATCGAGCACGAACACAGCATTCAAGGTGCAGCGCTGGAGCGCGAATCCGAAGCACTGAACAACACCCGCTCGATGTTGCAGACCGAACAAACCCGCAACGCCGGGCTGAACCAGGCGTTGGCCGACTTTGAATTGCGCCTGCAGGATAAGGATGAGCAGATCCGCTCACTGGAAGAAAAGCACCTGCACGCTCGCGATGCGCTGGAACACTATCGCAACGCCGCCAGAGAACAGCGCGAGCAGGAACAGAGTCGCCACGAAAGTCAGATGCAACAGGTTCAAGCCGAACTGCGTCAAGCGCAGCAAAGCGCACTGGTCCGCCAGGACGAAATCACGCAACTGCACCGTGATAATGAACGCCTGCTGACCGAGAACCGCGGCACCCAGCGCGAATTGAGCCTGACGCAGGATCAGCTCAAGCAGAGCAATCAGCGCCAGGATCAACTGCTCGAGCAAGCGACCCGCGTCGACAGCGAACGCACCCTCCTCCAGGAACGTTTGCGCGTAGCCACGCTGGAAAGCCAGACGCTTAAGCAAAACGTCGAGGAGCAGACGCTGCTTAGTCAGTCACTGGAAAAGGAATTGAGCAAGACTCAAGCGAGTCTGGAAGAAAGCCAGCGCCTGGCAGCCACCGTTGCGGCAGCGCCAGACACAGGCAAACCGAACGACGCTTAAGCGCCGACCGGTGTACGCATGGTGACAAACTCTTCGGCGGCCGTCGGGTGCACCCCGATCGTGTCGTCGAAGTCACGCTTGGTCGCGCCAGCCTTCAGCGCAATTGCCAGACCCTGGACGATTTCACCAGCGTCCGGACCCACCATGTGGCAGCCGAGCACTTTGTCGGTCTTGCCGTCGACCACCAGCTTCATCAGGGTTTTTTCCTGACATTCAGTCAGCGTCAGTTTCATCGGGCGGAAACGGCTTTCGAAAACCACCACATCGTGGCCAGCCTCGCGCGCTTCCTCTTCGGTCAAACCGACCGTGCCGATGTTCGGCAGGCTGAACACCGCCGTCGGGATCATCTTGTAATCCACCGGACGGTATTGCTCAGGTTTGAACAGACGTCGCGCCACGGCCATGCCTTCCGCCAACGCCACAGGCGTCAGCTGTACACGACCGATGACATCGCCCAGCGCCAGAATCGATGGCTCGCTGGTCTGATATTGCTCGTCGACTTTGATAAAGCCTTTGTCGGTGAGCTGCACATCGGTGTTCTCCAGCCCCAGATTATCGAGCATCGGACGGCGACCGGTTGCATAGAAAATGCAATCCGCTTCCAGAACTCGGCCATCTTTGAGCGTGGCTTTCAAGCTGCCGTCAGCCTGTTTGTCGATACGCGCGATGTCGGCATTGAATTGCAGATCCAGACCACGTTTGGTCAACTCTTCCTGCAAATGCTTGCGCACCGAACCGTCGAAGCCGCGCAGGAACAGATCACCGCGATACAGCAGCGTGGTGTTGGCGCCTAGACCGTGGAAGATCCCGGCGAATTCGACCGCGATGTAACCGCCGCCAACCACCAGCACCCGCTCAGGCAGCTCTTTTAGGAAGAACGCTTCGTTCGAACCGATTGCATGCTCGCGCCCCGGAATCTCCGGAATCTGCGGCCAGCCACCGGTGGCGATCAGAATATTTTTCGCGGTATAGCGCTCGCCATTCACTTCAACTTCATGCGGGCCAACGATCTTCGCGTGCGCTTCATGCAAGGTCACGCCGCTGTTGACCAGCAAGTTGCGATAAATGCCGTTGAGGCGGTTGATCTCGCGATCCTTGTTGGCGATCAGCGTCGCCCAATCGAAATTCGCCTCACCCAGACTCCAGCCGAAGCCGGACGCCTGCTCAAATTCTTCGGCGAAATGCGCGCCGTACACCAACAGTTTCTTCGGCACGCAGCCGACGTTGACACAGGTCCCGCCCAGATAACGGCTCTCCGCCACCGCCACTTTCGCACCGAATCCGGCCGCAAAACGCGCAGCGCGCACACCGCCGGAACCGGCACCAATCACATAAAGGTCAAAATCGTAGGCCATTTCTATCTCCTCGGCAGGGGATCAGCATACCTGCAGCCATCCATTGGGCAAGCGCTGCCAACCATATAAGGGCGGAAAATGAAAAAGCCACCCGGAGGTGGCTTTTTCGTGCAGACCCATCAAGCGCTGTTAATAAGCCTTGCCAGTCTTGTAGAAGTTCTCGAAGCAGAAGTTGGTCGCTTCGATGTAGCCTTCAGCACCACCGCAGTCGAAACGCTTGCCTTTGAACTTGTAGGCCATCACGCAGCCGTTCTGGGCTTGTTTCATCAGGGCGTCGGTGATTTGGATTTCGCCGCCCTTGCCTGGCTCGGTCTGTTCGATCAGGTCGAAGATGTCCGGGGTCAGGATGTAACGACCGATGATCGCCAGGTTCGACGGTGCGTCTTCAGGCTTTGGCTTCTCGACCATGCTGTGAACGCGGTAGATGTCGTCACGGATCATCTCGCCAGCGATAACGCCATATTTGCTGGTTTCCTGCGGATCGACTTCCTGGATGGCGATGATCGAGCAGCGGAACTGCTTGTACAGCTTGACCATCTGGGTCAGAACGCCGTCGCCGTCGAGGTTGACGCACAGGTCGTCCGCCAGTACCACGGCGAACGGTTCGTCACCGATCAGCGGGCGACCGGTCAGGATCGCGTGACCCAAGCCTTTCATTTCGGTCTGACGGGTGTAGGAGAACGAGCACTCGTCGAGCAGTTTGCGGATACCGACCAGGTATTTCTCTTTGTCGGTGCCTTTGATCTGGTTTTCCAGCTCGTAGCTGATGTCGAAGTGGTCTTCCAGAGCGCGCTTGCCACGACCGGTAACGATGGAGATTTCTGTCAGGCCAGCATCCAGAGCTTCTTCAACGCCGTACTGGATCAGTGGCTTGTTTACCACCGGCAGCATTTCTTTGGGCATGGCTTTAGTCGCTGGCAGGAAGCGAGTACCGTAACCGGCTGCTGGGAACAAGCATTTCTTGATCATATAAGTCCTTGAAAGGGCTGTGTGTACGAGTTTCGGCGCAGTCTAATCAGGCGGCGTGCGCCTTACAATGCCCCGCACTGGCTAACCGATGCCATCATAGAGAAATATTCTCGCCGATAGTTCCATCCGCCTTTTTGCGTGGCTCGATCAGCGTAGCTCAAAGACGTCGACAAACTGCACCACCATACGCTCATCGCCCCCTAATGCGAGCAATTGCCGGTATCATGGCGACTTTGAACCAGCGAACGAGACAGATAGATGGCTGCGGTAAAAATCGTCAACGGGTATGTGATCGACAAGAAGGACGGCAAGTGGACGCTGACCACTACCAATGGCGAGCACATCGCCGGTCCATTCGACAGCGAGCAAATGGCGACGGATGTGGCATCGGTGTTTACCGACACGCCGGCATCGTCGAAGCGTCGCGGCAAAGATCAGGACTGATCGGTGTCGACATGCCCTCAGCCCTGCCCTCGCGCAGGGCTTTTTTGTGCCTACGTCAAAACAAGTGGCCAATCGCTATAACCTTTTCATTGCGGCGCTGTCAGAGCGTCTAGTCCCCTCCTAGCTGAAGACGACACACACCATGAATATGAATAAATGGCTGCCCCTGATTGCGGTGCTGATGTTGAGCGGCTGCGCGACCTCTGAAACCGCCTACCTGAACAATGGCGAGCAAGGTCTGAGCATCGACTGCTCTGGCGAAGCCAATTCCTGGGCCACGTGCTACGAAAAAGCCGATGCATCCTGCGCCGGAACCGGCTATCGCATTGTTGGCACGGACGGCACACCTCAGCCCAAAGAGAGCGACAAAACTCTGGGCGTGGACGTTGGCAACTATAAGACCCGCAGCGTGCTGGTGGTTTGCAAGTAAGCGTTACATGTGGATTTCGGCGAACTTGATCCCAAGACCGCGCACGACTTCGATCAGATCGTCGAGCCGGTTGAATGACTCGACTTCGTCGTTATCGTCCACCAGAAAATAACTGCGTCCGGCGCTTTTCTTGAAAAACACAATCCACTCGCCCGGATTGGCCGGATTCTGAATCACATGGGTGGCCGAGATCAGGCCCTCTACGTGGCGTTCCCTTACTTGCTCTCGCTTCATCGCGACTCCAGAAATGAAAATGCCGTCACAGCATGGCTGTGACGGCATCGGTGCTGATAGCGAATAGTCTATCAGCCGGAAATGCACGCAGTGGCGGCCTTCTGCACATCCTTGGGGCGAACCGGCACATTGGACATGCGCTCGTGCAACTTGATGCTGCTGCCGCCGGAGCGATCCTCGATATCGAACACCGCCGCCGGGCCGGAGGACAGCTTGCCTGGAACGATCACGCGAACCCCGTCCTTCTGTGGCTGTACCTGCAGCGCGCCACGGCTGTCGGCGAGCTGATCGGTCAGGCACTGGGCATACTCATGGGGCTTCTTGCCGGAGATCACATTCATGGTCGGCAACGTTTCATTGATTTCCGAAACATTTGCACAGCCACCCATCATCAGAACCAACGGCAGACACACCACACCCCACTTCATACAAAACCTCCGTTAAAGACCGTCCGACAGCACAAATGCTGTTTTTCTCCGGGGCCTTCTGCATTTAACCCGCATCCAATCGCGAATATCTGTTCAAAATTGTCAAACCAATGCCCGACGGCCAGATAATAACCCGTGCGGGCTGATAAACTGCGCCAATCGACAAGCTATCGTTTTGATTTTGTAGAAAAAGCCCTTCTGGAGGCGCCCATGAAATTTATTCACCAGCGCGAGCACCTCAACGAAGACGACATCGTCGTCATCCAATGCTCGCAAATGTGCAACATCCGTTTGATGAACGACGCCAACTTCCGCAGCTTCAAGAATGGCGGTCGTCACACCTACCACGGCGGCGCATTTGATACCTTCCCGGCCCGCATTACCGCGCCGAGCACCGGTTTCTGGAACATCACCATCGACACCGTCAACCGCCGCGCGATCAGCGTCACGCGCAAGCCGACACTGACCCACTCGATCAAGATCATCCGTCGTTCCAGCACTAAACTTAGCTGAAACACTTGGCTCATTCAGACAGGAAAGCATGAACGTGGCCCAAACGACCAAATACGTCATCAAGTACAAGCTCAATGGTGAACGCCGCTTCGAATTCGCTCAGCTGGTGAACGGCAGCGAAGAAGAAGCCAAGGCTGAGTTGGACAAGCTGCACGACCAGACCGATGTGATCAGCGATATCGCCGTCAGCAAAGCCCTGTAAGGCATCGCTGAAGTTTGCCCCCAAAACCTGCGATCACTTGAGCGCCCTGTATCCGCAGGCCGAACCGTTTCGTTCGCAGGTCATCATGGCCCGTCACGATGTCAGTCGCCTGCACAGTGGAAATCGGCATACCCTAGGCATCATCTTCCACGATGCGTCATAACCGCCATGCAACCGAGCAATTTTGACCTGTTCGCCGAACACGAACCCGAACAACAGCCGCGACGCGAGCAGATTGGTGAGCAATCGTGGCTGCTGCGCGGATTCGCTCTGGGCGTGATCGATCAACTGCTACCAGCCTTGAACACGGTCCTTGCCGAAGCGCCCTTGCGCCACATGGTCACTCCGGGCGGCTTCAGCATGTCGGTGGGCACCAGCAGTTGCGGTGAACTCGGCTGGATCACTGATCGCAGCGGCTACCGTTATTCCAGCGTCGATCCGCTCAGTGGATTGCCGTGGCCGCGAATGCCTTCAGTGTTTGCCGAACTCGCACATGCAGCGGCCGAGGCCGCCGGGTTTGCTGCATTCGACGCCGATTCCTGCCTGATCAACCGCTATGTTCCCGGCGCCAAGATGTCATTGCATCAGGACAAAGACGAAAACGCCTACAGTGCGCCGATCGTTTCGCTGTCACTCGGCTTGCCGGCGATGTTTCTGTTCGGCGGTTTCAAGCGTCGCGACAAACAACAGAAGATACCGTTACTGCACGGCGATATGGTGGTTTGGGGCGGGGTTGATCGCTTGCGCTTTCATGGTGTGTTGCCGATCAAGCAAGGTCGGCATCCGCGCCTTGGCGAGCAACGGATCAACCTGACGTTCCGCGTTGCCGGATGACGCAAAAATTTGACCGCAAGGCTCGGAGTGTTGCGATCATCGGCGCTGGTTAACCTGAATCAAACAGGTCAACGGATCACCCCTCATGAAAACGCTTTCGCCCCCTCTCACTACCGAAAACGATCCACGCTGGGCGGCTGTTGTTGCACGCGATTCGCGAGCGGACGGGCACTTCGTCTACGCGGTGAAAACCACTGGTATTTATTGCCGCCCTAGCAGTCTGGCGCGTTTGCCAAAACCGCAGAACGTCGAATTTTTCGACACTGCCGAACAGGCTGAAGCAGCAGGTTACCGACCGAGCAAACGCGCCAGCAAGGATCAGAGCGACGTTGCCGCACAACATGCCGCCACCGTAGCGACCGCGTGCCAGCAGATTGCATCCGCCGAGACGTTGCCGACACTCAATGAGCTGGCCGAAACCGCCGGGCTCAGCCCGTTCCATTTTCATCGGGTCTTCAAAGCAGGGACAGGCTTGACGCCCAAAGGCTACGCAGCCGCTCACCGTTCGCGCAAAGTGCGTGAACGTCTCGCCGATGGCGGCTCCGTGACAGATGCGTTGTACGACGCCGGTTTCAACTCCAACAGCCGGTTTTACGAAGCGGCGGATCAACTGCTGGGCATGAAGCCCCGCGATTACCGGTCTGCCGGGCAGAACAACGACATTCGTTTCGCCGTCGGCCAATGCTCGCTGGGCGCGATCCTGGTTGCCCAAAGTGAACGTGGCGTTTGCGCGATCTTGTTGGGTGACGACCCACATCAACTGGTGTGTGATCTGCAGGATCAGTTTCGCAAGGCGAATCTGATTGGCGCCGACAGCTGCTTCGAACAACTGATCGCCGAAGTCGTGGGTTTCATCGAAGCGCCGGCCATCGGCCTTGATCTGCCGCTGGATGTCAGAGGCACGGCGTTTCAGGAGCGCGTGTGGCAGGCGTTGCGCGAAATCCCGGCAGGCAGCACCGCCAGTTACGCCGAGATAGCCCAGCGCATTGGTGCACCGACTTCAATGCGTGCGGTGGCGCAAGCCTGTGGAGCTAACCGCCTGGCAGTGGCCATCCCTTGCCACCGTGTGGTCCGCAGCGACGGCAATCTCTCGGGCTATCGCTGGGGTGTCGAGCGCAAACGTCAATTGCTTGAGCGCGAAACCCAGCCTTGATATCGCGACTGACTCGGGGCCGTTATGGGCCTCGAAGTCAGTGGCGTTTCGATTGACGTGCGCTCGTTGCTTCAACGATTGACATCAACCACAACCCTGCCACGCAGCTTTCCGGCGAGTAGTTCTGGCGCGGCAGCGATCGCTTCGCTCAGCGCGATTTCGTGGCTGATCAAGTCCAGCAACGAGAAGTCCAGATCCTTGGCCAAACGCCCCCAGGCCTCCAGCCGGCGGGCCTTGGGTTGGGTCACACTGTTGATGCCCGCCAGAGTTACACCGCGCAAAATGAACGGCGCCACCGACGCAGGGAAATCCATGCCCTGCGCCAGACCGCACGCGGCAACGGTGCCCTCGGCGCGGGTGCTGGCGCAGGCGTTGGCCAAGGTGTGGCTGCCGACTGAGTCGATGACGCCTGCCCAACGTTCCTTGGCCAACGGTTTACCGGGCTCGGACAAGGTCGCGCGGTCGATGATTTCGCTGGCACCCAACTGCTTCAGGTATTCGTGCTCGGCCACCCGGCCAGTCGACGCCACCACTCGATAGCCAAGCTTGCTGAGCAGCGCGATGGCAAAACTGCCGACGCCGCCATTGGCGCCGGTCACCAGTATTTCCCCTTGCTGCGGCGTCACGCCGTTACGCTCCAACGCCAGGATGCACAGCATTGCCGTGTAACCGGCGGTACCGACGGCCATGGCTTGGGCTGCGGTAAAAGCCTTGGGCAAAGGGATCAGCCAGTCGCCATTGAGTCGCGCTTTCTGCGCCAGACCGCCCCAATGGTTTTCGCCAACGCCCCACCCATTGAGCACCACCTGATCGCCCACTTTATAGTCAGGGTGCGCGCTGGTTTCCACCGTCCCGGCCAGATCGATGCCTGGCACCATCGGAAACTTGCGCACCACCGGGCTGCTGCCGGTGATGGCCAAGCCGTCCTTGAAGTTCAGGGTGCTGTAGGCAACCCGCACCGTCACGTCACCTTCAGGCAACTGATCGTCGTTGAGTGGCTGCACGTTGGCGCGGTAACCGCTGTCGTCTTTGTTGATCACAATGGCGTTGAACATGATGGTCTCCAGTGACAGGTTTCAGAGTCTCGTGCCTTGAAATACCACATCGCAACACATTGCCACACTCGACTTTCCGCCAAACCGTGAATCGGCCGGGTATTTCCATCGCGGGCGACTATGCTTTTTCGACGGCCGTGCTTTCGCGGTTATTTGTTCAGAAATCGGCCTGTCGATGGAGCTGACGATGTCTTACCCGCGTGCATTTTTGCTGTTGTTGATGCTGTCCCTGATGACCGTCGGAAATGCCTGGGCGGCGACTCCGGCGAAGGCAGTCGATGCCGCGCCAAGCGAGCCGACGTGGCCTCAGGTGATCACCAGCGGCAAAGCCAAATTGACGGTGTACCAACCGCAACTCGACAGTTGGGACGGCTATACCCTCAATGCTCGCGCGGCCGTCGAAGCGACCGACGCCGATGGCAAAGCGACCTACGGGATTGTGCAATTCAGTGCGCACACGCTGGTCGACAAAGCCACACGCTGGGTCGCCCTCGACCAATACAAAATCATCAAGGCTGACTTCCCGGCAGATGCCAGTCAGTCCGCAACCTGGCTGGCGGCACTGCAGAAAGACGCCGAAAGCCGCAAGAAAACCATTTCTCTGGATCAACTCGAGGCGGCGGTTAGCGTACTCTCGGCGGAGCAAAAGGCCGAAAGCGCGCCACTGGAAAACACACCGCCAACCATCATCAGCTCGGATGTTCCGGCGCTGCTGGTGTATATCGATGGCGATGCGGCTTACCGCCCCGTCGAAGGCACGGAGTTGCAACGAGTCATAAACACACGCCCGTTGCTGCTCAAGGACGGGCAAGGCAAGCATTACCTGCACGTCTTCGATGGCTGGATGAGCGCCGACCAGGTGAACGGTGACTACACCCGTGTGGCGGCTCCGCCAGCCGATCTGGCGAAAGCCAAACAGGCCGCGATCAAGAGTCGCCAGGTGGATCTGCTGACCGGTCAGAGCGACCCGAAAGACAAAATTCCCAGCCTGGCCAAGCCACCACAGCCGAAGATATTCGTGGCCACGACACCCACGGAATTGCTCGTCACCGACGGCGCGCCGCAATGGCTGCCCATTCAGGGCACAAGCCTGTTGTATGTGAGCAACACCACCGGACATATCTTCAAGGAAATCGGTGACCAGAACAGTTACGTGCTGATTTCCGGACGCTGGTTTCGCGCCAGCGACATGAACGGGCCGTGGACCTTCACCCCGGCAAACAAGCTGCCGGCCGACTTTGCCAACATCCCCGACGACAGCCCGAAAGAAAACGTCAAAGCTTCTGTCGCTGGCACACCGCAGGCCAAAGAAGCCGCCATCGCCGCGACGATTCCACAGACCTCGGCGATCAAGAAAAGCGCAGTGAAAATGACGGCACCGCAGTTCGACGGCGAACCGCAACTCAACGCCATCAACAGCACGCCACTGCAATACGTGGTCAACAGCGCCACACCAATCATTCGTGTCGACAGCAACAGTTGGTGGGCGGTGGAAAACGGCATCTGGTTCACGTCCACCACGGTCAACGGCCCATGGGCCGTGGCCAGCTCGGTGCCCGCGGTGATCTACTCGATCCCGCCAAGCTCACCGATGCATTACCTGACCTATGTGAAAGTCTACGAGTCCAGCGGTGACACGGTTGTCGTTGGCTATACGCCGGGATACCAAGGCTCGAACCTTGACCCTGCTACCGGCGTGGTGGTGTATGGCACCGGTTATCCGTACACACCGTGGGTGGGCAGCGTCTGGTACGGGCCGCCAGTGACTTATGGTTTCGGCGTCGCAATTCGCTATACACCGTGGACCGGTTGGACCTTCGGTTTCGGCTTCGGCTGGAGCTGGGGCGGCAGCACGGTTGCCATGGGCTGGGGCTGGGGCGCGTATCCGTGGTGGGGCAATTACGGCTGGGGGTATGCGTGGGGCCCTCACCTGTATCCGGCGCCGCTAGCCTGGGGCGGCGCAGCTTATGGCTATCACGGCGGTGCCGTCGCCTGGGGCCCCGGCGGCTGGGCGGGCACTACCGGCAACATCTACCACCAATGGGGAGATCGGGCCACGGTCAGCCGATACGGTGCGGGCTACAACGCCTGGACCGGCAATCGCTGGGCCGGTCAGGTCGGCTCTTCCTATAACTCACGCACTGGGGTGGCGGCCGCCGGTCAACGAGGCGCCGTGCATAACGTCTATACCGGCAATTATGCCGCCGGGCACAGCGGTGAAATCGGAGGGCCGAATGGCGGCGCGATCGCCGGAGGTCGGGTAACCGCCGGCAACGTGCGCAACGGCAGCCAGGTCACGGCCAATCGCGGCGCCGTCTACAACCCCAACACGGGCAACACCACGCAGTTTGGCGGCATCCATGGGCGCAATGGCGGCGCTGCTCATTATGGCGACAACGTGTACGCCGGCCATGACGGCAACGTCTATAAAAAGACCGACAACGGCTGGCAATCGATGGTCGGTGGCGGCGCGACGCGAACGGCGCCGATTAACAACAATGCGCAGTTGCAAAACCTCAACCGCGATTCCGCCGCGCGCAATTTCGGTAATCAGCGCACCAACAATTTTCACAGCTCCTCGCAATTCATGAACCACTCGTTTGGCGGTGGCGGAGGTGGTGGCTTCCATCGGCGCTGAAAAACTGCACAAGATGTTCTGAATTTCAGACTGGCTCTGGATCCGGTTTAACTGTTAAAAACCGGATCAGCCTTACCTGCCCGTTTCGTCGTTCGGAGAACCGTTTTCATGAGCCAATGGCCAGACACCCGCATTCTCGACCTGCTTGGCATCGAGCTGCCAATCATCCAGGGCCCAATGGCCGGTGCCACGAACTCGTCGATGGTGATTGCGGTGTGCAATGCCGGCGGCCTGGGGTCGATGCCGGCGGCGATGCTCAGCGTCGAGCAATTGCGCGAAGAGCTGAGGACGATTCGTCAGCACACCAACAAGCCGTTCAATGTGAATTTCTTCTGCCATAAACCGCCCGCCGCCGATGAGCAACGCGCCCTAGACTGGAAGAACTTGCTGGAGCCGTATTACCGCGAACTGGGTGCCGACTTCGATGCACCGACACCGGTCTCCAATCGCGCGCCATTTGATGCAGCGGCGTGCGAGGTGGTGGAAGCGTTTCGGCCCGAGGTGGTGAGCTTCCATTTTGGCTTGCCGGAAAAAGCCCTGCTTGATCGGGTCAAGGCAACCGGGGCAAAAATCCTCTCTTCTGCCACTACGGTCGATGAGGCCGTGTGGCTGGAGCAAAACGGCTGCGATGCGATCATTGCCATGGGCTATGAAGCGGGTGGCCATCGCGGGATGTTTCTCAGTGATGATCTGAGCACCCAGGTCGGCACGTTCGCGTTGGTACCACAAGTGGTCGATGCCGTAGACATTCCAGTGATCGCGGCTGGGGCGATTGGCGATGCTCGCGGGGTCGCGGCGGCATTCATGTTGGGGGCGTCGGCGGTTCAAGTCGGCACCGCGTATCTGTTCACGCCAGAAGCAAAGGTCAGCGCCTCGCACCACAATGCGCTGCGCACGGCAAAGGAAAGTGAGACAGCTATCACCAATATTTTTACCGGGAGACCGGCGCGGGGCATTCTCAATCGAGTCATGCGCGAACTCGGGCCGATGTCAGCGCAAGCGCCGGCATTTCCACTGGCCGGCGGTGCCTTGATGCCGTTGCGAACGAAAGATGACGCGCAATTCGCCAACCTTTGGGCCGGTCAGGCACTCACGTTGGGCAAGGAAGTCAGCAGCGCCGAATTGACCCGGATATTGGCAGAAGGCGCTTTGGAAAAACTCGCTCGCCGATAACGTGAACCCAGCGAACCAATGGTTGCGCTACGCCAGTTTCAACCAGCACTTCCCGTTTAACGGCATTTCGCTATATATTTCGCTATATAGCGAAATCACCCCTCGCATCGGCGCAGTCCACCACCACCAACAATAACTGCACCCTGCACTGCCAACAACGGAGCTGTTACATGACCATTCGTGCCTCACGTTTTGCCCCCACCTGCCTGGCTTCTTTGCTCGCCGTCTTCGCCGTTGGCGCTGTTCAGGCCGATGAGGTGCAGGTGGCTGTTGCCGCTAACTTCACCGCTCCAATCCAGGCTATCGCCGCCGATTTCGAAAAGGACACCGGGCACAAACTGGTCGCCGCCTATGGCGCCACCGGCCAGTTCTACACCCAGATCAAGAATGGCGCGCCATTCGAAGTGTTCCTCTCGGCCGACGACACCACACCAGAAAAACTCGAAAAAGAAGGCGATACCGTCAAAGGCTCGCGCTTCACTTACGCCATCGGCACCCTGGCGCTCTGGTCGGCCAAAGAAGGTTATGTCGACGCAAAAGGCGAAGTGTTGAAGAAAAACGAGTACCAGCACCTGTCCATCGCTAACCCGAAAGCTGCGCCGTACGGTCTGGCTGCCACGCAAGTGCTGGAAAAACTCAAACTGACCGAAGCGACCAAAGCCAAGATCGTTGAAGGCCAGAACATCACCCAAGCGTATCAGTTCGTCTCCACCGGCAACGCCGAGTTGGGCTTCGTCGCCCTGTCGCAGATCTACAAGGACGGCAAAGTCAGCAGCGGTTCGGCGTGGATCGTCCCGGCCAACATGCACGACCCGATCAAACAGGACGCTGTGATTCTGAACAAAGGCAAGGACAACGCCGCAGCCAAGGCGCTGGTTGAATACCTCAAAGGCCCGAAAGCCGCTGCGGTGATCAAGTCCTACGGTTACCAGCTCTAAAATGTCGCTGACGAGTGCCGATTTCGCGGCGATCTGGCTGACCCTGAAACTGGCGTCCCTGACCACCGCGATCCTGCTGGTGATCGGCACTCCGATTGCCCTGTGGTTGTCGCGCAGCCGTTCATGGCTGCGCGGTCCCATCGGGGCAATCGTCGCCCTACCCCTTGTATTGCCGCCCACCGTTATCGGTTTCTATCTGCTGTTGATGATGGGCCCGCACGGCTTCCTCGGCCAGTTCACCCAATGGCTGGGCTTGGGCACCCTGACTTTCAGCTTCACCGGACTGGTGATTGGCTCGGTGATCTATTCCATGCCGTTCGTGGTGCAACCGTTGCAAAACGCGTTCTCGGCGATCGGCACTCGCCCACTGGAAGTGGCCGCGACTTTGCGCGCCAATCCGTGGGACACGTTTTTCAGCGTGATTCTGCCTCTGGCACGCCCTGGCTTTGTGACTGCGGCGATCCTCGGCTTCGCCCATACGGTCGGCGAATTCGGCGTGGTGCTGATGATCGGCGGCAACATTCCCGACAAGACTCGCGTGGTCTCGGTGCAAATCTACGACCACGTCGAAGCCATGGAATACGCGCAGGCCCATTGGCTGGCCGGCGCGATGCTGGTGTTTTCGTTCCTGGTGTTGCTGGCGCTGTACTCCAGCCGCAAGACTCGCGCTGGCTGGAGCTGATCGATGATTGATGCACGCCTGAAACTCGCTTACTCCGGCTTTGACCTGGACGTTGACCTGCATCTGCCCGGTCGCGGTGTTTCTGCACTGTTCGGTCACTCCGGCTCCGGCAAAACCACGTGCCTGCGCTGCATCGCCGGGCTTGAACGTGCCGAGCAGGGGTTCGTTCAGATCAACGACGAAGTCTGGCAGGACAGCGAAAAAGGAATCTTCGTCCCGCCGCACAAACGTGCACTCGGTTATGTGTTTCAGGAAGCCAGCCTGTTCCCGCACTTGTCAGTACTGGCCAATCTGCAATTCGGCCTCAAACGCATCGCCAGATCGCAGCGTCGAGTGGACATGGCTCAAGCCACCGAACTGCTCGGCATTGGCCATTTGCTGGAAAGACATCCGCAACATCTGTCCGGTGGCGAGCGTCAGCGCGTCGGCATCGCCCGCGCCCTGTTGACCAGCCCGAAACTGCTGCTGATGGATGAACCGCTGGCCGCCCTCGACAGTCAGCGCAAAAGCGAAATCCTGCCGTACCTGCAACGCCTGCATGACGAACTGGATATCCCGGTGCTTTACGTTAGCCATGCGCAAGATGAAGTCGCCCGACTGGCCGATCATCTGGTGCTGCTCAGCGACGGCAAAGCCCTGGCCAGTGGTCCAATCGCTGAAACCCTTGCGCGTCTTGACCTGCCGTTAGCGATGGGCGACGACGCAGGCGTGATCATCGAAGGTCAGGTCAGCGCTTACGATGCCGACTATCAACTGCTTAGCCTGCAACTGCCGGCGACCGAGATGAACATCCGTGTGACGCATGCGCCGATGGCTGTTGGCCAAGCCCTGCGTTGCAAGGTGCAGGCACGCGACATCAGCCTGAGCCTGCACAACAGCGAGTTCAGCAGCATCCTCAATCGCCTGCCGGTCACCGTCGTCAGCGAGCACGCGGCGGACAACGCCGCCCATGTGCTGATCCGCCTCGACGCTGGTGGCACGCCGCTGCTGGCACGGATTACGCGTTTCTCCCGAGATCAACTCGGCGTACATCCCGGCCAAAAACTCTGGGCGCAGATCAAAGCGGTGGCGGTACTCGCGTAAATCCTTCGGCACGACGGCAACGGTGCGCGGTCAATCGTTTACAGACCGCCGCGCTACCCAAGGAAGCCGCCATGCCAGACACCGCGCTGACCGACGCCCTGCCATCCGACCTGCACTATGTCGATGACACCCAACCCGGTATTACCCGCAAGAAACTGCGTGGCAAATTCAGCTATTTCGATCCGTCAGGTCAGCGGATTACCGACCCGGACGAGATCAAACGCATCAACGCCCTCGCCGTGCCACCGGCCTACATCGACGTATGGATTTGCGCCGACCCGCGCGGCCATCTGCAAGCCACCGGTATCGATGCCCGTGGCCGCAAGCAATATCGCTATCACCCGCGCTGGCGCGAAGTGCGCGACGCCGACAAGTATTCGCGCTTGCGCGAGTTCGGTCTGGCCTTACCGAAGTTGCGCAAACAGCTCGAAACCTTGCTGGCCGCGCCGGGGTTCAGTCGCGACAAAGTCATGGCCACGGTGATCACGCTACTCGACGCCACGCTGATCCGCGTCGGCAATTCGCAATACGCACGGGATAATCGCTCCTACGGTCTGACCACCCTGCGCAGCCGCCATGTTGAGGTTAACGGCAGCGCAATTCTCTTCCAGTTTCGCGGCAAAAGCGGCATCGAGCACCAGATCACCGTCAAGGATCGACGCTTGGCGCGCATCATCAAGCGCTGCCTGGAAATTCCCGGTCAGAACCTTTTTCAGTATCTGGATGAGCACGGCGAACGCCACACCGTCAGTTCGTCCGATGTGAATGCGTATCTGCAAACCCTGACCGGCGCTGACTTCACGGCCAAGGACTACCGCACCTGGGCCGGTAGCGCTCTGGCGCTGGCGGTTTTGCGCGAACTGACCCACGAGAGCGAGACCGAAGCCAAGCGCCATGTGGTGGAAATGGTCAAAGGGGTTGCCAAGCAGTTGGGCAACACGCCGGCCGTATGTCGCAAGTGCTATATCCACCCGGCCGTGGTGGAAAAATTCATGCTCGGCGCCCTCGCAGAATTGCCGCGACCACGCGTGCGTAAAGGGCTGCGTCCCGAAGAAGTAGCCTTGGCGATGTTCCTCGAGCGCATGAGTGAGGTGACAGACGTGCCTTGATCCCTGCGGCAACGTCCTCTAGGCTAGCCACCTTTCCCTCCCTCCGGATGACCGCAGAAGTGAACAACCCAGCCTTCTAAAAATGCCCTCGCGACACGCCGCTCTTGGCGTTTTGTCAGTTTTTACGACATTTTTTGGAGGTGCCGATGACTCACGTCTCGCGTACGCCCGCTCTCGTCTCTCTGAATCAAACGAGTTTTCAGTTCGCTAATGGCGAGACGATTTTCGATGCCCTGAATCTCACATACGATCATCAATCGACCGCTATCGTCGGCCGCAATGGTGTTGGCAAAAGTGTCCTTGCACGCCTGATCGCCGGGCAATTGCAACCCACCGCCGGCACTGTCATCCACTACGCAACCGCGCATTACGTTGCGCAATCATTTGTCGCAACTCCTGGGCAAACCGTTGACGAGGCAACCGGCACTGCGTCGACCCTAGCGGCATTGGAGCGGTTGAATCTGGGCAGCGCCTCCGTAGACGATTTCGACCTGATCGGCGAGCGCTGGGATCTACCGGAACGCCTGCGCCAGAGCCTCGATGAGGCTGGCCTGGAACACATCACTGCAGCAGATCTGACAGAGAACCTCAGTGGCGGTCAGCAAGCCCGAATCGCCCTGATCGGCGCGCTGTTGAGCAACGCGCAATTGTTGGTGCTGGATGAACCGACCAACCATCTCGACAAGGCAGGTCGCGCATGGCTGATGAACAGACTTGAACAATGGCGCGGCGGCTTGATCGTCGTCAGCCATGACCGCCAACTACTGGAACAGATGCAGCGCATCGTTGAACTCACGCCGTCGGGTACGAACGTTTTCAGTGGCCGCTATTCACAATTTGTTGAGCAGCGCCAAACCCAGCGCGACGCTGCCCAGGCGCAGCTCGATCAGGCGCGAAGCGAACGCCAACGTGAACGATCACGGCTGCAGCGTGAGCACGACACGATCCAGCGACACGCGGCGGGCAGTCGACGCAACGCGCAAACCGCCAACGTTTCCGGCTTTGAACGCGCGGCCCTGAAGGCTGCAGCGAGAGACATCATGGGGCAGGTCAAAACCGGCCATCAAACGCGCAAATCTGATCTGGATGCACGCGTCCGTGAGGCTTACGCCAAGGTCTTGCCCGACGATGGCGTGCTGATTAACCTGCCGGGTAGCGTTGTGCCAAGTACCCGTCAGGTCTGCACGTTGAAGGACGACAGTTGCCATGGTTGGCCGCCGATGCGCTGGCATCCCGCCTGAGTCTGGCTGTCTATGGACCGATGCGCATCGCCGTCAGTGGCCCCAACGGTTGCGGCAAATCGACTTTACTGAAAATGCTCGCGACAGAACTGCATCCGGTGAGTGGTGAATGTGTAACTCGCGTGCCGTATGCCTTTCTCGATCAGCAGTTGCGACTGCTCATGAGCGAACTTCAATCGTCGAGCAGTTGCAGGCGCAGCAAACACCGTTGAACGAAGGCACTTTGCGCAGCTATCTCGCCCAGTTGCAACTGGATGCGCGGCGTGCGACTCAACCCTGTGCCTTGCTCAGTGGCGGTGAGCGATTGAAGGCGGCCCTCGCCCTCGCGTTGTGGCGCAAGACCCCAGCGCAGCTATTGCTGCTCGATGAGCCGACCAATTATTTGGATCTGCCATCGGCGGCGGCTTTCGAACAGGCCTTGCAGACTTTTCCTGGTGCCATTGTCGCGGTTTCCCATGATCAGGCGTTTCTGCAGGCGTTGAATCCAAGCCACCACTTGCACTGGCAGCCCGATGGCTGGCACCTGCAACCGACGAGCTGAGCTGTCTATTTTTTGCACGATTGCTGAGGGCTTCTATAGTTGATCTGACACGAATCAGCTGCGGTGACGCCATGGAAGACATTTTCGTCGTGAAGCGTTGCAACAAGATCATCATTCACGGTCGACGCGCCGGAGAAGCCCAGCATGAACCTGCCGAAGCGATTGGCTGGTTTCGCATCTGCGACACCCGCACGGGCGGTTTCATCGGCGATGGCTACGACCTGGAGCTGGACGCACACGTCGAATGTCAGCGCCTCAACGCAGCCAGTTCCCCATCACCGGCCCGCCTGTTTTCCGGCTGATGCCGCTCTAAACCGGGTCTATACTGAAACCAGCTGATGGAGCAGCGCCCCACGGCAGAATGCTCGCGACTCGCGGGCTTTTTGCTGCAGCTCAGGTTTCATAGAACGGAGGTGTTCCATGTCCGAAAAAGAGTCCATCACCACCCTCCTCACCTTGCTCGACGCCCGACAAGCGCGCCTCGCAGCCGCCTGTAAAGAGATCGCCGACTGGGTCGACCATCAAGGCGGGCATCCGACGGCGCTGCGCATCCGAGATCGTCTGAACGACATCGAAAAAGACGCGCCGCTGATCCGCAATACGCTGTCGTCACTCAAGCCTGTCGATCGGCCACTGCCACGATTCAGATAAGTACTTGCAGCGACACCTCGGTATACGAGCGTTTGATTTTCAGGAACGCCTGCTTTCGCACGTGGTCAAAAAATGTACACGTCACGAAGGAGGCGACTGATGGTTATTCATTTCAGTATCGACGGACATCTGGCCTGTGGACACAAAGGCCAACATCTCACGGCAAGTCGCGAACTCAATCGCGTCAAATGCCGCAGCTGTCGCAACACAGATGCGTATAAACAAGCCCGCAAAGATCAACGAAACGCGGCACGCCGCGAGTCCCGCCAAGGCAAAACTGCGCACAGCGCGGTGAGCTGGCGCAACGAGTGGCAGCAACGCCTGACGGCGATGTCTGGCCGCCAACGCTTACCGCGGGGGTTCGCTCGCCAGGCTTACGTTTAAGCGTTCAAAAATAGAAAAAGGGTCGAATAATTCGACCCTTTTTTAATGTCTGCAACTTATTTTACTCAAGGCAAAAAATAAGGGCTTGCATGAAGACATTCATGCAAGCCCTTGATATTCATAGTGCCCGAAGCCGGAATCGAACCGGCACGCCCTTACGAGCGGGGGATTTTAAGTCCCGAGTGAAAATCAATCAGGCCGCACCTTGTGATAGGTTTTCTGGTCCGCAATCAACCTTGAAAGGCTGCCATGCAGCCCAATGTTTCCGCATCTCTTGAAATGATTGCGGCCCGAAAAAAAGGCTCTGAAATCCACGTAAAGTTTCTTGTCTTATCGGCTATTGCAGACTCGCGGTATACCGATTCTGCATGATTCAGCGGTTTACCCTCCTCCGGCGTTCTGCCGACAATGAATCCCCCTGCTACTCTGGTTTCGTCCACGGAGGAAACCAATATGCCGAATTCAGATCTGCTCCCTTCCCTGCTATTCAAGATCAACGAAAATCAGCTCGCCCTCGAAGCCGCCATCATGGAGCTATCGAATTGGGTCGAGCAGCGTGGATCGGCCGACGTCGCCGAGAACGTCCGCGGCGCCCTATGGGCGATCGACAAAAATGAAGAGTTCATCAAGATGACTTTGGCTGTATTGATGACCCCTGACTGACACTTCGTCGCCTCCCCCTCGCCCGGCTGCCTCGCCTCGATTACTGTATATCCAAACAGTAATCAGCAAGGCACCTCCGTGGACCCCCTCTATATAGAAGACACAGACGATTGGCTCGGGAACCCTGAGCCTATCGAGACCTGCCGGCACCAGCTCCGGATGTACGAAAACGAATTCGAATCCCTGACGCTCAAGCTGGACCGAGCACTGGAGAACATTCAGGGCTTGGTCAAAGATAATGACGCACTCAGGCAGGAAATGGCTTCGTTGCGCACAAAGCTGGTATCAGCCGAAACCGAGGCGGCGGACGCCAAGCGGCGCGCCGTGGATATCGAGACGAAAAGCAACTGGGAGTTGATGGCGAAAGGCAGGCACATCAGCGAGCTGACTACCCAGATCCGAATCCTCAATGGAGACAGTCCGTTCAAAGACCCCTTCCCTCATCAGCGCGAAACCGACCGCACGTAATCCTGGCATGCCTGTAGCGCGATCAGTCCACGGTCGCCGGTGTCGGTGATGGCGACAATTCGTTGAGCATGCGCCGGGTCAAGTCGGGCGCGTACGGCTGCATGATCCACGCCGCCGGCGCCGGTGGCGGCAGACACTGAACAGCCACCGGCTGAATCCGCGGCGATGAGGACTGACAGCCGCACATCAGCAGTGGCAAGGCGATCGCGCAGGCGAGCCTGATCGTTTTGTGCATTGGTCATTTTCTCGAAGTGGGTTTTATCGCTGGCCACCAGCTTCTGCTCGAGCGCGATGCGCTTGTCCTGCTCGGCTTGTTGCGCGGTGGCGCCGACCACGGCCAGTTGATTGAGAGTTTCGGCGCTCAGCCTGTCCTGCTCGGCAAGTTGCTGGCCATACCGCCAGTCCTGAAACTGCCAAGCGCTGCCAAAGCCGGCGAGGACGAGCGCCAGCGCGCCTACAACCTTCCACGGCACCGCAATCATGGAACGTCCTTGAAGAAGACGTGGCCGCCCAGACGAAGAGTCTGCTTTGCCTTCGCTGCCCAGGCCGGTGCCTTGATGCTGGTCGCGTAATAGTGCGTGGCGCCGCCGGTAGGATCTGGCACCGCGCCGTCGATCACCTTGTCAGCAGCGATACGTGCCTGCGCCAGTTCGCGGAACGGGATCTGCTTCACGCCGATGAGGAACTGATAGTTCGGATCGGACTTGTTCCAGCAACTGAACTGGTACGGTTTCTGGCAAACCCCAGCGTAACCCTCGCCCCACCAAGAATTCGTCTTGCCATCGAAAACACGGTTGCGAACCGTCCAGGCCACGGCGATCTGGCCGGCAGTTCCTTCGCCGCGCGCCTCACCCCAAAGTGTGCGGGCGAGGATGTCTCGGTCTTTTTCAGTGACAGTCATGCTTTTCTCCAGGCAAAAAGAAGCCCGCTCAATGGCGGGCTATCAGGATTCAGGGGTTTCAGGCCAGTCCGGGTTCGCCGGCCAGCCTTCACGTTCTGGCGTTTTGCTCAGTGCAATCAGGTAGCGTTTCCACGCCTTCCAGCGATTCCGATCGGCATCACTGATTTCTTCCAGATCAACGCCGGCCTGTAATGGACTGATGGCCGTATTTGCTTCCTGCACCAGTCCACTCAGTGAAGCCTTCGCGTCCCTTACCAATTCATCGACCGCGACCTTCTGAGTCAACCAGTCCGGCAGTTCCTCCACGTAAGTCTCCCCGGGATCTACCGCCCAGCCCTCTTCGATACCGCGCCAGCCAGTTTCAGTAATTGCATAAGGCATATTCAGCGCTCCATTCCATAGCCGCAGACATCGATGAAGAGGGTTCCGCCGGTGTTAGTGTTGGCATAGGTCACGTTTTGTGAGGCGTCAGTGACAAACTCGAACTGGTAACGCGACCCCACATCGAAAAGCGCCATCGCACCCGAACCGGCCGAGGGGATCGAAAGTTGCGAGACAACGCCCGTGGCGGTGCAACGAAGCACAGGTGTTTGGCTGGTGATGGGTACAACCGGGGCCAGAGAAACCACCGTGTACGCCGTAGCGGTTCCACCAGCAAGACGCCGAAAAGGCGCGCTTGACGTTGCCGCACCGTACAAAAGCGTTCCAGCATTGCTTATCTGAAACCCGTAAAGCGTCCCGCCCGCTCCAGATCGCAGTGCGCAAACAAACCTCCGGGAAGTGTCGCCAGTTTTTGACCGCGCCGTTCCCGAGTACGGTGCGGCGGGCGCGACAGCAGAGAGTTCAATCGCGGAAGTCCCGGCATTGTCGTAGAGATAGAGGTAATAAAAGACGTCGGGGGTGAGCCCACCTATTCCCGTCAAAGTGATGGGTGACGTAAGGCGCAGCACCTTGTTCGAACTCTGAATGAAAGCCGCACCCGGGGGAATGGTGATCGAACTGCTCGAGTTCCAAACCGGAATCAAGCCATCGATGTAGCCCGGGCCGACACCCAACGCGGCAGCCGTTGCGGCGGAGGCAGCAGCATTCGTTTCAGAGAGCGCAGCTGCGTTCTTGGAAGCCAAAGCGGCGGAAGCCGAATTGCCCGCATTCGTTTCGGAGGTCGCCGCGGCGTTCTTGGAAGCGAGCGCCGCCGAGGCTGACTGAGCCGCATTGGTTTCCGATGTTGCTGCCGCGTTCTTTGAACTCAGCGCAGCACCGGCGGACGTACCGGAATTGGACTCTGACGTCGCAGCGGCATTTTTGGAAGCGAGCGCCGCTGCTGCAGAGTCTGCCGCCTGCAGCACGCTTTCTTCCAGCCCATCCAGCGCGTCGCCTACTTCTGTTGAGGCCTTGCGGAGTGCATCGGCAGTTGCCTTTACATAGCCCTGCATCGGCGCCAGCGCATACACTCCGCCAGCGGTAGTTGGCCCTTGATAGTTTGGCGAGATGGCCAGCGCGGTGTCGCTCGCGATGTTGACGACCTCATACCAGTTGCCGTCCGGCCCCCGGAAGGCATCACCCACGCGGCTATTCGCGATGAAAGCAGTGCTGGTCCCGATCACGGCACTGGAATTTTGGGTGACAGACACCGTTCCTGATTTGTACCAGGTCATTTATTTCTCCAGATTTTGAGGGTCAGGCCACTAATTTGGCGCAGAGGAATGGCCGGTGGCCCTGATCAGTCCAGGCAGTGGTGGCTAGGCTGTACATCATGATTCGCCCCGCGGCGTAATCCACGCCGATCGCGCAGCCGCCGCCGGTAGCGTTGTTATGGCAGTTCATGGTGAAAGGGTTAAGAGAAACGTACTCCCCCGCACCAAGCGCCTTGGAAATCCCCCAGATATACCGCCGACCTACAGGCAAAACCTCGTCACCGAAATAGGTCCAGTTACCGGCGGCGAAAGACACGACCACCGCCGGTGCGCCACTGTCGTAGACCAGCGCTCCCGCGGCATCCCACAGCCTCATGCCGTAGATCGCCGTGCCCATGGATGCCCACGCGGACACGAAATACAGGCCGCTCAGCGTGGAGTTGACGTTTGACGCCTTCATCGCAAACCCAGTCCAGCCGCCTGACCCACCCATGAACCAAACCGATATCGGCACCTGAATCGAACCCGTCTGATCCGGTCGGATAAACACCATGGGAGGATCTGCGCTTGTGATGACGCGGGGGAATGCGACGACTGCGTCGGTCGTACCGGAGTAACTCCCCTTCGCCAAAACGCAAAGCCTCGGTGCATCTGAGTCGATTTGAACAAATAAATTGTCGTTGAAGCTCTGAAAGCCGTAAGTCATGTCCCGTACCTGATCGCGTACCCCTTGGCCACGACTCTGGATTGCAACGTCGAAGCGCTAGAGGAAGGGTTTTTCGGCAGAACTGTCACCTGGCCTACAGCCGTGGTGACATAGGGATACGATTTGGTGTTACCACTCCCGTCTAACTCCGATGACTGCACGTCTTGCGCCCTCGTCGGAATGATCATGAATACGCAGTTGGCCGGGTTGAATCCGGGAATGCTCAAGGTGTAGCTGGGCACCGTTCCGCTGAAGTCAATCACGCCCTGCCAAAGCACCTGGTACGTAAAGGAGTTTGTGTCCATGGCGAGAAATCCGTTCTCGTCAAAGACACGCAGACCAAATAGAGCCATTGATTACCCCAGATAGCCGAGACGGACACGCAGCACGTTGTTGGCGTCGTAGACCGAGACGTTCAGCGAGTTGATCACCAGTCGGCCCTGTCCGGGCACGATGCCGTTGATCTCCAGCGTTCCGTCTTTATTGAGAATCCAGCCTTGCTGGCCGGCGATATAGTTGTTCGAGCTGATGAAGTTGCCGATCTTGGCATTGGTGATGCTGCCGTCCTGCAGGAACGCTGAGCGCATGAACACCTGGCCGCCCTGCACTGCAAACGGCACCGAGATCGCGCCGCCAGCAATCGTGTTGACGATGGCGAACCGATCCGCCGCAACCAGGAACTGGCTCTGAAAAACACCGTTCACGTTCTCGATGCCCAAGCCAATGCCAGCAGCCACGTACTGACCATTCGCGGTGACCGACATCTTCACCGACCACATCGTTTTCAGGTTGCCATCGAGATCGGCAAAAGCCTCGGCAGTCTCCTGGATGGCGGATGTGTTGTCTCCGACCGTTGCTGTCAGTTGCGAGATTTTGGTGGCAGTGGCCTCTTCGTTCGTGGCGACCGTACGCTCCAACTCGGTCAGGTTTGCAGCGTTTTCACCCACCTCGGAATCAAGCGTTGTTACCCGCTGGGTAAGCGCGCTGTTTTGCGAGGCCCGGACCTTTACTTCTTCAGCAAAGCTGGTCGTAGCATTCCAGCCACGCAAGGCATCCTGTGCGTCACCCTCTCCATCTTCGTCGCGGTAGGAGGCCCGCAGTGCTTGGAAAGCTGTCGCTTGCGCAGTCACCACGCCGTCGATTTCGGTGATGTCGGCAGTGTTGGTTTGAACCTGCTGAGCCAAGCCGTTTGCCGTCTGCACTGTCTGCCCAACGTCGAGCCAGTAAGCAGGGTTAGGCGGAGGGGTATCGAGCGGAACCGGGTCGGTTGCTTGATATATCCGCTTGCCAACCACCACAAGATCGTATTCCTCATAGGTCGCTTCCGGGTCGTAACCCTTCAGCCCGTCGAGTGCATCGATCTGCTCTTGCAGGCCCGGGATCTTGTCGATCTCCTCGAGGATGTCCTTGCCCAACTCGGTACGCCCAATCTCCCCGGCGATCATTTCCAGAATGGCCGCAGCGTCGGAGCTCGACTGCCCCTGCACACCGATGCCGATCGGATACCACGGCCCGATGTTGCCGATCTTGTCGACGATCCGCCCCCAGAAGTAGAACGTCACGCCGGCGCGCAGGCCGAGCATGGAGAAATCGCTCTGCGGGTAAGCCAGGTCGGTCAGTTTGGTAGCCATGTCGAGTTGGGTGGTTTGGCTGTACCAGATTTCAGTCCTTTGGCTATCCTCCGCGCCGGCAGGGAAACCCCACTTCAGGTAGATGCCGAACAGCAGTGGCGTGGCATTCAGGTAGCTGAGAGCCGGCGGCAATCCCTGCTTGCCTTTGAGATTGGTCAGGATCGAATTGCGCCAGATCGACGTGATATCGAACGCACTCACCGCCCGCACCCGGGCCACGTAGGCGCCCGCGTAAATCCCAACGACATCGACATTGGTCATGCCGGTGCGCTGCAGCTTGATCCAGTTGCCGCTGTCTTTGCGCCACTCGATGTCATAGCCCACAGCACCAGGCACGGCAGGCCAGCTGATGGTCATGGTGGCCACGGCCAACCCTTGGACAACCGCCGAAGTGGATACCAGCGTTACGCTCGCCGGTGCCGGCACCACCGTGATCGGAATCACGCTGATTGGTCGCTCTTCAAGCCGGGCGCCGGTGTCGATGTAGGCGAATTTGCTTGGGTCGTATTGCAGCGCACTGATTTCAAAATCGCCTTCGATGGTGCGCCTGGTGCGCAGCACGCGGTACAGCGGAATCGCCAAGTCATTGGCATCAAGCGCCCATTGCAGTTGCGCGATCGGCGGCTCGCTGTAGTTCGTGGTGACGGTCACGTCGCGCCCGATAACCTTCTGCACGGTGCGACCTTCTGCGCGGCCGCCCGGCAGGTTGATGATCAGGCGGTCACCGACCTTGGCTTGGGTGTCACGGTCGAGCGTCACCACGCGGCCAGACGCGGCCGAGATACGCCCGCCAACTTCACGCCCAGCGAGCAGCGAATCCGCCACCGGAATGATGTGCCCGGGCAACGGGATCACGCCTTCCATGCCGGTCTTGAACGATACGGTGCGATCCTGATTGTTGCTCAGGATCGCCCACTTGCCGCGACGCTGGGCCTCAGATGCGCGAGTGCAACCAATGGCACTCAGTTCGGTCGGGCGATCACCGTAGCGGCGCTGCAATTCGAGGTCAGCAAAAGGGATGACGTCTGTGTCGTAGTTGTTTGCAGGGTTGTCGTAGCTGACCAACGCACGGGTGTAACGCGTCTTCGCCGAGGCGCTGCCATACGAAAACTTGCCGTCGATAACGTTCGCGCGAGTGAAGACGTAGTCGAAATCCTGCGCGCGCGGCATGTCGGCCTGCATCACCAGCTGTCCCTGCGCCCAGTAAGTCATGCCCCGATAGATGCCGGCGATATCGCGCAGCAGCGACCAGGCGTCAGCCTTGCCCTGCAGGTTCATATCGCAGAGGAAGCGCGGCTCCAGACCTCCAAGCCCGTTCGGCACCATCTGATCGCAATACTGGGCGATCCGGTAGAGCTCCCACTTGTCGACCATGAACGGCTTGATGCGCTTGCCCAGACCGAACATGTCGTTGGTGCACACGCCGTAGGTGATCCACGCCGGGTTATTCGTCCAGGCTGATTTCATCGAGCCGTCCCACGTTCCGGTGTAGGAGCGCAGGATGGGGTCGTAATTGCTCGGTACCATCCAGCGCCGCGCCTTGCACTTCACGGTCACCGCCGGGATGTTGGTGAACTGCTCGGCGTCAAATTCGATGTAGAGCAGCGCGGTGTTCGGGTAGCGCAGCTTGGCGTCGATGACTTCGGTGTAACCGGCGACCAGCATGGTGTCGGCGATCTTGTTGCTGTTCTGGTTCAGCGTCAGGCGGCGCACGCGGATCTGCCAGCCTGTGGTGGCGTCCGGCAGATCGATGCGGCGAGAGCGCTCGTAGCGCGTGGTGGTCTTGCCGTCGACGGCGTCCACCAGCACCTGCTGGTAGGCGCCTCCATCGGTGGCCACATCGATCGCGTAATCGATACGGTAACCACCGACATTGCCTTCATCGTCAGCGCGCTGCAGAGCTGGCCAGGCCAAGCGAACGCGCACAGCCGACAGCTGGGTGTTGGTGATGGAACGCACCCACGCCGCATCGCTGCGCAGCTCGACATTCAGCGACGTCTCATTCTCCACGGACGGGATGCCGGGTATGTACGTCTGGTTCACTGAGCCAGGGCGCCAGTCCCACTTCACACCAGGGAAGTTGTAGTTGCCGCTGGCATCGCGGATCGGCGTGTTGTCGAGATAGATGTCGTACTCGGTAGGTACCGCGTCGAACTCGCCCTCGCCCACGGCGATGAGCAGCTTTGCCAAGTTGGTCGAGCGCAGGCTGTCGCTGGCCTCGACTGGCGAGTTCGGCTTACTGCTGCCGCCCTTCTCGCCGTGGATATCGATCTTTGCTGCTGCGCCCATGCTTTCCTCCAGGCATAAAAAAACCCGCCAATGGCGGGTTTTCAACGAATATGGATTACTATTTACTTTGGATGTTTATAAAAACTTGGGTTGAATCAACGCCGTAGTATTTCGCAACCGCGTCTTGCGCATCAGACAACGAGAGTCTCGGCTCTCCACCAAGCTCATAAATCGAAAGACCGCCGAGTACGTCTCCTGCATTAGCGTATTTCATACCGCTACTAAAGGCCCCTCCAACTGAAAAACCATTATTTTTCTGCGCACTCTCAAGATAATGATTCGTTACGTGAGGCGAGAGAGAGTTGCGCTTGCAAAAACGAACTCGCCATTCATAAGGCCCGGACTCGGTGGATGATTTTACCCACTCATCGATTGCAAAAATAAAAGCACTTCCATCATTTTGCGGCACTAAAACCCACTTGGTAGCCAAGACGTCTGCGTCATCTATCTCTGCTGGTAGTTTGTACCATACGGTAGAAAGCGTCGGATCTACTCCGACCGGGGTGCACCAGCCACACATTTCACGCTTTTCCATTTTCAAAAGAATCCAATTGACTGATGGTTGCGGCAAGATCAACGCTGAGAAAACTTTAGTCAAGTTTTGTCTTCAGCCAGGATCGAAGCCGAGATGATCATGCCACCCCACCGGCGTTCACCGATGCAGATCGGCACGGGGTTTCCGCTGGCGGTGGTGTTCTTGGCGCTGCCGAAGGCATAGGACGGGGAGTTTTCGGGGGATGCGCTTTGCTTCAGGCCTGAGGCTTGGGGGCTCAGCATTTGAATCACACCGCCCGCGACCAAGCCAATACCCGCGCCGATCAGCGGCGCCCCGAAGGGAGTTGTCGATAAAAACGTACCCGCAACAATCAGAACCGCACCGACAATGGTTTGAATCAACCCGGCTTTCTTGCTTCCGTGAATGACCGGCACGATTCGAATGTCAGTCGCCCCACCCAAGCCAAATTCCGTCTCGCCAACGTTCTTTCGATTGCGAAACACCGCGAAGCGCATACCCAGCCGATCAAGGCGCTGTATCTCCTCCTTGAATCCTTCAAGCGTCGCCTTCAACGCTCGGAATGCCTCCCAAGTCTGGCCAGAATCCAAGACTCGACGATGAACTCTGCCAAACTTGGCCGCCAGAGACCCGGATAGCTTGATTGTGGTCATCGGCTGATAGTGAGCGGCGATCGACTGCATAACTTTCTCCAGGCATAAAAAAACCGCCCGAAGGCGGCTGATTGCAAATTCACTTACTGATAATCGACGTAAGGGCCAATGAAAAAACCGCTCATGTCTCCACTGATTCGGTAGAGGCTTTCTTTGCCACCCTGCACATTGGCAGAGATCGTACGGATGGCTGCCCCGCCACAGAGCCCAGAGCCGGCAAGGCCTGCTCCGATACTTGGGTTGCCCGGCGGCAGGTAAAAGGAAGCGCGCTGTCCGGTTCCGATCTTTGCCGCCTTCCGGCCATCGACGTAAACCACGATGTCACAACCAGACCCAACCATTCCCGAGTCCCGGACGACCGTCACCTTGCCGCTTTCGCCGCCCGGCTTATTTTGAAAGGCGTACAGCTCATCCCGCGGCACCGGATCAGCCTGGCTAACCGGAATTGCAGAAGAGGCACACCCCGCCAACAGCGCTACCGCCAGCGCTCCTACGATCAGTTTCATGCAGGTCACTCCTGTGAGAAAGAGTGCACGATATCATCACGCAAACTGTCTGGACATCCAGCATGGATAAATGCCCAGTAGAGGAATTGGATCCAGCAATAGTAGCATTTGGCCTTGATCGAGAATTTTAATTTTTCGAAAACTGTGAGTGTTATGTATATGGAAAATTTAACCATCCCCCCCACGATATATATCGCTTTCGGTGTAGTAACCGCAGCGCTTCTTACGGGTTTTTTTTCATTCCTCAACATGGTGAGCGCCAAAGAGAATAAGGTTTCGGAATTTCGCTTAGCATGGGTAGATGGTTTGAGAGAAGAAATCGCAGATTATACATCCGCGGTTCAGGAACTCGTGAGAATAGAGGTGAGACGATTTAATACGGATCAGCAACCCTATGAAGTGGCATACAAATCCACACAAGCTTGGCTGAAACTCTCGAAGGATGCTTTCGATAAAGCAATTGGCAACATGACAAAAATCCAGTTGAGGCTCAATCCAAATCACATCAAGGAAAAACCTGATAGCCCAGAAGCCATACTTATGGTTCATATTAATAAAGCAAGAGAGGAATTCAACAATGGCGATTACCAAGCTGCTTTTAACTGCTGCATCGACATTAGATCCGCGGCAGCTCCATTATTGAAAACAACTTGGGACCTGGTAAAGACGGGTGAACTCGAGTATCAGAAAATTAGAAAAAACGCACAACGGATAGTGATCGGAGGAACCGCACTTACTATCGTCCTCGCAATAACTTTAGGGGGCTTTTCATTTTTCCACTCTCTCAGCAATTCATTAAACTCAAAACCACATGAGTCGTTCGATGCAAACGGAATTCCGATTAAGGAAATACCAACCACGAATGTTAAGGCGCCCGAAATCAGCCTAGAAGAGCGCAAAGTCCCCCCGCTTAAAACCGACAATTAAAAATCTCGCACATCGCAGAAAGTTCATAGCCAAACTGGGTGTAACTTATCTCCGCCATGGGTAGATTGCATCTTTATGCCTCAGAATAAGGCGCATTCGGTCTAGCCATGGCCCACCGAACACGATGACCTCCGACGGCCTACCGTACAGGTGATGCAGGAGAAACGGGCCGGGGCCGAACGTCGCGGCATCCTCGCCGGGCAAAGCCGGATCGGCGCCGAGGAAGATCCCAGCGTGATTTGGGTAAACAGTGCGCCCTACTTCCATAACGATCATGTCGCCGCGCTGTGGCTGGTCGACGCGGTAGAAGCCGGCTGCCTCGTAGTTCGCTTCGTACAGGCTGGTGTTGTCCTTGCTTTCCCACCAACCATCGGCGCGCTTGAAAGCTTCAAACTCCAGCCCCCATTCGCGCTTGTACCAGTCTGCGCAGACCTGCCAGCAGTCCCACGCGCCGTGGACGAAAGGCCGCTTCAGTAGCGGCACCTCGCCGGAAGGTATGACCGTCCGAAGATCACCTTCGGGCCAGCTCAGGATGTGCCAAGGCAACGCAGTCGCTTCGCACATAGCGAGATCGCGCGGCGAAGGCCGGCTGGTGGCGTCCGGGTGCGAATGAAACACACCGATCACCTCGCCGATGTCCTCGGCCGCGGCGTACTCCTCCGGGTCGATGCGAAACTCCTCGTTCGGTTCGACAGAGACGTTGCGGCACGGGTAGTACTGCTGCTTGCGGCCAACAGCCAGCAGGAGCCCGCAGCACTCTTTCGGGTATTCGGCTGCCGCATGCGCCTGGATCGCGCTCAAGATGTGCTTTCGCATGTCAGCTCCGTGCGATCAGGGAAACGGCCGGGAAGCCACCGAACGGCAGCGGGTTGCCCTCGCCGAAGCGCGGGGTGCAGCCTTTGCCGAGCGTGGCATCGCATTCGTCCAATTCGGGGTTGTCGGTTATCACGCCATCCTTCGTGACGTACGGGCCGGTGTAACCGCAGTTCGGCCCGCGATATCCACCGGTGAGACACCAATGGCACAGCGTCGTGGCCTGCCGGCCAATGGACTCATTACCGACGTCGCCCGGGCTGGCCAACTCCCAACTGACCGTCTCCCCGTCCTCGTTTGTCTTCTGGTCGATGTACCAGACTTCAATCGTCTCTTGGGTTGGGTCTGCCGTTGGATTGCCCGCCGGGAAGTTCGACGCGTCGAGGTAGGTGCCCAAGGTGTGGCGCATCGTCAGCTTGAACTCGAGCAGATCCTCGAATGCCAGGCAGAGCGCAGTGATCCGCCCGTAGACGTTGCCCACCGAAAGAGTGGGCCGGACGGCAGTGCCGTCGCCGTTCGCCTCGATGCCGTCAATCTGCATCGGCCAGGCGCTGTACTCGTTGCCCTGCCAGTAGATGGCCTTTGCCGGCAATTGATCGGCATCGGCGCCAGCCGCGATCAACTCTGCAGGCGTGTGCGGAATCGCGTGCCCATGAAAGCGCAGCACGTCGGCGCCATAGTCCGTGCCGTCCAATTCAAAGAGCAGCACTTCGCTGCCAGGCTCAAGCACCTGGATGTCACTGATCAGCGGCATGATTACCCCTTATGGTTGGAATGCCCGCTCGAACGTAGCGGTGAGTTTGAAGACCCCTCCACCCATTGGTGTGGGAGCAGGATTTTTGCAGGTGAACAGCCCAAGCTCGCCGAGCGGCGTTGTCCAGAGGAACGCCTTTGCCCCGGCATGCCGGTCGAGGAACGCCATGATCTCCAGCACCATGGCCTTCTGACCGGCGTAGGTGATCGGATACGAGTCCTCTTTGTTGTTCGGGCCGTCGCCAATGTTCTGCGCATAGCCATTGCCGAACTTCGAGGTGCGCACCCGATAATTGATATCGGGCGTTTCCCCCCGCTCGGTTGGCCAGGTGAATTTCTCGATGGCCATCAGGCCCTCCCATTTGCATTTCGGAAGCTGGTACCGCCCGCGCGCCAAGAGTCGGCGACGGCTCTTTCGGCCACCGCCTGCATCTGCGACTGTAGGGTTCTCGACAGGGCTTGCTGATCGATCTGCATGCCTTCGGAGCTGCGATCCTCGGTCACTACCGTGACCGGTGCATTGATGCTGATCGCAGTGCCCGAGCCTCCGCCGGCAGCGATAACACCCAGCTTGCCGCTGGAAGTCCGGGTCAGCGGCATGATCGCCTCCGGCCCCGCCTCCCCCATGACGCCCGCCCGGCCGCCGGCCATGCCGAACGCGGTCGGCGCGCTGACGATGCTGTTGGTGAAGGCGCCGCCGTTGGCGAACATCTGCACACCCGACGACCAGGCACCGCCGAGCGCCTGCGGGAAGTAGGTGCTGGAGTAACCTGCCGAGGACGCGCCGAGATTCGACGACGTTGCACCTGCTGAGCCAGCCGCCAGCCCATTACCGCCACCACCGCCAGTGAAGTAGCTGGTGGCAGCGCCGACGAGACTGCTCAGCAACGCCGAGCTGGCCTGACGGGTAGCGATACGCGCCATGTCCGCGAGAATCGACTTGGTGAAGTCAGCAAACGAAAGCTTGCCGGTCATGGCGAAGTTGACGATTGCGTCCTCCATCGAGCTGAAGGCATTGCCGAACAAGGTTTTCGTCTGGCCGGCAATGTTGCTCGCCGAATCCAAGTAGTTGGCCCAGGCCGATGTTGCGCCCTTCGTCCAATCACCCTGTGCAGCCTCCACATCCGCGTAGTTCTGGCGGATTTGGTCGGTGGCAGCTTTGTTCGCATCAGCCAGAGCCTGCGACTTCCGAGCGAACTCCTCCTCCGACATGTTCCGCGACGGATCGGATTTCTGGTTTGCAAGTTCCAGCGACTGCTGAGCGAACCGGTCCTGCTGGCTGTTCAGCTCATTGTTGAGCGCGTTCTTGCGGTCGCCCTGTCCGACGCCAAGCACTGCGCGCTGCCCTGCCAGCTCCAGTGCGCGCTGCTGCTGAGCCAACGCCTGAACGTAGGTCGTGATCGCCCGCTCTTGCCGGGCAAGGCGGCCGGTTTCATTCGTGGCCAGTACCTCGAGCTGGCTGTCCGCGTCCTTCTGCGCTTTGACCATCCCCGCGCGCGCGTCGGCGATCTTCTGGTCGAGCTGGATGCCTTGCGCAGCAGAGGTGGTTTTTTTCGCCTTGGCAGATTCCAGCGCTGCGATCTCAGCCTCGTAGGCTGCGGTCACCTCGTCGCGCTCGTTACCGATCAGCGCTTCGCGCTTCAGGGCATAGTCGGCTTGAGAAACGAGTCCAGCCTTCTGTGCTGCGTCCAGTTCCTTCTGGGCGTTTTTGTACTCTTCACTGATGGCTGCGAGGTTGTTCTTGGCGTTGTTGAAGCCGGTCAGATCGACCTGAGTGCCTGCCGTTTTCGCGTCCTTGAACTGGTCATTGATGTTCGCCAAGTTCTTGTCGATTGCGGCCTGATTCAGGCGCGGATCGTTCGGCGCTACCTTGCGGATGTCTTCGAGCTGCCGCTTGTACTCCTTGATCGCGTCGGTACGTTTCTGCTCATTCGTCCATGCTGACTTGGTGAGTGCGTCGACCTTCGCCATTGAGGAGACGGCATCGCCCTGAGCTTTCGCCTGCTCTCCTTGCCATTTGGCGATATCCGCTTCAGCAGCCTTCTGATCCTCAAGCATATTGAGACGATTCTGGTAGAGATCAATCATCTCCTGCTTATTCTGGAACAGGCCGACATTGCCAGCCTGTGCGCCGGCCAAATCGCGGCGGGCTTGCTCGATGTCTGCGCCGATATCAGGTCGCCCGATATTTTTCAGCCCATCTGCGGCGCGCGCAACGGCGTTGTAACCCCTTTCCCAGAAACTGAGGTTTTCCAATATCCTCGGTGTGCGTTCGTTGATGGCGTCGGCGAAAGACTCAGTGGCCAGCTTCACAGCGCCTGCATGGTCGCCTTGCTTCTCCAGTGCAGCGATCTGCGAGTAAACGGACGCGGTCAGGTAGTGGTACTGATCATTCAGCGCGGCAGACGCCTTGACCGGGTCGTCAGCGAGCTTGGAAAACTCGGCAACTGTCTCGCTCACTGCCTTGCCTGTCGCTTCCTGCATCGACACGGCGGCTTGGGTGATTCCGGTGAAGCTCTCGCCGGCAATCTTGCCATTGTCGGCAAGCAGAGCCAGCACGGCTGCGGCTTGGCCAGTGGTGCCAACGGTTGCGCTGACCTGACGGGCCATGTCGCCCAATTGCCCGGCGCTCACACCGGCGTAATTGCCGGTGAGGATTAGCGATTTGTTGTAGCTGTCCTGCTCTTCGCTCCCCTTGTAGAAAGCGTATGCCAGCCCACCCACTGCGGCGGTGGCTAGCGCAAGAGGGCCAAGAATGGCGAGCAGTCCCGCCGCGCCCTCACCCGCACCAGCGCCCAGTTGTGCGACTGCGCGAACGCCGCTACCCCAGTCTCCCGAAGACAGCGCATTCCCCAGCTGCACCACGTTTTCCTGCGCCTGGCGCGTGCCGAGTCGCAATTTGTCGAAACTGGTGGTGGTTCTGTTGAGCTTGTCGTAGTCCTTGTCGATCTTGCTCAGGGCGGTGTTGTACTCGTCCTGGCTGATGCGGCCGGCATCCAGATGTTTGCCCAGTTGCTCGACCTGAGTATCGAGTTTCGCCAGCGCGGCACGTGCCGGGTCAATGGCGCCCAGCAGGCTGTTCAGTGCCTTCTGTTCATCCATTGCCGACTTGGCCAGAGCCACCTGCTGCTTGTCGAGCTGCGCCGAGATATTCGCGGCCTCAGCCTCGCCGTAAGCGCCGGTCTTGGTCAGCTTGGCCAACGCATCACGCTGTTTGGCAAGGTCCTGCGTGGTCTTGGCGCTGGTGGAAAGCGACTTCTCCAGCGCCTGCATTTCGTTCATCAGCGAAACGGCGGACTGCTCTGCCCGGCCGCCGGCCTTCGCCATTTCATCCAGGCTCGTTTTGGCCTCGATTGCATCGGCCGAGTCGATCTTGACGCCGAGTTCTGCAATGTTCATCGACTCACCTTGAATAAGTGCCCGTGATTACGGGCTGTTTTCCCTTTCCTCCGCCATTACGCGCAGGGCTTCGCCTTCCAGCACTTGAAGGTCAGGAAAGATTTCAGCGAGTTTCTTTTTCTTGATGCCGAGGAATTCGGCGACGTCGCGAATGCAGTTGTAATCGAGGCCGATTGCGCCACCGGTGCCGACCCGCCACTGCGTGGACATTCGGTTGAACAGGAGGAAGGCCGGCCAGTTGCATGGCCAGACCTCTACATCGTCACCCGACAAATCGGCAGCCGTCAGCCCGAGGATTGCCAACTGCTCAGCAGATGGTCCGCTTTCGTACAACGCCGCGGCGGCCGCCCTCAGTTTCCCAAGCGGGCCTGATTGAATGCGCTCTGGTAGGCATTCACTACCGCTTCGGCAGTACCTTGGCATGACTTCACAAGGGCAAGGATGCTCTTGTCGTCGAACTTGTCATCGAAGCCCCAGCCCGCTACCAGATCCTTGATCTGCTGCACCTGATACTCGGTTTCGGCAGCAACGACATCCGATAATGTGGTGCCTTCCCCGAACCCCTCGCGCATTTCCTTCGCCTTCCTGTTCCACTCGTCGAACAGCGCGGCGAGTGCCGGGCGATCGCGATACTTGAAGGTGAACTCAATTGATTCGGGCTCACACCCAACGATTGGAATGGGCACGAAGGCTTTGAACGTGGGGTTCTGAGCGATCCTAATCTTTGCCATGAGAAGTCCTATGCGCCGGCCAGGTAACGGAGCGAGCGAGCAGAAAGCCCGATGCTGATGGTTCGCGTCATGACGTTGTTTCGCTCCATCGTCGGATCAGGAGTGATGCTCACATAACCCGGGTAGAGGATCTGATCGCCATTGCGCAACTTCATGCGCACGACGGCCAGCTCTTTGGTGTCATCGAAGCCTTCGACCGTCTCGACGTATTGAGCGGTCGGCTGATCCTCCACCACGATGGTGATCGTGGTCGGGTTGCGGTTGGTTGGAAATTGTTTGTCGTCGTCATCTTCCAGGTAACCGACTGTTTGGTATTGCTGCTCGCCGCCGGAGGATGTGAAAGAAGTGACTTTCGAGATCTGCGTCCATCCGGAAACAGGAATCACTGACCCAGAACCAGCACCGGCAGTGAATTTGTCGGTGTTGGTGGTATTGAGACCAGCCAAGGCAAAAGCATCGGCGGTAACGCCGGACGCTTTTACTGCGCGGTCATTGATTAGCGCCCAACCGGAGTTGATCAGCAAAACGTCGCCGTTTTCAATGTCGTGCCCTACAGAGGCAGCAACCGGTGGTTTCGCATTGGTCAAAGCAGTGAAAGCAACGGCGGATCCCATAACGCTGGCGATCTCCAGCACAGCGCCGTTCGGCAGCGGGAAGCGTGCGGCCATGGTGTGTTTCCTCTTGAGTGCCCGCCTGACGGCGGTAGGTTATGCCCCAGCGGGCGGTTGATCTGCGACACCTGCGTAGGTGAAGCTGGCCGGGACCGTGTAGGTCGCCGACTCTGTGATTGTTGGCCCTTGATCTACTGGTTCCGTGATGAGCCCATCGAATCCGTTTCGGGCCAGTGTTGTGTCGACACGAAAGAGTTGAGTCAGCTCTTCAACAAGTGTCTCTGCGGTGGCCATGGCTTGGGCAGATGGACAAACGATGCTGATTTGATAGACGCCGGTGTATTCGTAGGCGTCCCCGCCGAGATAACGGCAAGTGGTGCTGGCTGGTAGCTGGAAGGCCCGCAGATAGGTTTCAGATGGATTCGGCGTAAATGGCTGATTCGAGTAGGCCACTCGTATTGGGCGCGCAGCCGACCATGCGGCCAGCTTCGTTTCGATGGCCTGACGGGCGCGTGCGTGACTCATACCTGATTGTTCCTGATGGCCTCCTGCACGATCTGCTGGAAGCGAGCCACGGTTACCCGAACCATGCCGCCGGGAGCCTGGGTCGAATGACCGAACTCCAGCGGAATCGCGTAGGGCAAGTTGTTGATGATGTAAGCCATCTGGCCTGCGGTGAAATCGCTCATCGCTGCGACCAGGGCAGCGACAGTCTCGGCCCCGCTCGGGTCAACCTCGTCGAAGGTGATGCTTTCGACCACACCGAGGGAAATATGCCAGTTCGCACGGAACCGGCCACCGACGTAGCCTTCTGGCGCCTTGACGTCCATGCCGTCGTTGAGCTTGCGGCCTTTCTTGAGCCTGCCGCCCATGGTCAGGTTGTACGGATCGCTGCGCAGCGCTGTGTTGTGTTCGTCGACCGCTTTGTTGTACTCGGTCGCGACTGCGTTCTGAGCCCAAATCTCCGGGTTACCCACGGGCGACATGCGGATCAGGCTGCTCCCGACCTCGATGATGATTTCGCGCACACTGGCATCGATCGCTTCGCTGGTCTGCGCCGCGAACTCGGCCAAGCTCAGGGCAAAGCTGCCGGATTGAGCGGCCATGTCATTTCCTCAGTTGTGCTGTCCACGTCGCGTCAGCAGGATCGGCAGACACATTCATCACGCGCATGCCGTTGACGATATCGCCGATGGCTGGGGCAGCCGGTACCGCCGTCGGCATGCCGCCCTCTGACACGGACAGCTCGTTTTGCAGCACTAGTAGCTTCATGTCGCTGGTCTGGATGAGGGAGCCGTCGATTTCCTTGGACAGGTAGCTGCCCAAAACACCGCGCCCTATGTACGTGATTGTGGTCTCCGGCGTCTCGCCGCCCAGGTCGGGGTCATACTCGCCCGCGACCTTGCGTACGCCCTCCACTGGCTTTACCGCGTCGGCCAAGCCCTCGGGGTCATCGAACGCCTCAGCCATTTCAGCCTGGATCTCTTCACGCATACCCATGATCAGATCCTTTTGAGCATCATCACGCCGGAGCGCTTGATCCAAGGCTCCAGCAGCGCTAGGGCGAAGTTCACACCCGCCGACTGATCAGTAGATCCGGCCACGTAGGTCTTGCTCACAGAGGTGCCGGACTGCGCCGAAACCGTCTTGCTCTGCACTTCCTTCTGCGTTGCCGTGTACAACTTGCCCGCTGCCGCCTCTTTGGCGACCTGGGCGCCGGCTGTTTTGATCTCGGTCGGAACCGGATCAGGAACAACTCGCTTGATCTTGGCCGTGAGCCAGGCGTTGGCCATGGTCACAGCAAGGACCGGATCACCGGTGCCGGCCCAGCCAGGACCAAGCTGAGCGTCAACATCGGCGACGGTGATGAAGTCAGTCATGTGCTTGTCCTTATTCCGCCGGCACCAAGGCCTGCAGGTCTTCTTTCTTGGCGGTCGGATCGAAGGCGATGCCCTTCTCGGTCAGCCATTCTTTCAGTTGGGGAACCTTCATTTTCAGAGGGTCGGTTTCCGGGGCTTCCTGCTCATTGCCGTCGGATACCTTGATGCCAGCCGCTTGGTAGGCATCGACGATACCCGGGGCATCGCCATCGACGACCACCTCGGTAGCGGAGCCGATGACACCGAAGAATTCGCTCAGCAGGCGGTAGCACACGCCGCGCTCTTTGCCCGGCTTGTCCGTGTACATCACTTTCATAAGTCACCTCAAAAGCATCCCGGCGCCATACGGGCGCCAGGTTGTGTGGGCCGAGTTACGGCGTGGTGGTACCGCTGATCACAGCGGCGAACGGAACCTGCTTGCGGCTGAACACGCGCTGCCAGTTCGCAGCAGCGGCGTATTGAGTGGCGGTCGGGCTGAGGTTCTGAGCCTCGGAACCCTTCCAGCTGAAGCCGGCAGGCTGGAGGATGTAGGTCTTCCGCTCCCACAGCACTTCGGCACCACCACCATTGCCGCCGCCCGGTTTGCGTTCAAGTTCCACCGGCACCTTTGGCGTGCCTTCGCCGTAACCGAAAGCGCCCTGGCCGAAGAACACAGACAGGTACTTGCCAGCGCCATACACCAGAGCGTCGTCCATGAAGACTGGCTTGCCGAGGTAGGTGGCCAGGATGATCTTGCCGTCGGAGTCGCGCAGGTACTCGATCAGGTCTTGCTTGACCATCTGGTTCATCACGACCGAGTGCACGCCGATCGCGCCGAACTGATCAGCAGCATCGCCCGCAGTGAACGCGGCGTCTTGGAAGGCATTGGCGTTGATGGTCGCGCCCGCGTCGATAACCATGTCACCGCCGTTATTGGCAATGTTCGAGGCGATGATGCCGCGAGCGGCGCCCAGGGTGTACCGCTGCCACTGACGGGTCCAGTAGGTGCCGAAGCGGTTACGGATCTGCTGCTGTGGCTCGGTATTGGCGAGTTCGGCAGTCAGATCGGTTACGCCGTAGCCTTTGTTGAGGTACAGGACACGGGCACGCATGCTGTCCTGCTCAACCTTGCCGACTTCGCCCTGATCGTTCGGGTCATCGTTGCTGATGTTTGGGGCTTCATCAGCGTTGAGATCCTGCCAGTAGCTGATCTCAGCAGTGCCTTGACTGCCGGAGGCGATCGCATCCAGCACAGGCGAGCGAGTCACGATACCCGACTCGTACACAGCAGTCTTTTCCGGGCTGTTAACCGGTGCCAGCGAGGCGTAGTAGTCACCGACAAAGATATCGGTCAGTTGGGTAGTTGCCATGGATTAGGTTCCTTTGGTGGCCTGGAGTTTTTTGAATGCGTCGGGGTTGTCCCGGGCCAGCGCGGCGCGCTCCTGCTCGGTGTACTCGCCCCATTTCTTCGTGGCCTTGCCACCGTTGTCGCCGATCTGCCCGGCGCCCTGAGCCCTTGGCCACAGGTGTGTTGCTGTTTCACGCAGCGATTCCGCCCATTCGAGCGGCGACAGCGGGGTTTTCCCGTCCTTCCCGTAAACGACCTCGCCGTCACGGTCCGTGGCAACTGCCTCGCCGTCTTCACTGAGTTTGAAAGTGCCCCGGGCGCGCAGGATGATGTCCTCGGCCGCCTCGGGGAGTGCGCCGGCCTTGATGGCAGCAGCGCGGATGGAATCGGCCAGCACCTTATCGCTGTACTTGGCAGCGAAGGCTTCTGCCTTGTCGGCGCGCTCATTGGCGGCTTTGATTTGCTTCTCGGAGTCAGTGCGTAGGCGCTCGGTTCGACGGTTGATCACCTCGTCAAGTTTGCCTTCTGCAATCAGCTTCGTTTCTTCGTCCTGACCTACCTTGGCCAGCAAGCCTTTCACCGCGTCGATATCCAGGCCTTCAAACTGACCTTTCAGCTTGTCCAGCTCGGTCTTGATGGTGCGGTTAGAGCCCAGCAATTCCTGATTCTTGGACTTGAGCCCGTTTACTTCCTTATCCAGATACTCCTGAACCTTTCCGCCAAGCGCCTCCTGAAGGGCTGCGGTCTGAGTTGCGTCGAGGGTGAGGCCAGCGGCGGCCGGGTCAAATTCAAATGGCATGGGTATCCCCTGGGGATTGGTTGGCCCGCCTAACGGGCATAAAAAAACCCCGGCATGGCCGAGGTCGGAAATACAACAAAATGCGGAGTGTGGGCTTACGTCCCTTCAACGCGGACTCTAATGTCCAAGATCACAGACTGATAAAGATTTGACTCTCCAAATGTGCCGGTAAAACCCAGCTCCTCGAAGTCTCGAATGCGTTCTTTTCTTTCGAATTCAATAAGCCTTGGATCGAAAGTGATCTCCTCAAAGATCGAATTAGGGTCGATTTTTACCTTAAAAACCGAACTCCCATTGGGCTGAGGAGCGATCACCCCCACTCGGACTTCTCTTTCATGGGAAAAACCGTCTCGCTTCAGCATCAACAAACGAATCCTGTTGGCCGGATCATCGAAGACGTGAGGCCCCGCTGTAGCAATCAAGCCGCTTAAACAACTGTGCAACTCTTCGGTCGACAAATAGAGCACATCCCCTATAAACGGAGAGGCGTCTGTTCCGTTGGTGCCATCCAAAACTGCCCTAATCAGTTTCCTTGGAGTGGTTCTGACTTTTACGCCCTCTTCTCCAGGGCAAGTGTTCCGCCCATGATGAGGGTGTTTCACTACCCTCGAATACGCTCGCAAAAGCGTGTCTGATTCCGCTGTAGACGACCAGCTTTGAGCAAAAACAGGAGTAAGCCCACCACCAAGGATTATCTGCGGACGAGCTATCTCACCGTCCATTACGGTCACAGCAATTTTGCGTTCAATAATCTCGTAAGGATCCTCCCAAAAATGGGGAGGCACCAAAGTTAATTCCTTCAATCGAAGAGCTTCCGCGAGCGCCCATTGGGGAAAAATTCGATAAATCGGCTTATCCAGATCATCGATATCAAGCAGCTTTTCTATTTCTGACTCTTCCAAACGAGATCCCCTTCTTTCGAGAAAGGCGCACATTCAACACTCACTCGGATACAAGCCGCAACCCGCGCATCACTAGATAATCGGCAAATTGCGCCCTACTCGGTGCATATGGCGGCGGGCGTGTGCGAATGCCCGGCGTATCGCGATTGAGCCGAGTTCGTCGCCCGTTTGGCTCCGTGCAATGCGTTGGCTCTTCGAGCTGAAAACCCTGCTCGGCAGCGTACAGTTCAACCGCCAGCCGTACCTGGCCCCATTCAAGCTCAAAGGGCACGAATGTCTCGGGAAGCGTCTGGTATTCGATCTTGCAGTCACGTCGAGGCCAGGCCATGGCCTGATCTGGATTAGCCTTTTGCCCTTTCCACTGCCGGGCGTTGATGTCTGCCGCGGCGCGAAGTAGCAACGCGACCTGATCGGCCTCAGTCTCAGGGAATCGAAAGCCGTAGTAGTCGCGGTAGAAGGTCAGCTTCTCCAGCGGCACGAAGCTATTCGCGTCCGGTCTACCCTTCCCGTCCTCAACTATGATCTGCATGCGGTATCTCAGTCTGGTTGAGCGCCGAGTGTAACGCCTGCTCGGATGAACATGTCAGGTTCGGCTCCCTTAAGCTGCGCCAGGGTCAGCGGTTTGAACGACTTGTCGAGCTGCAGCTTGGCGAACTTCTCCGGCGTCAGGCCGCCATCACGGAACAACTTGGCTCGCACAGGGCCCAACGCATGATCTTGAAAGCTCGCCGGCTGAGTTGCCAGCCACTCGTAATAGTTCAGGCTGGCATCAACCTGCGCACCGCCATTGTCTCCCACCGAAGCGCGCGTGGCGTCCTTGGCGAAAAGCTCCGAAAGCCTCGTTGTCGGCACGGTGGTTGACCGGCAGTTAATGTGCGCCGGCGGCAGCGGCCCTTTGCCCAGGTCGAACCGCATGCCATCCAAGCCCTTGCACTGCTGTGAGGTCTTGCGATCGAGTGTCGACACCCAGCGGTAGCCCAGCACCACGTCACTATTGGCCTTCAGCGTTTCCATCCGGGCCGTGGTGGCCACATGCTGGATTGCCGTCTGCACCACAGAGGCGGCGTTGCGATTGCTCACCGCCAGAATGCCGTCCGTGAAGTTCTGCGCCGCGGTGCCGCGAATCGCTTGGATGATCTGGGCGTTGGTCTGGCCCTGGCCGAAGCCGAGCCGGATTGTGTTCGTGACTCGCATCGTCTCGGTGCGCGTCCAGCCACTGACGAAGCTCTTCAGCAGCTTGCCGCCATCGATGCCCTTCACCTGCAGAGGATAGGAGAACACCGCCGCGCGGATCACCGTGTTGGTCGGCACCACCGCGTCGATAGACAGCGCATTGCTCAGGCTGTTGGCCTCAAAGGTCGACTCATACAGCGCGATGTCGACCAGATCGGCCTGCACCAAGTCGCCGTAGGGCTTGTAGATGTCCAGCAGTTTGCCGTCCACCCGGGCCAGAAACTGCTCAAGACGGTCCCGGCTGTAGGTGGTCAGCTCCTTGCGGGTCAACTGCTCGCGCACCAGCTTGTCGATCTGGCGCAGGTACTTCTCGAACTTTTTGACCTCGCCTGCCTTAAGCCGCTCCAGCATTACCGAGTGACGGGTCGTCTGCTCCAGCAGTTGGCTGTCCGCCTGCGCCTGACTTGTCGTTGGCATCTTCTTTGTCCAGGTTGATGCCGGCCGACTCGCGCTCATCGCTGATCAGGTCGGCTTCATCTTCATATGGGCGGTCCGGCAACTTGCCGGTGGTGAGGTACTGCCAGTAGGTGTCGGCGCTGATCGTGCCAGCCATCACACCTTTCAGCAGCTCGGCGAGCACTTGGGCGTCGACCACCGGGGTCACAAACTCAGGGCTCACCTTGAACTTGACCTGCTTGGGGTCGTAGCCCTTCCACTCAGCCGCGTACCGCAGACCCTGCTCCACTGCCTCTGCCACCGTGACGACAATGCTGTGCAGCGTGGCGTGCTGGTCGTTCTGACGTGTTTTACGCGCCTCACCCGACTCGGTGCCGCCGACATCCATGACCTTGGCACCCGCTTCAAGCGCCGCGTTCTTCTGGTCATCCATTGCCTTGCGGACGGCTTCAATCCCGGCACCCTGGAACTCTAGATAGCCGCATTGACCGGATGGACCGAGATCCCATGCCGCAGATGGCCCGGTCACGCTCAGCTCCACAGAATCATCAAGGCCAGACACCCAAGGTTGCGGATGGCTGGTCTGGTGTAGCGCAGTGAAGTAGTCAGCGCTCAGTTGATAGGACTTCAGCGCGGCGCGCGCCATCGTGAGCAGCGGCACCTCGTCCACTTCCGGCGAGTTGTCGGTCGAGCCGCAATAGATCACCGGGAGGTATGACAGGCCTTTGACCAGTCGGTTGTCGGTGCCAGTGGTGCCCAGCTGCCGTTCATCCTCAACCAGCTCCCCACCTTCGTTCCGCACTGCGGTGTGGCAGACAGTGTCTTTCATGAAGAACTCACGGAAAACCGTGTCGCAGTCGTGGCTGTAGCGATCGCCGCCCTTCTTGCGAAACTCGCGGAACACCGAGAGGACCAAATCCTGCCGGCCGCCCTGATCAGCGGTGTCCCAGTTGATAGCGTTGCGCGTGGCATACGTCGAGAAATACGGCTCGCCGCGCTCATCGATGTTCACCACCAGCGGCACCCGACCGTGCGAGATCGCCTGGCGCACCATGCGGAAGAACAGCTGCTTCAGGCCGAAGCCATCCGCCGTGGCATTGTCCTCCAGCCCCTTCAGGCCGGCGGGCAGTTCAATTTCCGGGATCAGTCGCGAGACTAGGCCCATCATCGAACGCAGCGAGTCACGCACCCAGTGTTCGTACTGAGCCCGGTTCGTGTAGTTCTCGTAGAGATATTTGTTGCCGGTACCGTCGAGCTTCTCAGCTTCAACCATGCCGCTAGGCTTGGGCAGGTTGCGCTCATTGCGCTTGACGGCGCACTCACCTTCGAGCGCATCGTCCATCATTTCCCACTCGGCGATGTGCGCGTCGTAGCCCGGGTTTGTCGATTGCACTGGCATCAGGCCAAGCCTCCAATTCGGCGTGTTCCGCCTGTGCGTGTTTTGATCGGGTACCGCTTGGCAATGAAGTAGCCAGGGGCATCCACCAGGTGGTCGTAGCCGGCCTTCTTATCGGGCTCGCCCTTGTCCGTGTAAATCTGGCGCTCCAGGCACTGCGTGTATTTCGGACACTGGTCGACGTTGACCAGATATCGATGCTCGCCGTAGGTATTGGCGAACATCGCGCACATGGCGTTGACCCGATCCTTCACAGCGGGGTTGGTCGAATCCACCACTACGGTAAATCCCGCCTTTTTCAGCAGTGACAGATCAGATTCGCTTGCGCTCTTGCTGCTTGTGTTCTGGCCGCTGGCGTCCGGGTAGATCGCAATGCTGTGGTCAGGAAAGCGGAGCTTGATCTTCTCGATCATCTCAGGCGTGTCCCGCACATCTGAAAACTCGCTGAGCGCCAGTGGCAGGTCATCGCGAATGACGTGCACGACTGCCGCCATCTTCATGACGTTGAAGTCCATGCCGATGTGCAAGGCCTCGCCGCGCTTGATGGTTTCGCTGGTGCGGTTCGCCTCACGATTGAACGTGTAGTAAACAACACCTGCGTAATTCTCAAAGCTGGCCTCGTATTCCTGCCGAAAGGTGCGAGGGTCCATCTTGCGGCGCGCCGCATCCAGCTCTTCAGCCGGAACGTTGCCGCCATCGAGCGAGGTGTAGAGCCAGCTCTTGTGATCAGGCTCATGCCCCGGCCGGCCGTCTTGAAACGTGTCGTAGCAGTGATTGAATCCCTTGGGCGTGCCGATACGTAGCGCGTGACCGCCCTTCCGCATGCCGATGCCCGGTATTGAGTATTGGCAGGTCGAAAGCATCGGCCGCAAAACCTCTTCCCAAGCCTCCCATGGACAGTCAGCCCATTCATCCACCAGGACGAAGAACAGACCGGAGCCGCGCAAGTTGTCGTAATTGTCGAGCCCTACCACACGCATGACGTGACCAGACTTGAGCGTGATCGAACATTCCGTTTCGTTCGGGCGGTGTGCACGCCACGCTTCAGGGATTGCCTGCTTCAGTCGACGCCAGAACACGCGCTTGGCCTGCTTGAACGTCGGCGCGCCGTACCAGATCTCGTCCTCGACACTCACGCCCCACTCAGCAGCTAGCCGAGCAGCGCGTCGCATTTCAGCTTTACCCAAGAACGTCTTTCCGAACCGTCGACCACACACCGCATCGCGGAAGCGCGCCTGCGGCTGGAAACCCCAGCAGTAAATGTTTGCCTGTTTCGGCGTCAGCTTTACCGGCGGGTCATAGGTACGGGGTAGCGGGGACATTCTCATCAGGCTCCAGGGTGTACTCAGCAACGGCGTGCTGCTGGTCCGCTTGGGAGCCCAGAGGTTTCTCAGGTTCAAGGCGGCGATTCACGTAAACGTCGCCAACTTCTTTGGCTGCCTGCTCCAGCAACTGGGCAGTCAGCGCCATGTTCTTCATGTTCTCGGCCTTCTCGGCCATGCGTCCCAGGGTGCGAAGTCGATACGCCCGGTTGGCGATCGGGATCTCTGCCGTCTCTTCGCGAAACCTCTTACGGGTGTCGTTGAACAGCGTCTGCCACTTCACGTGCAGGTTGCGTCCAACGTACTTGGTTGGGTCGTATGCCTCGCACTGTTGGCGGGTAACTTCGAGCCCGAATCTTTCTTTGACGGACGCCACCACTTGCGATGGCGTGTCAAAGCAGGCGAGAGCCTGTACAACAAAGGCTTTCACCTCGTCTCTGAGTGCGGCCATAAGTGGGCATCCGTCAAAGTACTGTCAAAGTCAGGCCGACTTGAGCAGACAGGTTCCGCAGGCCCTCGATATGTTCAATTTCCCCACCTCAGCAGGATTGTTTGCAGCGTCCACCAGCTCTTGCACTTGAGGACTAGCCCCATACCGCCGCACTACACCGACGAACTCTTCAACGTCATGTCCACGCATCTCAAGCTTGGGCAATCCTTCCTGGGTGAACTTGGGGGCGCCGTACTGATCGGTCGCTTGGGCTATGTGATACAGCTCATGCTCGACCAGGGCGCAGAAGTCAGCGTCGGAGCAATCCGCGCAGTAGTCGGCAGCCAGGGTGATGATGTAGGCCGGAACGTCGCCGAACCAATCAAGCATTTGCTGCTCCATTCGAGCCTTCTGCCAGCCACCGGCGCGGAACGCTACCTGTTCGGCTTGACCGACCACCGAGCGCCCCTTCTTCGTGAATGCGGCAGACGCCCACATCACACGAATGTCCGCATCGATCAGATGGGCGTGATCTTCGTTGTGGATGCTGCCGGTGTCGGCAAGGATCTCGGATTGGAGCCATTCCCATACATCCGGTGCCGGAGTCAGACGGATGCCGAAATCGGATAGCTCAGACAGCTCAAGCAATGACGCTGGCGGGTATGGCCTGTCCATGGATCACCTTGCGCTTGAAATGATGGCTGGATGCCGGTATTGATGGGAATCAACTAACTCTGCGCAAGGAAGGCAACATGTCTGACGCGATCAAAGCAATTTCTGTAAATGGCAACTTGGCATACGCTCGACTCCAAACGGACACCCAAAGAGCAGTAGCGGTAGGCGCTGCTTTGGAATTGATTTCCAACCGAGTCCTAAGCTCGGCGTCCGTGCATCTGAGCCAAGAACTGGACAACCTCTCGAAGTATGCAGATCAGATTCAGGAAGCCCTGAAAGCCAAATGAACTGCCAGTGCCGCACTCACCTGCGGCACACCTACCCGCTTGAACTCGCAGAGGCGAACAATGCATAGATACGAACTGAGCTACGAGTATGCCAAGGCCCCACAAACAAAAATCGGCGAGGCGCCTGAGCAAATAGATGCTCATGAGCTGCTTCTGGAAGTCCTCGGCCTCGGCAAAGGCGGTCAAATCATCGGCTCCATGTCTCTTCAACACTCACTCGAACTGATGCGTTTCACTAACGTCAGCGTTAAATGGCAGTAAGGACGCCATCAACAACCAATGGTCGTCGTGGGGGCCTCAACTGAAGGGATCGGCAGGCTTGGCAATCGAACGCACGAACCACATAAAGCCCTGCTGCAAGTTGGTCTTGGCCAACGCAAGCAGGCGCGGATCGACATCTTCAATCTGACCGATCTGCTTGAACAGTTCGCCGGCGTCGGCTTCCAGAGCCTTGATCGAGTTCATACCGTCGATTTCGGACTGGGTCAGGTCACGGTAGCCGGTGATCTTCTTGTGCTGGTTATCCATGCAGCTCTCCTCGTCGCGTGTCGCGACACAATTTGCTCATTCGCGAAACGTGCCGCGACTTACTTGGATCGACGCTCGATCCCGCCCGGGGCCTTGTCACAGCCTAGGCAGTGTTCGCAGTTCAGCATCCGGCAAAGCCAGGCTTTCACCCGCTGCCACCAGATGACCATGAAGATGTGGCGCATGCCGGCAAGAGCCAGCGAGACGTGCAGCGTGATCCCGGCAGTGGTCGGCCCCATCATGAAGATGTTCTGCTCCCGGCTCATCACAACGAAACCGCTAATGGCGATCGCCGAATAGATCAGCTTGCCGATGACACCGTCCCGCACTCGACCGCTCAGAACACACCAGGTCGCCCACAAGGCAATCAAGCCGCAGGCGATGGAGTTGATCAGTTCAAGATTCATGGTGGATTGCCCCCCCCGAACCGCTGGCGAATGAGCGCCCAGAGGTCAGCGGCTTTGATGGCTCGGTTGATGGCTGCGAGCAGCGATCCGCCGAAGGTGCCCAGCAAGAAGCCAATGCCCGCGACGATCTTCGGCTCGGTCACACCCAGATAGGTGCTGACCATGCTCGTCAGGTACAGAGAGCAGGCAATGCCGGTGACTAGAAAGATCATCCAGGCACGCCAGTCGGCCAGATCGTCTTTGTGCCACCAGCTTGCGACGACAGCGCCGACCAGTCCTGCGATCAGCAATTCAAACCTGTCGATCTTGTCGAGCAGGCGCTGCAATAACTCCATGCGCTCGACTCCGTGGGTGCATGCGAATAGGTCGGCCCCGCTGCACTCCTAGCTCGGAGCAATGGGTGTGGGGAGCCGAAACGAAAAGCCCCAGCGAATGCTGAGGCCAGAAATTGATGAAAAACAGTTCGTTAAGGATTGTCGGACAATTCTTTGAATTTTTCGGGCACACAAAAATCTCTACTTCATGAGCAACAGGAGGACTCATGAAACCGGTAGATCTCTTCGTAATCGAGTACAGACTTCATGGAAAGCCGAAGTCATTCATCATTCGAACGAAAATGATGAACAACACGGAAGCATGGCAGTGGGCGAGCTGCGACGCAGGCCTCGTTCCAATACCCAAGCCAGGCCGGCCGCCGCTTAAACGTTTTTCCAAGCCTATGGCGGAAAGGTTTGGCGTTACAGATGTCCGGTGGCGAGAGTCACAAGCCCTCGCTTGGGACGAGGAGCACTCCAATGACCGAGAGCATTCTGGGTTTTAGAGATGAGCGTTTTTGGGACGACGAACTAGCCGCCAACACTGAGCTTTTTCGTCAAGCAGACGCGCTCGATGAAGCCGCTTACAGGATCATTCAGTACGACCGAGGAAGTGCTGAAGCCTGGACCCGCTTCTCTGAAGCAAAAGCTATTGCAGATGCAAAACGAACGGCCGCTTATCAGGACTGGATGCGAATTAAGCGCGCGATGAGGAATTGATTGTTCCGAAGCCCCGCGATATGCGGGGCTTGCGCAATTTGTCGCATAAAAAAGCCCGCACGGAGCGGGCAATGGGAAATTCTATTTCACGCGCCGGATTCAGGATCGGAGGCCGGAACGTCGCGCGGCTCCTTCAAATCATCGCTTTGGCCGACAAAATTCGAATCAGCATCAGGAGTCGCACCGCCATTACCACGCCCTGTCTGGGCGTCTTGATCAGAGCCAGGGTTTCCGGGCGGTGGGTTCCAATCTTCTGGTCGTTCGTCAGTGCCTTGCTTCGGCTCAGATTCAGCCTTCTCTAGGCCTGAGTCATGACTTCCGCCAGTGTCAGGCGCTTGCTCGCTTGGTCCTGGATATGGCGCTTCAGGGCCGTTGTTGTCTTCGATCATGATTCTCTCCCGTCAGACGCGCAGGGTCTGCGCTTACTACTGAGAGAAGTTTCGAAAACACGGAGTGCAATCTCTTCGACGAGTGGCCCTTAAAAAGCCTCTGCACGTGCAGAGACCCTGAATAGGTGCGCTCGTCTTTCCGAGCTGTCGGCCAAAGACCATCCCAGCGTCGACACCCCTTTGCATCGATCTCGCTGTTCCTGTCTCGCGCCACTCTGAAAGCATTGTGAGGTCAGAGTGCGCGGGCTGCCGGCGTTGATCCGTGCGTCGCACTATCCGGCTATCGACGTCCAGGCCTTCCCGAAGGCTGTCCTGGCTACAGGTGAATTCGAGGCATAAAAAAACCCCAATCGACGATGTCGACCGGGGTCCTGTTGGTTGCGCTGGACTCGCGAAACCGGTGGGTTATTAAATCACCCGAATGCTAAGTGCTGGAAGGTTGTTAACGAGTAGGGCCGTTGAAGCGTTTGCCACGAATGTTGCCAAGGAAACACCAATTAATTTAGCCATACCATTATCCCCTTTTGGTCCAGTTTGTTGAGTGTTAGAAGTAAGTTTTAAAGCGACGCACCACATAATCAGAACAATAAATCCAAAAAACGCGGCCCCTCCTAACGTCAACAACTTTCCTGCACCGCCCGCTCCGAAGAGTACGAACTGGTCGTCACACCTTGATGCACAAAGGAATGACAGGATGGGTGAATAATGGCTCAATGGATCACCGCCCGTCAAGCGACTTCTGATATCACAAGGCCTTCATGCTCAAGGATGTGCTGAGCCTCGACTAGGGCCAGGTCTACACTGCTCTCCAGCGCTTTGCGAATGTCCCGCCTCCACCGTTCCTGGGTCTTGATCGGGTGCGGCTCGTTCGACCAGTTGTCCATCTCGTACCAGCCGGCCGGCAGCACGTTCGTGGAGCGCTTGCCATCCACACCTGGAAGCCGAGGGAATGCCCAGGTCACCACCGCGCAGTGCAGGAACCGCTCCGGCGCGGGTGAGCGCAACACTCGGGTTAGTTCAGCAATAGCCGCATGCTTGCGTTCGGTATGCGTGGAGAACTTCGCTACCAGGGCGCGCCAATGCTCCGCAGACAGCGCCTTGTGCAGGCGCCCGAAAACCCAGCAGTCCGTCAGGAGAGCAGCCTCCTTGCCGACAATCTCCCCTCTCTGCTTGGCGCACTGCACCTTAGGCTCAAAATCGCAGCCCCCTGCCGAAGTGATTGTCTCGGCGGCCAGCGCCCGGACTACAGCGGAAACCACGTTGCGATAAGTCATGCTGCAGCCCTCTTCAGTTCGCGTGTCTTGGCTCGGTATTCGGCCTTGATGGTTTTGATCTCTTCGACGGTGTACTTGCGGGGATCATGTGGTCCTTCGAGCCATGCCACCGTTTCGGCGCCGATGCGCAGCACCAAGCGGATGCGGTACTCGACAGCGTTGCCGGACAGGTTGCGGTTGCACTTCACGCACTGACGGTGGATGTTCAGCGGTTCGAAACGCAGCTCCGGACAGGCGCCGACGGACCGGTAATGCCCAGCATCCCAGCGGCTGCCGGTCATGAGGTCGTTGTCGTTCGGCATCGAGTCGCAGCTGATGCACGGCAGGTGCGCGTCACGCACGCGGACGTACTCATTCACCGCTGCCTGGGCTTCGCGCAGGTGATCCGCCCTGCTCTTCAGCTTCTCCTTGCGAATCTGGATCTCGCGGCGATCGCGCTGGGCGATGGCCTTGCGGGCTTTCTCGGTGTTCGCCGGCGCCATGGCCAGCGCGCACTTCGGACTGCATACCGCCTGCCCCAAGCGCTGCGGCGGGAAGCTGATGCCGCATGCCGGGTTCTTACACTTCTTCGGCTTTGGCGCCTTCTTCTCCTTGAGGGCTACGCGCATGGCTCGGCCTCCTTGGGAACAATCGTCGCGTGAGCAGACCGATAGCTGTAATCACCGCACACCGAAACTACGGTGTAATCCTTGAAGCCCAGTCGGAAAGTGTCGCCACACTCCGGCGGCGTTTCTTCGGCAGTTTTGATGATCGCGGTGCCCTGCAGATACCAGGTGGTAAGGCACTTGGTGAGCGCGTCGGCGATGGTGAAGGTTTTGGCTTCTCGCATCAGTACCGCCCTCCCCACTTGTCCTGCTCAGTCCAGCGCACGTCATGCTCGCCGCCGAAGGCATGCATCAGCTCGAACAGATCGCTGAACCACTTCTGCGACTGCTTGCGGGTCGATACGGCCATCACCACGAAGCCACCGTCGAGGCCAGGCTCCGCGCGCTGCTTCTCCAGCGAGGCACTGAAAAGGCACTTCCAGTCCTCACTGGTCAGCTTCTTGCCGTGCCAGATGACCTGCTCGGATACGTCCTTGAGCATTGCCCACATCTTGCGGTTGCAGACGTCCGGTCGCTTCTCGTCCTTGATGACTACGATCTTGGGTTTGGTGAAGTCGGTTGCGTGCAGGACGCCCATTAGACGGCTGATATCGCGCTGGCTGCGGATTGCGAACTCGCTCATGCCGCAACCTCCGTCACCATAGCGTTCGTGTATTTCTCCACCAGGTGGGAACGTGAGACGAACGCATCGACGACGAACCCTCCGAGATCGATTGCGAGCGGATCACCCTTGCCCTGGCCGCGCGGCACGTAATATTTGCGATCCTCGCGGCCCTGGACCGGGTCGATCACGAAGTAACCCTCATCGGTCACCTCGATCAGGATCTGGTGATTGCCAGCCTCGATATTGAGCGACGGCGCCGTGCAGAGATAAACGCCCTCGTCCGCCAGGGGCGGATTGTCGACACCGAAAAACGCCGTGTATTTGATCCCGAGGTATTCGAGCATTTCGCGCATGGTCAGCTCGCACTCGCGGTATGGCTTGTGCAGCTCATCGATGACCTCGGCAGCAGGTCGACCGGCAAGCATCGCTAGGCACGTTGAAACGCAACTCACCGGACACGGTTGCATCTGTCGAACGATCAGTGGATTCATGGCTGCACCGCCTTGCTCATTGCGGTATCGACGAGCGCATCCAAGTCATCACCGGTCATACCGGTAGCGTGCGGGCCTATCCATTCGACGACTTCGATGTAGCCACTGTGCCCGTGCTGAAGCCACCGGTAGCGCTCGGCATCCCTGGTCAGTTCGGCGATCATCGACTCTTGACCCATTGTGGTTTCGGCAAAGATTTCGCACTCGGCTTTCAGCCGCCCGTTCTCGGCCAGCAGCTCCAGCGCTACCTCCTCCACGGTTTTCTCCCCGAGAAAGTCTTGCAGCGCCTCGGTGTTGCGCTTCCAGTCTGCACAATCGGTGCGGTACGACGCCGCCTCGGCCCACAGCAGCTTCTGGAGTTTTGTTTTGTCGATGGTCATTGAGCCGCACTCCTTGCTTCCAATTGTTCGGCCTGCTGAATGAGCAGCGCCCGGCGATCCGCCAGCTCATTGGCTGCCAGAATTCGCAGTTCTGTTTTTTCCTCTGCCGATGCTTGGCGCATGGCGAGCATCGAATCCTTCACCGCGGCGAGCTTCTCGCGCAGTTTTGGCGAAGGCCGCGCAACCTCACCGGTGAGCAGCGCAACGACGGCCCGGCCGTCTTCAGTGACCGGCGCGACACTCAAATCGGCCAGGTACTGCTGAGCGCGCTCCTGAGGGATTCGCTGCATCTGCACGGCTTTGGCAATCGCCTGTGTGCGGCGGTTGGCGTCGAAGCCGACCGACACGTGCCAATTGACGTTTTTATTGTCCTCCCGAGCCTGCCCCACCAGGCGCTCGTAAGCGCTGTTGAACGCCATGCGCGCACCGACCTTATCGCCGGCGTCGAGAACAGGTTTCGCGGCTGCCAGCGCGAGCTGGATTTCATCGGTCAGCACCACGGTTTCGAACTCGTCGTTCGTAGTCATGGCGATTGCCCAAGCTTCGTCCTTGCCCGGTCGACCATCTGCAACCTGAACTCGCTGGAGGATGTCAGCCATGGCCAACTTGCCTTTCACTTCGAAGCGGCAAGCCTTCAGCGCGGCCTTCACCACCTGCACCGGGTAAGCACAGAGATCTTCGGCCATGATCGCCGCGGTGCCCGGGTTCATTTCCTGACCCATGGCCTCGGCAGTGGCGCAGATCGCAGCAGCGAGCCCGGCGACCTGCTGGTCATTCATTTCAAAGGTATTCATTGCGCTCTCCCGCTTGGCGCTTAGCCAAGACCATTTGCGCGGCCTGTTCGGCAGCCGAAACGTTCGCTTCGGTACGTTCCATCTGGCGGGCAGTTGTCCCGTTGATGCGCTGCCCCGTCACCCACTGGGTGTGGTAGCTCTCGGCGTTGGCCAATAGTTCGTTGAGGCTGTGGCACTTGCGCAGCACCGCGGCATCGGAGGTTTTAAGGAAATGAGCAGCGACGTGGTGAGCGACATCGGCACCGAGTCGGTCGACAAGCTGACCAAGCTGGCCACCGACCTTGGCGTTCCACACCGGCCAAGTGCTGTAGCGCTTGCGGTAGGCCATGGCGTAGTTCGCCCAGACCTTGAAGGTTTTGCAGGATTGGTCTTTTGGGCCTGGCATGTCGGCAGGAATCTCAACCCGTGGCGCATCGGTGCGATCAACCACCAGAACCAGATTGCGGGCCGGCTTGTCCGGGCTGCCTTGCGAGTCCTGACTGGTATCCTGATTAGTACCCTGATGATTGGTAACCTGATTTGTCGGAGATTTTTCCGACCCTTGCTCGGATTTTTTTCCGACCTTGATCGGATTTTTTTCCGAGGTAGATCGGATTTTTTTCCGACCTTCGTTCTTTGGTGGGGTCGGATATTTTTCCGACCCATCAAGCTTCTGGTTCCACTCGATCGCTTTCTCGGTCAAGCGAAAAAGAGTGATGTTCGCGGTGCTGGAAAGCTCAATCAAACCGGCTTCTTCCAGAGCCTTCAGCATGCGATAAGCAGTGTCTGGCTTGTCAGTGAGCAGCGGCAGCTCCTCGATGATCTTGGCCTTGCTCAGCGCGAAGAAGATCCCGTCGTCAGTCTTGATTGGCTTTGTCCAGCTTGGGCAGCCATAGACAAAGGCGAACAGCAGAGCCTGCTGAGAATTCAGCCCCCACTCCAACGCCTTCACCTGATTGATCGTGACGGTGAATTGCATATCAGGCCTTCCCGACCAGTTTGGCCAGTTCGAGGAAGCGATCGACGTACCAGTGAGGCTGCGTCTCGCGTGGGGATTGGGGGTTGGTCAGGTTCTTGCCGTAGGTCATGCCCTTCTCGGTCACCGACCAGAACGGAACCATTTCCTGTTTGGAGTTCTTGCGCTGGAGCTGCTTCAGTAAGCCCTTGGTTTCCAGTGCGCGGTTGAACGCAGCGGGAGACACGCGAATGCCGTTGTCTTTCAGCAAGGCCGTGGCTGACTTGGTGGGCATAGAGGATCCGCCGGTAGCATCTGGCGCGGCGTCGACGGCGTAGCCTGGGAGAAACTTCGGGTCAAGTCCGTTGTTCTGGGCGATCTTCGTGAGCATGGCCATCTGGCAGGATGGAGCCGGCTTCAGCAGGCGCGTAAAGCACTCCATGATGGCGATCTCACCAACGACCTTGGTGCCATTGAGCAGAACCTGCTCGCGGGCGCCCTGCTGCTGCTCCAACTCCCGCCAACGGCGAATCACCTTCATGCGCATCGGGGCGCTGTAGCCGGTGAGCAGGCAGTCAGTGTGTTCGCGGTCGAGCATGTATTCGACCTGCTCCCGGTTTTGACCGTCCAGATAGATGTGCTCAAAACTGAGCACATCTAATTTCAGTTCTTTCAGCATCGCAGCGATGTCGCGCTTCACGTTGGCGTGCCGCTTGCCGGTGATGTTAGCGATCTCGCGGGAGGACATCGTGGTACGCGACACGTTTTCAGAATTCGAAAAACGTGTCGCGACACTGTTCGGGGTATTGCTTGAAGTAGGTTGGCTATGCATAATCGGCCTCATCAAGTGTCAATGAATTAGCCGGGGCGCAATCCCGGCTTTTTTGTGCCTGCGATTCATGCAAGCTTCAAATTCGGTTTGTGTTTCGCAAGCAGGGTCTCGGCCTTCCGTCCTAACTCCCCCGCCCGAGCCTCGACCTGACGGCATTGCTCAGCGAACGCCGGCAGGTGCGGCAGGTCCTCTTCGCACATAACCTGGTCATCAAATACTTCGCTGCCGGTATCGATCACGTCGCCCAGCGCGCGGATCAGTGCACCGAAGCTTTTGTTGGCGCATTGGTCGCTCTGCATTTGGCGTGCACCGGTCAAGCCATGACGGCCGGCCAGCTCATTGATGCAGTTGTCGCGAAACTCAGGCTGCAGTGCATTCACCCAGGCCTCTTCCAGCCAAGACGGCATTTCCTGATCGCCCGAGAGCCAGCGCTGCACGCGCTTTAACCAGCGGCCTGTCGCCTTTACGAATTCGCCCACATCGTTAAGGCGCGCCAACTCATTGAAGTCTGGGACCTTTGCCTGGACGATCTTGGCGGCGGGAACTCGCAGGCAGATCTCCCGGCTCAAGGCTTGGGCGAAATCGTCCTGGCTCAAGCTCGTGCGTGCGATCTGGTTTTGAGCGTGGGCGACCAGCACTTGGTCGCGGGTTTGGGCGCTATGTCTTGGACTGGACGTTTCCATGGGGACTGCTCTCTTCTAATCTGGCTTCAACGGATTGGCGGACAGGGATGTCGTTTAGGCGGCCATCTCGGCCCAAGGAAACGACGGGCACAGGTTTTCTTTTTTGAAAGCACCTTCGGTCAACGCCTCCGCTCGTTTGGCAATAACCGGAGACATGCCGTGCTTCCCCCGAACCCAGCCGGAAACGGTGCTTTGATCAACCTTGAGCTTTTCGGCGGTGGCCTCCTGGGTGCCGAAGTAGTCAACGAGGCCCTTGTAAATTGCGTTCATGATGCCCCTCCATACGGGAATACCCATATAGTAGATTATGGGAATACCGATTTGCAAGGGTATGGGAGCGCCCGTAATACTTCACGGATGGAATTTAAAGACCGACTTAAAGCAGCCCGTCGCCACGCCAAGCTCAATCAAACTGAGCTTGCAGAGCGCGTCGGCCTAACGCAGACCTCAATCTCCGATCTGGAGAGGGGTAAATCGAAGGCAACGGCCTTCGCAGCTCAGATCGCCTCTGTATGTGGCGTGTCCCCAATGTGGCTGGCTGAAGGTGTCGGCGACATGCTCAAGGGTGTACCCGATCATCATGCTGAGCGAATTCAGCCCGGCGCTAAACTTGGCACCATCGAGATCTGGGATTACGAAACACCGCTCGATGACGATGAGGTTTATGTCCCCTTCCTCCATGAAGTGGAACTGGCGGCCGGATCGGGCAGATTTGCGATTGAGGAAAGCAGCGAATCTCGCTTGCGCTTCAACAAGAAGGATCTGCGTCACAACGGCGTTCAGTTCAGCAATGCGAAGTGCGTAAAGGTTGGTGGCAACAGCATGGTGCCTGTGCTGCGTGATGGCGCCACGGTTGGCGTGAACGTAGGGAAAAACTCACTGAGCGATATAGTTGACGGCGAGATGTACGCCATTAACCACAACGGTCAGCTTCGCGTGAAACAGGTCTACCGGATCCCGATCGGGATTCGCTTGCGCAGCTTCAACCGTGACGAACATCCGGACGAGGACTACACATTCCAGCAGATCCAGGAGCAGCAGATCTCGATCTTGGGGCATGTGTTCTGGTGGGCGATGTACTCGCGCTGAATCCGCTGCAGCGCGCAGAGCTCGACATGCATGAAAAGTCGAAAATCGACCCCCACTATATTGGTGGGCATCACAAGGATTACTGAGCGAAAACCATGGCAGAAAATGAACCAGAAGTTCAACACGACTCTACAAATTTGAAGCTAGCGACAGTGGTGACTTCGCTCGCGTCCGTCATTGCAGCGCAGAACCAAATGCTGATGCAAATGACAGATCGGATAGCTGAGGCGAAACTGCTACAGAACCCAACGGCTAAAGACTCCTATTTTTCATCATTCACAAAGGTCCTGAATGAGACGACCACGCTCAACTCTTCGATAAAGGAACTGATCGTGGCCCTCCAGAATGAAGATATCGCTGCAGTCCAGGCCGCACATGAAGAGTGATTACGAACATCAGCAGGCCTATCTGCAACTCTACGCACTGGCAACGGAACAGAATGTAGAGCTTTGCGCACTTCGTTCTTTTGTAAATGGAGATGATCCCAAGAGCCGCGAACCTGACAGAAACGCAAACAAGCCGTATATTGGATCTATGAACGACATAACGCGCGAAGAATTCAACGCAAAACTCGAGACCATTGAAGTAAAAATGGATGCTCGAATCGAGTCTGTTTCCTCTAAAATCGACTCCTTCGTTGCCATACAAGCTGAGCGGGATAAAAGAATGGAGGAGATTCTGAAGCAGATCTCTTCCAATCATGCAGAGACAAAAGCCAGCATTGGGTCGATGAAGACAACGATGATCGTCACAGCGGTGTCAACCGTGCTAGCTATTGTGATAGGTATCGCAGGATTCAACGCAATGCTTACCTCAAACATGATCGCCTCATTCCAGATGGGGCGAAGTGAGAAAGCATTTGAGTCGCAGCAAGTACAACCCACTGAACCAGCGACACCTTCCGCACAAAAGAAATGAATAGCCCGGCCCAGCGCCGGGTTTTTCATGCCTGCCCTACCCTACCATGTCTGCGATTATTTGCTCGACGTCACTGGCTCCGGGTATCGCAGCACGAACCCTTTCAAGGCTTTTTTGCTCGCCAACTCGTCCATAGAGGCATTGGCCTCTGCCCTGGTTGAGAATGGTCCGAGGAAAACTCGGCTTTTGCCCTCCCTCCTCGTCATATAGGGCGTCCAGCCAGAGGCGATAAGTTCTTGGCTAAGTTTTGCCGCTGTCTGCTCGTTGCTAACAGAGGCCACTTGAACGGCCCACTGGACACCGGGAATCTCCTTTGTCTGTTGCGGCTCTTCTACTCGCGCCCCGGCAATTGTATAGCCGCAAACCTTACTGACGAATGGATCTGATAGGGCGGAGTCGATAATCACATCGAAACCATCTGGCCTTTTCATGGCAAAGAATGGAGCGAATCCAGAATAGGCGCCAAAACCATTTTTTCCGTTCACCTCTCCACAAACGCCGCCATCGGCGACCTGTCGCTCATTTCTGAACTTTGCAGAGTCAGGGTCTTTCAAGCGATCAGCGACTGCAGTTCGAGCTCTATCAATATCGCTGCCTCCGCATCCCGCCACCGCGAAAGCCAGGCCCACTACCAGTAATCCGCGCATCCATACCTCCATGGTCAAGTCGCGCGATTCTACCAGCCAGATAGGCCTTAAGAAGGACAGCGCGCCGGATTTCTGCAAATGAAAATATAGGAGCTATCAAATTTTATGGGAATACCCGTTGACATAAAATATGGGTGTGCCTATATTTCATTCATCGCAGCGACACACAACCACTGCGAAGGGCCTTAACAGACCCGCCGCTCTTTAGCGACACCCCTTGCCGGATCACCACCGGCCCAGATTCGAAGGCAGCGATGAACCGGCCTCAACGGTTCAGAGGGTTGGCAACTGACCCGGGCGTGCAGCGTAAAACGTCGAAAGCAGTTATCCAGCGGGAGAACAAGCCGAAAGGCCCGCGGCTGGACGAACAATTTGGGATAGGCCATTGACCGACGCCAGAAGCGGGTCACGGCATCAAAGATTTACTGATGCCGCTTCGATGAGGCGGCATTGGAAATCAACGGGAGAAGCGCCATGGCTAAAGCAGTGGTGATCAAATACGAGTGCGATGCATGCAACCAACTGCACGATGATGAGGATGGGGCTCGGGAGTGCTGCATGCCTGGCGTCATTGAAAGGTTTTTCTGCCCCATTTGTGACGAGTCGCACGACGAGGAGGCAGGCGCCCAGAAATGCATTCTAAGCCACGCAGATATTGAGTCTGCAGACGACGAGCATTGCCCAAACTGCCTGCGCCCTGCAGATACGGCTCAATTCAGAATTGAGATAGCTGTTGCTGGGCATTGCAGCACATGCAACCCGATCTACTCGCCAGATCAAAACCTGCGAATCAAATACGCACTTGAGCCGAAAGGTTTTTGAGCTGCGCGGGCCTTTTCACTGATGCAACTGGTGACGGGTGCATTGGGAAAACAACCGGAGAATCATGATGACGCGCAATGAACATGAAGAAGTCGAAAGCTACGCACTTGCAGCAATGATTGGACTTGTGTCCTTCGGCGGTGTGTCGCCAGAACTCATCCCAAGCAAGGCCTTCGATATCGCGGAGGCGTTCCAGCAAGAAAAGCTGAAGCGCATCGGCGAGAAGCCGCCTTACGACGCGTGAACAACCAGCGCCACGACAGCCGTGTCGTTAACTGCCCGATCCTCTCTATGAGAGCGCGTCGGTTTGCGATCTTCCAGACAGGGCGCCCGCTCGCGAGGGAGGTGCTGATTGAAGTTCAGCGAGATCGCAATCCGATGCGGACGAAACTGCGGCCTATAACCGCCCACCTGCATCAAAACCCAGAATCGGTTGTTATCGAGCGCTGGCGAACTGAACACGGCCGTGGAACTCGGCGCCGGAGACGTAACCGGCAGCTCGGGTAACTTGAGCTGGTCCCGCAGGCATGGTCAAATAAGTAATGGCCTTTTGCTACGGTAATCCCAGTTGAAACAGAATCGCGGAATAATCATATTTTTCTCGGCAGTGACTTTGCTCTTTATCTTGGTACAGGTATGGCATGCGAAGACTGCTCCGGAAGAGAAAATGCAGGAGCGTGAACGCCAGCTAAAGGGTCTCGCGCTAATCATGAGTGTTCAGTCCGGAAAAGCATCTGATGACTCAACTCGCATCGACTCGGTGGCCTACAGCGATGAGGTCATGCGTATCTCTTACACACTCACAAAAGTAGCGAAGGACGAAATCGATACCGATGAATTCACCAAGGACGCTAAAGCGCTTGCAGTTTCTGCATTCTGCAATGAAAAAGGTTTAGGACAATTCGTAAAAACGGGTCTTTCCATAAACCTTCTGTACAAGGATTCAACCAGCTCACCGATAGTTGAGTTTCAGATAGGCAAGTCCGACTGCCTCTGAAGACTGCCCACTGAAGCCCGCCTCTCTCGCGGGCTTTTTTCTGCGTGTCGTACCGCAATGAGTCCGCGCAGCTAGTCATCAATCTCCCCGACCAATCCCGAATGCACTCCCCTCCGCGCCCAACGGCAGCCAGCGGAGCGGATGAGTGCATCCGAGTTTTGTTGGATTAACACCCGCCACCACGGAGGCGACCATGGCAACGAGCTATGCAGACAGCGCGCAGGCCCGAGAGTGGGACAGGCGCTACGACGACTGGGGGCGCCCAAAAACGCCGCAGGTCGAAGACTTCCACGACTACGAAGCTGCCGCGCTTAAGCGCACTCAGCATCAGGAGCTGATGGCAGCTCAGGAGCTGATCGACCGCAAGGCGCGGGCCACGCGAGTCGCTGCAGCGGTGGTCGCCTACGGCGAATTCTGGGGGCTGAAATGAACGTTCAGCAGCGTGACCACCAGACGGCGATCACTTGGATCGAGGGCGAGATCAACAACATGATCAAAGACCTTGGACAGCCCAACGCCAGCGCCGCCGCAACATCTGCGATCACCCTCGCCTTTCTGCTTCGCGCAATTGATAACGATGAGCACCGGCATTTCCGGGCGCGCATCGATCAGATCTACGCCTCCTACAACGCTTCGATCACGCAAGGAGCTGCAGCATGACAACGCCACCGGTAAAAACGCTGGTCGATGAGCAGCTCGACGATATCGAGCGCCGCATCGCGATCCTCGGCTTCGGCCTACCCTTCAACGAGGTGATCGGCCGCAGACGCGATGAACTGGTTTCCAGTCTGCCGCAGCGCTTGGCACCGACCATGAAAGGCGGTCGCATCGCCGTGAGGGTTCGGCCATGAAGCTTGTCTACTGGATTCTCGCCACTGTGCTCGTTGCCGGGATGGCCGCTTACACCACAGCGCGCGACTCGTCTGGTGTGTGTGAGGTGCCGCACTCAACCACCTACCGGGTTTTCCGGTGACCAGTCTTCAGCGAGCGCGCCGCCTGTTGATTCGGCGCGGCTCGTTCTCCGCAATCGGCGTTTACACCCTCTTGATGCTGCTCAGCGCCCTCGCCGAACGCATCACGCAGTAGGTCCACATGAATACATCACCCCGCTTGGCCGCCCAGTTCGACTGGATGACGGTCGGCGCATTCTCGCCCGAGCAGTTCAACGGCGAGCAGCGCAAAGAGTACGAAGACGAAGCCCGCCGCATTGAACAGCAGTGGGACAACCAACCGAACTGAGGAAACTCGCGATGTTCAAGAAAGCCGAACGCAAGCAGGCCAAGCTACGGCTGGCACTTGCCGGGCCATCTGGATCAGGAAAAACCTACTCCGCTCTTCTGCTCGCACAGGGGATTGGCGGGCGAATCGCGGTGATCGACACCGAACATGGCAGCGCCTCGCTGTACGCGGACATCGCTGACTTCGACACGCTTGAGCTGCATGCGCCCTACTCCCCCGAGCGCTACGTCGATGCCATCACCGCCGCCGAGAAGGCCGGTTACAGCGTCCTCATCATCGACAGTTATTCCCATGAGTGGACCGGATCCGGCGGATGTCTTGAGGCTAACGAACAGCTTGCGCACCAAAAATTCCGGGGCAACACCTGGGCAGCGTGGAACGAGACGACCCCGCGTCATCGCCGGCTGACCGACAAGATTCTGACCAGCTCGCTGCACATCATCTGCACCATGCGGAGCAAAACAGAAACAGTCCAGGGTGAAGGAAAAAAGATCCTCAAGCTGGGCATGAAGTCCGAGCAGCGCGACGGCACCGATTACGAATTCACCGTGGTGCTGGACCTGACCCACGACGGCCACACCGCCACGGCGAGCAAGGATCGAACGAAGCTTTTCGAGGCGCCCGAACTGATCTCTGAAGAGACTGGCCGGCGGCTACTGGCTTGGCTCAACTCGGGGGTGAGTCCTGAAGAGCGCGCCAAGGAGCTGCTGGTGGACGCGCTGGCCGATATCGCTTCAGCCAAGGACATGGCCTCACTCCAATCGGCGTTCAACGCGGCCAAGGCGATTGCCGTCGGCTTCGACGACCTTGTGCAGTGGGTCGTGACGGCGAAGGACAAACGCAAAAACGAACTTTCCCCAAAAAGGCAATCAGCATGACCGCATACATCTTCGACAGCGAAACAACCGGTTTGAACGATCCGCACCTGGTCGAGGCGGCATGGCTGAAACTCAGTGGCGTGAGCAGTCTCGCCGTGACTGACTCTTTCTTGCACCGCTACAAACCGGGCAAGCCGATTGAGCTGAGCGCGCTCGCCACCAGCCACATCCTCGACGAGGAATTGGCTGATTGCCCACCACACACCGATTTTGCTTTGCCGGGAGACGTCATCTACCTGATCGGGCACAACGTCGATTACGACTGGCGCGTGATAGGCGAGCCAGATGTGAAGCGAATCTGCACGCAGGCTCTGAGTTCGAAGCTCTGGCCGCACGCAGGTAGTCACACGCAATCGGCAATGATCTACCTGCACTACCGCGCCGAAGCGACCGGCCTGCTCCGCAACGCCCACGCAGCGCTCGATGACGTGAAGAATTGCCGACTGTTGCTGGTGAAGATCCTCGACCAGTTCGCTAGTGAGCTTGGCCGTCCAGTCAACGACTGGGAAGAGTTGTGGCAAATCTCCGAGGATGCCCGCATCCCTACGATCATCGGCTTCGGCAAACACAAAGGCACGGCCTTCGCTGATCTCCCAAGCGACTACCGGCGCTGGCTTTTGAATCAGCCCGACCTTGACCCCTTCGTTCGAAAAGCGCTTTCGCGCTGATGGTGAATCATGATTAGCAACCACCTCAACCTCGTCGAGCAGCACCGACCGGACGCCGAATCGATTTCTGAACGAATCGCGCAATACCTGGCCGCCGGCGGGCGGATCGATCAACTGAAAAGCCCGCCGCGCAATCCTCTTCCACCACCTCGCTCGAAGAAAATAGACCCTGAAACGGTCCTCAAGCGTCGGCCAAAGCCGATATCGGCAGCCGACCGCAAGACACTGCGCAAAATGGCGGAGTCGCTGTGAAGTCGAAACGCAAACCCAACAACGGCTTCGCCCGGGCTGAACGTAGTTGCCGGGCGCTGCTGCGCACGAACCATGTCGCAGTTGTGAACATCGACCCCAGCGGCAGCCAGATTATGGCGAACTGGAAGAGCTGCCGGCAGATCCGCAGTTTGGCGATCGCCAATGCGATTTTCGATTTCTCCTACCGCTGGACGATCTACATCGGCGCCATGTGTCGCGACGAGCGCGGCGCCGAGTACATCAAGTCCGTGGAGATCTCGCCCGAGGGCATCTACAAGGTCGAGCGCCTGACCGATGCCATTGAGCATTACTACCTGGCGTTGCGCAACAGCGCGAACCCCGCCCATCTGGTCGCATCAGGCTGGATTGCCATTCCCGACGAGATATCGATGGACGAAGCCCAAGCCGCGAAGCTGTTCTACGCCGCCGGCGCCTGGCATCAGGTGAAGGTCGCAGCGTGACGCCAAGCATTAACATTGAAGGAATCCATCCAAGCGACTACTGATGTTTAAATCGTAACAATATCGCAACTCAAAACGCTATGAACGCTTTCACATCTACTTTTTTTGCTAGCGTTTCAATAATTTCATCATTAATAGGAATAACGGATCTAACCTCCAAACTGCGTTGAAGCGAATTTCCAGTCTCTACCTTTGTCTTCCCCATATTGACACGAACAACACCTTTATAGCCGCTAATCAGCATCGCAAATTTATCTACATTCTCGACATCGCCTTCTGCCAATATATAATAAGTAAAAATTGGCGGCGGAGGGGGTCTACTTGACGGTGTAAATGTTTCTGCAACCGGCGCACTCTTCGAATTCACCAAACTTACCAACAACTCCTCAATACTATCTAAACGATCAGCTAGTATTTCGTTGGCATCGCCCTGCTCCAAGCTTTCAATTAACACCTTATGCTCTCTCACACGAAGCACAGGGTTATCTACAATCGGCTTCTCCTCGTTTGCGATTATCACTTGCCGAAGTGCCGAGATTAACTCTACTACGCCTCGCATATCGTCCGTAAAAAATATCGTCCGCTCTTCGGCAATGTCGAACGGCAAATTTGTTCCATTTTCAGCAATCGTGACAACCGGTTTTCCGACGCAATGCCTAACTGCGAGCTCGTACATCACATTAGGATTTAAGTTCGTGAGGTTGGCGACGACCAAATCATCCTCAAGAAGATGCTGCACTACCTGCCTTGTTATGGAACCTGTTAGTGAAATCTCGTGCGCGACATGAACATCATAACCGAGATCAGTAAGCACAGGTTTAAGCACCGAACTGATTAACCCATCGGTTGCTCTTCGCACCTCTGACACAGTCGCCCCGATCGGAGTGACAATGAAGCACTGTTTTTTTGACGCAACAGGCGTCTCCCCAGAACTCTTCTGCTCAAGCATTACTTTGGTCAACGTGTACTCCCTCTAACCGCAGCTCATCAAATTTCGACATAAAACACTATTTATTGGCAGTTCGCCACCATGATTCGCGGAAGGCGCTCAACCAACCGGTTGCGTCCCGTAGCCAACACACCTAGCTGGACTTGCCGGCCAGCGGAATTGAAGAGGTAGGCCATGGCCAAGAGCAATGCAGATCGCTCAGCGAAAGCCGCGGCGAAGAGGAAGGAGCGCGGCGAAGAGGAAATCAGGCTGCACTGCCTGCCAGGTACGCGCCAAGCACTTGCTGAGCTGATGACTTGGAGCGGCATTGAGGAACAGGGCGAGGCGATCACGCTGATGATTCACCACCTGCATGGCCTCGGCCCGGGCGGCGCCCTGCCCCTACTCACGCCGCCGCGACACGAATATGTGATACCCGAAAACGTGTCGCGGAAGTTGAAGCTCGCCTATCAGCGGGAAGCGCTTCGTATTGGTCAGGAAGACTGATTTCGGTGCGCCTCGAGCGCCAGCCCGTAGCCCGCATTGATAGCGCCGTCAGCGAGCGCGATTATTTGCGGATCATCACGCATCTGAGGGTCTTCGCGAATCAGCTGCCTTGCTTGAGCGGTTAACGCGCCCGGATCAATTCCAAGTTTATCGGCCGCTTCCACCAGCGCTGTGACAGCGCCAGCTAGTGCTCGGGTGTACGTCACGTTCATATATCGACCTCAACCGGCCCCATGCCGGTCACCCGTAATACCCCAACCCAAACCAAATTGCCACCACCGGTCACGGAGGGCGGCGCCTGACTGGAGATAATCCATGGATCACAACTGCGCGTACGTCCGGCAGCACTATCAGGTGCCTGCCGAAATCGGTCGCCGCGTCATCGCCTATGGAAAGCCCGGTGTGATCCTGGCAGATCGCGGCCACTACATCGGTGTGGTGCTGGATGAAGACCCAAAGAAGCGCATCGGCAATTACCACCCCACCCACGAAATGCAGTACGGCGACATGGCCGAGACGCTGCCGCTCAAGGAGTGGCTGGTCCTACCGTTCAAGCATGACTGGGACGATCTCGACTGGAACCGGGAGGCCCGCGAAGACCTCGTCAGGGTGTGGGCAGCAACTCGAAGTCAGGCTAAGTACAAGGCCTACGAGCGGCTTCAGGATTACTGCCACAGCATCAAGGCGATGCTGCACTTCAAGGTCCGGCGCGCCTGAGCAACTGTCATTTTAATTAGGGTGAGGGTTTACCGACCGGCAGCAAGTCCCCAAACCCCCATACCAGCGATCCAATAAATACGATTGCGATAGCGATGCGCCCACACAAAACGATTTGCCTGAAGTATTTGTCCTTCGTAGGCTTAAAGCTCTTATCGACCATACCGCTTGGCTTCAGCACGCCCATCATGGCGTCCGACTTTAGGTGTGCAAGAAACGCTATGCCAGCCATCACGGCTCCTGAGCGCGAAATCCAAGAGCTTGGCTTATCTAGCACCCCTACAGTCAGCGTCACGATGATCGGAATCGCAATTGCGAGTACCGACCAAAACACGAACCAGCCCCTCGCGTGGAGAATTCGGTCCTCGTAATAACGCTCTTCTCTTTCTGCCATCAGCCCCATCCTTCCGGCTCCATGCCGGGCCGAACACAAATACCCCACTTCTACGAATCACGCCAGCCGGTGAGGCAATCGGCTGTCTGGAGCAATTATGAATCCCTACCTGATCACCGGCCCGGCCCAGATCGGCATCAGCGGTGGTCGCACCAGCGGGCACATGGTCTACAAGATCCTCGAAGCACACGGCGGCACCCTACCGCATGATATGCACCTGTTCTTCCAGAACACCGGCAAGGAGCGCGAGGAAACGCTGGTCTTCATCGACCAGATCGCGAAGCGCTGGAACGTGAACATCGTTTGGATGGAGTGGTGCCGCGTGTACGGCCAGCCCGATGACGCGCCTTGGTACAAGCTGGTGGACTTCGAAACAGCAAGTCGCGACGGCGAACCATTCACCATGATGCTCGAGTATTACGCCGCGTACAGGAAGTCCGAAAAGAACCTGCCACCGGTGCTGCCAAACTTTTCGAACAACATGTGCACCGCATACCTCAAGGTGAAGATCGGCGAGAAGCACATGCGTGCCCTCGGATACACCGAATGGGATTGCGTCGTCGGCATCAGGTACGACGAACCGAAGCGCTACCACCGCATGATGGCTGCCAACGATCGCGGCGGCACCCGGTGGGACAATGTCTGCCCTTCCTACACTGCCGGTGTCACGAAGGAAGATGTTGTCGAGTTCTGGGCGACGCAGCCCTTCGACCTTGGCATGGACTCCGACTTCGGCAACTGCGATCTGTGCTGGAAGAAGAACGAAGGCAAGCTAATCAAGACCATCATGGATGACCCGGCGCGGGTGATCTGGTGGTCAGGCACTGAAGAGCGATTCCGGCAGGTCTTTCGACAGGATCGAGCCGATTACAAGACGATGGGATGGTCTGCCGAGCAACGATCCAGACAGACCAACTTCGATTTCGAGTATCTCGCCGAAGACATCGACTGCTTCTGCGGAGACTGATTCAGCCTTTAAATGCTGATACCAAACCAGTGATCGCACCGATCAGCCCAACGGCAATTCCGAACCAATACCCCACTGCCTCTCGTTTGTGTTTCTGTTCGGCCCGAATAGAGTCTCTTACGGTTCGAAGCCCTAACGGCGTCAAATAGTAGGGCTCATCAGGATGATCGTCCCAGTCCACGCGCGCAAACATTGCTGAGTCAGACTCTTCAGGCATCTGAACCAGAAGTGACTCGGCCTTCCTTCGGTAGTAGTTCGTTTGTATCGAGGCGCGCCATTGCTCAGAAAGCTCCCATCTGTGGATGTAGTCGGCCATTTCTCCGCTCTCGTAGTATTGCTCACTGTCCGGCGGCTCGCTTTTTGAGAGAGATTTAGCTGCTTTTTTCTGTTTGAAAAGCTCGTAACGGTACTGAATGTAGTTCGGCAACATCCGTTTATTCCCTAAAAAATTCCCTATCGCAATATACCCGGCGAGGATCCCCTATGTCCGCACAACAGATCGACGAAAAGAAACTCGAGCGCGCGATCCGCAAGATTAAGCACTGCCTGGCGCTGGCCCAGAGCGCCAACGAGAACGAAGCCGCTACGGCGTTGCGGCAGGCTCAGGCACTGATGCGCGAGTATCGTCTGACCGAAATGGATGTGAAGCTGAGCGACGTCGGTGAAGTCGAGTCGGATCTACACCGCGCCAAGCGTCGGCCGGCATGGGATCAGCAGTTGAGCATCGCCGTAGCAGATGCATTCAACTGCACGACACTGCGACGCAGGAAGTGGAGCCCTGCGAAAGAGCAAGTCATCGAATGCGCGACATTCGTCGGCGTTTCTCCCGCCCAGAACATCGCCCTGTATGCGTATGAGTCCCTGCACAGAAAGCTTACCCAGGTCCGAAAGGAGTACTGCTCAGCAGTCAGGTCTGGAGTCCGGCGCAGTGAGTATTCGGCAGAAACTGCCGGCGACCACTTCGCACTGGCGTGGGTCTGGGAAGTTCAGTCGAAGCTGAAAGCGCTCGTGCCTCAGGCCGATGAAGACCCGCTCGACCAACCCGCCACCGGCCAAGACCTCATTGCGATTCAAGCGCAGGACAAAGTATTGATCAGCGAATACCTCACCAACCTAGACATCAAAGAGTCCCGGAAAAGCAAGGGCGTCGAGTTGGATATGAATGCACAGATCGCCGGCATGCTCGCCGGTCAAAAGGTAGAGCTGCACGCCGGCATCGCACGCGGCGGCGACGCTCCTGTGCTATCGCAACCGGCTTTAGATCCACAGCTGTAGCGACGCAATCCAGTATCCGGTAAAAAACTCTGATGATCGCCAAAGAGAAGGTTTACAGCTTCCCTTACTCAATAACTCCAACTTGTAATGAGAAAGCAATCGATTACATAGCGGCCTGCGCCTTCGCATTTAAGGGTCTTCTCGTGTAATAATTAAAGAGCAACCCGGAAGGATAAAACTCTCTTTTAATAACTTTGCCCGGCACATACTTTTTAACTCCTTTCGCCAACCCCCTAACTGCAAACGCACTACTTAAAAACAGCACCAATTCGCAAGGCTCCATTGCATCGACCATTATTGAGAAATAGTATTTCTTTCTAGAAAATTTTAAACTTGAGCCATCAACAAAATGATAAACCTTCCAAGCTCTTGCCATTGTCTTCGACAATTTGTCTTTTACAAACACTTCCTTTATGTGCTTTTTCACATTTCTAATCTGATTCCGCAGTTCAGCCTCATCAAACTCTATTCGTTTTTTCCTGATATCCTGAAGCATTCGAAGACCAACTGAGAGCTTGTCCTTCTCAGTATGAATTCTAAGATTAACTTCAGCGATGCTTTCATAACGTTCCAGCAATTTATAAAAGGTAGACTCAAAACGCTCTTCTTCCATAAGTCGCTGCTGCTCAAGCATTATGACTGATGTTTTTCTAGCCTCGTCAGTCTGAATCAAGGTCGTTCTTAATAAAACTATTAACGCAACAAAACTGAGCACCGGATTAGTTAACCCACCAACAAAATCTCCTACCTGACCTAAGTTATTGCCAATCTCAAATCTATCGTCAACAAAAACATAGAACATAAACAAAATAAAACTTGCAAACCCGAGCGCACTACCTCCTATCAAAAACTGACTATAGGGTTGAAAACCCTCAACGTCTTTTTTTTTCGTCAAGCTATAGAAATAGAGTGCTATCGATGCAGTAAAAATCTGAAGAACGATTAAAGCTATTAAGGCCAACATGTACATTCGGTCAGTTCCTTCCAATGGGCGCACACATGATAGTCCTTGTCTATCGACTTTCCAATTCCATATTGCCACTAGGGCTCTACGATCCCACATCGATCTATCAATCCCGCGCCAACCAGCGGCTGAGCAGTGCCTATCTGGTGAAGTACTACGGCAACAAGAAAGACGGCATCCCGCCGAAAGAGCCGATGCAAAAGTTACCAACGATAGATCGCGAGACAGAGGTCGAGACAGAGCGGGTGCGCGACACGCTGACGCCTGAGCAGATGGAAGGAGCGCGCCGCTGGGCTGCGTTCATGCACAAATATCTGCCGGAGCACTTCAAAGACCCGGCTGAAATAGTGAAGGTTGTCGGCTATGTGCTGATCAATATCACGCTACGCATGCTGCAACCGCCTGAATTGAAGGCCGCGCAAGGCTTCGACAAAGACTACATCATCCACCGCGGGCTGTTCGTCGACCCGGTCATTAGCGCCGAGGAATGGCGCGACATTAACAAAACTGACCAGGTGCGGCTGATCGGCAACAGCGTGTCCAGATGAGGCGGAGGCACTTGTAGCAGCAAACGCCGCAGACATCATTGAGCTTTATCAGCGCTTAGCAGCTCAAGTAAGTAAGTTTAAAATTCAATTTAAAAACGGAAGCTTCCTCACATAATAGCTGTAACCATAACCCTCCTCATGATAACTGACAGCAATAAACTTTTGCGAGTTGGACGCGCCGCTTCTTGTTTTGTACTCAACTACAACCTCAAAATCTTCCCACTCATGAAGATCGTCAAACCGTATCGAACAAGAGGCCCCGGTTATTAGTGGGTCAGCGATTCTTTCACTACTTTCAGTGGCGGTTAACTTTATGAGTACTGACTCACAGTAGCCTCCAGTATTATTGATAATTAAGGAAACACAAAACTCCCCTTCCTGCCAATCCGCACTCGAAACCTGCAAATGCAGCAGAGGTTCAAGTGATCTCTCATAGTTTTGTAGAGTTACTTTTTGTGATGCAACCATTTCGCATTGTTGGGCAACGGAGTTTTTCAGTTCCTCAGTCTGCATGCGCAGCGCTTCGGAACTCAGCTTCAGTTCACGTCCCTGCTGGATGTATCCGAGTACCAACCACAAAAACGCCACGGGCCCAAACGCTCCAGCTGCGAAATCTCCAAGCTCATTCAATTTCAAGGAAATAAGTTCATCAAATTTTGCCCCCATGATGAGAAAGGCACCGCCGATATAAAACGCCGTGACGTGAGCTGCCCACCATTCCAAGCTTCGCCCACGCCACAATTGAGCCTGATCTATCCAATACGTGCTTAAGCGATTCAATGAATTCTCCTTGTAAGGGTTTATAACGACACTCTAGCAAAGAATATTCGCTAAAAAGCCTGCGCAGCCAAATTACCCTCCCCCTTCAAAGTCAGCCGCTATAGCGGCAAGGACGAAGTCATGTCTGAAGAAAACCAAGTTCCTGAATTCGAACACAACGGCAGTCAGCCGGCCCGCCCTATCCTGCTTTGCTTCCAAGTCGGCGATTGCGACTGGGTTGCTGCCCGCGATGAAGACGAAGCACGCCGCGTGCTCGCCGAAATGAACGGCGATGACCCATCCAAATATGCGGACTGGGATGTCGAACTGACCAGCGAAGCGTTCCTCGATAAGCAGTGGGTCGACGAAGAACCACCCCACCCAGAGTGCGGTTGTCTTCGTCAGTGGCTGGAAGAGGCAACCGAACCTTCCTACCTGATTGGCACGGAGGGCTGAGCCATGATCCTCGCCCCGCTCTACATGGCCTACCTCATCTACAAGGGGCCGTGGCGATGAGTGCACCGATTGAACCGCAGGATTACCTGTACGGCGTCAAGGTCGTGCAGATCGAGGATATCCGGGTTGCCCGCGGCCTCACTCGCCGACCTTCATCTTCATGTACCCACAGGAAGATGGTCTACGACCACAACGAGCGCCGCATCTGGTGCAGCGACTGCGAAAGTGAGGTCGAAGCGTTCGATGCCTTTCTCCACCTGGTGGAGAAGTTCAGCGCCGCAACAAGCCGGATCAATCGCCGCGCCGCAGAACTGGCCGAGGCGGAAAAATTCCAGATCCGCAGTCGCGCCACCAAGGTGATGGACGAAGCCTGGCGCAGCACGAAGATGGCGCCGCTCTGCCCTCCCTGCAATACCGCGATCCTCCCCGAGGACGTTGCCGGCGGCGTGGCAAGCACCTCGAAAGCATTGGTTGCCGCTGCGCGTAAACGCCAGCAGCCGAACAAGCCTTAACCCCTCCCCCAACTCAACAGCCTGCCGGTGTACGGCGGACGAGGAACTCTGCATGCCGAAAATAATGCGATCGGTCTCAGATCCAGGCGCGGAACGCGGTTTCCGAGTTGAGCCTGCAACATATGAACAGGCCGAAGCGGCAGCAGGGTTCAGGCTTGATCGTCGGCGCAAGTACTGGATCACCGAAGACGGCGATGTCGAGGAAGAAGGCGTTGTGACCCTTTCCTGTAGCGGGTGCAGTTGCGGATGTGAGGGTGGCTGCAGTTGCGACCCATCGTCCGGATGCAGCGAGTGCGGCTACACGGGCAGGCGGCGTTTTCACTTCGGGTACCCCGCTCAATCCCCTGAACAGCGAAAAGAACTTCGAAACCTTTAACCACCTTCTGCCGCCACGCGCGGCATGGAGCATCACAATGACCATCCAGTTTCTGTCACACGAGGAGGTTTGCGAGCTCACCGGCGCGCGGACCAAGGCAGGTCAGATCCTCAACCTGAAAAAGAATGGCGTTCGCCATACGATTAAAGTGAACGGCTGGCCGAGTGTCACCGCGATGGCGGTCACCGCCGTCGGCGCATTTGAATCAGAAAAGCCCGTCTGGAAATCACGTAAGGCCAGCTGACATGGGAAGACGACCAAGTAAACCCGGCTCGATCGCCAGGCTGCGGGAACGCAAGAAAGCCAGCGGCCGGGTGTTCTACTACTACGATACGGGCGGAAAAGACCGAAAGGAAATTCCCCTGGGCAGCGACTACGGCTTGGCGATCATGGAATACGCGAAGCTAGAGCGTGATCGCACCGCAACCGATCTGGTCGCCAAGGTCATCACGTTTCGCTACGTCGCCGAAAAATACATGGTCGACATCGTCCCAACCAAAGGAACAGCCACCCAGGCTGACAACAAGCGCGAGCTGAAAAACCTGATCGCTTTCTTTGACGATCCACCGGCACCGCTGGAAACGATCGAGCCATTGCACGTTCGCCAATACCTCACTTGGCGCAAGTCCGCGCCAGTGCGCGCGAACCGCGAAAAGGCTCTGCTCAGCGCAATCTGGAATTACGCCCGGGATAAGGGCTACACATCGCTTGCCAATCCATGCGCGGGCATCAAGGGCAACAAAGAGACCGGCCGGGACACATATGTCGAAGATGCGCTGTTCAAGCGCGTGCACGACAAGGCGGACGCGGGCCTACAAGACGCAATGGACCTCGCCTATCTGACTGGCCAACGGGTGACCGACACCCGGCTGATGGATGAGCGCGACGTGCGCGACGGGCAGATCTGGGTGCTTCAAGGCAAAACGAAGGCAAAGCGTCGGATTGAAATAACAGGCGAGCTGAAGGTTTTGATTGATCGAATCATGTCCCGGAAGTCAGAACATAAGGTCCGCTCGACGCGGCTGATCGTTACAGAGGACGGCACACCAATGACGGTGGCGATGTTGCGCAGGAGGTTTGACTTGGCCAGGGAAGCGGCCGGGGTGGAGAAATCTGAATTTCAGATGCGGGATTTACGCGCCAAGGCAGGTACTGACAAGGCCGAATCCAGCGGTGACATCATGCAGGCCAGAGATCAACTCGGGCATACTACCGTGGTGATGACTGAGCAATACATACGCAATCGCATGGGCAAGAAAGTTACTCCCACCAAGTGAATTGCGGACCAACATCAAAATAGCGGACCAGAAACAAACAAGGGTTTGCATCAGCTTTCGCTCGCAAACCCTTGATTTAAGATGGTGCCCGAAGCCGGAATCGAACCGGCACGCCCTTACGAGCGGGGGATTTTAAGTCCCATGCGTCTACCAGTTTCGCCATTCGGGCGGTAGCGCGGTGTAGCTTTCCATTCAACTGCCAAGTCGCGACTTTCACAGGATGCGCGCTGAGCAGCCGAGCGGGAAATATATACATCACTTCCCGGTGAAGCAAGTTCGCAATCGCCGTTTTTCAAGACTAAATCTTGCAGCGAACTGCAAATAAAAAAGCTCCGTAAATCATGGATCTACGGAGCTTGTTTATAGTGGAGGCCGAGGTCGGAATCGAACCGGCGTAGGTGGATTTGCAATCCACTGCATAACCATTTTGCTACTCGGCCTCAAAGCATTTGCTGTCAGTAGCACAACAACAAACACATACAAACTTGGAGCGGGAAACGAGACTCGAACTCGCGACCCCGACCTTGGCAAGGTCGTGCTCTACCAACTGAGCTATTCCCGCTTGGTGATGCGCATTCTATAGAATTAAGAAGCTCCGTCAACCCCTTGATTCAAAAAAGTTTTATTTCTTTTCAACATCGGTCTTCAGATGCGGCCAGGCAGCGCGGAGGTACTGAACCATCGACCACAGCGTCAGGCCAGCGGAGACCATCAGCAAGGAGTAACCGAGAATAACCCAGAAGCTGAAATCCTTTGGATTGGCCAAGAGGATCACCAGCGCAAGCATCTGTGCAGCGGTTTTCCATTTGCCCAGATTCGATACAGCAACATGGGCGCGAGCCCCGAGTTCAGCCATCCATTCACGCAGTGCAGACACCACGATCTCGCGACCTATGATGACCGCCGCTGGCAATGTCAGCCAGAGATTGCCGTGTTCTTGTACCAGCAGGACCAGCGCGACAGCAACCATGAGTTTGTCGGCAACCGGATCAAGGAACGCACCGAAGGGGGTGCTCTGCTCCAGGCGGCGCGCGAGGTAACCATCCAGCCAGTCCGTGGCTGCCGCAAAGGCGAATACCGAAGCGGAGGCCATGTAACTCCATTGGTAAGGGAGATAGAACAGCAAAATGAAGATCGGGATGAGCAGGACGCGTAGAACGGTAATCAGATTAGGGATATTCATCGGCACAACTGGCTACGAGGTGAAGGGGCATTCTACTCGCTATGCAGGTTCGCATAAATCGACTCAGCGAGCTTTTTACTGATCCCCGGGGCTTTGGCGATCTCTTCGATGCTTGCACGAGACAGCTCCTGCAATCCACCAAAATGTTTCAACAAATCGCGACGACGGGTTGGCCCGACGCCGGCAACGCCTTCCAGCGTTGACGTTCGTCGTGTTTTGCCGCGCCGCGCACGATGTCCTGTAATCGCGAATCGGTGAGCTTCGTCGCGAATCTGCTGAATAAGATGCAGGGCCGGTGAGTCACCACGCAAGGTGAACTCGTGCGCCGCATCATTCAGATACAGAGTTTCGAAACCCGCCTTGCGTGTTGCGCCTTTGGCGACACCCAGCAAGATCAGATCCGGCACTGCCAGTTCGTTGAGCACGTCGCGGGCCATCGACAACTGACCCTTGCCGCCATCCACAAGAAGAATGTCGGGCAGCTTACCCTCGCCTTCCTTCAACTTGCTGAAACGTCGGGTCAAGGCTTGATGCATCGCGGCGTAGTCGTCACCCGCCGTGACACCTTCGATGTTATAGCGACGGTAATCCGACTTGATCGCCCCTTCCGGACCGAACACCACGCAGGACGCCACCGTCGCCTCACCGCTGGAGTGACTGATGTCATAGCACTCCAGGCGCTGCGGCGGTTCGTCCAGATTCAAGACTTCCGCCAAGGCTTCGAAGCGTGCAGCGGTATGTTGGCGGTTGGCAAGCCGCGCGCCGAGCGCCTGTTCGGCATTGGTCACCGCCAGTTGTTGCCAGCGCGCCCGTGTACCGCGCACCCGATGACTGATGGCCAACTCACGGCCACGCAACGAGTGAATGGCCTCGATCAGCGTCGGAAAGTCTTCGTGGACGACGTTGACGATCAATTCGCTTGGCAGATCGCGCTCAGGGCTGCTGATGAAATATTGGCCAAGAAACGCAGCCATGACTTCGGAAACGTCTTCTTCTATACCAACCTGTGGGAAGAAGTTTTTGCTGCCGAGCACCCGGCCGCCGCGCACGCTGATCAAATGGACGCAAGCGCCACCCGGATTGACGAAAGCGGCAATGACATCGATATCGCCGGTGCCGCCCTCCATGCTCTGTTGATCCTGAACCCGTCGCAGTAAAGCAATCTGGTCACGCAACTCGGCGGCGCGCTCAAACTCAAGGTTGATCGCAGCCTCTTCCATTGCCGTGGACAGCTCGTTGGTCAGTGCGTGACTGCGTCCTTCGAGGAACATCACCGAGTGACGCACATCCTCGGCATAGACCTCGGGTTCGACCAGACCAACACACGGCGCCTTGCAGCGTTTGATCTGATACTGCAGGCATGGACGCGTGCGGTTCTTGTAGTAGCTGTCTTCGCATTGCCGAACGAAGAAGGTTTTCTGCAACAGACTCAGGCTCTCGCGAATGGCGCCGGCACTCGGATAGGGCCCGAAGTATTTGCCTTTGGCTTTTTTCGCCCCGCGATGAATGCTCAGACGCGGAAACTGACCGTCCGACAGAAACACATAGGGGTAGGATTTATCGTCGCGCAACAGAATGTTGTAAGGCGGCCGCCATTCTTTGATCAGCGTTTGCTCAAGCAGCAGTGCTTCGGTTTCGTTGGCGGTAATGGTCGTTTCGACCTGAGCGATGCGCCCCACCAGCGCAGCCGTTTTCGGCGCCAGGCCAGTTTTGCGAAAGTAGCTGGCCAGACGCTTCTTGAGATTTTTGGCTTTGCCAACGTAGAGCAGACGCGCATCGCTGTCGAACATGCGATAAACGCCGGGGCGCCCACTGACCGTTGACAGAAAGGCGCCGGAATCGAAAGTATCAGTCATGGTCAAGCGCTGGCATCAACCATGCCGTGACGAACCGCTAACAGTGTCAACTCAACGTCGCTACTGATCGAAAGTTTTTCGAAGATGCGGTAACGGTAGGTGTTCACGGTTTTCGGGGACAGACACAACTTGTCGGAAATGATCTGGACCTTCTGGCAGCCAACAATCATCAACGCGATCTGAATTTCCCGCTCAGACAACGCATCGAATGGGGAATCATTGGTGGGTTGAAAGGATTTGATCGCCAATTGTTGAGCAATCTGCGGACTGATATAACGCTGACCGGCGAACACCAGGCGAATGGCCTGAACCATTTCCGGCAGGCCTGCGCCCTTGGTCAAATAACCCGCGGCCCCCGCTTGCAGCAAGCGCGTAGGGAAAGGGTCTTCTTCACACACGGTGACGGCAACCACCTTGATATCCGGGTGACTGCGCAGCAGTTTGCGCGTGGCCTCCAAGCCGCCGATGCCAGGCATCTTGACGTCCATCAGGACCACATCGGGCTTCAGTTCACGGGCCTTGATCAGGGACTCTTCACCTGACTCGGCCTGACCCACCACCTGCAGGCCATCAATATCGGCCAGCATCCGTGTAATGCCTGTACGAACGAGATCATGGTCGTCGACCACTAGCACCCTAATCAAGCAGACACCTCGCGATATGGTCTTATTGGGATGCCGACACCTTAGCAAAAAGCGCCGGACAGACCTAGCGGAAAGCCGCATTTAAAAAGTTTCAATTCATCATTGAAGGCATGCGGGCCGTGGGTTTCAGCGCACAGATGCACTGATATCGAGCTGCATCCTCAGGAAACACTCATCCTCGCCCTGAACGTGTAGTCCTTTTCTTTCATACAAGTGTCTTGCCGGATTATTTTCGAAGACAGTCAGGCGCAAAGCTGGCCGCTTTTCTGCGATTGCCATATCGATAACCTGATCAAGTGTCCAAAATCCCGCACCCTTCCCTTGAAAAGCCTCGGCGATCTGTAATTCACGAATATACAGCGCCCGTCTGTCCCGGCTAAGACTGAAAAAACCTACCACTGTTTCGCCTCGCAATATCAGCCAGTTTTCACGTCCTGACCAGGCCACATCGAATGCTTCGTCCTGCCATAACAGGTCATGATGAATGTAGTAACGCAACATGTTCTGACAGGTAAGTCGACGTGCGAAGGCCATATCGTCCGCTGTCGCAAGACGTTTCAGGTAAGTCATGCAGTCTCCGAGACCATGGTTCAACCTTGTTTTCGAACGAAACACCGAGTGTGTCACAACTGTTGTGGCGCTCAATCGATAGGGTTTCTGTTGAACAGGCGATAGCATTTTCTGATTGCCGATGCGTGCCAGCCTCTTGTAAGCTCGGCGCATTCATTGGAGACAGACCATGCTCAACGCCCTTTCACAGCTACGTACTGCCAGCGCTCTGCGCTCGGTCGCGGCTGCGCGGGTGAATGACGTTTGCGCTCCAGTCAGCTTTTATTTTGGGTATTGGTTTAGCCACTGGCGCGCCTGATACCCACACGGCGCCCATAACAACGGGTCGCCTACCAGAGAATTCTCAACCCCCGGTCGGCCTCCCGACCGGGGGTTTTGTTTTTTCTGCCCCCACACTTTTTTCGGCATCACACCAGACACTTTGAGGAATCACGAAATGAACTACGCCACCTATTACCGTTACGACACTTTTTCCGCCTGGCGATTTACCAGCCTCCGCTCGGGACAGCCTGCCGCCTCCGATCGGTCACCCACAGGTGGCAAGCACACACACGTAGCCAATACGGCCAATTGTCGAACACCCCAGTAGGGCCGAGCGAGCGGGAAACACCCGCCGTCAGCCCAGGAAGACCGAATATGAACTCGTCCGTTTCTGCTCTGCCACTGTCCAACCTCGATTGCGCTAACGAAGCACTGACGTTGCGCCTGCCCAGTTCGTTGCAACTCAAACAGCAACTGCCCCTGACCGCAGCTTTGAGTCAGCAGGTCGCCGCCCATCGTCAGGCGGTTCGCGCCATTCTCAACGGTGAAGACTCTCGTTTGCTGGTGATTGTCGGCCCTTGTTCGATTCATGACCCGCAATCTGCCCTCGAATACGCTGGCAAACTGGCCCGACTCGCCGCTGAAGTCAGCGATTCGATGCTGCTGGTCATGCGTGCCTACGTCGAAAAACCTCGCACTACCATTGGCTGGAAAGGCCTCGCCTACGATCCCCATCTGGATGGCAGTGACGACATGGCTGGCGGCTTGACCTTGTCCCGCGAACTGATGTTGGAAATGATCCGACTCGGCCTGCCCGTGGCCACCGAATTGTTGCAACCGATGGCCGCCGGCTACTTTGATGATTTGCTCAGTTGGGTTGCCATCGGCGCACGCACCACTGAGTCCCAGATCCATCGCGAAATGGCCAGCGGCCTCGGAATGCCGGTCGGATTCAAGAACGGCACTGACGGTGGCGTGGCGGTGGCGGTCGATGCAATGCGCTCTGCAGCCCACCCGCACCGGCACTTCGGTGTAGATAGCCAGGGTCATCCAGCGATGATCCAGACCGCTGGCAATGCCGATACACACGTGGTCCTGCGCGGCGGGCATCAAGGTCCCAACCATGACCGCACCAGCGTCGACCGCATCACGGCAGAGCTGAACCGCTTGAAGATCCCTGGCCGGATCATGGTCGATTGCAGCCATGCCAACAGCGGCAAAGACCCGTTGCGCCAGCCTGGCGTGTTCAATGAAGTGCTTGAACAACGCCTGCAAGGTGATCGCTCACTGATCGGCATGATGATTGAGTCGCATCTGTTCGAAGGCTGCCAGCCGTTGAGCAAATCGCTGCGTTACGGCGTTTCCGTCACCGACGGCTGCCTTGGCTTCAGTGCAACGGAGCAGTTGCTGTTGGAAGCCGCGCAACGCCTTGCTTTCACCGCTCAGAACTGACACCTCCCGAAAAAGCCCTCCAGTTTCAAGGAAAACGGAGGGCTGGGGCATTACCCTTTAAGCCTCGACAAGTATGCGCATCACCGCAGATTGCTGGCTGACATCATCCAGGCGCTCCACCGAATAGCTGACGCTTACGGTTGAGCCCTGATGCTCGCGCCAGAAGGAATGGGGAACAATGAAAATCAGCGGCCGGCCAGCCGTTTGCGCAGTGATGTCGCGGTCATCCCGATGACTGAATAACTCGCCATCGCACCTGAGATAGACCAGCTCACCCTCCTGGGTCTGTGCGTCGCCAATCACAAGGGTAACGCCGGCAATCGAATCCGCTACGGATAGCACGCCATCTGGAGCTTCAAGCACATCGGGTGCCGCCAGCTCACCGCGAATCAAAGGCCCTATGAAAACCTTCGTCGGGTCCGACGCTTCAACCTCACCGTTCGCACGTTCGACGCGGTAAGTCACCGTCACGGCCAATCCCCGATTGGCTTCAATGCACGCAGGCGGAATCCAGAATGACAAGGCCTCGGCGACAGCAAAGGCTTCAACCTTCAACATATCGTTGAAAGTCTCCACGGACGCATCGCTTTTACACGACAAGAGAACCCGGTCACCGACGGACATTCTGGCGTAAGGCTGCAGCGAGACTAGCGTCCCTTCCGGTACCCGCTCAGGATCAAGCGAACCTCCCACAGCATTTTCAATCTGCGGCGCGAGGAGATTCGTTCGCACATCGCCGACGGACAACTGCAGACGCTCGGATTCGAGCGGTTGCGGCAAATTGGAGGTCAGCAGCGTCCAATAGACTTCCAGCGATCCACCATCCAGTGCCGCCAGGTGCAGGCCTTTAATGACGAAAACGAGTTCCTTGCCCACCTGTGCTTCGCTGACAAACCGAACCATCTCGTGCTGATAGGCAAAGCCCTCGATATCCAGACCGTCCCAGCTCAACAGCAACTGATCGCCACACGCCATGTCGGGATAGGCCGCGACCCGAACGAGTACCTTGGTCAGAGAAGGGTCCAGCACATCATCATTTAACGAATCGATCGTCACCGCCGGCAATGCGGAGGGATGTGCGCAGGCGCTGATCGGGTGGCTGGCGCGGTAATAAAACTCGACTTCATGCGTGGTCATGCTTGGCCCATTCCTTGGATAAGGCGCCGTCATCATTGACAGCGTCGACGACCCATATTGAAAGTGAATTTCCGCGGCATTGATGTCAGCTCAATACGTCGCGACCCCGGGGCAAAGGCTACGGGCCAAGTAAGAGCGCAAGACGAAATCACACTTTTCCTAGCGCTGGATGGCGAGAACTTCCGATTTGGAGTTCAGAGAACTCCGAAATTTCATACAGACCCTAGTCCAGATTCTCCAGCCACCTGAAGCCTATTCGTACTTCTTCAACAGAATGAGTGTTTTAGAGTGAGCGACGTAATTACTCGATGAACTTCTGCGAAAAAGGTCTGAACATGCAACGGAATGCTACAACGCGCTATCCCATCCTGTTGGTACACGGCCTGTTTGGATTCGAGCGTATCGGTCATGTCGAGCTGTTCCATGACGTCAAGAACGTTCTGAAAGCGGCCGGCAACCGGGTGTTTGTTCCACACCTCTCCGCCACCCACAAGAACGAAGTCAGGGGCGAACAATTGCTGACTCAAGTCGAGGCTGTTCTGCGTGGCACGGGTGCCAGTAAAGTCAACCTCATCGGCCACAGTCAGGGTGCACTGGCGGCACGATATGTGGCGGCGCTTGCCCCACACAGCGTAGCCTCGGTGACCTCGGTCAGCGGGCCTAACCATGGTTCGGAAGTGGCTGACTTCCTGCGCAAGGCCCTCATTCCCGGGCGTCTTCCAGAGAGGGTCGCGCAGAGCGTGGCGACGTCGTTTGCCGATTTGTTGTCATTGCTCAGTGGCAGCCTTTCACTGCCGCAAAACGCCGTCGCTGCGCTCAACGCCCTGACGACCGAAGGTGTCGGGAACTTCAACGACAAGTATCCGCAAGGGTTGCCCGAATGCTGGGGTGGACAGGGTCCCGAGCAGGTCAACGATGTCCACTATTACTCCTGGAGCGGCGTTCTACCGAGCAATGCGCCACGCTCTCTCGACCCGGCTCAACGCATCTGTCAGGAAATGGCCCAGTACTTTACGACCGAAGCCCAGCAAAATGATGGTTTTGTTGGCCGCTTCAGCTCGCACCTTGGCCATGTGATCCGGTCCGATTACCCCATGGATCATTTAGGAAGCCTGCGGCGCGACCCCGGCGAAAAACATCTGGCAAATGACCCGATTCAACTTTACGTTGAGCACGCCATGCGCCTGCAGGCCGCCGGCCTCTGATGAGCGCCAAGGTTTATCGAATGGAACTTTGCCGAGAATTCGCCCACTGATTCCGGTAGGCTCCACACTTTACTGAAATAGATTGGAGAGTTTCCCCATGGCTAAAGCCACTGCCCGCCACATCCTGGTTTCCAGCGAAGACAAGTGCAACGAACTCAAGGCCCAGATCGAAGGCGGCGCCGATTTCGCCGAAGTCGCCAAGAACAACTCCACCTGCCCTTCCAGCCGTCAGGGCGGTGATCTGGGCTCCTTCGGTCCTGGCCAGATGGTCAAGGAATTCGACACAGTAGTGTTCAGCGCGCCGATCAATGTCGTGCAAGGCCCGGTGAAGACCCAGTTCGGTTATCACTTGCTGGAAGTCACCAGCCGTCAGGACTGATTCGTCGCCTGATCGCTCCTCAACGGCCCACCTTTTGGTGGGCCGTTGTGTTTCAGTTACACATACGGCTGGCGGCTGACGCGTCTCTCGCGTACAAATTGCGCTTATCGATTTTCCGGTTCCAAGGCTGACAATGCGACTGGTTTTCCCCACATTGATGCTCACCGCTCTCGCGCTGCTTTCGGCCGCCGGCAGCGTGAACGCGGCACCTCAACACGCGTTGACCGTTTACGGCGAACCCGCCAAATACCCAGCCGGTTTCAGCCACTTCGACTACACCAATGTGCAGGCCCCGAAGGGCGGGACGATGCGCCGCTCGGCCATGGAGATCGGTCATTTCGACCATGTCCTCCCTTATATAGACAAGGGCATCGGTGTCACTCAGATTGACGGCCTGTTGTACTCGCCGCTGGCTCAGCGCTCACTGGACGAGCCTTATACCGTCTATGGCTTGGTGGCGCAGAAGATGGAGCGCTCCGACGACGGTTTATCCCTGCGTTTCTTTATCAATCCCAAAGCACGCTTCGCCGACGGTAAGCCCATCACCGCCGAAGACGTTCGTTACACCTACGACCTGTTGATGACCCAGGGCAGCCTGCGTTATCGCACCCAGTTTGCCGACGTCAAAGGCGTCGAAGTGGAAGCGCCGCTGACCGTACGCTTCGACTTCAAAAGCAACGAAAACCGCACGCTTCCGCTGGATATCGCGACGCTGCCGGTGTTTCCTGAGCATTGGTGGAAGACCCGCGATTTTGCTGGCGGCGGCGGATATGAGCCACCTTTGGGCAGCGGCCCCTACCGGGTCGGCAAAGTCGACTCAGGACGCAGCATTACCTTTGAACGCAATGCCGACTGGTGGGGCAAGGATTTGCCGGTTAGTCGCGGGCTCTACAATTTCGACCATTTCAGCATCGAGTACTTCGGCGATACCGACGTGGCTCGCCAGGTACTGCGCGGCGGCGCCTACGATTACAACCGCGAGTTTTCTGCCACCGGTTATTCGATTGGCTACGACAGCCCTGCCCTCAAGGATGGCCGCCTGCAAAAGGCTCACCTGGCCACCGAAGCGCCGCAGTCGGCGCAGGGGTTTGTCTTCAACCTGCAGAAACCGATGTTTCAGGACCGCCGCGTGCGTCAGGCCCTGGCCATGCTCTGGGATTTCGAATGGAGCAACCGGCAGATGATGCGCAACCTGTACATCCGCCAGCAAAGCTACTTTTCCAACACTGAACTTGCCGCGCGGCAGTTGCCGGACGCTCAGGAACTGAAGATTCTTGAACCGTTGCGCGGACAGATTCCCGACGAAGTCTTCAGCACAGTCTTCGAGGCACCTAAAACCGATGGCAGCGGAATTATCCGTGACAAACAGCTGCAAGCCCTCGAGTTGTTAGAGCAGGCAGACTGGAAGCCGGATGGTGATCAATTAGTGAATGCCGCCGGCGAGCCGCTGAGCTTCACCTTTCTGGTCAGCCAGAACGGCATGGATCGCTTGCTGCTCCCGTACAAGCGTACGCTCAAGCAGATCGGCATCGACCTCAATATCCGCCGCATCGATTCCTCGCAATACGTCAATCGCCTGATGAGCCGCGACTACGACATGATCGTCACCGGCTATCCGGTCAGCACCTCACCGGGTGGCGAGTTGTTGAATTACTTCGGTTCGGCGTCCGCCAACGACCCCGGCGCCAATAACTACATGGTGCTGAAGAACCCGGCGGTGGACACTTTGATCAACGGCCTGATCCGCGCCTCCACGCAACCGGACATGCTGCACTATGCCCACGCACTGGATCGGGTGCTGCAATGGAACTACTACTGGATCCCCAACTATTATCCGCCGGGCACGTCCACCGTGTGGTGGAACCGCTTTGGCATTCCGTCGGTACAGGCGAGCAATGACGAAGCCATCGAGAGCTGGTGGGAAATCAGCAGCACGCCGCTGACCAATCAGCAGATGACTGCCGAGAAAATAAGCCGTGGCAGACCCGGGGGGCCGCACTGATGTGGGGTTACATACTGCGGCGTCTGCTGCTGATCATTCCGACGCTGGTGATCATTCTGCTGGTCAATTTCGTGATCATTCAAGCCGCGCCGGGTGGCCCGGTGGAACAGGCTATCGCTCATCTGCAAGGTATCGGTGGCGCCAGTGTTGGTGGCGGCGCGAGCGAGACCATGAGCGGCACGTCCCGCGCCAGTCGCGGCCTCGATCCTCAACTGATCAAGGACATCGAAAAACAGTACGGCTTCGACAAACCTGCCCATGAACGCCTGTGGTTGATGCTCAAGAACTACGCGCAACTGGACTTCGGCAAAAGCTTCTTTCGCGGTGCCACGGTCACCGACCTGATCTTGGAAAAGATGCCGGTGACCATTTCCCTCGGGTTATGGGCAACGCTGATCACCTATCTGGTTTCGATCCCCCTGGGCATCCGCAAAGCGGTGCACCACGGCAGTCATTTCGATATCTGGAGCAGCACGGCGATCATCATCGGTTACGCGATGCCGGCCTTCCTGTTTGCGATGTTCCTGATCGTAGTGTTTGCCGGAGGCACCTCGCTGAACTGGTTTCCGGTGCGCGGCCTCGTTTCGGACAACTTTGAATCGCTGTCGACCCTGGGCAAGATCGCCGATTACTTTTGGCATCTGGTATTGCCGGTGACGGCGCTGGTGATCGGGGGATTCGCGACGTTGACGATCCTCACCAAAAATTCGTTCCTCAACGAGATCACCCGCCAATACGTGGTCACCGCCCGGGCCAAGGGTTTGAGCGAACGTCGCGTGCTCTATGGGCACGTGTTCCGCAACGCGATGTTACTGGTGGTGTCGGGTATTCCCCAAGCGTTCATCAGCGTGTTCTTTGCCGGGTCTTTGCTGATCGAGGTTATTTTTTCCCTCGACGGTCTCGGCCGCATGAGCTACGAAGCGGCGGTGTCGCGGGATTACCCGGTGGTGTTTGGCTCGCTGTTCATCTTCACCCTGTTCGGGTTGCTGATAAAACTGATCGGTGACCTCTGCTATACGCTGGTCGATCCGCGCATCGATTTCGCCGCGAGGAACGCCTGATGTTCACACTCTCGCCATTGGGCCGTCGCCGATTCGAACGCTTCAAGAAAAACCGCCGGGGCTGGTGGTCGCTGTGGCTGTTTATCGGTCTGTTTCTACTGACGTTGGGCGGCGAGTTGATCGCCAATGACAAACCGCTGGTGGTCAGCTATCAGGGGCAGTGGTACTTCCCCGTGTTCAAGCGCCACACCGAACAGGAGTTCGGCGGGCAACTGCCCTTCCAGGCCGACTATCGCAGCGACTATGTGCAGAACCTGATTCGCAAGGACGGCGGCTGGCTCCTGTTCCCACCGATTCCGTTCAGTGACGACACGCCGAACTACGACCTCAACAAACCGGCGCCGAGCCCGCCCACCTCAGTCAATTGGCTGGGTACCGACGACCAGGCGCGAGACGTGTTGGCGCGGGTGATTTTCGGCGCGCGGGTGTCGATCCTGTTTGCGCTGATGCTGACATTTGTCAGTGCGCTGATCGGCATCGCCGCCGGCGCATTGCAGGGCTACTACGGCGGCTGGGTCGATCTGCTCGGGCAACGTCTGCTGGAAGTCTGGTCGGGATTGCCGGTGCTGTACCTGCTGATCATCCTTTCCGGTTTCGTCGAGCCGAATTTCTGGTGGCTGCTGGGGATCATGGCGTTGTTTTCATGGCTGGCACTGGTTGACGTTGTGCGCGCCGAGTTTCTGCGTGGACGCAATCTGGAATACGTCAAAGCCGCGCGGGCATTGGGCCTGACTGATCGCAAAGTGATCGTCCGGCACATCCTGCCCAACGCCATGAATGCCACGTTGAGCTATCTGCCGTTCATTCTGACCGGGGCGATTTCTACCTTGACCGCGCTGGACTTTCTTGGCTTCGGCATGCCCGCCGGCAGTGCCTCGCTGGGTGAACTGATTGGTCAGGGCAAGCAAAACCTGCAGGCACCGTGGCTCGGGTTGACGGCATTTTTCACCCTGGCATTGATTCTTTCCTTGCTGGTATTCATCGGCGAAGCGTTGCGTGACGCATTCGACCCCCGATCCTGAAGCGTGGCCATGACTGATAACCTGATCGAAATTCGCAACCTCAATGTCGCCTTCCACGGCCAGCCCGTGGTGCGCGACCTGTGCCTGGATATTCGCCCCGGTGAATGCCTGGCGCTGGTCGGCGAATCGGGCTCGGGCAAATCGGTGACGGCGCATTCGATCCTGCAACTGCTGCCTGAAAGTGAAGCGCAAACCACCGGCAGTATTCGCTATCGCGACCAGGAACTGGTCGGCGCCGATCCCAAGGTCTTGCGTGAATTGCGCGGCAACCGCATCGCGATGATCTTTCAGGAACCGATGACCTCGCTCAACCCGCTACACACCATCGAAAAGCAGATTGGCGAAACCCTGCTTTTGCACCGAGGCCTGAGTGGTAAAGCGGCGCAACAACGCATTCTCGAATTGCTCGGTCTGGTCGGCATTCAGAAGCCCAAGGAACGACTCAAGGCCTATCCGCATCAGCTGTCGGGTGGGCAACGCCAACGGGTGATGATTGCCATGGCACTGGCTTGCGAGCCCGAACTGTTGATCGCCGACGAGCCGACCACCGCGCTCGACGTCACCGTGCAGCGCAAGATTCTGCTGCTGCTCAAATCCCTGCAACAACGCCTCGGCATGTCTCTGCTGCTGATCAGTCACGACCTCAATCTGGTGCGCAGCATTGCCCAACGCGTTTGCGTCATGAAGGCCGGGCAGATTGTCGAGCAGGCACCGTGCGAAACGCTGTTTACCGAACCTAAACACCCTTACAGCTGCGTATTGCTCAACGCCGAACCTGAAGGCGAAGCCTTGCCTCGGGATGAGCGCGAGAACGTGCTGGAAGTCGAAGATCTGCGCGTCGAGTTCGTCGTCGGTGGCGGGCTGTTTCAGCGCAAGCAATACCTGCGCGCCGTGGACGGCATCAGCCTGAGCATTCAGCGCGGCAAGACCCTGGGCATCGTTGGCGAATCCGGTTCAGGCAAATCGACCTTGGGCCAAGCGATCCTGCGCCTGCTCGACTCCGAGGGCAGCATTCGGTTCCAGGGGGAGGCGCTCGACGGCCTCAATCAGAAACAACTGCGGCCGTGGCGCCGCCAGATGCAAGTGGTGTTCCAGGATCCCTTCGGCAGCCTCAGCCCACGCATGTCGGTGGCGCAGATCATCAGTGAAGGCCTGGAAGTGCACTGCGAATCGACCGCCGGTGAATGCGATGAGCAAGTGATCCGCGTACTCAAGGAGGTCGGTCTCGACCCGGAAAGTCGCCATCGCTACCCCCACGAATTTTCCGGTGGCCAACGGCAACGCATCGCCATCGCTCGGGCGCTGGTGCTGAAACCGGCGCTGATCCTGCTCGACGAGCCGACGTCGGCGCTGGATCGCACCGTACAGAAACAAGTGGTTGCCCTGCTCCGCGATCTTCAGGAAAAGCATGGCCTGACTTATCTGTTCATCAGTCACGATCTGGCGGTGGTGCGCGCCCTCGCCCACGACATGATCGTGATCAAGGACGGCAAAGTGGTCGAGCGCGGCCCCAGTCACACGGTGTTCGATTCGCCGCAGCATCCGTATACCCAGGAGCTGTTGGCGGCGGCGCATCCGGGGTAACCGTTTACAAGCCTTGTTCGAGCGGATTGAAAACGAAGACCTGGCCGGTGGCAGCGCCCAGTGTGATACGCAGGATCGGGATGGAGCGCCCGGTGACCTGAAAATAGTCCTTCTGGTCGTACTGGGCACCGGGCAAACCATTGCTGGGCACCAAGGCTTGCACGTTGTAGAAAAACGCCTCAATGGGTAATTGCACAGGATTGTCTTGTGGCCATGCAGCGACCATGAACTCGTTCCAGCCGTACACATCACCACGGTTCTTGCGCACGTCGATACTGAGCTGAAATTGCTGCGGATCGACGTTGAACGCACACGAACCGTTAACGCGCCCGCCATACCGTGCAACCCAGGCATCGACACTGTTGACCCCCAACTCACTGCAAAGACCACCGTGTGTTCGGCAAACATCGGCGCTACCACCGGTGCCGGCATCATAGGGGTAAGCGCAGCGCAGGCTCATCGGATTTCCAACAGGGGCTGCTTGCTCACGGATGACGAAGCCTTGGGATTTATAGAACCTGCTGACACCCGCGTCGGCTCGCAGATAGCTGAACGAAGCACCATTGCCTCGCACGGAGCCGGGGCTCGGATTCCACGAATGAAATGCCGTCGACTGGTCCGTCGTACGAATCAACACGCCATTGCAGTAAAACGCTGCGCGCCCATCGCGACAGGTCGGTGACGTATCGGCAAACCTTGCATTGAGTCGCGCCGCCACTTGATAGCCGACATACAGCTGATCCGTCTGGTTGAAGCCGAAGAGACTCTGCTGCGCCTCATCACGTTGCAGTCGCAGGATCGGCAGCCACTCGCCCGTGGATTGAAAGTAAACCAACTGATCCTTTTGCGCGGCCCGCAGCGATCCGCTTACCGCCAGGTTGTAAAACAATGCCTGCAACGGAATGCGCAGTGGTGCGGCATCGTCCCAGTTTTTGACTAATACCTGAGCATCAGTAGCGCCTGGGTTGCCTTCCAGTGATTTGCCGATTCCGATGGCGGTAAAGGTGTCCGTGAGCACAAACCCGTTGGGTACCATTGCGTCGGTGGGTTCACGATCCAGACGCCAATAATCAAACCGTTCAACGCCCGACGCCACAGCTTCAGCACTGAGCATCCAGAACGGCACGTTCGCTGGATTTTGCGAGCGGCGCGACAGCACACCACTACAGAAGTACACAGCCGTACCACCCGGACAGGCCGCTTCCGTCAGTCGAAATCGTGCATTGAGCACCTGCACGATGTCCGGGCCGGTGAGCGCCAGAGCCTCCTGCAGGGTGAGAAGGCTCAGTGAACACCAAGCCAGGCAGGCAACCATTACCTTTCTGATACCCACGACAATTCCTCCTTGAACTCCACTTGCCGCCGGACTACTGCACACCCTGATCCGCAGGCTCATAGGCAAACGGCGCACCATTGGCGGCATTGAGCGCAATGCGCACCACCGGTACCGTGCGAGCAGTCTGTTGATAGAAATCACGCTGAATGAACTGGGCGTCTTTGAGTCCTGCGCTGCCAGCCACGACAAAAATCGCTTCGAGGGGTAACTGCTGGGGAATGTTTTGCGGCCAAGCGGCGATGATCACCTCGTTCCACGCCGGGTTACGATTGCGTACATCGATGCTCAGTTGCACCTGCGCCGGTGTTAGGTTGAACGAGCACGTGCCACCCTGCGCCCGGTACGCTGCCACCGTGGTCACGCCGAGGGCATCGCAGTAAGTGCGGCAACTATTGGGAATGCCACTGGTGCCGGCATTGGTCGGATAAACGCAGCGCCACGCCGCGTTGTAAGGCGTCGGCGCCGCGGCCTCCTTGAAGATCAGCCCCTGACTAGCGGCGATCTGCACCATCCCGACGTCGGCTCTGGCCCAGGAGAATGACACGCCATTACGACTCACTGAGTTGGGGCTCGGGTTCCACGCATGAAACTGCGTCGACGCCGCCGTGCCACGCAGCAGGACGCCATTGCAGTGAAACGCTGCGCTGCCGTCGCGACAGGCCACGGCGGTGTCACGAAACCGCGCATTCAGCCGCGCGGCAATCTGATAACCGGCATATAACTGGTCTTGTTGGTTGAATCCGAACACCTGTTGCGCCGCATCGCGCTGATCCAGTCGCAAGATCGGCAGCCACAATCCGGTGGCCTGAAAGTAGTCGCGCTGATCACGCTGAGCAGCCAGTAGCCCAGTCGGCCAATTGCGGTCGTAAAACAATCCCTGAACTGGAATCTGCTGCGGTGACTGGTCGTTCCAGTTCCGAACCTGCGCTTCCGCGCGCAGGTCTGGCTGCAACACTTCCAGCGTCTTGCCCAATCCCAGCGCGGTGAAGATGTCGGTGAACACATAGCCGTTCTGCAACAGCGAAGGGTCGCGGGCAATGTCTTTGCGCAGATAGGCAAATCGTTCGTAGCCCGCGCCAATCGCTTCGGCGCTGAGCATCCAGAACGGGCGCCCGGCGCTGGCCTGCGAACCTCGCACCAGCACACCACTGCAATGGTAAGGGTCGGTGCTGCCCGGACACAGTTGCTGATCGGTCGCGTAACGACTGTTCAGCACCTGCGCCACCTCCGGCCCGGTGACTGCCCAGGCCAATCCGCCAAATAACAGGCAAAGCAATAGCGTGCTGCTGACCAGCAAACGATGGACATTCATGGAATCCCTCCCGGAGTTACGACATGCGCAGACTCAGCTCATCGAAACACCCAGCACCTGATGCAGCTCGCTCAGGTCAGCCGAAGTGGGATTGGGATCCAGCGGGTCGTCTTGCGGTTTATCCAGATCGACGATCCATGCGGTGTTGGCGCCATTGAGCTCTCCGGTCCAAAACGGATACGGCAAGCGTCCGAGATAATCGGTCAGCGACCCGGCATGGTTGTCGTAGATCTTCAATAATTGACGCATTTGCGCCAGTGTGGCTGGCTGCAACCCGGCCGCTGCACAGGCATCGCGCATCCCTGCCCAGTTGGCGGTGGCCGTGAGGAAACTCAATTGGCCGATGCCGCTGATGGTCAATTGAAACTTCTGCGTCTGGCCAACGCTGTCAGTGGCGCTGATCAGGCACGTTCCATTACCGGCGACCGTCACTTCTGCCTGCTGATCAACCACGGCTACCGTGGCATCGCTGCTGCTGTACTCATAAGGCGCCACTCCCCACGTCGCTTCGCGGGTGAAACGGCTGAAAGCTGGTGGATTGCGCGGAGGCTTGCCGGTGACGAGCACGTAATTGAACGAGCTCAGGTCCAGATTTTGCTCGCCTTCAAAGCCAGCCTTGATTTCAAGGCGCAGCGATTGCGAGGTGTGCAATCGCTGTGTACCGAACGACACCTCATAGTTCAACTCGATAAAACTGCCCAGGTATTGCGCGAACAGACTCGAGTCGACCAGGAAAAAGGGGGCCGTCTCACCCTGGTTGGCCCTGATCTTGATTTTGTCGACCAGCCTTGGCGCGCCACCTGCGGCCGTCAGCAACAGGTCGATCACATCATTGGCTTTCATGCCGGGATAGGCGCGGACACGCACGGCAGTCTTCGGATCCAGCGCCTGCGGATCAAGCGTTCCATCGACTGCACCATCAACGGTCGGCGCGGGAAGCGTTGCCATGACACCGGTGTTTTCTTCGAGCATTTCAGTCACCTCAGAGTCGGTTAGACACGCATCACCCACACGGGCGATGCGTATTGGAAAGGTCGCCAGGTTCTATTCGAGCTCAGCCGCTTCGTTCGCCTCGACACTCGCCCCTTCCATTACGGAGGCGGTGCCGTCGATATAGGAAACGAAACCGTTGAGACCGCTCGCGCCACCGATACCCGTCGCTTGCCCCCAGGTGACGACGCGTTGGTCAGAGGTCAGAGCAATGAAACCGTGGGAGTTGGTGTAAATGGCCACAACGTTGATCAACTGCGCCGCTACCGGAGAGGTATCACCGCCGAGCGTTGCATTACCCCAGGCGAAGACACGGCCATCAGCGCAGAGCACGGCAAAGGCATGCGAGGTGCCGACCACCTGAATGGCATTGGTCAACGCGGCAATGTGGGCAGGCACGACACCGGCAGGTGCGACACCCCAGGCGGCCACACGATTGTTTTCGGTGATGCCGGCAAACGCCTGCCAGGTGGAGGCCACATCAACGAAGCGTAATGCGGCGATACCAGGGAAACTGGCGAGATTGCCGCCATAGCTGGCCTCACCCCAGGCGACCACATTCTTGCTGGTGGTCAGCGCTACAAATGCCCGGGCATTGGCACAGCAGAGCCTTTGGATATCGGTGCGGTTGGCGATATCGGCAGGAATAGGTGCGCCGTAACCTGCATTTCCGAAAGCGAACAATCGTTTGTTGTGGGTGATGCCCGCATATGCTTGGTAAGAGCAAATGATACGGTCTACGTTGGTAATGCCCGGAATTGGGTTCGCCGGCAGCTTATGCCCCCACACGACAATACTGCCATCGTTACGTTCGGCACAGAATGACACGCCACCATTGAAGATTCGTTTGATATTGCTCAAACCGCCGGCAGGTAATGCGCCACCGTACTCCACCCGCCCCCAGCATCGCACTTCCCCAGTAGTGGTAAGGCCGGCAAATGCGTAACCACTGGTAGCTATCGTCTTAAACCCGCTAGGGCTGACAGTGCCCATACTGCCGCCGCTGGCAGCCTCACCGAAGGGCAGTGCTACCCCATCTCGGCTGAGCGCGACAAAAGCCCCACCTGAGCAAAACACGTTCTGAATATTCTCCTGAATCAGGTACACCGGCGGAATCGACCCCCCGTAGGAGGCATTGCCAAAACTCGCAAGGTCCCGTCCTCCCGTTGCGCCACCAGCGGACACCCGAGGGTCACGAATCACCACGACAGCGGCGGCGCCACTCACGTTGGAATCGACACCATTGCCACAGACATTGACCGGGTTGAGCGTGACCTGATCGGTCGCCGATCGCACCTGCAACCCTCGCGAGGATGCGGTATCGATGAACTGTGTACCGGCGATCCACGCCGCATCGCCGACATAGCGCCACTCCGAAAGCATCGGCTGCAGCGTCTGCGCATTGAGTGCCCACATCAGGCAGGGGGCGCTGGAGGAGCGATAAGTATTGGAATTATGCCGTGCGCCCATGACCTTCAGTCGGCCCGAGCCGATCACGCGGCGAACATCAAAGTTTTTGAAACGCGACGGCTCGTCCGCCCCACCCGCCCTGCGGCGAATGGTGTACCCCAACGTGAAACTGCCGCCATTGTGACTTTCGATCACCGCACGGGGGATTCGCATGACCAATTCGCGCCCTTCATCCGTACGCAAAATCGTCCTGACGATGGGCGTTGCACCACTTGGCAGCAGCGTCACCACATCGCCTTCCTTGAGCTGCGCCGTCACACCGATCCGAGCGCTGGCCCCCTCGACCGGTACGTCGTCCGGATTGATCTGATCACGATTGGCCCCGGTGGCCTCACTGATCGCCGGCAACGGCAACTCTGCGCGTTGTACGCTCAACAACAACACATCAGAAAACTGCTCACCTCCCGCGTCGCGCTCCACGGTATAGGACACTCTGATGCCCATTTCCTGGTTGGCCTGCACGTAACGCTGGGGCACCTGATGGTTGAAAGGCTTACCGTCACCATTGAAGGAAATCTGCTCCGCATACGAATAATCACCCTCCGGTGCATCGCCATCCCAAGTCAACGTGAGGTAGTCGCCAAATTTCAGGTCGGCATCGTCGATGACCACCGAGGCACCGCGGCTGGCCGTGTCGATCGGATTCAAGACACCCGCCTGATTGGCCTCCAGAACCTTGGGCGGTGCCAACGGTTGTTTCGCACTTGCGCCGATCGCAACTCGCGTATTGGCACCAAAGCGCTCAGCGCCGGAACCGTTCGTAGGCTCCACCGAATAGCCGATCGTCAGGTTGTAACCCACGTGCTCCTTGAGAAAATCCTGCGACAAAAAAAACGAAACCGGGATATCAAGATCGCGATCATCGATGTCCACCGAATCCTCGTAGCGCTGCGAATCCTGCGGGTTATCGGACTGATACCAGAGATAAACGGTCTGCCCCTTCATGTCCTTGAACGGTAGAACGTGTACTTCCGCATCGGCAAATGGCGGCAGTTGTTCGGGATCCAGCACACCGTCAACCGCATCCACGACGACGGCCGCTTGCAGATCCGGTTTCGGCTCGCCAACCCTCACGGAGTGGCGCAGGGATTCGGCGGCCAGCGGATCATCCTTGCTGGTGCCCACCTTGTAATACACCTCGAGCGGGCCGCCATCGATTTTCGCCAGGTAGGTCGCGGCCAGCGGAAACGTCATGTCTCGCCCCGCCTGCGAGCTACTGATACGCCGTCCGCTGTCATAAAGCTGTTCCACCCCGCCCGGCGCCGTGCCTTGGGCATAGAAGTGCAGCCAGGCTTGGGCGGTAATCCCCGCATGGGGGGAAACGATGCCGGTGGCGGCCTTGGCAGGATCGACCACAACACCATTGATCGGGAGGATTTTCGGTGCCGGCAGGTTCACCGCACTGCCCTTGAGCCACACCGTGGTTCGGCTTGATCGGCGCGTTTCACCGGTGCTTTTGCTGGTCAGCTCATAGCGAAAATAAATGTGTTCACGGGCCAGCTGTACCACCGTAACGTTGGGCACGAAAAAGCGCACGGTGCTGTTGATCTGAGTGACGGGTTTGGTCTCGCTGAACACCTCCGACTCGACACCACCCATGACTGTCGAAGCCCACAACCTCACGCTGTCGCCGATCTCGAAGGTTACCGGTCGCGTGACCACGTCAGCCTGAATGTTTTTGCTGCCCAGCGTGGCAAGGTCATAAAACAGCTCACCGGTGTCCGGATCGACTTGCACTTCATCGAGAATTACCGGACGCAGCAAATCAGGCGTCACTTCGCTGTACACGGTTTTGCGCAACGACCAGTCGCTGGCGCGGTTATGGACTTCGTCGAGGGGGCGGTAGATGAAAACCTGGTCGCCATTGCCGGCCTTGAGGATGACATCCAGCGGGATCGTGCCCTGAATTTCCTTGCCGACCTGCTCCATCGTTACCGTGTGATAAAAAAACACGCCGCCAAAACTCAGGGTAATGGCGTCGAACTGACGCATGTTCAGATAGGCCGAAATCGCGAATTGCACGCCTTCAGCGGACTCCGCCAATTCGCGGGTAATGCCTCCCGCCGGCACATTCAGCAATCGTGGCGCCAGCAAACGATAGTGCCCAGGGCGGTCAGGCTCCGGGTCCGTGCCACCCGGCATCAGAAACCGGATAAACACATCCAGCGGCGGAGAGCTGCCGAGGTTTTGGCTCTCACGCATGACTTCGTAGTGAAATGTCTGAAAGCCTGGCTTGAGCAAATGCCCCGGCAGGAAAACATGGGACGTTTCATTTTCCTGTCCCGCCGCCAGGTTGAATGACAGCAACTCGACCCGGTCAAGGCTGCTGAAAATACGGATGTTGTCGCCCTCTTCCGCGTTGAGATACGGATCGACATCAACCAGCAGGCCCTTGGCATTCGACGTACACATGCTGCGGTTCACGCCAAAGCGATTGACGTTAGGCGTGCCGTCCGCATCGTGGATCGCCGGAATCTGTCCCGGTATGTACAGCGGCTTTAGCGCCAGAATATTCGCGTCCTGTGCAGAAAGCTCTTCCGGTAATACTTCTTCCTTGGTCATTGGATGTCTCCTTGATGCACTGGGGCGCTGGCCTGGATTTGCTCTTTGGCGCCGGGTACAGCCATTGGGCGACTGAAAGCCAGCCTGCGCAACTGTCAGAAATTACAGGTGGGCGCACATTCCAGACGAACGGTCGGGCGCTTTTTCTGGGCTTTCAAATGAGCCTGTCACCCACGCGAGATGATGATCTCGTGATCCACCGGCATAATGGCGCGCGGCATCCGACGGTGCCGCCAGAGCTCATCCATCCTGGAACGCACGATGAACACCACCGAAAGCCTCAAGGACTATCAACGGGTTCGCTCCCTGGCGATCCGCTCGCTGTTCGAGATCATCGAGCAGTCCAGCGAAGGCACGGTGATCGTCGATCGTGACGCCAATATCGTCTGGATGAATGAGCGCTACGCCCGGCGCTTCGGCCTTGAGTCCGCCGCCGTCGCCATCGGCAAGCCCTGTGAAAGCGTGATCCCCGGCAGTCTGTTGCGCGAAGTGGTGCGCACCGGGCGGCCAATCCTGCTCGACATGCAAGACACGCCGAAAGAGCCACTGGTGGTGATGCGTCTACCGATCCACGACGACGCTGGCACGGTGATCGGCGCCATCGGTTTTGCCCTGTTCGATGAGCTGCGCACGTTGTCGCCAATGCTCAAGCGCTACTTGAGCATGCAGGAGGAATTGGCCTCGACCCGTTCACTGTTGCGCGCAAGGCAGACCAAGTACAACTTCGCCCATTTCATCGGCACCAGCGCCGCCAGCCTCGAAGTCAAACGGCGGGCGCGGCGCAGTGCCAGTGCCGAATCGCCGGTGTTATTGCTCGGTGAAACCGGCACCGGCAAGGAGCTGCTGGCCCAAGCGATTCACAGTGCCTCGCCACGGGCGCACAAGGCGTTCGTCAGCATCAACAGCGCGGCGATTCCCGAGACGCTGCTGGAAGCGGAGTTCTTCGGCACGGCGCCCGGCGCGTTTACCGGCGCCGACCGCAAGGGTCGCACCGGCAAGTTGCAGATTGCCCAGGGCGGCACCTTGTTCCTCGATGAAATCGGCGACATGCCGTTGCCCCTGCAAAGCAAGCTGCTGCGGGTGTTGCAGGAAAAGGAATTCGAACCGGTCGGTTCCAACGAGGTGATCCAGAGTGATGTTCGCGTGATCGCCGCCACTTCGACTGACCTGCAAGCGGCGATCCAGCGTGGCGAGTTCCGCGCCGATTTGTATTACCGCCTCAATGTGTTGCCGATCCAGGTGCCGCCCCTGCGTGAACGACTGGACGACTTGCCGGCACTCAGTGAAGCGATTCTGGAGGAGCTGCGCAGTCAGCACGAATTGCACGGCGATGCGCTGGAGCTGCTAGGGCAGCACGCGTGGCCGGGGAATATTCGCGAGTTGCGTAATGTGCTGGAGCGGGCGGCGTTGCTCAGTGATGCGTTGATGTTGACCGAGAGCGACATTCGCGCGGCGATAGGTACGTTTACGCCGGTAGATCGTGGCGTGGCACCGACGGTTGAACCGTTAGTGCAGGAGACATTTGCACAGGCACGGGAGCGTTTTGATCGGCAATTGATTCAGGCAGCCCTCGATCAATGCGGCGGCAAAGTGCCTGAGGCGGCAGCCTCACTAGGACTGGGGCGGTCGACGCTTTACAAGAAAATGGTCGCCTTGAGCATGGTCTGATCTCAATAATGAGACCTAAGTCTCTATCTAAAGACAGATCAAAAACTTCGCGAGCAAGCTCGCTCCCACAGGCTGTCCGCATTCCAATTGTGGGAGCGAGCTTGCTCGCGAAGAGGCCAGAACAATCAACGAAAATCTCAGAAAAGAGACAAAAACACTCCAAACACATTAAAAAATCAAAATAGATCATATATTTCAAATACTTACCCATCTGGCACAAATCTCGCTACAGCCTCTCCCACACCCGTTTCACCCACAAAAATAACAATTCTGGAGAGACACACCATGAGTGTGATCATTGCCTTGGCGGCCCTCGCGCTGCTGATGCTCGCCGCCTACCGTGGCTACAGCGTTATCCTCTTCGCGCCGATCGCCGCCCTTGGCGCGGTGCTGCTCACCGACCCATCTGCCGTCGCGCCCGCGTTCACCGGGGTGTTCATGGAGAAAATGGTCGGTTTCATCAAACTGTACTTCCCCGTGTTCCTGCTCGGCGCCGTGTTCGGCAAGTTGATTGAACTGTCGGGGTTTTCACGCTCTATCGTCGCGGCGGCGATTCGTTTGCTCGGCACCAAGCAAGCGATGCTGGTGATCGTCCTGGTTTGCGCCCTGCTCACTTACGGTGGCGTGTCGCTGTTCGTCGTGGTGTTTGCGGTGTATCCGTTTGCCGCCGAAATGTTCCGCCAGAGCAACATCCCCAAGCGTCTGATCCCGGCGACCATCGCCCTCGGCGCGTTCTCATTCACCATGGACGCCCTGCCCGGCACCCCGCAAATCCAGAACATCATCCCCAGCACCTTCTTCAACACCACCGCGTGGGCGGCGCCGTGGCTGGGCGTGATCGGTACGATTTTCGTATTCTGCACCGGCATGCTGTTTCTTCAGCGCCAGCGCAACAAGGCGCAACGTGCCGGCGAAGGCTACGGCACCGAACTGCGCAACGAGCCGGAAACCGCTGAAGATCTCAAGCTGCCGAACCCGTGGATTGCCCTGTCGCCTCTGTTGGCGGTGGGCATCATGAACCTGCTGTTCACCCAGTGGATTCCGCAGTGGTATGGCAAGACCCACAGCCTCGCGCTGCCGGGCATGGCCGCGCCGGTGACCACTGAAATCGCCAAACTGACGGCGATCTGGGCCGTGCAGGCAGCCTTGCTGATCGGCATCCTGATGGTGCTGGCGTTCGGCTTCAAAGCGATCCGCAGCAAACTCGCCGAAGGCAGCAAAAGCGCAGTCAGCGGCGCGTTGCTGGCGGCGATGAACACCGCCTCGGAATACGGTTTCGGTGCGGTGATCGCTTCGCTGCCGGGCTTTCTGGTACTGGCCGACTGGCTCAAGCAAATCCCCAATCCGCTGGTCAACGAAGCCATCACCGTGACGCTGCTGGCCGGCATCACCGGTTCGGCGTCGGGCGGCATGAGCATCGCCCTGGCGGCGATGTCCGAGCAATTCATCAGCGCCGCGCACGCTGCGAATATTCCACTGGAAGTGCTGCATCGCGTGGCGGCGATGGCCAGCGGCGGCATGGACACCCTGCCGCACAACGGCGCCGTGATCACCCTGTTGGCGGTGACCGGGTTGACCCACCGCGAAGCCTATAAAGACATTTTCTGTATTACGCTGATCAAGACCCTGGCGGTCTTCGTAGTGATCGGCACTTTCTACGCCACTGGCATTGTGTGAGGTATTGATGACGACTCTTTCCGGCAAAACCGCACTAGTCACCGGCTCCACCAGCGGCATCGGCCTGGGCATCGCACTGAGCCTGGCCAAGGCCGGCGCCAATCTGATTCTCAATGGTTTCGGTGATGCCTCGAAGGTCATCGCTGAAGTCGGCCAGTTCGGCGGCAAGGTCGGCCATCATCCGGCCGACGTCAGCGACCCGGCGCAGATCGCCGACATGATCGCCTACGCCGAGCGCGAGTTCGGTGGTGTCGACATTCTGGTCAATAACGCAGGCATTCAGCACGTCGCGGCGGTGGAAGAATTTCCCGTGGAGCGTTGGGATTCGATTATCGCGATCAACCTGTCTTCGGTGTTCCACACTACACGTTTGAGCCTGCCGGGCATGCGCGCCAAGCACTGGGGGCGGATCATCAACATTGCTTCGGTGCATGGTCAGGTCGGTTCGACCGGCAAAGCTGCGTACGTTGCGGCCAAGCACGGGGTGATCGGTTTGACCAAAGTGGTCGGGCTGGAAACCGCAACCAGCAACGTCACTTGCAACGCGATCTGCCCGGGCTGGGTGTTGACGCCGCTGGTGCAGAAACAGATTGATGATCGCGCGGCCAAGGGCATTGAGCCGCAGCAGGCGCAACATGATCTGCTGGCCGAGAAGCAGCCGTCGCTGGAGTTCGTCACGCCGCAGCATTTGGGTGAGTTGGTGTTGTTCCTGTGCAGCGAGGCTGGCAGCCAGGTGCGCGGCGCAGCTTGGAATATTGATGGTGGCTGGTTGGCCCAATAACCTGCGCCGCCCTCTGTAGGAGTGAGCCTGCTCGCGATAGCTTATTGGCAGTCGCTGATGTGCCGACTGATAAACGGCTATCGCGAGCAGGCTCACTCCCACAGGGGATAGTCGTAGTACCTGAGCCTTGTGCATGAACCCGATAACAAGAGGCAAGCAATGTCCGACATCCTCTGGCAACCCGATGCCAACCGTATCGCCCAATCGCGCATGGACACTTTCCGGCGCTCGGTCAATCAGCGCCACGGGCTGAAACTCGACGACTACCCTGCCCTGCACCAATGGAGCATCGAACAGCGCGCTGATTTTTGGCAGGACGTCGTCGACTGCTTCGATATCCGTTTTCACACCCAGCCCGATGCGGTCCTGCGTGAAAACACGCAAATGCCCAGCGCCGAATGGTTTCCTGGCGCAACGCTGAACTTCGCCGAGCATCTGCTGCGTCGTCGTGACGATGCCGTGGCGGTGATTGCAGTCGGTGAAAACGGTCAGCGCGAACAGCTAAGCTGGGCCGAACTGGCCGAGCATGTCGCCGGGTTCCAGGCGAGTTTGCGGGCTGCCGGTGTGGGTCTCGGTGATCGCGTCGCCGCGTGCATGCCCAACACGTGGCAAACGCTGGTGGCGATGCTTGCGACCACCAGCCTCGGTGCGATCTGGTCCTGCTCTTCGCCGGATTTCGGCACCCACGGGGTGATCGATCGTTTCGGCCAGATCGAACCGAAAGTGCTGATCACCTGCGCCGGTTACCGCTACGCCGGCAAAGCCATCGACCAGACCGGCAAACTCAATGAAATTCTCCACCAACTGCCCACGTTGCAGCAGTTGATCATCGTTCCTTACGCACGCCAAAACGCCCGCACGACGGACTACCGCACTCGCGCCGAAACGAGCCTGTGGGATGAATTTTACGAGCCCGGCGGCGAGCCGGATTTCATCGCGGTGCCGTTCAATCATCCGCTCTACGTGCTGTATTCAAGCGGCACCACCGGGGTGCCGAAATGCATCGTGCACAGCACCGGCGGCGTGCTGTTGCAGCACGCCAAGGAACACGGCCTGCATTGTGATCTCGGCCCCGGTGACCGACTGTTTTACTACACCACGTGCGGCTGGATGATGTGGAACTGGCTGGTGTCGGCGCTCGCGGTCGGCAGCGCCGTGGTGCTGTACGACGGTTCGCCGTTTTACCCGGACAACCAACGCCTGCTGGACTTGATCGACGACGAACGCATCAGCGTGTTCGGCACCAGCCCCAAGTTTCTCGCAACACTGGAAAGCAGCGGCATCAAACCACGGCAAAGCCATGCTCTGGACAGCCTGAAAACCTTGCTGTGCACGGGTTCGGCGTTATCGCCGCAAAGCTACGATTTCATTTATCGCGATGTTAAACCCGACGTTTGTCTGGCCTCGATGTCGGGCGGCACCGATATTGTCTCGTGCTTCGTCAACGGCAATCCGCTGTCGCCGGTACGTCGCGGCGAAATCATGGGCAAGAGCCTGGGCATGGCGGTCGAGGTCTGGAACGACGCAGGTCAACCGGTGATCGGCGAAAAAGGTGAGTTGGTGTGCACCCGGCATTTTCCGGCGATGCCGATCGGCCTGTGGAATGACGCCGATGGCAGCAAACTGCGGCAATCGTATTTCAGCCTGTTTCCCGGCGTCTGGGCTCAGGGCGACTACGCCGAACAATTGCCCCACGGCGCAATGATGATTCACGGCCGCTCGGATGCCGTACTCAATCCCGGCGGCGTGCGCATCGGCACAGCGGAAATCTATCGTCAGGTTGATAAGGTCCCGCAAGTGCTCGATAGCGTAGCCATCGGCCAACAATGGCAGGACGATGTACGGGTGGTGCTGTTTGTCCGCCTCGCAGACGGTGTTGAACTGGACGAAACCCTGCAACAGCAGATTCGCCAGGTGATCCGCGCCAACACCACCCCCCGGCATGTGCCGGCAAAAATCGTCGCGGTGACCGACATTCCGCGCACCATCAGCGGCAAAGTCGTCGAACTGGCGGTGCGCAATGTGGTGCATGGCGAAAAGGTCAAGAACACCGACGCGCTGGCCAATCCCGAGGCGCTGGAGCAGTTTCGCGATCGTGACGAACTCAAGGACTGAACAGACTCAGTCCATCAGACCCCACTCCCCCGAGGTGGGAGGGATCGGCGTAGCTTCCGCTTGCAGTTTCAATCGCAGGCGCAGGTTGTTGACCGAGTCGGCGTGCTTGAGCGCTTCGTCTTCGCTGATAACGCCTTCCACCACCAAGCCATGCAACGCTGCGTCGAAGGTCTGCATGCCCAGCTCGGTGGATTTTTCCATGATGCCTTTGAGTTCGCCCAATTCATTGCGTCGAATCAGGTCAGCGATGGTCGGTGTGCCCAGCATCACTTCGACGGCCGCTCGCCGCTGCCCTGCCAGCGTGCGCACCAGACGCTGGGACACAAAGGCTTTCAGATTGTTGCCCAGCGCGTGCAGCAACTGTGGCCGACGCTCTTCGGCAAACAAATTGATGATCCGGTCAAGCGCCTGATTGGCGTTGTTGGCGTGGAGCGTCGACAACACCAAATGACCCGTTTCGGCAAAGGCCAGCGCATGCTCCATGGTTTCGCGGTCGCGAATCTCGCCGATCAGCACTACGTCCGGGGCCTGACGCAGGGTATTCTTCAACGCGGCGTGGAAACTGCGCGTGTCGACCCCGACTTCACGCTGATTGATGATCGACTGCCGGTGTCGGTGGATGTACTCGATCGGGTCTTCAATGGTGATGATGTGCCCGCTGCTGTGGCGATTGCGGTGATCGATCAGCGCCGCCAACGATGTCGACTTGCCGGAGTCGGTGGCGCCAACGAACAGGATCAGGCCTTGTTTGAGCATCACGGTTTCGAGCAGTACCGGCGGTAACTTGAGGTCTTCGAAACGTGGAATGTCGAGCTTGACGTTGCGGATCACGATCGACACGTCGTTGCGTTGTTTGAACAGGTTCACCCGAAAGCGCCCAATGCCGGTACGCGAGATCGCCAGATTCATTTCCAGATCCCGATCGAACGTCTGGCGCTGCTCGGCGTCCATCAGAGAATGACCGATGGCTGCGATCTCTCCGGGCTTGAAAGGCTGCTCGCTCAGCGGCGTCAGCACGCCCTGAAAGCGTGCACTGGGTGGCGCTCCGGTGGACATAAACAGATCCGAGCCATGCTGGCTTGCCAAACGTGTTAACAGTGCATCTATTTCCATGGCAAAAAACACCCGCGAAGCATTCAATATTCAGACGTGCCCCGCTGTCGTGACGCAGCGGGGCATTGAGCGTCTACCCTCCTGAAGGATAGTAGACGCCGCCTTACCGAACGCTGCCCAGGACTTACGTGATGAATGCTGTACCCACCAACGATGACGCTCAGGCGCTGATTGCCCGCACCGACTGGGGCAACAGCCCGCTGGGAAACTCCGGAACCTGGCCGCAAAGCCTGCGCACCGCTGTGGACATTGTCATTCACTCGCCGATGCCGATGCTGTTGTTATGGGGGCCGCAGCTCACGCAGATCTACAACAACGGCTTCGCCATGCTCGCCGGCAGCAAGCATCCGCACGCTTTCGGACAACCGGCCCACCAGATATGGCCGGAACTTCGCGACTTTACCGACCCAATTTACAGCGCCGTCCTACAAGGCCAAGTGCGCACCTACAGCGAACGGCGCTTTAGCCTGCAGCGTGAGGGGAAAGAGTCCGACTTCTGGCTGGATTTGACCTACAGCCCGATCCGCGACGAAACCGCGCAAGTGGCCGGCATTCTGGTCACCGCCATCGAAACCAACGAGCGGCGGCGCATCGCCCTCGAGTTGCAACAGCGCTCCGAAGAAAGCCTCAAGGCCCAGCGCGAAACCGAAGAACGCCTGCAACTGGCTTTGGCCGCCACCGATGCCGTCGGCACCTGGGACTGGGACATCGGCGAAGATCGCTTCATCGCGGATGCACATTTCGCTCAATTGCACGGTGTCGAACCGACGCAATCCGGGCAGTTGCCGATCAGCGATTACCTGCACGGCGTGCACCCGGAAGACCGGGCGATGGTGGCGCGCAGCATCAAGCACTGCATCACCCACGGCACCGAATACGCCGAGGAATATCGCCTGCTGCAGCCTGACGGTGAATTGCGCTGGGTGTTCGCCCGTGGGCGCTGCTACAAGGATCATCACGGCCGGCCCGTGCGCTTTCTCGGCGCGGCGCTGGACCTGACCGAGCGCAAACACACCGAGCAGGCCTTGCGCCAAAGTCAGACCGAGTTGCAGTTGATCATCAACGCCATGCCGATTCTGATCAGTTACGTTGATCGCGAGGAACGTTTCCGCCTGAACAACGCGGCGTATCTGGACTGGTACGGACTCACCCCGCAAGAACTCTACGGTCGTACCATTCGCGACGTGATCGGCGAAGAAGCCTACTTTCTGCGCGCGCCTTACATCGCCGAAGCGCTGGCAGGCCGGCCCTGCTCGTTCAGCCTGTACACCAACCACCGCGACGGCAGCAGTCGTCATGCCCTGATGAATTATTTACCGCGCCACGGGGCGGACGGTGCGGTGAACGGTTTCTATATCTTTGTGATCGATGAAACCGAACGCAAGAAAACCGAAGAAGCCCTGCGCAATCTCAATGAAACCCTTGAGGAACGCGTCAGCGCCCGCACCGAGCAACTGGCTCAGGCCAACCAGCGTTTGCAGAATGAAATGTTCGAGCGCGAACGCGCCGAAGAGGCGCTGCGGCATGCGCAGAAGATGGAAGCGGTTGGCCAGTTGACCGGCGGCATCGCGCACGACTTCAACAATATGCTCACCGGGATCATTGGCAGCCTCGACCTGATGCAGCGTTACATTGCCGATGGCCGGGCCGACGAAATCGGCCGATTTACCGAGGCGGCGGTATCGTCCGCCAACCGCGCTGCGGCTTTGACCCATCGTCTTTTGGCGTTCTCGCGGCGCCAATCACTGGATCGCAAGACGCTGGACGTCAACGAGTTGATTCATTCGCTGGAAGATTTGATCCGCCGTACCAAAGGCGATCCGATCGAACTCAAGCTGCAACTGGCCGACAACCTGTGCCCGGTCAGCACCGATGTCAGCCAACTGGAAAACGCGCTGCTCAATCTGGTGATCAACGCCCGGGATGCCATGCCCAACGGTGGCGAGTTGCTGATCGAGACTGCCAACGTCTACCTTGATGGCACCGACATCACCACCCTCGAACCGGTCAAGGCTGGCGACTATCTGATGCTAGCCGTCAGCGACAACGGCACCGGCATGACGCCTTCGGTGCTGGCCAAGGCGTTCGATCCGTTCTTCACCACCAAACCCATCGGTCAGGGCACGGGCCTGGGGCTTTCGATGATTTATGGTTTCGCCCAACAGTCCGGCGGCCATGTCAGCCTCGACAGCCGGCCGGATCAGGGTACCTGTGTGCGGCTTTACCTGCCGCGTCTGTACCTGCAAACGCCAGAGCAGGTAACCGAGGACGCGGTCAGCGAACCGTCCACGGCGACGCCCGGGGAAACCGTGGTTATCGTCGAAGACGACCCGGCCGTGCGCATGCTCGTGCTCAATCTGCTCAAGGAGTTGGGTTATCGAGCCTTCGAAGCGGTGGATGCCACGGCGGCCCTTGCGCTGCTGGAGTCTGATTTACGCGTGGATCTATTGGTCACTGATGTCGGCCTGCCGGGCATGAATGGCCGGCAACTGGCAGAAATTGCCCGCCAGCATCGACCGGGGCTGAAAGTGCTGTTCATGACCGGTTATGCGCAGATCGCCGCCGAACGTCAGGGCTTTCTTGAAGAGGGCATGGACATGATCGCCAAACCTTTCGCCCTGGATTTGCTGGCCAACAAGATCCGCACGATGATCAACCAAACCGCGTGACTTGAGGCATAATCCCGCGCCCCGCCGTCACCCCGTTATCAGGTATCGCACGATGAAAGCCCAAGCCCGCCACATTCTGGTGAAAACTGCCGAAGAAGCCGAACAGCTCAAACAACGCATTGCCAAGGGCGAGGCGTTCGATGTACTGGCGAAGAAATTCTCCACTTGCCCGTCAGGCAAGCGCGGCGGCGATCTGGGTGAAGTGCGTCCAGGGCAGATGGTCGGCGCGATTGATGCGGTGATTTTCAAGAAACCGCTGCGGACGGTGCATGGGCCGATCAAGAGTAAATTTGGCTATCACCTGGTGCAGGTGTTTTACCGGGATTAATCAGCGCTTACCTGTAGGAGCTGTCGAGTGAAACGAGGCTGCGATCTTTTGATCTTGATCTTGTTTTGAAGATCAAGATCAAAAGATCGCAGCCTTCGGCAGCTCCTACAGGGCTCGCATTTCAGGTTCTGGGAATCAGTGCCCCCGGCACTTGAATCACCCGGCTCGCCAAGTGATGCCCCGCTTCGGCAGCTTCAGCCGGACTGCCACCCAGCAACCGACTCGCCAGATACGCCGCACTGAACGAATCCCCCGCCGCCGTGGTGTCGACGACCTTCTCGACCTTCTGCGCCGGCACTTCAAACGTCTCGCCATCGCACAGAATCAGACACGCCTCGGCGCCGCGCTTGAGCACCACCTCCGGCGTCCCCATCGTTCCGTAAGCCTGGAGCACTGCGTCGCTGTCGGCATAACCAAACAATGCCTGCTCGTCATCCACCGTCAGCAACGCCACGTCAACATAGGGCAGGACGCTGTTATAGGCCGCCTGTGCGTCCTCGCGCGAGGCCCACAGGCGAGGTCGGTAATTGTTATCGAAAACCGCCCGCGCACCGCGCTGTCTGGCTTCGATCAAGGTCTGAATCAGTCTCTCCCGCCCCTTCGCACCGAGCACCGCCAGGGTGATACCGCTGAAATACAGCACGTCGTAATCCGCCAATGCCGCCAGAATCGGCTCGGCTGCCGGCGTGGTGAAGCAATCGCGCACGGCGGCTTCGTTGCGCCAATAGAGAAAACGCCGCTCGCCGTTGGCATCGGTCTGGATGCAATACAGGCCGGGCAAACGACCGGGTAAACGCTGGACCAGATCGAGGCCGATGCCTTCGTCCAACCAGATCTGGCACATGGCATCGCTGAAACTGTCATCGCCCAGTGCGGTGACGTAATCGACCTGGGCCTTGTCGCCCAATGCGCGCGCGAGATAAACCGCAGTGTTGAGGGTGTCGCCGCCGAAACTTTGTTGCAGGCTGCCGTCGGCGCGCTGCTGCAGTTCGATCATGCATTCGCCGATCAGGGCGATGCGTGGAGTTTTGTGCCCGTTGGGGCTGAAGGTGTTCATGTGAGCTGTCTCTGATGATTCGCGGGTGTCTGATCTGGCCTCATCGCTGGCAAGCCAGCTCCCACAAGGATTGATGTCGTTCACAGATGGTGTAATCAACACTGAACCCTGTGGGAGCTGGCTTGCCAGCTCCCACAAGGATTGAGGTCGGTCACTGATCTTGTAATCAACACCGAACCCTGTGGGAGCTGGCTTGCCAGCGATTGGTCACGACTCGGTCTGAAGCCTTAGAAGCACGTCTCCATGCTCTCGATCACCGACAACTGCTCATCCACCAGCAACCCTACACGCCACTTGTCGAACGTCAGGCACGGGTGCGAAGTGCCAAATGAAATGATGTCACCCACGCGCAATTCAACCCCCGGTGCCACGGTCATGAACGCGTGCTGGTCCATCACCGCCGTGACCTTGCAGGCACCCACATCATCGCCTACTGCCGGCACTAACCCGGCCTTGTAACGCAGCAACGGCACCGGCAAACCGGCGTCATACGCCACATCACGCTTGCCCAGGGCGATCACCGCAAATCCCGGCTCCGGCAACGACTGCACGTGCGCCCAGACTTCCAGCGCCGGACGCAAGCCTTCGTGCAAGTCACTGCGGCGGTCGAGCACGCAGCATTGCGCTTCCTTATAGATGCCGTGGTCATGGGCCACGTAACTGCCCGGACGCAACACGCTGAGGAAACGCCCGGCCGCGTTTTGCGCTTCGAACGATTCAGCAATCAGGTCGTACCACGCCGAACCGGAAGCGGTGATGATCGGCTTGGCAATCGCAAACGCGCCGCTGTCCTGCAACTGCACCGCCAGACGCACCAGCGACGCGGCGAATTCGCGAATGCCGCTGACTGCGTGATCACCATGGATCACGCCTTCGTAACCTTCGATGCCGGTCAGGGCCAGCGCCGGTTGCGCGTTGATTGCCCTGGCCAGGGCGATGACTTCCTGCTCGCTGCGGCAACCGCAACGACCACCCACTACGCCGTACTCGATCATCACGTTGAGTTTCACCCCGCGCGAGGCGAAGTAGGCGCCGAGGTCGGCGACGTTGTCCGGGTGATCGACCATGCAATAGAAGTCGAACGACGGATCGGCGAGCAGATCGGCAATCAGCGCCATGTTCGGCGTGCCGACCAACTGGTTGGCCATCAGCACCCGACGCACGCCTTGCGCGTAAGCGGCACGCGTCTGCGTAGCGCTGGCGAGGGTAATGCCCCACGCGCCAGCATCGAGCTGACGCTTGAAAAGCGCTGGCGTCATGCTGGTTTTGCCGTGCGGCGCGAGTTCGGCGCCGCTGTCGCTGACAAATTTCTGCATCCAGCGAATGTTGTGTTCCAGCGCTTCACGATGCAGCACCAGCGCCGGCAGGCTGACGTCACGCGCCAGATGCGCGCCGATGGCAGCGTTGCCCTTTTCCACAGCGTTTGTATTGGCAGTCGTCATGGTCGAACTCCTCACAGTCGCGGCCGCAGGCAGCCGCGTTTATTCGTTGATACGCCGGGCGAGGCTATTGGCGCTCTCGATCAGAACCCGGCGATAGTCGTTGTAATTGTTCTTCGCATCGGCCCGTGGCGCGACGATGCATAAGGTACAAATGGCCACGCCATGGCGGTCTTTGACCGGTGCGGCGAAGCAATGGGTAAAGGTGTCGGCGACACTGTCGAAGGAGAAAAATCCATCGATGCCGGCCTGGCGGATTTCGCCCAGAAAGTGCTCCAGTGGCAAGCGCTCGCCATCGGGCAGGATGTAGTCGTCTTCATCGATCAGGTCGATGATCTGTTGATCGCTCAAGTGTGCAAGCAGCAGACGCCCGGAAGCGGTCCACGGGATCGGCGCGTTTTCGCCGATATCGGAAGAAATACGGAAATGCCGCTCACCCTCCTTCATCAACGCCACCGTGTATTTGCGCCCGTTGAGCAGGCACATCTGCGCGGTTTCATGGGTCTGGCTGACGATCTCCTGCAAGGCGTGATCGGCCTCGCGGCTGAGGTCGAAATGGCGCAGATGCGCCTGGCCGAGGAAGTACAACTGGCGACCGAGATAGACATGACCGTCCTTGCCCACCGGCTCCAGAATCCGTCGCTCCAGCAGCGAGGCGACGAGTTCGTAGACCGTGGATTTCGGGCTGCCGATGCCGTTGGCGATGTCGTTCGGGCGCAGCGGCTGGCCGATCTCCTTGAGGAAGTCGAGGATATCGAACGCCCGGTCCAGACCGCGGGCCCGGCGCTTGATGGTGTCTTCGGTCATTTCAGTGGTTCCCTTTCAAAGTCGCCGGGAGTTTACCGCTAATGATCGTTCCCATGCTCCGCGTGGGAATGCAGCCCGGGACGCTCTGCGTCCCTTGGAACGCGGAGCGTTCCGTGAGGCATTCCCACGCAGAGCGAGGGAACGATCCGGCGTTGCTCAGGCCTTTTTCTTGTAGGCGATGCAGTCGATCTCAACCTTGCAATCGACCATCATGCTCGCCTGCACACAGGCCCGCGCCGGGGCGTGCTCGGGCTTGAAGTACTCACCAAAGACCTTGTTGAAACTGCTGAAATCACGCGGATCGTCCAGCCATACACCGGCACGCACCACATCTTCCAGGCCATAACCGGCCTCTTCGAGAATCGCGATCAGGTTCTTCATGGTCTGGTGGGTCTGTTCAACGATGCCGCCAACAATGATCTCGCCATCCACCGCCGGCACCTGCCCGGACACATGCAGCCAGCCATCCGCCTCAACAGCGCGGGCGAATGGACGTGGCTGGCCCCCAGCGGCGGTGCCGCCGGTGCCGTAACGAGTAATGCTCATGGGTATTTCTCCTGGTTACAAAACGAAAAATTAGAACCGCGTACTTTTCAGAAACTCAGCCAGACGCGGCGATTGCGGGCGTTCGAACAGCTCCTTCGGAGGCCCCTGCTCTTCGATTCGCCCCTGATTCATGAAAACGATCTTGTCCGAAACCTCGAAGGCAAAACGCATCTCGTGAGTCACCAACAGCATGGTCATGCCGTCTTCGGCCAGCCCCTTGATCACGTTGAGCACTTCGCCGACCAACTCCGGGTCGAGGGCTGAAGTCACTTCGTCGAACAGCATCAGGCTCGGGTTCATCGCAATTGCCCGGGCGATCGCCACGCGCTGTTGCTGACCACCGGACAACTGGCCGGGAAAGTGATTGCGCCGCTCCAGCAAACCAACGCGCTCCAGCCATTTCTCGGCGAGCACTACGGCTTCATCCTTGTGCATCTTCTTCACCTTGAGCAGGCCCAGGGTGACGTTCTGCAACGCGGTCAAATGCGGGAACAGATTGAATTGCTGGAACGCCATGCCAGTCATAGCGCGATGGCGGGCAATGACCTTTTCAGCATGCCGGATGCGCTTGCCGTTGGTTTCGTCATAGCCAATCGATTCGCCGTCGAGCAGGATCTGCCCGCCCTGGAATTCTTCGAGCATGTTCACGCAGCGCAGCAGCGTGGTCTTGCCCGAACCGCTGGAGCCGATCAGCGTCACCACGTTGCCGCGCTGCATGCTCAGGTCGACACCTTTGAGCACTTCGACTGCGCCGTACTGCTTGTGCAAACCACGGATGTCCAGCAGCGGCTGACCGTTTTGAACGTTGGAAACTTGAGCTTCAGTCATGGCAAGGCCACCCGCTTTTCAATGTGCCGGCCGAGTAATTCGATGCCGTAGTTGATGACGAAGAACAGAAAACCGGCGAACAGGTAGAACTCCAGGGTCATGAAGTTCCGGGCGATGATCTGTTGCGTGCTGAGGAGCAATTCGGCGACGCCGATCACCGAGAGCAAGGTCGAGGCCTTGACGATTTCGGTCGACGAGTTGACCCAGGTCGGCAAGATCTGCCGCAGCGCCTGAGGCAATAGCACGTAGCCGAGAGACTGGTAGAACGTCAGACCGATGGCCTGACTCGCTTCCATCTGCCCGCGAGGCAAGGCTTGCAGCGCGCCACGCACGATTTCGGCAACGTGCGAGCCGCAGAACAGCGTCAGGCCCAAGGCGCCGGCCTGAAACGCGCTGATCTGCCAGCCCAGCGCCGGGGCCATATAGAAGCAGGCCAGCACCAGCACAAATACCGGCGTGCCGCGAATCAGATCGACGTAAAACCGAAACGGTGCGCGCATCCAGAACTTGCCGTAGGTCAGCACCAGACCTGCCACGACGCCGAGCATCGTGCCGAGCAGAATCGCCAGCGCCGACACTTGCACACTGGTCAGGAAGCCCTGCCAAAGCGGTTCACGGGCGACCCACAATTCATGTAACCAACTGGGAGATTCGTACATCGCAGGCTCCTATCGGCGGATTGCCAGACGCTGCTCGAGGTAACGCAGCAGCATGGCAATGAGGTAACACGCCGCGACATACAACGCCGTGGTCACCAGCCAGGTTTCAATCACCCGGTAGCTCTCGACGTTGATCTTGCGCGCGTAGTAGGTCAGTTCCGGCACTGCAATTGCGGCAGCCAGCGAGGTGTCCTTGAACAGCGAGATGAAGTTGTTCGACAGCGCCGGCAGCACGTTGCGCAGCATCACCGGCACGGTGACATAGGCTTTGACCTGCCACTCGCCGAGACCGATCGCCAGCCCGGCTTCGCGCTGGCCTTTGGGGATGCTCAGCAAGCCGCCACGGAACACTTCGGTCAGGTACGCCCCGGCATACAACGAGAGCGTGATGATGAACGAAGGAATCTTGTCCAACCGAATCCCGAGACTCGGCAAGGCAAAGTAGATCAACAGAATCAACACCAGAATCGGCGTGTTACGCACCACCGTGACGTATACCGAAGCCAGCACCCGCAAGGCACGATGCTTGGAAAGCAAGGCAAACGCCATCAGCAGGCCGATCACGCAGCCGATGGCGATCGACACCAATGCCAGTTCGAGGCCCAGACCGAGCCCCGCCAACAAGGTGTCGAAATCGCGCCACACGGCGGCAAAGTTCAACTGATAGTTCATGGTCAGCAGTACCTTGAGCGGGGCGATGTGTAATGCCCCGCTCTCACGGGATCATTTGAATTCGACTGGGAAACCAATGGCGGGCGACGGCAGATCGACACCGAACCATTGCTTGAACGACGCCGCGTAAGTCGGGAATTCAACGCCGGTCATGGCCTCATGCAACGCGGTGTTGACGAAATTCAACCAATCCTGATCGCCGCGTTTCACAGCACACGCATAGGTTTGAGGGCTCCAGGCATAGGTCGGGCTGCGGTAGCGTCCAGGGTTCTGCACCATCAGGTATTTGACCGAAGACTGGTCAGTGGCGGCGGCATCAGCGCGGCCGGAATTCACGGCCTGGTACATCAGGTCAACGCTGTCGTACTGGTCGACCTTGGCTTTGGGCAGTGCCTGGTGCACCAGTTCTTCGGCGTAGACGTTCTGCAGCACTGCCACGGTGACGCTGTCGCCAGCGGCTTGCAGGTCTTCGATTTCCTTGTACTTGCTGTTGTTCGGCAGCAGCAGACCAACGCCTTCGCGGTAGTACGGCAGCGTGAATGCGACTTGCTGTGCGCGACTGGCGGTGACGGTGATGAACTGGCAGCTCATGTCGACCTTGTCGGTGAGCAGATTGGGAATCCGCGCATCGGACGACTGCACCACGAACTCGACCTTGTTCGGATCGTTGAACAGACCTTTAGCGACGATCCGCGCGATGTCGATATCAAAACCCTGCAACTTGCCGTCGGCGCCCTGGAAGTGCCACGGCGCATTGGTGCTGCCGGTGCCGACGATCAGTTTCCCACGGGCCAGAACACTGTCGAGCTTGCCGTCGGCTGCCTGGGCCATACCCATGACAGCGGACGAAGCCGCGAGAACAAAAACACACGCTTTAAACAACGAAGGACGGCGATGCATGGCAAGCACTCCAGATTTGTGTTTATTCCGCTATACCGGAACACGGTTTGTTACTACGGAATAGACAGCAGAAAGTGTGCCACAGGATTCGGGCAGAATCTGCAATGGATTGAAATGTTTTTGGAATCAATGGGATGCAGCAAGCAGGGAAGTTATCGCGAGACGCAATCAGGAGTGAACGCGCTACTGTAGGCTACACACCGCGAGTAGGAGGTTCCCATTTGGGGCTTGGGTGATCCGGTTCGGTGCAAACCATAGAGACATGAATTCAGCTTTTAAAAGCAATTCAGCGTTTGGCGGCTTCTTTATAAACGTCACCCTTTTCTCGTTTACCGACAGCTATCACGGTGACGATCAGGATTTCATCCTTGACCCGATAAACCATTCGATACCCTGTATTCCGGAGCTTTATTTTGTATGCGTTGGAGAGGCCTCTAAGGCGATCGGCAGGTACGTGGGGATTGAGTATCCGTTCGGTGAGTTTCCTTTTAAATTGCTCACGAAGCCCTTCTCCCAACCTCCCCCATTCCTTCCATGCCTTTTCGGAAAACTCCAGCTCATAAGTCATCTAACGAGACCTTGATAGTCGGGTCATTTTCCCGTTCCTTGCAGAGCGCTATCAACTCTAGGTCCTCCAGGCGCGCCATCATCGTCTCGTACTCTTTGGCGGGTACACAATAAAACGCTGGCTCATTTCGGTTGAGAATCGCGACTGACTGCCCGCCCCCAGCGGCGACGGTTCCCATCGGATTTTTTTTCAATTCGGAAATACTCGCAACGACTTGAGAAAGAATGATATGTGCCATGACGGTGTTCCTTAAGGTGCTTTGAGTGGCACTCAAAATAGCACTCCAAACGGGTCATGACTTCAATGCAAATGAAGATATCACGCGTTCTTTTCCGACGTTTCTGTCTTGCTCGTCGGGTAGCTCTCCTAAATTCGTGGGAAAAAACTCGGGTTTTTTACGCGCACCTGTAATTTCTGACAGTAGACCTTCTTGCCCCTCTCCTTTAACGTCATTGAACCTACAAGGTCATTGAAAAGGAGATTTCAATGAAAGCCATCGCGTCGAATACCGATCTGGCTCCGGTTTATTGCAAAGCCCTGAAAACCTGGCGACCGGTGATTCTGTATTTCGCCAACGAACACTGCCCGGCCTGCGAATGGGCCGGGCCGATCTTTCGTCAGACAGCCGAGCCTTACCGGCAGCGCGCCGACATTTATATGCTCAACACCAGCGAGTCGCCCCGTCATCCGCAAGTGACCGGCACGCCGACAGTGCTGTTCTACAAGAACGGCAGGCTGGTGAAAAAGCTCAAAGGCATTGGCACCGAAGAAACGCTCGCACGGGATTTCGCCGAGCATATCGGCAGGACCAAAGCCCCCTCCGCTCCCCGCAAACCCTCGCATGATCTGACCTGGCTCCGGCAGACCCTGCGCACCCTCTGTACGATTCCGCGCGCACGCCGATGGGACTTTTCCTGAAAGTGCGATCCAAGAGCCATCAACTGATGGCACTTCCATCCTAAATCATCGGTAACAAACAAGCCCCCAGCCGGATTGGACAAGCTCCCATCCGGCTGCTTTTCTTTATTTCTCAGTAAGAGAACACGCGAAAGGCGTTTCGCCCCAGCGTTGCAAAGTCCAGGAGGGGGTCAATGTCTTTTAAAGTCATGATGGTTTTCGGTACTCGCCCGGAGGCCATCAAAATGGCCCCGCTGGCCCGGGTCCTGCGTCACTGGCCTGACATCCAACTGAACATCTGCTCCACCGGCCAGCATCGCGAGATGCTCACTCAGGTGCTGGACGCCTTCGAGTTGACGGTGGATGAAGACCTGCACGTGATGACCCAAGGCCAGACTCTCAACGGTTTGTCGCAGCATTTGCTGGCACAGCTTGATCAGGCCTACGAATGGGTCAAGCCGGACATCGTGCTGGTCCACGGCGACACCACCACCAGCTTCATCGCCGCGCTCGCCGCGTTCAATCGGCAACTGCCCATCGGCCACGTTGAAGCCGGCCTGCGCACCGGCAATCTGCGCGCACCGTGGCCTGAAGAGGCCAATCGACGCCTGACCGGCGTCATCGCCGACCTGCACTTCCCGCCGACTTCGAAATCCGCCGCCAATCTGCTGCGCGAGGGCGTGCCCGAAGACAACATCGAAATCACCGGCAACACGGTGATCGATGCCTTGTTGTGGATGCGTGCCCACCAGCAACAAACCGATTGGCAGCCGGCAGCTGATTCACCTTTGGCAGTGCTTGATGATCAGCGCCGGATGATTCTGGTCACCAGCCATCGTCGGGAAAACCTCGGCGATGGTTTTCAGAATATTTGTCAGGCCTTGGCAGAACTCGCCGAGCGTTACCCGGACGTGCAATTCGTTTACCCGGTGCACCTCAACCCGCTGGTGCAGGAGGTGGTTTACGGCATGCTCGCCAACAAACCCAACATCTATCTGGTCGCACCGCAGGACTACCCGAATTTCGTCTGGCTCATGGGCCGGGCGCATTTCATTCTGACCGACTCCGGCGGCGTGCAGGAAGAAGCCCCCGCCATCGGCAAGCCGCTGCTGGTGTTGCGTGACGTCACCGAGCGGCCTTCGGTGCTGGAAAGCGGCACCATGTTGCTGGTGGGCACCGACAGGGCTCGCATCGTCAAAGAGGCCAGCCAGTTGCTTGACGATGAGCACACCTACACGCGCATGAGCCGCGTGCATTTCCCTTACGGCGACGGCCATGCCAGTGAATTGATCGCCACACGCCTGCACGCCTGGTTGAGCGCACGCTCGCCGGCGGGTGACGGGGTATGAGTCTGGGTTGGGTCGATTTCTTTGCGTATGTGTTGTTTGCTCTCAAATACGTGGCGATTGCCCTCGCCTTGTTGATGTTTATCCTCGGTCTGGATGACCTGTTCATCGACCTTGTGTACTGGGGCCGCAAACTGATTCGGCGCTGGCGGATCTACGAGAAATTCGAGCGCGCCGATGAAGAACGCCTGTACACCATCGCGGAAAAGCCTCTCGCGATCATGGTGCCCGCCTGGAATGAAGTCGGGGTCGTGGGTGAAATGGCTCGCCTGGCGGCCTCGACCATCGATTACGAGAATTATCAGATCTTCGTCGGCACTTACCCCAACGACGCCGACACCCAAGCGGATGTCGATGCGGTCTGCCAGCACTATCCCAACGTACACAAAGTGGTCTGCGCACGCCCCGGCCCGACCAGCAAGGCTGACTGTCTGAACAACATCATCGACGCGATTCTGCGATTCGAAAGCGAAGCAAAAATCCAGTTCGCCGGGTTCATCCTGCATGATGCAGAAGACGTGATTTCGCCGATGGAATTGCGCCTCTACAACTATTTGCTGCCGAACAAGGATCTGATCCAGATCCCGGTCTACCCGTACGCTCCAGAGTGGAAAGGCTTCACCGCTGGCCACTATGTCGACGAGTTTGCCGAGAACCATGGCAAGGACGTCATCGTCCGCGAAGCCCTGACCGGCCAGGTGCCCAGCGCCGGCGTCGGCACCTGCTTCAGCCGCAAGGCAATCAGTGCCTTGCTCGAAGACGGTGACGGTATCGCCTTCGATGTGCAGAGTCTCACCGAGGATTACGACATCGGCTTCCGCCTCAAGCAGAAAGGCATGAAGTGCATCTTCGCCCGTTACTCGGTCAGCGATCCGAAACTGGCCCTGGAGCAACCCTGGGTGTTCGGCATGAATCGCGAGTTCTCCCAGGTCATCTGCGTACGCGAGCACTTCCCCCGGGACTTGCAGCACGCGATCAGGCAGAAATCGCGCTGGATCGTCGGCATCGTGTTTCAGGGCACCAAGAACCTCGGCTGGAGCCGCAAGGGACTGCTCAACTACTTTCTCTGGCGTGACCGTCGTGGGCTCATTGCCTACATGCTGAGTTTTCTGGTCAACCTGCTGTTTGTTGTCTTGATCGTCATGTGGCTGGTGACGGTGATTTCTCCGGAGTCGTGGCGTTATCCCTCGATTCTGTCCGACAGTACCGTCCTGCCCGTACTGCTCTGGCTCAACGGTTTCATGCTGCTCAATCGTTTGTTCCAGCGCGGCTGGTTCGTTACGCGCTATTACGGGTTGGTCGAGGGACTGCTGTCGGCGCCACGGATGATGTGGAGCAACTACGTCAACTTCTTCGCCAACCTGCGCGCGCTGCGCCAGGTCATGGAAATGGGCGACTCGCGGCGTGTCGCGTGGGACAAGACCACCCACGAATTCCCGGCGCTGACCAAGGCACAACGAGTGCCGCTGGGCCGTCGACTGGTAGAGAAAGGCCTGCTCACCGAAGAACAACTGGAAGCGGCCATCACCAGCCCGGTGCGCCGGCGTCTGGGCCGTGAACTGCTGCTGCGTGAATACATCGACAGCACGCAACTGGTGCAGGCGCTGGCTGAGCAACTGGAGCTGGAGTGGGCGCCGCTCAATCCGTTCAAACTCGACAAACGTCTGATCGACGCGGTTCCGCGCCGGGTCGCGTCGCACTACGGCGTGCTGCCCGTCGCCGAAGAAGGTGACACTTTGGTGCTGGCCTCCGAGGGCCCGGTCAGCCAGGTTTCCCTCGGCGCAATCAGTCGCCAATTGAAACGTCCGGTGCGTAGCCGTCTGGCGCCGCAGGGCCGAGTGACACTGGGGATTCGCTACTGGTACGCCAGCCCCCGCCAGAGTGAGGAAATGCACCATATGCTGGAGGTGCTGGAGCGTCATCAGGATGACGAAGCTTTACTGGAGCGCGTCAGTCGCCATCAGGTGTTGCTCGGCAATTTGCTGCAAGTGCGCGGCATGGTGCCGCCCACCCTGTTCAATCAGGCAATGATCGATTTCGATGCCGAGAAGATGTCACTCGGCGAACACTTGATCTCCCGGGGCATGATCACTCAGGAAGTGCTCGAACAGGCACTGGCTGATCAGGCCAGCGAACAGCAGGCCGCCTACCGTATCGTTCGGGAGGTCGCATGAAACCTGTTCAGCGTCACACCCTGTTGCTGGGCGGCCTGTTGCTCGGCCTGAGCGCCGCGTATCCATTGCATGCCGCACCGCTGAGTGATTTCGAGCAGTTTCGCAGCTACCCCTACATGGATCGCAGCTATCGCGAGGCGAAAAAGGGCAACTGGAAAGAAGTTGAACGCTTGATGCGGCACTTGCTGGAGAAGGTGCCGAAAAACGATGAGGCAAGGGCTTTGCTCGTCGAGTCATTGGCCAATCAGCGTCGCTACAAGGATGCGGTTCAGGCATTGCCGAAGGACAACAGTAAAGCAGTGCTCGACTTGCGTCTGACCTGGATCGAGCAGGATCCGCCGAGCAGCGCGCAAGTCGAACAATGGATGGCCACCAGCGATCTCAACGACCGTGTACGGCTTTGGCAGGCTTACAGCCTGAGCCTGGCCAAGTTCGGCGGTGCGGCCAAGGCCCACGACTGGCTGGCGCAGCTTTCGCCCAAGGGCGATGAAAACATTCTGCGTCTGGCCCGCGCCAACTGGTCGGAGCAATTGCGTGACTGGAGCGGCACCATCGACGAACTCGCGCCGCTTGCGGCCCGCAAACAGCTGGACGCCGAAGGCTGGCGGCGGCTGGCCAATGCCTACGTGCAACGCCTCGATGAAAAGCCCTTGCAACAGCTGTTGCAGCAGGCACCGGACCCGCAAGCGGCGCGCAAGGTGCGTCTGGCCATGGTCGATCGCGCCATCGCCATGGGCCACGACCAACAGGCGCAACGCTGGCTGCAGTCCCTGCCCGCCGCCGATCTGGCTGATCCGGCGCAACGCCAGCGCCTGTGGGAACTGGCGCGGCAAACCGACGACGTCCCCACCGTGCAACGCCTGAGCAACGATTTGCAGCGTCCGTGCCTGGAAACCACCGAGTGGCTATCGCGCCATGACCCCGAAGCCGCTTTGACGCAACTGCAACAGTGCCAGTCCTCGGAGGATCCGCAAGCCTGGCTGGTCCTCGCCCAGCGCCTGCAAGCGACGGATTTGCTGCAGAGCACCCGCTTGCCCGAGCCGTGGGACAGTCGGCGTCAGGCACAACTAGTCGATGTCTGGCAGGAACAGGGCGAGAGCAGCAAAGTCATGGTCTGGCTCGCGGGCCAGACGCAGACCCCGGCGGTGGTCAAGCGCAGGGCCGAACTGGCCCAACGCATGGGGCGCCGTACGGAAGAGCAAACGCTGTGGGAATACCACTATCGGCAAACCGGCAACCTGGCTTCACTGAATCAGGCCAGTTTCCTCGCACTGCAAAGCGGTGATCGCGCCCACGCCCAGCAACTGCTGGAAAATGCTTATGACCGTCACGGCGCGCGCCTGCCGCCTGCGGCGCTGCAACGTTTGGCGGGGCTTTATGCGTCATCGACAGACAGCACCCCCGCGCAACAACGGCGCATGGCCTCTTTGATCAGCCACATCGACGGCGCTACCCGTGGCCAACTGCTCGCACAACTCGCCGAAACCGGGCAATGCGATACGGTCCAACAAGCCATCGGCAGTCGCCCGCAAGCGGCTGGCGACTATCGCGCTCTCGGCCGCTGTGCGATGCCTGATCGTCCCGGCGAAGCCGTGGTGTATTACCAGCAGGCAGAAAAACTGGGGAATCGCAGCAGCCGCTTGCCGTTGGCCTATGCGCTGGAGGCGGCGGGCGATTCCGCCGGCGCACTGGTCATCTGGCGCAGCATTCCGGCCGCCGAACTCACCGACAATGCACGCCTGGCTGCAAGCCGAAGTGCATTGAATGCCGGTGACAATCAAGCGGCCGAGCGGTTCTGGCAACACAGCAGCACTCGCGGCACCAATGAATGGTCGCTTGGCGCGGCCATCGCCGACGCTCGCGGCGATCATGCCGAGGCACTGCAACGGCAACGCCGAGCCTTGCAAATCGCTCCGGACGCCGGGCATTTCTATGCCGCTTCGGTTTCCGCGCAAAAGGCTGGCGACCTCGCGCAAAGTAATGCCTGGCTTGCCGAAGCGGTGCGCCGCGATCCAGCCAATCCGCGTTATCGCGCCGACTACGGCATGCGTTTGTCCGGCGCGCCAACCCGCGAAGAACGCGCGACGGCCGTCCCCTATCTGCAACAGGCGACCCGCGATTTTCCCGAGGACTACCACCTTGGCGAAACCCTGGCCTGGCGCTACGACGAAATCGAGGACAGCGCCTCGGCGCGTAAAGAACTGCGTCGGGTTATCGATCTGGAACAGAACCCGGTGGCCGCCGACGATGAGGACGGCAGCATGGAGGCCCGGCGTTATCGTCAGCGCCGCGCCCATGAGGCGTTGTCCCGTCGCGACAACTTTACTATCGCCAGTACCTGGTCACCGGCAGGCGTATCGACCAACGACTTTCTGCGTGACGACGACAGCCAGGGGTCGAACCGCAGCCCCAACTCGCAGAACGTTCAGGTTGCGATGTGGGATCACGCCTTGGGTGACGAACCAAGCCGCGCCGGCAGCTCGCTATCGGTGTATGGTCGCGTGTTGCTCGGCGGGCAAAGCCGCTCCAGCTACGCCGAATCCGTCGCGGCAGGCGTGGGCCTGCGTTACAAGCCGTGGGGTACGCAAAACATCAACTTCTATGGCGAGATCTACAAGCAAAGCCAGTTCGACGACAAGGACAACCACGGCCTGAGCCTCGGCCAGTTGATCAACCCCGACAAACTCTCGGACCAACTCGACGACCACCGCCAGGACGGCCACACCACGACCGACTACCTACTGCGCGCCACCGCGTCGTTCCTCGACCAGGGCAAATACCGCAACGACTGGCGCGTTGACGAAAGCGAATGGGACGAACGCTTCCTCTACCTCGATGCTGCCTGGTGGACCAAGGCTGGCGATCACCAATGGCTGTCCCGATTCCAGCAAGGTCATACCTGGAAGCTGCCGTTCAACGGCGCGCAGACCATCATGCCGTATGGTTTCCTCGAGTTCGCCAGCCAAGATCCGAGCAACGATTGGCGGCAAGATTTACGCACCGGTATCGGCCTTCGATGGCAGTGGTGGTACGACGATGATCGCTACAACGCGTACCGTTCGAAGCTGACGGTGCGTACCGAATATCAGCAATCGCTGGGCGGCAATCTGTACGAAGGTGGCAACGGTGTGCTGCTGGGCTTGGAGTGGAATTTCTGATGGCGCGCTGGATGCTGTTTTTCTGCCTGATGCTGGGCGCACTCGTCGCACGAGCCGATGAGCGTGTGTTCTATCAACCGCTGAATGTCGATGCCAGCCTCAGCCAGGCGCAGTGGCAAAAAATCTGGCAGGACACCGCCAGACAAGGCGCGCGAACCCTGATTGTGCAATGGACCGCCTATGGCGACGCCGATTTCGGTGGCAGCAATGGCTGGCTCGCCAACAGCCTCAAGCTCGCACAGCAGCAAGGTTTGCAATTGGTGTTGGGACTGAAGATGGACCCGGCCTACTACCAACGCATCGACGAACTGGACAGCGCCGGCCTCGGCAAATATTGGCAAGCGCAATTGGGTCAGTCACTGGATCAGCAGCGCCTACTGCGCGAAGACTGGAAGCTCACGGTACAAGGCTGGTACTTGCCGCTGGAGCTGGATGACTTCCACTTTCTTGCGGCGGACCGTCGTATAACGCTGCAAAAGCAGCTCAAGGATTTCGCCGCAAAACTCGATGCGCCGCTGCATGTCAGCGCATTCAGTGCCGGCAAACTCGCCCCAACGGTAAACGGACAGTGGCTGGGCGATTTGAGCGCACTGGGCATTCAGGTGTGGTGGCAGGACGGCGCCGGCACTAGTCGCTTGCCGGTGGTCGTGCGTGAAGGTTATGCCAGCGCGCTGCCCTGCTCCGTCGGCGTCGTGCGTGAAGCGTTTCGTCAGGTCAGCCGTGAAGGTCAGCCCTTCCACGCCGAACCCGTCGCCCCGGATGCGACATCGACCGGGTGTCATCCCGGCGCAGTGTTTTCACTGCGCTATCGTCCATGGGGCCGAGTGATTCTCGACAACCAGCGCAACCATCAGGGCGGCAATGTACAAAACCATTGAAGAGCAGGTACTGAAGAAAACTGCGCCCGCCGCGTTGCGGGCTGAGTTCATCCAGCATGAATTCGAGCGCTTGCAGTCGTTTAGCCTGCTGATCTATATCGCCAGCATTGTCATGTGGCTGCTATTCGACTTGATCGTGAGCTTCCTTGGCGGTCAGGGGTTCACCTGGCGCTCGATGGTTTTTCTCGCCCTGTTTGCGGTATTGACCGTCGTGCTGGTGTTCACCCGCAAGGCCCGGCACTTCGATGTCATCACCGTATTGCTCGTGCTGGGGCTGACCGTTGGGGTACGCCTTATCGTCAACGGCTTGCCACCCGCCGTGCACAGTTCCTGGCTGGTCCTCGCGGCGGCCAGCATGCTCTACAGCATTTCGGTACTGCCGCTGAGTCGCCGGTCATTCTTCGTAGTGCAGGCGCTGATCTGGGTGCTGCTCAACCCCTTCCTCAATACCACCACCAGCCTGATCGAACTCAGAGGTGTAATGACCGCATGCTACAGCGTGTTTCTCTGCGCACTGACCATCTACACTTTTCTGAAATTGCGCGAGGCCAAGCTCTACAACTACATCATGTCCAAGCTGCTGCTGGATCAGGCCTATAACGACACCCTCACGGAAATCCCCAACCGTCGCTCATTCATGACCCTCGCCGAACAACATCTGCACGCCGTGCCTCGCGAACACGACCATTACCTGGCAATGATCGACATCGACAATTTCAAGAAAGTGAATGACACCTATGGCCACGACATCGGCGACGAGGTGTTGAAACGCATTGCCGCCGATATCAAAACCGTCATGCTGCCGTTCGATTTCGCGCGACTCGGCGGAGAGGAGTTTGCGATTTATCTGGCCGGCGTGCGGCGCGAAGACGTCGAAGCCCTGGCGACCGAACTGTGCCGATTGGTGCGCGAGCAACCCACTCGCCATCCGGTGACCATCAGCATCGGCGTGACCCGGGTGGAGGATAACGACACCCTGACCCAGGCGCTGATCAAGGCAGATGCGGCGCTGTATGAGTCAAAGCACACGGGCAAGGATCGCTACACGTTTTATCAGTAAAATCTGTATCGGCTTGAAGATTGCCATCGCTGGCAGGCCAGCTCCCAGAGGATTTGTGCGTGTGCCACAAATCGAATGCCGGAGCCAGCCTGCTGGCAATGAGCTCGACGCAGTCAGCCGCAACCGCCAGTATTACGCGGCCTCGCGCACCAGCAACACCCGTGTCACCCGCCGCTCTTCAACAGCAACAACGGTCATCTGCCACCCTTCATGCGCCAGTCGATCACCCTTCATTGGCAAGCGATCCAGCAAGCTCATCACCAATCCGGCCATGGTCTGGTAGTCCTCGGTCGGCTCGGCGCCGAAGCCGGTGCGCTGGCGAACCCGCGACAGGTTCAATGCACCGCTGACCATAAATCCGCCCTGCTCTTCGACGACGTCCGGGCCTTCGATTTCGCTGGCATCGGGCAACTCACCGGCAATCGATTCAAGGATGTCGGTCATGGTCAACACACCGACAAAATCACCGAATTCATTGACCACAAAGGCAATGTGCGTCGACGCACCGCGCATTTGCTCCAGCGCATTCAGAATCGAATAGCTGTCGAGCAGATTGAGGGTCTTGCGGGCCAAATGCTCCAGATTCGGCTCAGTACCGGCCAAGTATTCCTTGAGCAATTCTTTCTTGTGCACGAACCCCAAGGGTTCATCCACCGCACCGTCACGAATCAACGGCAGTCGCGAGTAGGACGAATGCATCAACTTCGTACGAATCGCCTCCGCGTCATCAGCCAGATCGATGCTGTCGACATCGGCGCGCACGGTCATCAGGGCGCGGATCGGCCGCTCCGCAAGCTGCAGCACGCCACTGATCATCACTCGTTCGCGGCGATCAAACAGCTCGGCAGTCGGTGCCTCGCCATCGTCCAGCAGGTCGGAAATTTCCTCGCCAACCTCCTCTACCGCCAACTTGCGCCCACCGAGCAAGCGCATGACCGCGTGGGCCGTGCGTTCGCGCATTGGGCGCAGGCCCTGCATCGAACGTTTGCGACGGGCGCGGGCAATCTGGTTGAACACCTCGATCAGGATCGAGAAACCAATGGCCGCGTACAGATAACCTTTCGGGATATGGAAGCCCAGACCTTCAGCGGTCAGGGCAAAACCGATCATCATCAAGAAGCCCAGGCACAGCATGATCACCGTCGGGTGGGCGTTGACGAAGCGCGTCAGCGGTTTGCTGGCCACGATCATCAGGCCGATGGAAATGATCACCGCGATCATCATCACCGCCAGCTCATCGACCATGCCCACGGCGGTAATCACCGCGTCGAGCGAGAACACCGCATCGAGCACCACGATCTGCGCGACGATCGGCCAGAACAAGGCATACGCGGTATTCGTCGAACGCTCGCCAACGTGACCCTCCAGGCGTTCGTGCAATTCCATCGTCGCTTTGAACAGCAGGAACACACCGCCGAACAGCATGATCAGGTCACGACCGGAGAAGCTCTTGTCGAAGACTTCGAACAACGGCTGGGTGAGCGTCACCAGCCAGGAAATACTCGCCAACAGGCCCAGACGCATGATCAGTGCCAACGACAGACCAATGATGCGTGCGCGGTCGCGCTGATGCGGCGGCAGTTTGTCCGCGAGAATCGCGATGAACACCAGGTTGTCGATCCCCAGCACCAGTTCCAGCACGATCAGAGTCAACAGGCCTAACCAGGCCGTGGGATCCGCTAACCATTCCATAAAACGTCTCGATCTCTCTTCAGTGAATTCAGGCTGCCGGACACGGCGAAGCGCAACGCGAAGGCTCGAGAGCCGCGTTAACAACGATAGTCGGGGGTCGGAAAACCGGATGCTGCGAGTGCGTCAAGACCGCGCAATGGCGCGTGGGGGAACTACAACTGGGAGGTTCCAAGAGGGTGTTCATGCAAATCCTGAATGAAAAATGGCCTTGGAGCGTACAGGCTTTGGGAACATTTCCTACAGCGGCAAATCATTTCAAAATCTGTAGCAAGCTGAAAAGCTTCGCGAGCAGGCTCGTGCCCACAGGAATCTCTGGTGTGAATGCGATTCTCGGTTTGACATCGAACCCTGTGGGAGCGGGCTTGCCCGCGAAGAGGCCCGCTCAGACACCGCAACCTTCAAAGTTCGTCAATATGCCGATAATCCGCCTCGAGCGCCGCCGCCAGTTCCTTGGCCCGCCCCAGTCGAATCGGCCCGCGCTCAATGTCGATTAACAGCGCAGGACACTCCGGTGCCGACACCGCCGTCAGATCTTTCAAGCGCCCATCGGTGACCACCAGCAATCGCTGCTGCTCGGCAGGAAAGCGCTTGCGCCGAACCGTCAACCATTGCTGCGCCTGCGCCAGCGCCGCCAGCAACGGTGTACCGCCGCCAGCACCCAACTGATCAAGCCAGACGCCCAGTCCGCTGAACGCTTTCAAACCCTGCACCTGCCATTTCGGCGTGGTGCCACTGGCGGTCAACAATGCCAGCCGCGCCCGCTGTCGATAGGCGTCATCGAATAACTGCGCGAGCAAGCCCTTGGCGTCACTCAAGGCATGATGACGACGAGTCGAAGCCGACGCATCGACGATCACCAGCCACAGTTCATGGGGCGAACGCGTGCGCAATTGGAACAGCAGATCTTCACGCACTCGAGGACGCCCATTGAGCAAGGTGCCCGGCCAGTTCACCGTACCGCTGCGGGCCGCATGGCGTTTGCCCTGACGTCCACCGTCCAGCTGCCCAGCGCGGGGTTTGGCATTCGCCCCCGCTGCAGATCGGGGGCGAATGCTTACGGCTTTTTTGCTAGCGGCCAGCTCGGCACTTCGCGGCGGGCGCCAGTGGCTAACGCGGGCGCAGGCATGTCGCCCCACTGGCCCTGCCCTTCGCTCGGCTTTGTGGCCTGAGTCTCGGCTGGCGACTGTGCAGACTGTTGCGGAGCCGATGGCGGTTGCTCGAGACGACGATGGCGCAAGGCAAACTCGGCCACAGCGTCGATGTCTTGCTCGTCAATCTCCGCTGCCCCGCGCCATGCCGCGTGGGCACGGGCCGCACGCAGCCAGACCAGATCAGCGCGCAGGCCATCCACCCCGGCAGCAAAACAACGTTCGGTGATGTGTGCCAACGCCGTATCGTCCAGCGCAATATTGGCCAAGGCAGCGCGAGCGTGTTCACAACGAGTGCGCAAGGCTTGTTGTTCGCCTTGCCATTGCGCACAGAAGCCTTGCGGATCGCTGTCGAAATCCAGTCGACGCCGGATGATCTGACCCCGTTCGATGGGCGCGGTGTGGCCGCTGAGGGCAACGTTCAGACCGAAGCGGTCGAGCAATTGCGGGCGCAATTCGCCTTCTTCCGGGTTCATCGTGCCGATGAGGACGAACTTCGCCGAGTGCCGATGGGAAATACCGTCACGCTCGACCAGGTTGGTGCCACTGGCCGCGACGTCGAGCAGCAGATCGACCAAGTGATCGGCCAGCAGATTGACCTCGTCGACGTAGAGCACGCCGCCATCGGCCTTGGCCAGCACACCGGGAGAAAACTGCGCGCGACCTTCGCTCAGCGCGGCATCGAGATCCAGCGTGCCGACCAGCCGCTCTTCGGTGGCGCCCAACGGCAAGGTGACGAACTGGCCGCTGGCAAGCAGATCGGCCAAGCCTCGGGCCAACGTGGATTTGGCCATGCCGCGCGGGCCTTCGATCAGCACACCGCCGATTTTCGGGTCGATGGCGGTGAGGCACAGAGCGAGTTTCAGGTCATCGGCGCCGACCACGGCGGAGAGCGGGAAATGCGGGGTGTCGGTCATCTTCATTACTCGGTCATGGTCGGTGAATTGCATTGTTAACTGTGGCAGCGCCTGTGTTAGCTGTCTTCTTCTATGTCCAACAGCAGATTCTCCAGCGCCTCTTTATAAGCCCCCGGCTCCTGCCACATCCCGCGCTGCTGTGCTTCGAGCATGCGCTCGGTCATGTCGCGCAGGGCATGCGGATTGTGCTCGCGAACAAACTCCCGGGTCGCCGGATCCAGCAAATAAGCATCGGCGAGCAAGGCGTATTGATGGTCGTCGATCAACTGCGTCGTGGCGTCGAACGCGAACAGATTATCCACGCTCGCCGCCATTTCGAACGCGCCTTTATAGCCGTGGCGTTTGACCCCGTCGATCCATTTCGGATTGGCTGCCCGCGAGCGGATCACGCGGTTCAGCTCTTCTTTCAAGGTGCGAATCTTCGGCAGATCCGGCTGGCTGTGATCGCCGTGATAACTGGCCGCTGCTTCGCCGCGCAAGCTTTCAACGGCAGCCAGCATGCCGCCCTGGAACTGGTAGTAGTCGTTGGAATCGAGCAAGTCGTGCTCGCGGTTGTCCTGATTCTGCAGCACCGCTTGCACTTGGCTCAGGCGCTGGACGAATTGCTCGCGGGCAGCCGTGCCTTCATCCGAACCGCCATAGGCGTAAGCGCCCCAGTTCAGATAGACCTCGGCGAGATCCTCGCGGGTTTGCCACAGGCGCCCGTCGATCGCGCCCTGCACGCCGGCACCGTAAGCGCCGGGTTTGGCGCCGAAGATCCGCCATCCGGCCTGACGCCGCGCGGTGTCTTCATCGAGACCCGATTGCAGCAGCGCCTCGCGTTCGGCGCGCACCTTCGCGGCCAACGGGTTGAGATCATCCGGTTCGTCGAGTGCTGCCACGGCTTGCACCGCAGCATCGAACAGGCGAATCAGATTGGCGAACGCATCGCGGAAGAACCCGGAAACCCGCAGCGTGACATCGACACGCGGGCGATCAAGCAGGCTCAGCGGCAGTATCTCGAAATCATCGACACGCTGACTGCCGGTGGCCCACACCGGGCGTACGCCCATCAATGCCATGGCTTGGGCGATATCGTCGCCGCCGGTGCGCATGGTCGCCGTGCCCCACACCGACAAGCCGAGCTGGCGCAGGTGATCGCCGTGGTCTTGCAGATGCCGTTCGAGAATCAACGTCGCCGACTGGAAACCGATGCGCCACGCCGTGGTGGTCGGCAGGTTGCGCACGTCGACCGAGTAGAAGTTGCGCCCGGTCGGCAGGACGTCGAGGCGGCCACGGCTGGGTGCGCCACTCGGGCCAGCGGGGACGAAGCGGCCGCCGAGGGCGTCGAGCAAACCGCGCATTTCGGCGGGGCCGCAGGCGTCCAGGCGCGGGGCGACGACTTCGCGCAGATTGTCGATAATTGCGCCGACCTCTACCCAACGCGATCCTTGTAGGAGTGAGCCTGCTCGCGATAGCGGTGTGTCAGCCAACATTAATTTAACTGAC
>NZ_RWIM01000126.1 GCF_009764645.1 Pseudomonas sp. PB106
TGTTTGGCTGCGCCAAACGGTCGCTGCGCTCCCACGCCCGGATCAATCCCTCCACTCAGCCTGCCGACGGGCTCTAAGATCAAAAGCGGTACTCGAGCTTGCGCTCATTGTGTTGAGTGGGGCGGCTTTGCCGCATGGGGTGTTCGCAAATCAAAACTGTGTGGCTTGCCAGCGATGGCGGCCTGACAGCCGACCAGTTTTTGCAGGATGTATGCGCTCAAACTGTGGGAGTTAGCCCTGTTGACGATGGCGGTCTGGCAGGCGACTCATCTCTATGAGATATACCCAGTTAAACTGTAGGAGTGAGCCTGCTCGCGATAGCGGTCTTCCCTCTACCTGATCCCCATCTGCCACCCACAAAAAAGCCACCTCTGCGGTGGCTCCTTTTCCAGCATCGACTATCAGTCGTAAATCACTTTTTTCTTCCAGTCTGCATCCGCCTCTACATCTTTGAGGCCGGCGGTCAGTTGGTTTTCGTCGCCTTCGGCCGGGGCGATTTTGTCCATGACCTGGGCGTTGGCGCGGGCCAGCAGTTTTTCCAGGTATTGCAGTTGTTCGGCGTAAATCTGCGGGTCTGGCTGTTTGCGCAGGTATTGCACGCCGCGTTCGAAGGCGAGGCGGGCCTGGCCGGGTTGGTTTTGTTGCAGGGACTGTTGGCCGAGGTTGTTGAAGAATTCGATGTGCAGCAGTACCAGAATGTGGCGGACTTCGCGAACCCAGTGTTTGGCTTCGTTCGGTGGCAGGAAGCCGTCGTGGGCGGCGCGGGTGATCTGGCCGTGCAGGGCTTCTAGCAGGAAGCGTACGTCTTTGGCCTTGGCCTCGGTCATGATCGGTGCCGGCGGGTTGTTGACCGGGATCGATTCGCCTTGGGCGACCATTGCACTCAGTTCGGTGATGCGGGCTTTGGTGGTGGCGCTGGTTTTTTCGAGGTTCAGCAAACGTTGGCAGACGTTCAGTTCCAGACGCGTCAGCAACAGCTTGAGCGCAGGGGTCATGAACTGACCGGGGAAGGTTTCCGTCAGTTCGCCGCAGCGACGCAGGCGATCGTTGAGTTCGACTTTGGTGCGGGCCTTCTCCAGTTTGTTGGCTTCCACTACATGGTTCATGTAGCCAATGGCGATCAGGATTGCGATCCCGGCTACGACGAGCAGGGTGATCATGAGTGGTGTCACCGGTAAGACCTCTTTATAGGGTTCGCACGCGAGTGTAGTGGCTGGGCATTTAGGCGCCTAGCGCCGCTCGACGAGTTGGATCGGCTGGTTCAATCTGTATCGGCCGCGTGCTGCTTATATGAATGCTGGCGCTTGATATGCAGATTGCCATCACTGAGCGGTGGACTATAACGTCTTGGCGAGTGTCGGAATATAGGCGTCAAGGACTGGGCGAAGGAAAACCCCGATTGCTCCCGTAAAGCAGGGCGAAGTCATTGATTTAAATAAATTTATATCTGGGGGTTGACGACCTCTCAATCCATCCATAGAATGCGCGCCACTTGCAGCGTAAAGCACAAAGCGAAGCGCGGCAGGGAGTGAATGTTGTAGTGTGTCCCCTTCGTCTAGTGGCCTAGGACACCGCCCTTTCACGGCGGTAACAGGGGTTCGAGTCCCCTAGGGGACGCCAATGCGGGAATAGCTCAGTTGGTAGAGCACGACCTTGCCAAGGTCGGGGTCGCGAGTTCGAGTCTCGTTTCCCGCTCCAATTTTAAACAGCAGTGCTTTCGGGCGGTGCTGAGTGAAACCAGAACCAAATCTTCGGAGGCGGATCTGGACACCGAAACACACACCATGTGTTCCGGGTAGCGTGTCCCCTTCGTCTAGTGGCCTAGGACACCGCCCTTTCACGGCGGTAACAGGGGTTCGAGTCCCCTAGGGGACGCCATTTGCGGGAATAGCTCAGTTGGTAGAGCACGACCTTGCCAAGGTCGGGGTCGCGAGTTCGAGTCTCGTTTCCCGCTCCAAATTCTAGAAACGCCGCTCAGTGAGCGGCGTTTTTATTAGTGAAAGTTGTAGCCTGTGTCCCCTTCGTCTAGTGGCCTAGGACACCGCCCTTTCACGGCGGTAACAGGGGTTCGAGTCCCCTAGGGGACGCCATTGCGGGAATAGCTCAGTTGGTAGAGCACGACCTTGCCAAGGTCGGGGTCGCGAGTTCGAGTCTCGTTTCCCGCTCCAAATTCACAAAAACGCCGATCAGTGATGATCGGCGTTTTTGTTTGTGCGCGATTTGTCGCGCCCATAAAAAAGGACCCTCGCGGGTCCTTTTTTTGTCGCTGAACCCGGCGCTGGCCGGGTTCGACGATGGCTCACAACTTCGGCAATTGCCCGATGCGGCCCATCATTTCAGTGACGATCTGCAGATCCAGCAAGAACTGGTCAACGGTCTTGAACTCGCCATCGGTGTGCCCGGTGTATTTCACTTCTGGACGCGCCAGGCCAAATTGCACGCCGTTAGGCAATTCATGAACCGACGTGGCGCCGGCAGAGGTGCCGAACTCGTGTTTCATGCCAAGGTTTTCCGTGGACACCGCCAGCAGCGCCTTGACCCATTCACCTTCCGGGTTGCGATACATCGGTTCGGCGACCGAGTAATCGAATGCTACGGCAACCTGGGTTTTCTTGGTCCAGGCGCTCAGTTTGTCGGCGATTTCAGCCTTGAGTTTTTCCGGGGATTTGCCCTTCGGCACCCGCAGATTCACCGCCAGCTTGAACGCGTTGTCATCCTCGCCGACGTAAGTCAGCGAAGTGGTCAGCGGTCCCATGAAATCATCGGAGAAACCCACACCGAGTTTTTTACCCAGATAATCCAGGCCCCAATTGTCGGCGGCGTAGCGAGCGGCGTCGGTGAACGAGTTGTGCTTGAGGGCGATTTTGCCATCGAGGCTGTTGATGAACACCAGCATGCGCGCTACCGGATTAACACCGGATTCCGGTTCGGAGGAGTGCGCAGACACGCCGGTCACCGTCAGTCTGACGTCTTTGCCATCAACCTTGGCAGCGACTTCAAAATTGCCGCCATTGTGTTTGGCGAATTCAGTCCCGGCCTTTTGCAGGCTGGCTGCCAGTTCGGCAGGTTTGTCGGTCACCAGGGTGACGACGGACGCCGATGGAATCTGGTTGGTCGCCAGGCCGCCGGTCATCGAAGTGATTTCTGCGCCTTTGCCTTCAGCGGTGCGTTTGGCAAATTTGGCCATCACGGTGCCGTAGCCTTTCTCGGCAATCACGACCGGGTAACCACCGTCCAATGCCATGTTGTAGGCCGGCGTCGGGTTTTTCTCGAAGTAATAAGGGATCGCGTCACCCGTGGTTTCTTCGGTGGTGTCGACCAGCAGCTTGAAGTTGCGCGCCAGCGGCAGCTTCTCTTCCTTGATCACCTTCATGGCGTACATCGCGACGACAATACCGTTCTTGTCATCCTCGGTGCCGCGGCCGTACATGCGGTCGCCAATCAAAGTGACCTTGAACGGATCAAGCTTGGTGCCGTCCTTCAGCACCCAGTTTTCCGGGGTCACGGGCACCACGTCAGCGTGGGCATGGATGCCGACGACTTCGTCGCCCTGGCCTTCGAGGGAGATTTCGTAGACGCGGTTATCGACGTTGCGAAAGTTCAGGTTGAACGACTCGGCCAGGCTTTTGATCTTGGCGGCGATCTTGATGAATTCAGGATTGTCGTGCTGAGCCACACCTTCTTTTTGGAAGGTTGGGATCTCGACCAGTTCGCGCAGGGTTTCCAGCGCGGCTTTGCCGTACCTCACGCGGGTGTAAATGCCCAGCAGGCGATGAATTTCGTTCTGCTGTTCGGCATTCAGCGTTTTGTTGTCGAGAAAAGTGCTGATGGCTGGACCGAGATTGTCGCTTTTGGCGATGTCGCTCTTGGCCAGGCTGCTCAAAAACTCGCGGAAGTCCGTGACGTTTTTGTCGTCGAAGGATTTCAGGATGACCGCGCTCTGCTGTGGGGTGATGTTGGCTTGAGCGGCGCTGGTGAATGACGCGAGGCTGGCGAGCATCAGGGTAGCGGCGGCCAGTTGCTTGAGGGAGAAATCCATTACGCAGGCATTCCTTGCAGACAGTGGGAAGGACGTTTCTGTCGGATGCGTCAGAAACGTTTTGCAAACTAACACCGCGAACGTGTGCCAAGGGAGCCTTGAAACTTGATCTGTCGCACAGAAATGCAAAAGAGGCGCACAAACGAAACAAACCGAGCCAAGCCAGCATTCTTTGTCAGTGAGAATTGTTCCCAGTCACTACCTGTCAATGTTGACAGTAGACAGGTGTTTTTGACTGGCGCATACAGAAGCTGAGCCCGGGAGCGGGAGGCAATGCATCAATGTGCAAGCATGCACGGGAGGCAGGCAATGGACGGTCAATTTCAATTCACAGGGAATTTCGTGTTCGTCGGATTTGGCTCAATAACCAAAGCAGTTCTGCCGTTACTGCTTGAGCAGCACGAAATCAACGTCAATAGCGTGGTGGTCGTAGCGCCGGTTCTTGAGGGCTCGGAGTGGTTCGAAGCACAGGGCATTACCTTGGTCAGGTGCGCCCTGAACCCGGAAAACTACAGGCTGATTCTTGACAGTCTGCTTAAGGCTGGTGATTTTCTGGTCAATTTATCGGTCAATGTCAGCTCGATCGATTTGGTCAGCTACTGCGCCACCGGCGGGATGTTGTACCTCGATACCTGTGTCGAACCTTGGGAAGGCGGGTATGAAAACCCCTCCTTGTCACTGTCCGAACGTACAAATTACGCAATGCGTCATCAAATGCTGCGCTTGCGTGAGTTGCTCGACCAAGGCCCTACGGCGGTTATCGCGCATGGCGCCAATCCGGGTTTGATCTCTCATTTTCTCAAAGAGGCTTTGATGTGCCTGGCGCAGGAGTTGAAAACCCCTGTGCCCAAGACGCGAGCAGGCGTGGATTGGGCCGTGCTGGCGATGGAAATGGACGTGAAAGTCATCCATGTCGCCGAAAGAGACACGCAACGTTCCCGCCGTATCAAAAGGCCGGATGAATTCGTTAATACCTGGTCAGTCGATGGTTTTTTGAGTGAGGGGCGCCAGGCTGCAGAGCTGTCGCTGGGCACCCATGAGAAAACCTGGCCGGCAGACGCCAAGCGGCATCTGTTTGGATCGGGTAATGCCATTTACCTGGATCGTCCGGGGGCGAGCGTGCAAGTAAAAACCTGGACCCCCGAAGGCGGGGCGTGCCTGGGCTTGCTGATCACCCATCACGAAACCGTTTCAACGGCGGATTTTCTAACGGTGAAAAAGTCCGGAAAGGTGATCTATCGTCCTACCGTGCACTACGCCTATCACCCTTGCGATGACGCGTTGCTATCGATCAATGAACTGATCGGGCAAGGGTGGCGGCCGCAGGCCAGGCAACGGATCATGTGTGCAGAGATCGCTCGTGGTGGCGTCGATGCGCTGGGTGTGTTGTTGATGGGGCACGCGAAAAATGCCTATTGGTATGGATCGCTGTTGACTGTGGATCAAGCAAGGGCCGTGGCACCCTTCAACACGGCAACCAGTCTGCAAGTGGTTGCCGGCGTGCTTTCCGGCATCATCTGGGCGGTCCGGCATCCCGACAGAGGCATCGTCGAGGCGGAGCAAATGGATCACGAAGAGATTCTGCAATTGGCTAGACCGTACCTCGGCACGCTGACAGGGATCCAGACGGACTGGCGTCCAACGGACTGTCCGACCCACTTGTTGCGCTGCGAACCCGAGGCGATCGATCAGTGGCAGTTCGAGCAATTTCGCATCGCGTGATGTCTCGCGGGTAGCCCGCCATATCGACTGGCGGGCTGGTTTCGCAGGCACTCACATCGACAGCACCAAGCGTCCGGCGAACAGGATCAGAATCACGCCCATGCTGCGCTCGAACCAGTGGCCCATGCGCATAAACAGCAGGCGCACTTTGTTGCTGGAGAAAAACAGCGCGACGATGACGAACCACAACGCGTTTACAAAACACATCCACACACCATAGAGCGCCTGGATTTGCAGGGGCGTGGTGGCGCTGATGATCGTGGTGAAGATCGCCAGAAAGAACAGGGTGGCTTTGGGGTTGGTGGCGTTGGTCAGGAAACCGGTGCTGAACGCCTTGAACAGCGATTGCTCAACCAGCGGTTCGTCCGCAGCTTTTTCGCCTTCGAGGGTGGTTTTCGGCTTGCTGCGAATCAGGCTGACACCGAGGTACAAAATGTAAGCACCGCCGACCACTTTGGCCACGGTCAGCAACCACGGTGTGGTGTGCATCAACGCGCCGACGCCGAGCAGCGTATACAAAACATGCACGGAAATCCCCGCGCCGATGCCCAGCGCTGTGCAAATTCCTACTAACCGTCCGAAGCGCACGCTTTGACGAATGGTCACGGCGAAGTCCGGTCCGGGAGCGACCACGGCGAGAAAATGGATGGTGGCCAGCGCCAGAAACTCGCCCAGGTAATTCGAATACATCTCAGCTCCAGAAAGTCAGGGGTGAAGCATTGCCGCGATAGCCGACAAAGAAAGAAAGGCTCAAGCGCGGATCCGCCACGCCCGGGGTCACCGAGTGCATGCAGCGCGAATTGAACATGATGAAATCGCCCGGCTCCGGCCGTACTTCAAGGGCTGGCGCGCCGAGTAACGCTGGGTCGATGCCATAGCTGTCGCCGCGCATCTCGTCGAACTGGTCCGGCGTGATGTCGTCATCCCACATCTGCAAGGCGCCGCCTTCGGTGGGCATATTCAGGTAGACGTTGCAGGCGAACTGCGCCTCTAGACTGCGGGCCTGGAAGCTGTCGGGGGCGTCTTTGGCGAAGATGTCGTGGTGGGCGAGAAAGCACACGCCGGGTTTGACTACGCGCGAAAGCCCGACATACATCTTGCGCCCGTAGAGCTTTTCCAGATGCGCACCGGCGGGCCAGGATTCGTCGAGCATGCAACGCAGAGTGTCGACGGGCGAAGCGTAGGGCGCGCAACGATGACGCAGCTCGGCGATGTTGCGAGTGGCGCGCTCGAAGTAGTCTTCGATCAGCAGCGGCTGGTTTTCCGCCTCGTAAAACGCCATGCCGATGCGCCCGATGCTCGGGGCATTGATGTAGCCCTCAAAGCCCGGTGCAAGAATCTTGTCGCCAATTTCGATCGCCAGCGGCTGGGGCAAAAAGCCTTTGACGCGAATGGCGAGGACTTCTTCGTTGGCCAGTTTTTTTATGCACGTCTCATCGAGACGCTCGACGTCTAGCATCATGTTGTCTAGGTCCATCTATCGATAGTCAACGGAACCGGCGAGTGCGGTTCCCCCGGCGCCGGACGCCGCGCAAGGCAGCGTCCGAAATGCTCAATCCACGCTGTAGTGGACGGACAGCGTGCCCTTCTTCTGTGAAAGGGACGCGATCGTGACTGTGCCCAGATCCTTCAGGCTGCGTACATGGGTGCCACCACAGCCATAGGCCGGGAGTTCACCAAAACCGATTTCCCGCGCGCCTTCGCGCAGCGAGGTCAGGCGGGGCAGATCGTGTTCGATCCACTGGTCAATGCCGTATTGAACGGTTTCTGCCTCGACTTCCTGCGCGGCATCACCGGGTTTGAATTGCACCCGGCCTTCGTCCGGCCAGTGGTGCGCCTTGATCGGCGTCCAGCCCAGTGCCTGAACGAAATGGCCAATCAGATGGCCGGCCGAATGCATGCGGGTGTTGAAGCGGCGGCGATCCTCATCGATGCGGATGCAGGTCATGCCGAGCGCTACCGGTTGATCGACGAAATGCACGATCCGATCCGGCTCCTGCACCACGCGTAGCACTCGGCTTTCGCCAATCCAGCCGGTATCGCAAGGCTGACCGCCACCCTGCGGATGGAACAACGTGGCGCGTAGTACGACGGCAAATTCATTCTCGTGGGGCGTGCAGTCGAGGACTTCCACGTTCGCCTTGAGGTCATCGCTGCGGAAAAACAGGCGAAGCGTCATATTCGATGCCCTTGGGAAAGTTTCTATTTTTATTATATGAATCGTGCAATAACGTGATAATCCGTTCAAACATCAAAGGACTTGTGCGCTGTGAGCATCAATCTGCCGTTGCCATTGCTGGGTGAAATGGCGATTTTCGTCAAGGTCGTCGAGACGGGCAGCTTCTCTGAAGCGGCTCGGCAACTCGGCTCATCGCCATCGGCGATCAGCCGCAGCATCTCGCGGCTGGAGAAAGCCCTGGCCACGCGATTACTGCAACGCACCACGCGCAAACTGCGCTTGAGCGACGGCGGTGAGGAAGTGTTCAAGCGTTGTCAGGAAATGGTCAGCGCCGCGAAATCGGTGATGGAAATCAGTGGCCAGTTCACTCACGAAGCGGAAGGGCTGGTGCGGGTCAGCGTGCCGAAAGCGGTTGGGCGCTTTGTGGTTCATCCGCATATGCCGGAGTTTCTGCGGCGATATCCCAAGGTCGATGTCGAGTTATTGCTGGAAGACCGGCAGGTCGATTTGATTGACGATCATGTCGACCTGGCGATTCGCATTACCGACCGGCCACCGGCGGGATTGGTCGGGCGCCAATTGCTGACCATCGATCACTTGCTCTGCGCGACGCCGCAATATCTGGCCGAACACGGTACGCCGACTCACCCGCATGATCTGCTCAATCACAGCTGCATTTATCTGGGCGAAACCCCGAGCGATGCGCGCTGGAAATTCAAGAAGGGCAGCAAAGCAGTGACGGTTGGCGTGCGCGGTCGCTATGCCGCCAATCACACAGGCGTGCGTTTGGGCGCGGTATTGCAGCACATCGGGATCGGCAGCCTGCCGTATTTCACGGCGCGTTATGCCTTGGAGCAAAAGTTGATCGTGCAGGTGCTGCCAGACTGGACATTCCTCGCGTCTTACCACGGCGGGCTCTGGCTGTTGCACTCGCCCACCCGGTACTTGCCGCCGAAGTTGCGGGTGTTTATCGATTTTCTGGTGGAGTGCCTGGAGAAGGAACCGACCCTGAGTAAACCCGGTAAGCCGGGCAATGCAAGTAACACCGCGATGGCGTACGAGCTACCTGAAAGCGAGGGGTTGTTGTAGCGCAAAAGCAAAAGATCGCAGCCTTCGGCAGCTCCTACATACGCGGTCAATGCAGGAGCTGCCGAAGGCTG
>NZ_RWIM01000127.1 GCF_009764645.1 Pseudomonas sp. PB106
TGACGGAGTGTCAGTCGCGAAATTTACAGGCTGACGGGACGCCATCGCGGGCAAGCCCGCTCCCACAGGGTAATTCAGTGTATGCAGATTATGGGGGCAACCCGGATCAATGCTGCTGCCGGCTCAAACACTCCAGCACACAACTCGGATCCAGCACCTCGTCATTCACATAAATCCCGCGTTCGGCATCGTACGTGCGAATAAACACCCGCACCGTCGCATCCGCCACGGTCGGCAGTTGCGAATCGTAGAACACGTGATCATCCGGGATGACCACAAAATCCTCCGGCGCCGTATCGTCGTAAGGCTTGGGCGGTGTGGAACTCAGTGAATACGGGGCAGGGTGGGCGAAGGGCTGATTGGGCCCGTAGTAAACAAAATTGCTGTCCAGCGCTTGCGCCGGAGAGGCAGCAAGCAGACAGCCGGTCAACAACAGCCGATCGAGCATTAGCATGGCGGCACCTGCGAGTGCGGTTTTCCCCAAGGCTATTAACTATAGCTGCCCTGCATTCAAGCAACCGGGTGATTGATCACGTGCCCCGGCTGTGCGTAAAGATCGATGCCGAGGGCATGCATAACTTTCAAAACCGTTTCGAAGCGTGGCTTTGCGCCGGGCGCGAACGCCTTGTACAGACTTTCGCGACCCATGCCAGAAGTTTTGGCTACCTGCGTCATCCCGCGCGCCTTGAGCACATAGCCGATTGCGCGAAGAAACTCTTCGTTATCCCCGTCTGCAAGAACCTGGGACAGGTATTCGCTGATGGCTTCGTCACTGTCCAGCAATGCTGCCACGTCGAAATTCGTTAACGTCTGGCTCATGGTTAAACCTCCTTAGCCATTTTTTGTGCGCGTCGGATGTCTGCGCTTTGTGAAGACTTGTCGCCTCCAGCCAATAGAACGATGACTGCACCGTTACGCATCGTGAAATACACCCGATAGCCTGCACCCACATCTACGCGCATTTCAGATACGCCGAGATTTCCTGTTGAGGCCCGATCAATGCGACGTGCGATGGCTACTTTTGCCCGCAGGTCTCGAACAGAACGGTGCCAAGCCTGGAAGACTGCTGTTTGTTGAATAAGATAATCCATTGCCTGACTGTATCCAAGTGGATACTTTTGCGCAGTCAGCTAAGTCGTCTATCAAGCCTTGAAATATCGTTGATATTTGTAGGCAAGAACTTCCTCATTTGTAGGAGTTGCCACGAGGGTTGGCTTACAAGTTTGCAACAACCGCAATTGAAGAGCTGATCTAGACTCGGATCCGCTCAATCACGAGCATCGTCCGGAGTGCGCCATGGAAGTGCCCAACAACAAAACCGCCGTCGAGAGCAATCGACAGGCGTGGAACGATTCCGCTCGCCATCACCAGGATTCGCCTGACTGGCAGGCTTTGCTTGGCGAGGTCGCGCAGGCGGATTTTTCTTGCCTCGATGAGACCCTGAGCGGGTTGCTGGAGGTCGACGGTAAAGATGTGATTCAGCTGGGTTGCAACAACGGGCGCGAGAGTCTGTCGCTCTTTGCCCTCGGTGCGAAGAGTGTGGTCGGTGTCGATCAGTCGGCGGCGTTTCTCGAACAGGCCCGCGAGCTGAACAAGCGTTCACCACACAACGCTGAATTCATCGAAAGCGATATCCATCACTTGCCGGCGTCCTTGCACCATCGCTTCGATGTGGCGCTGATCACCATTGGCGTTCTCAACTGGATGCCCGACGTTGACGAATTCTTCCGCCATGTCGCTTCAACGCTGAAACCGGGCGGGAAGCTGGTGATCTACGAAACCCATCCGTTTCTGGAAATGGTCGACCCGGATGCGGAAGATCCGTATCGCCTCGCCAGCTCGTACTTCCGCTCGGAGCCGTTTGTGCAGGAAGAGCCGATTGTCTATGTCGGCAAGGTTGAGCAGCAGTCGGCGAAGTCGTATTGGTTCGTGCATAACCTGGGCGCCATCTTCAGCGCTGCCATTGCGGCGGGGCTGAACATTGCGCACTTCAAGGAGTATGCGCATTCGAATCGGGAAGAGGTGTATGACCGCTATTTGAATCAGGAAGCGCAGATGCCGATGTGTTTTACCTTGGTCGCCATCAAAACCTGATAATAATCTTCGCGGCTACCGGCCTCATCGCTGGCAAGCCAGCTCCCACAGGATTTTGTGTCGTACAGATATAAGCGGTACACCCCAAAACCC
>NZ_RWIM01000128.1 GCF_009764645.1 Pseudomonas sp. PB106
CGGCAGCTCCTACAGGGTTACGTGAACACCTGTGTAGGAGCTGCCGCAGGCTGCGATCTTTTCCGGCGCGCGATTATATCGAGCCGAGTGGAAAGTTACTCCAGTGCTTTCCAGATATCCGTGGCGTATTCGCGAATCGTCCGGTCGGAGGAGAACCAGCCCATCCGCGACGTGTTGAGCACTGCCGAACGCCACCAGTTGTTAGCATCGTGCCAGTGCGCTTCAACGCGCTTCTGTGCTTCCCAGTAAGAGTCGAAATCGGCACAGACCAGGAAGCGGTCGTAATCCACCAGCGAGTCGATCAACCCGGTGTAGCGCGACGTGTCATCCGGCGAGAACACCCCGCCGCGAATCGCTTGCAGCACGTCATTCAGACGATGCGAGGCGGCGATGTCCGGCAAGGCGCTGAACTCATGATTCTGCTTACGCGCTTCCACCTGCTGCGCGCTGAGGCCGAAGATGAACATGTGCTCGGCGCCGATGCGTTCGCACATTTCCACGTTGGCGCCATCCAGCGTGCCGATGGTCAGCGCGCCGTTGAGGCCGAACTTCATATTACTGGTGCCTGAGGCCTCGAAGCCGGCGGTGGAAATCTGCTCGGACAAGTCCGCCGCCGGAATGATGCTCTCCGCCAGACTGACGTTGTAGTTGGGCAGAAAGACCACTTTCAGCAGACCGCGCACGGTCGGATCGTTGTTCACCACCCGCGCGATATCGTTGGTCAGCTTGATGATCAGTTTCGCCTGGTGATAACTCGCCGCAGCCTTGCCGGCAAAGATCTTCACTCGCGGCACCCAGTCGACTTCTGGCTCGGCGCGAATCGCCTGATACAGCGCCACGGTGTGCAACAGGTTGAGCAACTGGCGTTTGTATTCGTGGATCCGTTTGACCTGCACATCGAACATCGCCGCCGGGTTGACCGCGATGCCCAAGCGTTCGTGAATCAGATACGCCAGCGCTTTCTTGCTGTGCAGCCGTTGCTCGGCGAAAGCTTTGCGGAACGCGGGTTTCTCGGCGAACGGCTCGAGATCGAGCAAACGCTCCTCAGGGTTATCGAGCAAGTCCGGGCCCAGCGCATCGACCAGCATCGAGGTCAATTCGGAGTTGGCCTGATACAGCCAGCGGCGGAAGGTGATGCCGTTGGTTTTGTTGTTGATCCGCTCCGGATACAGCTTGTGCAATTCAGCGAATACGGTTTTGCGCATCAGCTGCGTGTGCAGGCCGGACACGCCGTTGACGCTGTGCGAACCGAGGAACGCGAGGTTGCCCATGCGCACCCGGCGACCGTTGTCTTCCTCGATCAACGACACCGCGCGCAGCACGTCGAAATCGTGAATGCCCTTGGCCCGCAGCGAATCGATGTGCTGAGCGTTGATCAGGTAAATGATCTGCATGTGTCGCGGCAGCATGCGTTCCATCAACCCGACTGGCCAAGTTTCCAGCGCTTCCGGCAACAGCGTGTGGTTGGTGTACGACAGCGTGTCGACGGTGACTTGCCACGCTGCATCCCACGCCACGTCGTAGACGTCGACCAGTTGGCGCATCAATTCGGCGACGGCGATCGAGGGGTGGGTGTCGTTGAGCTGAATCGCCGCGTGATCGCCGAGGGTCAGCACCGAGGTGTGCATGTTGCGATGACGGCGCAGCAGATCCTGCAGGGAGGCGGCGACGAAGAAATATTCCTGACGCAGGCGCAGTTCTTGCCCTGCTTCAGTGCTGTCCGCCGGGTAGAGCACGCGGGAGATACTTTCCGCTCGCGCCACTTCGGCGACAGCGCCCAGGTGGTCGCCGGCGTTGAAGCGCTCCAGGTGCAAATCTTCCATGGCGCGGGCACGCCACAGTCGCAAGGTGTTGACGCTCGCCCCGCGCCAGCCGACCACCGGCGTGTCGTAAGCAATCGCGCGAACGGTTTCTGCTGGCGACCAGACTTGTTTGGATTTGCCGGAAACGTCGGTGACCGTCTCGACGCTGCCGCCGAAGCCGATGGAGTAGACGACCTCTGGCCGCTCAAACTCCCACGGGTTGCCGAAATCCAGCCAATGTTCGGTTTGCTCCTGCTGCCAGCCGTCGACGATGGCCTGGCGGAACAAACCGTGTTCATAACGAATACCGTAACCGTGGCCGGCAATGCCGAGGGTCGACATGCTCTCCATGAAGCACGCCGCCAGACGCCCGAGGCCGCCATTGCCGAGCGCCGCGTCGGGCTCGAGCAAACGGATGCGTTCCAGATCCACGCCGAGTTCGGTCAGCGCTTCACGGGCGACGTCGAGCAGGCCGAGGTTGCTCAGGCTGTCGTAGAGCAAACGGCCGATGAGGAATTCCAGCGAGAGGTAATACACCCGCTTCTGGCCTTTGCGATAAATCTGCCGGGTGTGATCCATCCAGTGTTCGACCATGTGATCACGCGCTGCCAGTGCAATGGCTTCGAACCAGTCATGGTCGAAGGCGTGATCAGGGTCTTTGCCCACCGCATAGGTGAGTTTGGTCAAGACGGCGTCGCGGAATGCGGCCACCTCTGCTTCGCGAACTAGTGGTTCTTGAGTCATCGATAGGACCTCGAGCGAGCGGGGAATTGTCTGAGCCTAGACGGTCTGACAGACGGTCGAGGCTCTGGTTCGGCAGTATTTCCTGAGACTGTGAGATGGCCCGGCATTACCTTGGCGGATGAGCTAATGAATGCAGGGGCCGTGCCGAATAACCAGGCAATGTGCCTGCATCGAGAAAAAATCTGGCGAAAGGTTGTTCAAAAATCCACCAGTCCCGGTATGATCGCGCGCCCTGATGCATACACGCCTGGTAACTCCCGATGATGAAGCCCAACCTGATTGCCGCCGCCGAGATCGATCGTCTCGATACGTGGGCGAAATATTCGGCCCCGATGTGCGGCTCCTGCATTTCCAGCTGCTGCACGCTGCCGGTTGAGGTGAAGATCAAGGATCTGGTGCGCATCGGTGTGGTCGACGAATTCGAACTGGGCGACCCGCCGAAGAACATCGCCAAGCGGTTGCAAAAGGAAGGTCTGGTCGAGCGCTTCAATCAGAAGTCCGGCATCTTCACCCTGCAGCGCATGAGCAACAACGATTGCTACTACCTGGATCGTAAGAGCCGCCTGTGCACCATTTATGACAAGCGCCCGGATACCTGCCGCAATCACCCGAAGATCGGGCCGCGGCCGGGGTATTGCGCTTATAAGCCGAAGGAAGTGGTGCGCGAGCAGAATTTCCGCGCGATCGAGAAGTTTTGATCGGGCCTGAGATTTTCGGCGGCTGACCGGCCGCCATCGCTGGCAAGCCAGCTCCCACAATGATTGTGGTCGTACACATATTTTATATACGACCCAAAACCCTGTGGGAGCTG
>NZ_RWIM01000015.1 GCF_009764645.1 Pseudomonas sp. PB106
TCCTACACCAAACGTTGTAGGCGCTGCCGAAGGCTGCGATCTTTTGATTTCAATCCTCAACACTCATTCAAATCCTGCTTTGGCTTGCTCTTCTCCCCCAGCCCCTCAAGATTGAACACCTCACCTTCACCCAACGAGCGATAGTGCCTGCGCAGCGCTTCAAGTTGCTTCAGGTCAAGCGCCTCCAGCCCGAGCATCGCGTTCTGCGCCTCTTTGGTCACCAACAGCAATTCATCAATCTTCAAGTGGAGGATGTCGGTGTCGCGGTTCTGGGTGTTCTGGATCAGGAACACCATCAGGAAGGTGATGATTGTGGTCGAAGTGTTGATGATCAGTTGCCAGGTGTCGTTGTAATTGAAGATCGGTCCGCTCAAGCCCCACAACCCGATCAGGATAAGCGCCCCCATGAAGGTCTTCGGGCTACCGGCCACCATCGCCAGCTTCTGGGAGATTTTTGCGAATTTCATAGCCGTATTCCTTATTGGGGGGATGCATGAAATTCAGACATTGGCGGCGTTGTGAAAATTCTACTTACATGCGAGCCCTATTGTTAAAAACGCGGCTGCGCAAAGTGCTCTTGATGGCGGAACTTTCATTGTGCGGGTTTGTGGCTAGTATCAAGTGGCGATCAAATTGCCAGCAGCCCATTACACGGATAGACATCACGCAAGAGGCCACTCATGGAATTTTTCGAAAAGTTAGCCAGCTTAGCCGCCAAAGTTCGGTTGCAGAGCGCCGCAATCCAGACTGAAGAAGCAACAAAAAATGCGTTCGTCATGCCATTTATCAGCACGGTTCTGGGCTACGACGTGTTTGACCCCACCGAGGTAACTCCCGAATTTGTCTGTGACATCGGAACGAAGAAGGGCGAAAAAATCGATTACGCCATCATGAAAGACGGCGAAGTACAGATTTTGATTGAGTGTAAAAAGATCGGTGAGCCCCTGCACATCAATCATGCTTCCCAGCTGTTTCGTTACTTTCACGTGACCAGTGCGCGCATCTCCATTCTCACCAACGGTCAGGTCTACAAGTTTTTCACTGATCTGGATGCACCGAACAAGATGGATGAAAAACCTTTCCTGGAACTTGATCTGTTAGACATCGATGAATATTCGGTGCCCGAACTGATCAAACTGACAAAGTCGGCTTTCGACGTAGACTCGATCATCAGCGCGGCGGGCGAACTGAAATATGTCAGCCAAATCAAGAAGGTGATCGCTGCCCAGGTCACTAAACCCGATGATGATTTTGTGAAGGTTTTTGCTTCTCGTGTTTACGACGGCGTGATCACACAAAAAGTACGCGAGCAGTTTCATGAGCTGACCAGAAAAGCCGTTGTGCAGTTTTTGAATGACCAGATCAATGACCGACTCAAATCGGCAATGAGCGGTGCAATTCAACCAGCGCTGGCATCGTTGCCGACCGCGTCTACCGGCACTGATCCAGTGGATCCGCGAGATGAATCGGACGACAAAGTCCTGACAACACTGGAAGAGCTTGAGGGTTACCACATCGTTCGTGCCCTGGTTCGGTCGGTAGTCGATGCTAAGCGAATCGTTCAGCGTGATACGCAGAGTTACTTCGGGATTTTGCTGGATGACAACAATCGCAAACCGATCTGCCGCCTGCATTTCAATCGGACTCAGAAATACATAGGTATCTTTGACGAAGAGAAAAATGAGACCCGTCATGCGATCAGCTCAGTCGATGACATTTACGAGTATTCGGATCACCTGAAAAAAACGGTCGGCTATTACGACTGATAAAAGAACCGGCCTAGAGGGCCGGTTTTTTTGATGAGCATGAAGACACTCTTTGCAACGTCTCGCTCTGGAACTGGTCGCGGCGCTGCCTGTATCGTGACGAACCGCTGGAATGTCCCGAACAGGAGAACGCAATGAGTTGGTCCGCCAAACAATACGTCGCTTTCGAAGATGAACGCACTCGCCCGGCTCGTGATTTGCTGGCGGCGATTCCTACGGCTGAAGCGCGATCGGTGATCGATATCGGGTGTGGCCCGGGCAATTCGACGGAGTTGCTGGTGCAGCGTTTTCCGGGGGCGCGCGTCAGTGGGCTCGACAGTTCGGCGGACATGATCGACGCGGCGCGCAAGCGCTTGCCGCAGTTGCAATTCGAGGTCGCCGAGATTGATCAATGGGCCGACGCCGGGCCATTTGATGTGGTCTTCGCCAACGCGGTGTTGCAGTGGGTGCCGGATCACGCGTCGTTACTGCCGGCGCTGGCCAGCAAGTTGTCGGCGGGTGGCAGCCTGGCGATTCAGATGCCGGATAACCTCAATGAACCTTCCCATCGCTTGATGCGTGAAGTCGCTGCGAGTGGTCCGTGGGCGAGCAAGCTTTCAGGCGCGGCGGGGCAGCGCACCGACATGGCGAGTGCCAGCGATTATTTCTCGATGCTGCGGCCACACTGTTCGCGGGTCGACGTGTGGCGTACGACCTATCACCATCAATTGTCTGGCGGAGCGGCAGGGGTGGTGGAGTGGTTTAAAGGCAGTGGTTTGATTCCGTTCTTGAGCCCGTTGAGCGAGACGGAGAAAACGCAGTTCCTGGAGCATTACCTGGCAGAAGTTGAGAAGGCTTATCCGACGCTGGCAGATGGCTCGGTGTTGTTGCCGTTTCCACGGCTGTTCATCGTCGCGACTCGCTGAATGAAAAAGGGCCGATCACCTCGGCCCTGTTCAATCTATCGCTGCACCGCCACCAACAGCATCATCGGCCGCTCCCGCTCTTCCGCCAGCGCCGGTTGCGCCGCGACGTCAGCATCGCTTGGGCCCCATTCATTGACATGGCGAATCGTGAACCCGGCATCAATCAGCGAATTGAGCAGGGTGCCAATCGTCCGGTGCTGCTTGATCACACCGTCGGCCAGCCAGTTGGTCACCCGCTCGCCCTCCACCTGATAACTGTCCAGCGGCCAGCGTTTATTGCCCTCGCTGTCCACCAACCAGCCCGGATGACGCGGTGCCATAAAGATCGGATGCTCAATTGAAAACACGAAGTGCGAGCCCGGTTTCAGCGCCGCGTACAGGTGGGCAAACAGACCTGGCAGATCGTTGATGTAGTGGAGCGCCAGAGCGCTGTAGGCCAAATCGAAACTGCACGCGGGTAAGTCGAGCTGTTCCAGGTCGGCGCGTTCATAGCGGATGTCCGCTGTCGTCGTGGTCTCACGCGCCCGCTCCAGCATCTTCACCGAGACATCCAGCCCCAGTACGCTCGCCGCGCCCTGCTCGATGGCCCAGCGGCTGAACCAGCCATAACCGCAACCCAGATCCACCACGTTCAAGCCGTGCATGGACGGTAACAACGCCTTGAGCGCCGGCCACTCCGGCGCCGCGTCGAGGCCGCCGATGGAGCGGTTCATCTGGCTGTAGCCCTGGAAGAATTCGGGATCGTCGTAAATGTTTTGCGTCATGGTGAATGGCTCTTTTGAGTTCTATCGTCAGCGGCAAAGTGGCCGCGATTGGAATCCCTCGAAAGTGGTGGCGCGTATTCGTCGATGGCCGCGCAGGGGGAGGGTGGTGGTTGATGGAGAAATGCTAGTCGGTTGGGCGGGAGGTGAAAACCGGTGGAGTGTTGTGGATCTGTAATGTCGGAAAAATCTCTATGTTTCGTAGTTGCATTAACGTCTGGCGAGTAACGCGTTTAAAGGCGTTCGGTGTTACGTCCTGATGCCTACAAAACCTTGCGCCGTTGCCTACCGGTACGCCAGAATCCGCCGGCTTGTGTGCTTGGGAGGCGGTCGGTAACTTGGTTCGCGTCACTGATTTCCAGTGATCGGGTTTAGTAGCCCGGAATCCCCCCTAAATGGCTGCACAAGTACCATTCAAACAGGCGAATGCTTGTACTCGATGGTGGCTGTGCGCATGGCGCCCTCGGGTGCGCCGGATTTAGGGTTTGGGGTCCGGTCTACTAACTTGCGCACAGCTGCCTCCCATCCGTTTAGTAGCGAGATCGGTTGCGGCCCCTATTGATAGGTACCAAGCCCATGTACAAAGTTACGCCAAATCCGCCGGAAACCGATCCGGCATCCCCCTACGAATCACCCAAATCAAAGAAATTCCACGAAGCCGCCGAACGCGCCCTCGACCACTATCTCGCTCCACCAGTCACTGCCATCCCCTACGAAACCAGCAGCATGTTCCTGGTCGACCCGAAAACCGACACCGAATCCCTGCTGGTCAACGCCAGCGAATCACTGGGCTCGGCCAGCGTCATGCTCGGCGACTTCGCCTCACTGCTCGAAGGCACTCACCGTAAAACGCTGTTGGGCATCGCGCAGGTGGTTATGCTGGGCGAATTGGCGGTGAATCAGGCGTTGGATAAGGTTGTCCCTGCTGAGTAGCCGCACCCGTGTCGATATCTGACAGGCATAAAAAAACCGGCCCATGAGGCCGGTTTCGAAGCGCCAGGATTTAACCCTGTTGCAACACCTTCAAAGCTGCCGAAGCCAAAAAACCGGAACGGCTTTTCTCTTCCGGGTGATGCAATACATATTCATCAATGCGGTTGAGCAAGTGCCCCGGCAGAGTGATATTGAGCTTTTGCGCTTTGCCCAAATACCTGAGCACATCGATATCCACCACGGCCCATGCACAACCGACGTATTTCGGGTTAGCCACGTGCAAGCTCAGTTTGCTGGCCGCTGGAATGGGAGCGCCGTCGTCCGCAAGAATCTCGAAATGACCCTCGATGGCTTCACGAGCCATGGCGACGGCATCGTCCAGATCCTCTCCGGCGGAAAAGCATCCAGGAATGTCCGGGACTTCTACACCCCAGGCGTGTTGGTCATCACCAATTGAAATCGCAATCGGGTAGAGCATATTCGTTGTCCTCTATGGCGCAACTGACTCAGAGAGTCAAAGCAGCGCCTGCTGCAAAATACTGATGGCCGTTTTCTTCAGCAGATCCTTCCTCGGATGTGGCACGGTCACCAGTCCTGGTTTGCTCGGATGCTTGAAGTGATGGTGACTTCCTTTGATCCGTACCAGATACCAACCGTCTGCGACGAGTTGGCCGATTAAAAAACGGCTATTCACAACACCTCCTTGTGGTGTGCTTGGTGGGTACTATACCTATCGATTTTTTATGATCAACACTATAACCACCGGGCGGTCGTCATTCGTTGTTGGGTTGGTTCGCTTAGCGCAGTCTAGGTAAGGCAGGCGCGATGGTGAGGTGGGTGTGTTACCGGATCTTGCTTGTGCTCATGTGGCGATTTTCCGCTGCAAAATAATGGAACACATCTTTTTCTGCCGTCACTGCTGGGGCTGCTAACGTTGAACTTTAATGGGCGAGGGTCATAGACATTCAACGACCCTGTCGAAAGGAAAGCACCTCTCGATAAAGCCAGCGTAGTGATGCACGGAATTAGGCCATGTGATCGTCAGAAGGGAGTGAAACGGATGTCGACTCTAAAATTCAGCTATAGAGATGCAAAGGGCGATTTAAGTCAGCGGGAGTTGATTCAGTGGTCAGAGAATTCGATTTACATTCAAGGACGATCGGCCAGCGATACCTTTCCTAAGACCTATCGCAAGGATCGCATCATCGAAGTAGTGCTTGGGGCTGAGCTGCTCTTAAACGAGGCCGCTCCTCCTTCTCCGAGGCTACAACACAATCCCCAGTCACCGGCGCTCGTTGCTTCAGAAGCCGCTTCGCGAACGCCTCATCCAAAAATATTACCGGGGAGAATCAATCAAATTCTTTTCACTGGGTTCGCAGCTGCGCAACGGGCTGAGCTTGAGCAGAAGGCGATGGAATCTGGGTTGAAGGTCATGAGCACGGCAGGCAAGACGCTGACGTTTCTTTGTTATGGCGAAAATGCGGGGCCAACCAAAGTTTCCAAGGCACTTGAGGCTGGAGCTTTCATCATTGACTCAGAGCAATTCTTGAATCTGATCACAACAGGAGAAATCCCCTGAAGTCATCGCTTCGAGCCTCGCACGCTTCTCAAGGATTGTCGTTAGAGAGAACAAAAGCGTACAGGGGGAGGGCGCATCTTCAACTAGCGGAGTGCTTCTGAATGGTTCCGCGCTGACCAAATATCCAACCTCAAATCCCAGCCACAAAAAAACCGGCCCTATAGGCCGGTTTTTTCTGTTCCTGCATCCCCCGTCAAAAACACAACGTGAGACAAAATTTGAGTGGAGCGGGTAGAGGGAATCGAACCCTCGTCGGAAGCTTGGGAAGCTACTGTTCTACCATTAAACTATACCCGCTCAGAGCGGCTGACTTTGTACCAGACTCGGCCACGGATTTGAAGTTTTTCTTACTCATTAGCGCTTTAAATCACTGAAATCGGTCAATCGCGGACGAGCACTGTGGGTGGGAAAACCAATACCTCAGGCCTACAGGCTCGCGCGCGATGACACTTTTTCAAATGGCGAATGCATGCTGATCCTGAACAAACGAGTAACGCGTTCGGCTGGTCTGTTGCGCCGGTTTCAGAAAGCCGAGCAGGGCGTTCTGGCTATCGCGGCAGGCCGCCTTGTGTTCCATGTCGAGAAAATGCCCGGTGGCTTGCAGCGTGGTGAACGTGCTCTGCGCTACGTGATTGCCGAACAGGCGTGCGTCTTCGGCAGCGGTGTATTCGTCCCATTCGCCGTTTAAGAACAGCACCGGTACGTTGATCTTTTTCGCCGCATTCAAATAGCACTGTCGATCGCTGTGCAGCACGTCGCTGATGTGGAAGTGCATCTGCCCGTATTCGTGCTCGGCCAGGCTGCTGACGTGGCGATAGTTGAAGCGTTTGAACAATGACGGCAGGTGTTTGCCGATGGTGTTGTTGACCAGATGGCCGACACGGTCGCCGTCGCGCTGGCCGAGGTAATCGACGCCCCGTTCAAGGTAGTCGAGCATGTGCGCGTTGATCACCGGCGAGAACGAGCTGATCACGGCCCGTTCGATGCGCCGTGGCTGGTGGGCGAGGGCGACCAGGGTCGCGGCGCCGCCCCAGGAAAACGACAGCACGTGTTCGGCGGCGAAGTGGTCGATCAGTTCGAGCAGAATCTGCCCTTCGACGTCCTTGGTCAGATGTTTCTCGTGGCGGTTGTGCGCTTTCGATCGGCCCGCGTAGGGCTGGTCGTAGCAGACCACGTTGAATTGCGGGTGCAGGTTTTTCACAGTCTGTGCAAACGACGCAGTCGTGGCCATCGAGCCGTTGACCAGGATGATGGTCTTTTCTGCGGCGTCTGCGCGATAGAACTCCGTGTAAACCCGATACTGACCCTGTATATCCAGCACAGCGATTTCTGGCCTCATGTCATAAGACTCCTGGCAAGCAAGCGGGTATGCGCGCAAATAGACATTGCACGAGCTTTGTGACAGGTAGGCATACGCCTGGAATTTGCTTGGCCCATGTCGATCCGGTAAGGCAGGTCGACGGGTATTGTTATTGGCGGGCAGTCTGTCGGCTGAGGCGCAACCCTGAGGGCTGACGACCGACAAAAAGTTTCTTAGAAGTATGTTGTGACTCGTCGGTCACAATTTGGCCGACGTCCTGATTCAAGCAGGGGAGTCGGCATCGCGCAAGTGCCGTTGGTAAATTGTTCGACAACTTCTGCTGAGCGGTCGCGGGCTTAGAACAAATGAATCTCTTCGGTGCGCAAAGCGCGGTACTCGCCCGGTTTTAGCGCGTCATCAAGCTGCAACAGACCCATGGATTCGCGGTGCAGGCGCATGACTTTGTTGTTGAAAAAACCAAACATGCGCTTCACCTGGTGGTAGCGACCTTCAACGATACTCAACCGCGCCGAGTGTGGCCCGAGCAGCTCAAGTTGCGCCGGCTGCGTGGTCAGGTCTTCGAAGGCGAAGTAGATGCCCTCGGCAAAAGTGGTCGCATATTCCGCGCCAATCTCCTGCTCGGTCTCGACGTAGTAGACCTTCGGCAGCTTGGTCTGCGGCTGCGTCAGGCGGCGCGACCACGCGCCGTCGTTGGTGATCAGCATCAGGCCAGTGGTGTTGAAGTCCAGACGTCCGGCAATGTGCAGGTCGTCCTTGTCGGGTTCATCGATCAGGTCGAGCACGGTTGGGTGTTGCGGATCGCGGGTGGCGCTGACGCAGCCCGGCGGCTTGTGCAGCATGAAATAGCGTGCCGTTTTACCGATTTGCAGCACTTCGTTGTCGACTTCGACGCGGCTGAATTCCAGCACTTCACTGTGCGGATCGTTGACGATTTTTCCGTCAATCCGCACGCGCTTTTCCACCAGCAACAGGCGAACCTGCTGACGGTTGTAGCGGGGCAGGTTGCTGAGAAAACGGTCGACGCGCATGTTCAGAATTCGATGATTGGAGGGCGGCGCATCTTACGGGATCGAGCGCTTGGCCGCTTGCAGTTGCGCCTCGACCTGCGCGCAACGCGGGCACAGGCAGGACTGGTTGCGCAGTTCTGACGGCAGGGCTTCGAGCACCGCCGGGTCAATGCTTACGCCATAGCACCAGCACTCGCGGTCGGCGGTGCGCGGGTCGGCGAGACTGCAGTCGTTGCGGGCGCCGCAGGCCGGGCAATGGTCGGGTTTAACGTCGGAATCAGGCATAAGTCGAGTGAGGCATTTCCACGCAGGTGCGATTGCGGCCGGTTTGTTTGGCTCGGTACATCGCATGATCGGCCCGCGACAGCAGGCTGTGCAAGGTGTCATCGCGTTGCAGGGTGGTGGCGCCGATGCTCACGGTCAGATTGAGGCGGTGGCCGTCGTAGGCATATTCGTGTTGTTCGACGTGTTGGCGGATCTTTTCGGCAATTTTCTGACCGGTGTCGCCATCAGTGTCTTTCAACAAAACGATAAATTCCTCACCGCCCCAACGGCAGACGATGTCTGCATGGCGCAAGCAGCTTTGCAGATCGCGGGCAAAGCCGATCAACACCTGATCACCGGCCATGTGCCCATAAGTGTCGTTCAATGCCTTGAAGTGATCGAGGTCGAGCAGCAACGCCGTCAGCGGTTTGGTCTCGCGTTGTGCTTCGTGCAGGGCTTGCGCGGCGAGCAGGTCGAAACCGCGACGGTTCGGCAATTCGGTCAGGCTGTCGAGGGTGGCCTGAGCGTGAATCTTGGTTTGATAGCGTTTGATCACCCGGTTGAGCAAGGCCAACACAATCAACGTCACCAGCAAACAGATCAACAAGTTGAGATACAGCGACTGACGGATTTCGCTCAGCGCACCGTCTTCGCGCTTATCGACGAACAGATACCAGTTCAGCTCGGGAATAAACCGTACGTTGAGAAAATGCCCCTGTCCGTGAGCGGAATACTCGTAACTGCCGCTGTGCGGTTTCGGCAACTGGCTGACCAGGCTCTTCATGCTTTCGATTTCGCTGAGGCTCTGACCGATGTGCGCGCCTTCGGGGCCGCCTTCGGCACCGGTCAAAACCAGTCGGCCAAAGGTATCAACGAAGTACACGCTGCGTTGATAGCGCTGTTGATACTTGTCGATCAGCTTGATCACCGCATCCACGGTCAGACCGACGCCCGCCGCGCCGATGAAGCGGTCGTGGTAATCGTAAACCTTGTAGTTGATGAAGAACGTCAGGTTGTCCTTGTTGGCCAGGTCCGGGTCGACGTTGATCTCGTACGGGTCTTTCATGTCGCGCACGCGGAAGTACCAAGCGTCGCGCGGTTCTTCCACTTTGATCTGCTTGAGCACGCCTTTGGCGTGGTAGTAGGTGAGGGTGCTGTTGGAAACGAAAAAAGCAGTGTAGGCGCCGTAATGGGTCATGACTTCGTTGAGGTAACGGGTCATTTGCTCGGGGTTTTGTTCGCCGTTGACCACCCAATCGCGCATGAAAGTGTCGCGGGACATCATCGAGGAAATCAGGATCGGTCTGACGAGGTCTTTCTGGATTTCCGAGTAGACCGTGTCGGACGTCAGCGGCAGTTCGGTGTTGACGATGTTGTCGCGGATCGAGGCTCGGGAGGCGTAGTAGCTCAGCAGGGACGTGGCGAGGAAACCGGCGCCGAGCAGGGCGATCAGCGTGAGTACCAGCGAGCGTTGGGAGTACAGCGCAGATCGATGCGGCATGGCAGTTCCATTGGCAGTGGCCCGATGGCATGCATTCTAATGGCACTGCGGCGAAATAACTGCTCCATGTTCGGCGCGAATGGTTGTTCCTGAAGCCAGCCTTGTAGGAGTGAGCGTGCTCGCGATTGCAGTATGACATTCAGTGAAGATGTGGCTGATACACCGTCATCGCGAGCAAGCTCGCTCCCACAGGGTTTTTCGATGGGGCGGACGCCGCTGATCTGAAGCCGGGCGGGACTCGGCACTTGATCGATCCGCACCAGTCAAACGTATGTCGGCTGCTCTGTTCCGTTGCGGCCGTGGGTCTTTCAGGAGGCCATCATGCGTATCCAGAAGATTTTGTTCGGTGCAGTTCTTGTTTTCGGTCTGTCCGGTTGTTACTACTACGCCGGTCCTTACGACGCTTACCCCGCCACTTACTACTATCCCGGCTACTACTCACCTTATTCCTACGGCAGTTATTACGGCCCGCGCTACTACGGCGGCGCGCGCTATTACTACGGTGGCTATGGTTATCGCGGCGGTTACGGACGGGGTTATCACGGCGGCGGATATCATGGTGGGCACCATTAATCAGGGGCTGAATGACGGCGTTTGCGGATGAACAAGGTTTCACCAATCACTTGTTTCAACTTGTTGCGGGAACGCACCAGATGCCGAAAACGCTGTCTGATTTTTCGACAGTCACCGATTAATTGACTGTCGCCTGCCAGCGTCGCTGGTGTGGCCAACCCGCGGTCCAGGAGGCCGCCATGTATAGACGAATTCTTCTGCTTGCTGCGTTGATGTTTTCCGTTGCCGGTTGCGCCCCGTACTCGTACGCGGACTCGTACTACAGCTCCCAGGTCTACACATCACCCGCACCGGCTTACTACAACACTGGCGGCACTTACTACCGAGGCGGCAGCACCTATTACGCGCAGCCGCGTTACTATCAACCGCAACCGCGGTACTACCAGCAACCGCGCTATTACCAATCGGCGCCGCGTTACTACCAACCGGCCCCACGCCATTACGAAACCCGCCGCTGGCACGGCAATGATCGCGGCAACTGGGACGGCCACCGTCGCGGCGGATGGGACAACGATCATCGCGGTCGCGGCAATTACGACCGGCACAGCGGGCGAGGCGACCATAACGGCCGTGGCAACCGCTGGTAATCAACCGCAAATGAAAAGCGGCGCATTGAGCGCCGCTTTTTTTGTGCCCGCGGAAAAAACCTGTGTTTCGCCATCTCCTAGGCGCTTCTAGGAAGCCTCCTACAGTTTTATTTCTTCGCATTTGTTAGCGTTTGTATATGTCAATTGATGTTGAAAAGCGTCAGTTCAATGGAGACGTATAAAACGGAATTTGCTCAAGTGAAGCTTCTTGTGATTCATCAAAATTTTCCGGGGCAGTTTCGTCATGTGGCGCTAGAAGCTGTTCGTCGACGCTGCGAGGTGGTTGCTATTGGGCGAGACACGGCTCCGGGACTCGAAGGCGTAAAACTGTTTCGCTATCGCACGTCAAGAACAAGGCAGACCGATATTCAAGCCTATTTGCGGACGTATGACGACGCCGTGACTGACGGGCGGAAAGTTTACCAAATTCTGAAAACGCTCAAGCTTGAGGATTATCGACCTGATGTGATTCTCGCTCATCCAGGATGGGGTGAATCGCTATTTATCAAAGATGTGTATCCCGATGTGCCGCTTATTCATTTCTGCGAGTTTTATTATCGAGCACATGGGGCGGATTCAGGGTTTGATCCTGAATTTCCAAGTGTCGATGAGGAGTGTTCAAGGCTGCGAGTTTTGAACTCGATGCATCTCTTGAATCTTGAACAGTGCGATATTGCAATTGCCCCGAAGCAGTGGCAACGCAGTCTTTTCCCAGCGGCCTACCATTCGAAAATTCAAGTGATCCACGAAGGCGTCATTCGGAAATACTCTTCGCAGAGGGTTGATTCGTTAACGTTGCCCAGTGGCCATGTTCTAAAAGCGGGGCAGCCCATCGTCACGTACGTGGCCAGAAATTTAGAGCCTTATCGCGGATTCCATAGTTTTATGAGGGCCATTCCCCATATACAGGCTGAGTGCCCGGAGGCTCAAATAGTCATAGTGGGTGGAGACGAAGTCAGTTACGGGCGAATGCCAATCGGGTACCCGAATTGGCGAAGCAGGATGGCGGCGGAGGTTGATTTAGACAGTTGCAATGTGCATTTCAGCGGAAGACTTCCGTATCAAAAATATAGAGCAGTGCTGGAGCTTTCAAAAGCTCATGTCTATTTAACTTATCCATTTGTTTTGTCGTGGTCGCTTTTAGAAGCCATGGCTTCTGGTTGCATCGTAATTGCGTCTGATACGGCACCACTGCGAGAGGTAATTCTTGATGGCGTTAACGGAGTGCTCGTGGATTTTTTCGACTATAAGGCGATAGCCAAGAGAGTGACTAACGTTTTACAAGATGACAGGGAGTTTCAATCACTGGGTGAGTCAGCAAAGTTGACTGCGAGTAAATTTGACGTGGTCAATGGACTAAAGGGGTATTTCGAAATATTTGACGGGCTAATAAGCAGATAACGGCGCAAGTGACTTGTTTTTACAATTTCAATAAGGAACATTGAAATGTTTAAGGTCTCTCGAAGGGAAGTAATCAGACGGACAAAAAAAGCTGTGAAATACAGCCTTTTTTTGGCCGCTTGTTATTGGGTAGTAGATTTCCATAACCAGTGGGACGACGCAGCGGAGGCCCGGGCGATCCGCCACAAAAAAGAAGGAGAATGCAGTAAAAAACTTGCCGGCATGGAGCAGGTGCCCATTTTAGGAGGCAGCTATCTTGATAGAACTCGAATCCCCGGCTTTCATTTCGGCTCCAGGCTGAAAGGCGATGGCTCCTGTATTGCGGACCTTCTTGAAGGGGCATTCTGGTGGACGGGAACTGAACTGATCACCGCTTTTGACCAAGTTGGTAAAGAACCGTCACCTGATTGGGGATTCTATAAAGTTGCGGCCAGACTTTATACTAGGACGGAGCACAATGAGCCGCACACGATGGGTTATCGGCATAAGGATTGGCCGGATGATTTGATTGTAAAGCTGAAGAATTATCCGGGCTTGGAGCTTTGGCTCAATGCGCCGCCTCCTCACTTCAAAAACGCAGGGACTATTAAGATTTTTGTAATGCCTGATTGGCGACGTCGTGATGGAACGCCAAGATTAATAAAATGTGACGGTCTGAATTCTGCTGGTGATGAAGTCATCGCAAGTGGGCTAAGTCAAACTGAACTGCTGACGTTTAGCAGGGCGGAATTGGAAAGTGTGGACTTTGGAAAGCTGAATACCCGATGTTCGGTCGAGCTTCATAGCTTCGATTTTGCCGGAGGGGACGGTCGTGTAAGTTTTGGAACCAGTTCGTTACGCGGCGCTCCTGAAGCGCTTAGGTTTGTCAGTGAGTACCTTTCTTCTTCAATTGTTACAGGGAAGTGATGATGAGTTATGTTTTTAGTGATTTAGAAAAGACAAAAATTATAACGGCTGCAACCGCCTGCGCCGGCATGCGGTTGGCGGCGGAGGGTATAGGATACGAAGCCGTGGATGTGGAGGGGAAAAATTGCGCGTATTTATATCAAGAATTATCCAATCTAATTGGAGGTAAATTAAGAGAAGGGGCTAACTTTGAAAAAGAAGTGGCAAATATACTCAGAAGTGCAAAGCTTTGGCTGGACGTCGCGATTGACGCTAATGGTGGGCGGGGCGCTTATTCTGCATTGATTCGCGCCTACACTTTACGGCAAGGAGAGCTCAGATTAAATAAGGTATTCAGCGAAAGTAAGATGCAAGAGTCGTCCAATCAGGTCGCAGTCAATTTTATGAACTCCCTGATGAACGGCTCGGTTAAGTTTTATCTGCCGCCATGGACCGTTCCTTCCATTGACCAAATCGCAGCGATTGATGCAAGTGCCATTGGCGAAGTATTGTTTCGCAAAGAGGTGGGTGTAGAAGATACTGCCTCGAGTCAGAATGCCGGCTGGTCCGGAACCATAGGTTTTAGTCTGCTCGGCGGAAAACCTCCGTATGAAACCTGGAGACTGATATTCGCGGGTGATCCAGGTTCAGATATCAAAGGGAGTCATGAACTCGCCAAAGTAAACAGGCTCGATGATTATAAAAATATTCTATTCGCGATAGATTCCTATCGTATCGGTCTGCAAGCAGTGATAAAAAACTTTGGTGCCAACATAGTCAGCACTGTTTTTTCAGTCGTGCCCGAGCAAATCAACATCGGCCTGGCCAGCAGTAACATCAACCCGCTGATTCAATATGTTGTGAAGGGCACACCCGTGTCACCCACCGTCAACTTGATTCTGCGGTATGGGGTGAATGATTTCTTCGACATGTTCAGGCGCACGTACGACGGCAATTCTGCCGCGACGCCCACCTCCGACGAAACCTTTGCCGCTAATGCCTACGCATTTTTTTCAGCGCTTTCACCGACTCAATCACAAAGCATCGTTACCAAGACAATTGGGGAATACGGCAGCGCTTCAGCGTGGGTATCGCTGGCTACTCAAGCGACGCCGGTTGGCGAAGCGTTGCGAAACTCGCTGAAACAGCTCAGTGAAGTAGTAATTGAACGAGCGGACGGTTACTCGGGGCGGGGATTGGAGCTTCACGATCCACAAACTGGCGAAGGTGTCATTACAGAGCATTGGATTGCCGACCGTGCGCAAATGTTGGCCCGACTGATTTCCAGAACCAATGGCTCCTACGGAGAAAATACCTTACAGAAATCCTCATATTCGGACTTGGCCACGGGCATACAGGCGCCAATGGCGACGGGGGTATCAAACCCGTTGGTCGTATTTGGTGATGATGGAGGGCGATCTTTCGGTGGCGGGGGGAACGCCGATCACCTTCACGGTGGGAAGGGCAATGACTCGATTAGCGGGTTAGCGGGTAATGACAGCATTGAAGGTGGTCACGGCAATGACTCGTTAACCGGAGGCGGCGGCAACGATGCGCTTTACGGGATGGCGGGTGATGATGTTTTAGTCGGGGGGAAGGGCAACGATTCGCTTAGCGGTGGCGCAGGCAATGATCGCTACGAATTCTCCAGTGGTGATGGAATCGACGAGATTGTCGATACCGGGATCAATGGGCATATCTTGATAAATGGCCTGCCAATCCCTGCGCTCAAGCGGAGTACGCCACTGAGCAATAACTGGTTCACTGAAGATCGAGCAATGGCGTTAACGCTCATCGAAGAACTCGATAAAGCTACGTTGAACATCAAGTACGGACCTGGCGACCTCATTGTGATCAAGGATTTCAAGCCAGGGATGCTGGGTATTCGTCTGCCTGAGTATCAAGGGCAAACCGCTTCACCTCCTGATCTGATCGTGCAAGGCGACTGGAAAGCCAAAGACACCGATCCCGCTACCCCCGGTGAACAAGTTTCGTACGATGAGTTTGGTAACGTCTTGGTATTGCCCAAAGTAAAACAGAGAAACAAGGCCGACGTGCTCCACGGTTCTGCAAAAGACGACGTCATTCTCGGCCTTGGCGGTTCTGATCGGCTATTTGGCAAAGCCGGAAACGATCGCCTGTTCGGGGATAAACAAATAACGCTTGAAAAGGCCATCGCCGACGGTACCACCAAAGGCAAGACAAGCCGTGGTGACTGGCTGGACGGAGGTCTGGGCGACGATCTATTGATAGGCACTTCTTCCCGAGACGTGTTGCTCGGTGGAAACAATCGGGACACGTTGCTTGGCGGAGCAGGAGATGATGTTTTATATGGTGATAACTCAACTGGGATGATCGAGCAGGATTGGAGTTTCAAGCAGGTTGAAAGTCTTGTAGACGGCGTCAGTCTTCACAGTACCGTCTTTTCCAAAGCCTCTCCAAATGCTTCATCGGAGGGTGATAACGATGTTCTTTATGGTCAAGGTGGCCGGGACGTCCTCAATGGAGGCTGGGGCGAGGATCTACTGGACGGTGGAACTGAAGATGATCTTTTGTGGGGAGACGGAGGGAATGACACGCTATCAGGCGGGGATGGCAACGACACATTGTCTGGCGACAATCTCGACAGCAAAAGTTTTGGACTCCAGAGCAAACACCATGGCGACGATGTACTGGATGGCGGCAAAGGCGATGATCGTCTTGCCGGCAACGGTGGTAGCGATGCGTTGTATGGCGGTCCCGGCAACGATGACCTGAAAGGTGACGATGACCTGCTGGACGGCGGTTCCGGTGAAGCCGCCCATTTTTTCGGGCGTGATTTGCTGGACGGTGGCGCGGGAGATGACACGCTCTGGGGTGGCGGCGCTGATGATTCGCTGTTCGGGGGCGCCGGTAACGATGACCTGACCGGTGATTATCCCAGCCATCCCGTTCGTTATCACGGTGATGACTTTCTTGATGGCGGTGAGGGGGATGACACACTCAGAGGGGCGGGCGGCTCGGACACACTCATCGGTGGGTCGGGGGCAGATGCGCTGGATGGTGACGCCGCCGAATTGCAATCAGGCGGGGTCAATAATGACTATCTTCAGGGCGATGGAGGCAACGATACGCTTTGGGGCGGTTCGGGCGCCGACACGCTTTACGGGGGCGCGGATGATGACGTGTTGGTCGGGGACTACGAAAAAAACGCCGAAGCGGATCACGGCCCAGACTATATGGATGGCGGCTCAGGCAACGACACATTGCAAGGAGGAGGTGGCGACGACACGTTGATTGGCGGGGAGGGAATGGATTATCTCCGCGGCGATTCAGGTAATAACGTCTTTGATGGCGGTAGCGGTAATGACCTGCTCGAAAGCCAAGACGGCGATGATATTTACTGCTTTGGCCTCGGTGACGGACTTGATGTCATTAGCGATCAGGGGGGCAAGAATGTCATCAGGTTCGGGGCAGGATTCTCTGCATCAAATCTGAAAGCAGACATCATTGAAACTAGCGTGGGGCCGGCGTTGCGGCTGTCAAACGGCTTGGGTGATGCGGTTCTGCTCCGAAGCCATGAAAATTGGCAAGATTCGACTTTCAGCTTTAGCGATGGGGTAACTCTCAGCTATCAAGACATCATCAAGAAAATACAGCCTCCGATAGAAGTGGTCGATTCGCCGGTAACGAATTTAGTGCTGATCGAAGAAAATAAAGACATAAATAAAATAAGTAGCACGGCTGACTTTCAGGCTCCTTCAACCGGCAATGTTCCTGACGAAAACGATGGTTCCGCCTCCGACAATCGCAGTGATTGGACAAGTAAGTTTCTTGCGCAAATAAAAGAAAAGCGTTCGGCGAGCAGGCGCGCACAGGGTTTTATTTTGAATGAAAAGGGTGTCTGGGTTCGTAGTCACATAGTTACCGATGATGCTGGCTATACCACTCATACGGAACTGGTTATCGAAGGTGTCGAAGATGCATCACTGTCTCCAACACCGCAATGGATGGGGAGTGCCGCCGGCGCTGCTGTGGTCAGTGAACGGCAGTCTGAATCCACCTCCCAAGTCAAATACAAAAATGTTAAGGCCGAGGGAGCAATTCCATCATCGGTCCAAAAACAGCACTACTATCGTTCTGGATCGGGCAGTGGGTTTTCTTTCAAAACAGGAGACGTAATAGTCGAGGACAGAAAAGACTCAGGCGCTATTAAGGGATGGTTCATCTATCCGGCGGGAAGCTTTGGCGTTGGCGAGACTGTTCGCAAAGAGTTTCGCTGGAATGTCACCACTGAAACCATCAAATATAAAAGCGTGCAGGGTAACGATGATGGTGGGCGAGTAAATGTCGAAGTCGGCAACCTTTTCCTCGGAGGTGCAGGGGATGATGTGGTCGTCGCCTACGCCGGTTCGCCGCTCGATTATGGCGCAGTGGCGGGCAGAACACCGGGCGCCCTGTTATCTGCCGGGCCAGGTAACGACACTTTGCTTGGCTCTGAAGGCGCGGATTACTTGATTGCAGGTGCAGGGGAAGATTGGCTTTACGGTGAGGACGGTGCCGATACGTACATCGTGCAATCGCATGCTGGTGCAACGACCATTATTGCGGACGTGTTGAATCCTGTTTTTCTCCGACCTGAAGTGGGCGTTACCGGATGGAGTGACGAATACGGAGTGCTCGATCAGGACACCATCGTCCTTCCGGAGGAAGCCAAGCGTGATCAACTGCAGCTCAGTTGGGGAGCGGCGTTGATTGAAGCAGTCAATGTTGAGTTGGCACCGAACCCGCCTCGCAATGCCTATCGCCGGCCCCCTCGGGCAAAAATGCTGTACTCAACACTCGATATCAAATGGGGTGGGTCACAACAGGTTCGGATTGTGATGCCTCATGCCGGTGATCCGGTGGGTTCGGGTATTGAGACTGTAAAGTTTGCCGATGGATCGGACATAAGTTTGAAGCAGCTTATGGAATTGGGTCAGTTAGGAGCGGCCCCAGATACTTACCATCAAGGCGTAATTGTTAATAACTCGACTCACTTCAAATCCATTCGTGAGGGACAAACTCTCCCGCTGGTTGGAGGGCATGGCAATGACACACTGAGTGGGTCTGGAGAGATTCTAGGCATGCAGGGTGATGATTTGCTGACAGGCAATGTTGGTGATGACGTTCTGGTCGGTGGCGCAGGAAACGACACGTTGTCCGGTGGTGCTGGTAATGACATTTACAGGTATGACGGTCTCGGCAGAGATGTGGTGGTGAATGCCGGAGGGGGTACTGATGGAGTCGACTTCTCCACCTCTGGATTGTCTATTGATAACCTTAAATTTCACCGCGAAAACGACGACCTTGTCGTCGTTGTGGGTTACGGCATGGCGCCGAAGATCCGGGTTTCCAATCATTTCTCAGGCGGCGATGCTGCTATCAGTTTTATAAGAGTCCACGAAGCCGGAAAGTCTGTACGTGACTATTCAGCGAGCGAACTCTTGGGTCTTCTGCATCCTCTTCCTCCGCTTCGTGATGTTGAGGATATCTTGGCAAGGAATGACGAAGAGGCGTTGCAAGCACTGGCGGAAATAGTGAAATTTTACGATTTGAACGTCTAGACACAATCGAGACGCCTGCCCGCGATAGCCCTCGGAAATCGGCCATCGCGGGCATCGACGGGAACTCAATACTGCGTCAAATCCGCCAACGGATGCCGCCCCTCCCAGACCTTGTGGAAATGCGCCTCGACCACCGCCTCCGGCACGTTATTGATGTCCGGCCAGTGCCAGTGCGGCTTCTGATCCTTGTCGATCAACCGCGCGCGAACCCCTTCGCTGAACTCCGGGTGTCGGCAGCAATTGAGGCTCAGGGTGTATTCCATTTGAAAGACTTCGGCCAAGGACATGTGTCGGGCGCGGATGATTTGTTGCCAGACCAGATGCGCGGTCAATGGCGAGCCTTCGCTCATGGTTTTCGCTGCGCGGGCGATCAGCGGGTCGCTGCTGTCGCGCTGCAAACTGATGGCTTTCCAGGCGCAGGTGACGTCGCTGACGTCGAGCAGTTCGTCGATCTGCTGACGGCGCGGCAGCCACTGTGCTTCGGGCATTTGTGCGACGGCTTCCTGCTGCAACGCCTTGAGCAGGCTGTTGAGTTGCACGTCGGTCTGTTCCTGCCAATTGAGCTGCAGCAGGCCTTCGATCAGTTGCGGCTGCTGTTCGTCGAGCAGGAAGCGGTCGGCCAGATCAAGGTCGATTGCATCACGGCCATTCATGTGCGCGCCGGTCAGGCCCAGAAACAAGCCAAGCTTGCCCGGCAGCCGGGCGAGAAACCAACTGGCGCCGACGTCCGGGTACAGGCCGATGGTGATTTCCGGCATGGCCAAGCGGCTGCTCGGCGTGACGATCCGAGTGCTCGCGCCTTGCAGCAGGCCCATGCCGCCGCCGAGCACGTAACCGTGGCCCCAGCAGATCAGCGGTTTTGGATAGGTGTGCAGGCTGTAGTCCAGACGATATTCCGCGCTGAAAAATTGCGCGGCCAGCGGCGGTACTTCGCCGGGGTGGGCGCGGCAGGCTTCAACCAGGCTGCGCACTTCGCCGCCGGCGCAGAAGGCCTTGGCGCCGTTGCCGCGCAGCAGCACGCAGACGATTTGTGGATCCTTGGCCCAGCTGTCGAGTTTGTCGCTGAGGGCGTTGATCATCGGCAAAGACAGCGCGTTCAGCGATTTTTCAGCATCCAGGCTGGCGATACCGATGCGGGCGCCGTCGGTGCCGGTGAGTTCTTCGAAGTGCAGATTCATCGTGACCTCGATCGGGAATTTGAACGATCAGTATGATCGTTGTGGGGGAAAGTGCCGGATCTGCGTCAGATCAATTGACAAGCGTGGCCGGCTTTCCTAGGGTTCGCCCCATTGTTTTTGCCGGGTATGACCATGACTGCTGACGACCGTATCAAACTCGAACCGAGCTGGAAGGAGGCACTGCGTGCTGAGTTCGACCAGCCCTACATGGCAGAGTTGCGCCAGTTTCTGCAGCAGGAGCGGGCGGCCGGCAAGGAAATCTATCCGCCGGGACCGATGATTTTCAATGCGTTGAACTCGACGCCGCTGGATAAAGTGAAGGTGGTGATCCTCGGTCAGGACCCCTATCACGGCCCGGGTCAGGCCCATGGCTTGTGCTTCTCCGTGCAACCGGGCGTGCCGGCGCCGCCATCGCTGGTCAACATCTATAAAGAGTTGAAGCGCGACCTGAACATCGATATTCCTGATCACGGTTACCTGCAGAGCTGGGCTGATCAGGGCGTGTTGATGATCAACACCACGATGACCGTCGAGCGCGCCAACGCCAATGCGCACAAGGACAAGGGCTGGCAGTTCTTTACTGATCGGATCATTGAGCTGGTCAGCGAACGGCAGCCGCACTTGGTGTTCATGCTCTGGGGCGCGCATGCGCAGAGCAAACAGAAGCTGATCGACGCGACCAAACATCTGGTACTGACGTCGGTGCATCCGTCGCCGTTGTCGGCTTATCGCGGGTTCTTGGGTTGCGGGCACTTTGGCCGGACGAACAAGTTTCTTGAGCAGAATGGCGAGACGCCGATCGAGTGGCGTTTGCCGCCGATTTGATGCGCTGACCGAGCCGGCCCCTTCGCGAGCAAGCTCGCTCCCACATTGGTTTTGCGGCGTTCACATGACCAATGTGGGAGCGAGCTTGCTCGCGAAGGAGGCCGCTCGGTCTTGCAGGCTTACTCGGGACTACGATTCCAATACTTGAACAACGGCTCAGCCAAAAACAGCACAAATAACAACCGCATCACCTGCATCGCCGTCACCAGTGGCACCGACAACTGCAGCGTCTCCGCCGTCAGGCTCATCTCGGCAATCCCGCCAGGCATCATGCCCAGCGTCAGTGAACGCAGATCCAGGTGGGTCAGCGCGCTCAAGCCCATCGCCGCCAGGGTCGCGATCAACATGGTCAACGCCGTGCCGATCAACGTCCGTCCCATAAAGGAAGGCGCGCGGCGGAAGAACTGTCGGTTGAAGTGACAGCCCAAACCGCTACCAATCAACCACTGGCCAATCTGGCTGCCGCCATTGGGCAAACCGATGTGCAGATCCCAGCCGATGCTGACCGCCGCACTTACCAACAACGGGCCGAACAGCCACGGATTCGGTTGGCGCAGCCGTTGCCAGAGCCACGCAAGCAAACCGCCCGCCGGAAACAGTATCGCCAGCCAGCGCCAATCGACGCTGCCCGCATGAGCAATCGGGTTGCCATCACCGAGCAAATACTTAAACGCCGCCGGCACACACAGCACCACCACCAGCACGCGCAAACTCTGCCCCGCCGCAACGTGGCTGAGCATCGCGCCATTGCGCGCGCCGAGGTTGACCATCTCGCCGGAGCCGCCGGGCATGCTCGAGAAAAATGCGGTGGCGCGATCCTCGCCGGTACGGCGCATCAACCACACGCCGACCACCGCCGACAGACTGGTGACCAGCGCACCGAAGAAGATCAAACCGAAATGACTGAGCACCTGCTCCATCACCACCGGAGTGAAATGCAGGCCGATGCCGATGCCGACGATCCACTGGCCGCACTTGCGGCCGCCAGGGATTTCGGTGAGTTGCCATGGAGTCAGGCAGCGCACGAGGATGATCGCCAGCAATGAGCCGACCATCCACGGCAGTGGCCAGCCGATCTGGCCGGCGAGGTAACCGCCAAGCAGACCGACCAGCGGGGTTCCCCACCAGGATTGCAGTGAGGCGCGATCAAACATCGGCGATGGCGCGTTGCGCAGCCGAACGTTTACGCCAGATGCGGATGATCGGCATCAACAGCATGATCGCGGTCAGCACCCAGACACCGAAAGTGATCGGGCTCGACCAGAGAATTTCCAGTGCACCGTTGGAGATCGACAGGGCGCGACGCAGGTTCTGCTCCATCAGACCGCCGAGGATGAAGCCCAGCAGCAGCGGCGACAGCGGGAAGTCCAGCTTGCGCAGGATGTAACCGAAAATGCCGATGCCGATCATCAGGAACAGGTCGAACGTGGTGGCGTGCACCGCGTAAACGCCGATACCGGTAATGATCGCGATGACTGGCACCAGTGCCCAGTTCGGCACGGCAAGGATGCGGGTAAACACGCGGATCATCGGGATGTTGAGAATCACCAACATCACGTTGGCAATGAACAACGACGCGATCAGGCCCCAGACAATGTCCGGTTGTTGCTGGAACAGCAGCGGGCCCGGCGTGATGTTGTACAGCGACAGTGCGCCGATCATCACCGCCGTGGTACCCGAACCCGGTACGCCCAGGGTCAGCATCGGCACCAGTGCGCCACAGGCTGCGCCACCGATGGCGGTTTCCGGCGCGGCGAGGCCACGGGGGTCACCTTCACCGAATTTGCCGCTGGCACCGGCGATGCGTTTCTCGGTCATGTAGGCCACGGCGCTGGCGAGGGTCGCGCCGGCACCCGGCAACACGCCCATGATGAAGCCCAGCACGCCGCAACGGATGTTGACGACGAACACCGACGCGGCTTCCTTGAAGTTGAACATCATGCGACCGGTGGCTTTCACCGCTTCCTGGCCGTGGTGGGTTTTTTCCAGCAGCAGGAGGATTTCGCTGATGGAGAACAGGCCCAGCACCAGCACGACGAATTGAATCCCGTCAGTCAGGTGAATGTTGTCGCCGGTGAAGCGATAAACACCGCTGTTGGCGTCGATGCCGACGGTCGAGAGGAACAGACCGATCAACGCCGCGATGAAGGTTTTCAACGGACGATCACCGGCCATGCCGCCGAGACAGACAATCGCAAACACCATCAACACGAAGTATTCCGCCGGGCCGAAGGCAATCGCCCATTTCGCCAGCAGCGGGGCGAACAGCACCATGCCGCAGGTGGCGATAAACGCACCGATAAACGAACTCCACGCCGACAGCGACAGCGCCACACCAGCCAGACCTTTACGGGCCATCGGGTAGCCGTCGAGGGTGGTCATCACGGTCGATGCTTCGCCGGGAATGTTCAGCAGGATCGAGCTGATCCGGCCGCCGTATTCGCAGCCCAGATACACCGCTGCGAGCAGAATCAACGCCGACTCCGGCGGCAGGCCGAGGGCGAATGCGATCGGGATCAGCAACGCCACGCCGTTGATCGGGCCCAGGCCCGGGAGCAGGCCGACGACGGTGCCGATCAGCGTGCCGCACAGCGCGGTCACCAGGTTGTACGGGCTCAGCGCGACGCCGAAACCCTGACCCAAATAGCCAAGAGTATCCATATCAGTTCTCCAGAACGCTGAGCAGGCCGAGAGGCAGCGGAACGTCCATCACACGGTCGAACAACAGGTAAAGACCGATGGCCATCAGGCTGATGATCACCACGCTCGGCAACCAGCGGCCACCATAGAGGCGAGCCATCGGTACGCCGGTGAGAATGCTGGCGACGATGAAACCAAGGGGTTCGAAGGTGCCGGCGAACACCAGCAACAGCACCACGCAGATGCCGATCTTGGTCAGGGTTTCGCGGTCCAGTGGCGGCTCGTCGTCACTGTGTTTGATCGCCGCCGGGCGGAACACCATGTACAGCAGTGCCGCGCCCATCAGGGCAAGCATCAACAGGGGAAAGGCACGCGGGCCGACCGGTTCGTAGGAAAAGGCCGCTTGGTACGGCCACGCCATCAGTGCCAGGCCGACGCAGACCAGCAGCAACACCGAGGCAAAAATGCGTTGTAAAAGTGTGGACATGACAAACTCCTGGGCCATGCCCCGGATGAGGGACATGGCCGTGGGATGCAGGGACGGTTACTGAATCAGGCCGAACTCTTTGGCCAGCACTTTGTAGTCCGCGACCTGCTTCTTCACGTAGGTGTCCAGTTCCGGGCCGGTCATGGCGAACGGGAACAGTTCACGCTGATCGCGCAGCTTGGCGAACTCGTCGGAGGCCAGCAGTTTGTCGAACGAGTCTTTCCACCAGGCGTAATCTTCGTCGCTGACTTTTGGCCCGAGGTAGAAGCCGCGTACCACCGGCCAGACGATGTCGTAGCCTTGTTCGCGAGCGGTCGGAATGTCTTTCATTTCCGGCTCGTCGAGACGCTTGTCGGCGAACACCGCGAGCAGGCGCATGTCACCGCTCTGGATGTGCGGCATGGAGTCGGAGATGTCAGTACTGCCCACCTGGATGTGGCCACCAAGCAGGGCGGTCGCGATTTCGCCGCCACCTTCGAGAGCGACGTAGCGCAGGTCACGCGGGTTGATCCCGGCAGCTTTGGCGATCAGGGCGGTTTGCATCCAGTCCTGGCTGCCGACGGTGCCGCCGGAACCGATCACCACGGAGCTCGGATCTTTCTTCAGCGCCTGAACGAGATCGTCGAGGGTCTTGTAGGGCGAATCGCTTTTCACTGCGATGGCGCCGTAGCTGGTGCCGACCGCAGCCAACCAACGCACGTTGGTTTCATCGAAACGACCGAACTTGCCCTGCGCCAGGTTCAACAGCGAACCGCTCGACCACGCCACCAGCGTGCCCGCATCGGCAGGACGCTGAGCGACCACGGCGTTGTACGCCACTGCGCCGACACCGCCGGGCATGTAAGTGACGCGCATCGGTTTGGTCAGCAGTTTTTCGTTGACCAGTGCGCTCTGCACCAGTTTGCAGGTCAGGTCGAAACCACCGCCCGGCGATGCTGGAGCGATACATTCCGGACGTTTCGGTTCGGCCATGAGTTGGCCGGCAAACAGGACACAACTGGCGGCGAGTGCCATTTTACGCAGTGATAAGTTCATTTCAGTCTCCACGGGCATTGTTGTTATTCGACGTGTTGTTTACCAACAGGCTCTACCAGAGAGCGACGCTGTAGCTCACCAGCAAACGCACTTCGTCTGCATCGCGAGCCGAGTAGTTGGAGCGGTAAGTGGCATTACGCAAACGCACGGCGACATCCTTCAAGGCGCCGCTTTGTACTACATATTTGATCTCGGTGTTGCGCTCCCACTCTTTGCCTTCTTCGCCGTTCTTGAGCTTGATGTTGTCACCACTCAAGTAGCGGCTCATGAAGCTCAGGCCAGGAATGCCGAGCTTGGCGAAGTCAAAGTCGTAGCGCGCCTGCCAGGAGCGTTCTTCGGCGCCGGCGAAGTCGTTGATCTGCACGAAGTTGACCAGATACGGGTCGCTGCCATCGACATACGGGAAGGCGCTGTCGCCGGACATGTGCTGGTAACCGGCGCTGAACTTGTGGCCGCTCAGCGCGTAGCTGACCAGACCGTTGAGCGAGCGGTTGTCGATCTCACCGCCACGGGCCGCGCCCTGATCATCGCTGACGGCAAAGCGCAGGTCGGTGGCGAAAGTGCCGGGACCCATCGGGCGCGAGGCCACCAGACCGAAGAAGTGCTGGTTGTAGACTTCGTCGAGTTGCGCGAAGTGGTAACTGCCGGTGATCTTGTCGGTGAACTTGTAGTCCACGCCGCCAAAATCGAAGTGCTTGCCGGCAGCGGTGCCAGCAAAGCGGCTGTTCTTGTTGTTGAGGGCGATGTCCTCGAAATCCGTGCTGTCGCGATCCTTGGCTTTCTCCAGTCGACCACCGGTGAACGTCAGGTTCTTGATTTCCCTGGAGGTCAGCAAGCCGCCTTCAAACGTCTGCGGCAGGATGCGCCCGTCGTTCGGTTTGAGGATCGGCAATTCAGGGATCAGACTGCCGATTTTCAGTTCGGTGGCGGAGATTTTCACTTTGCCGGTCAGGCCAAACTTGGAGTACTCATCCGCTGCGCGCCCGTCGTCATGGGTCGGCAGCAGGCCGGTGCCGGTGCGGTCCGGGCTCGAATCGAGTTTGACGCCAAGCATGCCTAAAGCATCGACACCGAACCCCACGGTGCCATCGGTGTAGCCCGATTGCAGATTGAGCATGAAGCCTTGTGCCCATTCGTCACGCTTGGATTGTTGCGCGCTGGTGCCATCGCGAAAGTCGCGGTTGAAATACATGTTGCGGGTTTCGAAGGTGGCGCTGCTGTCTTCAATGAAGTCGGCAAAACTCAGCGGCGAAAAACCGGCAAGGGCGGCGGCACTGGCGAGGGCGGTGTGGCTGAAACGGGAAGGGCGAACAGGCGTGGACGCCTGAGGCTGCATGGACGGCATGCGGGTGTACTCCGTTTATTGTTCTTATTGGTCGAAAACGCTTCATGGCGTTTTTCGTAGCGCTGTGTGGCAGCAGCGACGGCAGTCGGGACTGTCCGTGGGCCGACTCTAACCGGCTAACCTTTCACTAACCTTTCAGCTGACTTTCACGGTTTTCGGGCTTCACAGCGGCGGTTGCGGCTGTAAACTCCGCGGCAAAGCGTGGCGTCGGCCATCCCTGAACGAGGTAAAAATCCATGCGTGTTCTGCTCGTCGAAGACCATCTGCAACTGGCCGAAAGCGTCGCTCAGGCGCTCAAGAGCACCGGTCTGACCGTGGATGTCTTGCACGATGGCGTGGCCGCCGACCTGGCCTTGAGTAGCGAGGAATACGCCGTGGCGATCCTCGACGTCGGCCTGCCGCGCATGGACGGTTTCGAGGTGCTGGCGCGGTTGCGCGCACGTGGGAAAAATCTGCCGGTGCTGATGCTGACCGCGCGCAGTGATGTGAAAGATCGCGTTCACGGCCTCAATCTCGGCGCCGACGATTACCTCGCCAAACCGTTTGAATTGACTGAGCTGGAAGCGCGGGTCAAAGCCTTGCTGCGACGCAGTGTGCTCGGCGGCGAACGCCAGCAGCGCTGTGGCGTACTGGCCTACGACCTCGACACCCGACGCTTCACCCTCGGCGAAGAATTACTGACGCTGACCTCACGCGAACAAGCCGTGCTGGAAGCGCTGATCGCGCGTCCCGGCCGGGTCATGAGCAAGGAGCAACTGGCGGCGCAAGTGTTCGGTCTCGACGAAGAAGCCAGCCCCGACGCCATCGAAATCTACGTACACCGTTTGCGCAAGAAACTCGACGGTCAACCGGTGGCAATCGTGACCTTCCGTGGCCTCGGCTATTTGCTGGAAAGCCGCGATGCATAAGCCCAGCAGCCTGCGCTGGCGCTTGCTGTGGAACCTTGCATTGCTACTGGTGGTGTTGATGCTCGCCAGTGGTTTGAGTGCTTATTGGAATGGCCGCGAAGCTGCCGACACGGCGTACGACCGCACGTTGCTGGCTTCGGCGCGGACCATCGCAGCGGGCCTGTCACAACGTGATGGCAGCCTCAGCGCCGACGTGCCTTACGTCGCTCTGGATACCTTCGCCTACGACAGCGCCGGGCGGATTTACTACCAGGTCAACGACATCCATCAGAAGTTGATTTCCGGCTACGAAAACCTCCCCGGCCCGCCGCCCGGCACGCCGCGCACCGACAGTTATCCGGCGTTGGCGCGTTTCTATAACGCGACCTACAAAGGTCAGAACGTGCGAGTTGTCAGCCTGCTCAAAGCCGTGTCAGAGCCGAATATGAACGGCATGGCGGAAATCCGCGTCGCCGAAACCGACGAGGCGCGGGTGAGCATGGCCCGCAGTCTGGCGGCCGATACCTTGCTGCGTCTGGGCATGTTGGCGATTGGTGCATTGTTGCTGGTGTGGTTTGCGGTTAGCGCCGCGTTGCGACCGTTGGAGCGCTTGCGCACAGCGGTGGAAGAGCGTCAGCCCGACGACTTGCGTCCGCTGCCATTGGTCGAAGTGCAGCATGAACTGTGGCCGCTGGTGCGCGGGCTCAATCATTTCACCGAACGCTTGCGGGGCCAGTTTGAACGGCAGGCGCAGTTCATTGCCGACGCGGCCCATGAGTTGCGTACACCGTTGGCGGCGCTCAAGGCGCGGCTTGAGTTGGGCTTGCGCTCCCAGGATCCGGAAATCTGGCGCTCGACCCTGGAGTCCTCGGCGCAGAGCACCGATCGTCTGACCCATCTGGCCAATCAGTTGCTGTCGCTGGCGCGCGTCGAAAACGGCGCGCGGGCGATTGCCGAGGGCGGCGCGCAATTACTGGATCTGAGTCAGTTGGCGCGGGAACTGGGCATGGCCATGGCGCCACTGGCGCACAAGCGCGGTGTCGCGTTGGCGCTAGAGGCAGACGAGCCAGTGTGGCTGCGCGGCGAGCCGACGTTGCTCAACGAATTGCTCAGCAACCTGGTGGACAACGCGCTGGCGCACACGCCGCCGGGCGGCAATGTAATTTTGCGCGTGACGGCGCCGGCGGTGCTTGAAGTTGAAGATGACGGGCCGGGGATTCCGCTGGAGGAGCGCGACCGGGTGTTCGAACGGTTCTACCGACGCAATCAGCAGGTGGCGGGGTCTGGACTGGGCTTGGCGATTGTCGGCGAGATCTGCCGGGCGCATCTGGCGCAGATCACTTTGCACGATGGTGAACAGGCGGGGTTGAAGGTGCGGGTGAGTTTTATTGCTGGATGATTGTGGCGTCAGTGATGGCCTCTTCGCGAGCAAGCTCGCTCCCACATTGAAATGCATTCTCCTGTGGGAGCGAGCTCGCTCGCGAAGGGCGCGACTCGGTCTCGGATCAGTAAAACATCGTCCGGGATTCTTCCAGATCCGCACACAACGCCTTGTTCTCCGGGTCGATCCCAAGCTTTCTGAACGCCGGCACACTCAGCGGATCGATCCGCGCAAAAGGATGATCCGTGCCTTTGTGGCAATACAGGCTCGCCACTTGCACCAGATCGACGTAATCGATGCTCGTCGAGTCGCGCTTGAAGTCCTGATACCGCCCCGGCAATTCCACCAGACGCTCTGGAAACTCCCAGACTCGCAGCAGCTTGTCACCGAGCAACGGATGAATGTGCTCGATCACGTGGTTGAGGCTGACTGGATCGGAGAGCAGTTCGTAGTGATCTTCGGCGTACGTCAGAATCGGCAGCACACCGATTTGATGCACCAGACCGCCGAGCGCCGCTTGATCGGGTTTGAGTTGCGTGTAACGGCGGCACAGCGCGTAGCTGACCCCGGCGATTTCCAGGCTGCTGCGCCAGACTTCGCGCATCTTCTGCTCGACCACGTCGGAGCGGGCGTGGAAAATCTGCTCCATCACCAGCCCGATCGCCAGGTTGCTGCTGTAGTTGATGCCCAGCCGGGTGATAGCGGTGTGCAGGTCAGTCACTTCCTGGGCGGCGCGCAGCAGAGGGCTATTGACCACTTTGATCAGGCGCGCCGACAGCGCGGTGTCGCGGCCGATGACTTTACTCAGGTCGCTGACGCTGATTTCCGGGTCTTCAGCGGCCTTGCGAATTTGCAGGGCCACTTCCGGCAACGTTGGCAGAACCAGGTCATCGTTATCGATGGCCTCAACCAAATCCTGTTGGACTTTTTCCGCCAGTTCGCTCATTTGGACTCTCTAGGGTGTTGCAACAAGGCTGCGATCAACGCTGGATTTCGCGGTCGCGATCCAGTTCGTAGGGCAAATCGAGCAGTTGCAACGCAGGCCCTTCAAGGGTGCCCAGGTGCAGATCGCCCGCTTCGGCAGCTTCGGCCTGCAGCACCGCCAGGAGTTCAATGTTTTGCCCGGCCTTGGCGGCCAGCACCACTTCGCCGATCGAACTGTTGTGGCTGGGTGCAAACAATTGCGTGCCCGGCTCCGGCAAATCAGTCGAGTCGAGGCTCAGGCGATACAGGCGGCGCTTGAGTTTGCCGAGGTACTGCATGCGCGCGACGATTTCCTGGCCGGTGTAGCAGCCTTTCTTGAAACTCACGCCGCCGACGGCTTGCAGGTTGAGCATCTGCGGAATGAACAGCTCGCGGGTGCTCGGCATGACCTGACCGATACCGGCGCGGATCTGGCCCAGCAGCCATTGGTTCAGTTCGCCTTCCGGCAGTGTTACGGCGAGTGTGGATTTGATGGCGTCTGCCTGATCGGTAGGCACCCAGAGTTCGGCGCGATCCGGCGAGACACGAATGGCGATCAGACCTTCATGGCGCACGACGCTGTCGGTATCGACCGGCAAATCCAGACCGAGGCAGCTCAGGGCGGCATCGCCTTGCACCAGACCAAAGCGCACCCAGGCAGCGCTTTCGTCGGTCAGTTTCGATTTGGAGAACACTGCGTATTTTTTCAGGTCCGCCAATTGCGGTTCCAGCAACTCGCTGGCCATCGCCAGAACGACGCCGTCACCTTCGAGCAGAATGCGGAAACTCGACTGCATCCGGCCCTTCTGCGTGCAGCGGGCGCCAAGGCTGGCGCGGCTGTCGCTGAGGTAATTGAGGTTGCAGGTCAACTGGCCTTGCAGGAATTTTCCGGCATCCGCGCCGCGAACCGCGAGAACGCCTTCATGAGACAGGGTGCAGAAAAAAGCAGAATCGGCCATGGGTCATCGCAGGGTAAATAGACTGGGGCACATCATAAGGGGGCAGGGTTGAAATGGGTAGTTGATAAAGGATCGGAGGTGCCCGACCAAAGCCGACTGTGCGGCCCGCGTCGGCACTGTATACTTGCCGCCAAATTTGAGGAGGGCCCCATGGTCGAACAAGTTGAACTGAATCGCCTCTTTTGGCACAGCCGTCGCGGCATGCTTGAGCTTGACGTGTTGCTGGTGCCGTTCGTACAGGAGGTTTACGCGACGTTGAACCAGGTGGATCGCGATCTGTATGTGCGTCTGCTGACGTGCGAGGATCAGGACATGTTCGGTTGGTTCATGGAGCGCAGCGAGTCTGAAGATCCGGAACTGCAGCGCATGGTTCGCATGATTCTGGACCGTGTCCAGCCCAAGTAATACGTTCGAATGCCGCTGGCATGCCTCACGGCAGTTGCTGGCGGCGTATCTGTTGGCCCAGGCGTTCGCATTGGGTGCGCTTTTTCTGCTTTCGATTCCACTCTGGGCCAGCCTGCTCGGGGCTTTTGCCTGTCTGCTTCATGGGCTTTGGGTGATGCCTCGGCAGATTCTGCTGAATCACCCCAAGGCTTTTTGTGGATTGCGCCGCGATGCCGATGGCTGGCAGTTGTGGAATCAGGCCAATGGCTGGCAATCCGTGCAGTTGAGGCCGGACAGCCTGGCGCTGCCGTTGATCGTGGTGTTGCGCTTTCGTTTGCGCGGGGAATGGCGAGTCAGGTCGATCTGCGTGCCGCGAGATTCGCAGGTCGCCGATGTGCATCGACGCCTGCGAGTGCGGCTCAAGTTCAGCCGACGTAGGTGGGCGGCACCAGAATAGTGTCGAGCGCCTCGGGCAACATGTCCGGATAGTCGAGGGTGAAATGCAGGCCGCGACTTTCCTTGCGCTCCATCGCTGAGTTGATCATCAATTCAGCGACCTGAGCGAGGTTGCGCAATTCGATCAGGTCGCGGCTGACTTTATAGTTGCTGTAGAACTCATCGATCTCGTCCAGCAACAAGCGCACGCGGTGTTGAGCCCGCTGCAAGCGTTTGTTGGTGCGCACGATGCCCACGTAGTCCCACATGAATCGGCGCAGCTCATCCCAGTTGTGCGCAATGATCACGTCTTCATCGGAGTCGGTGACCTGGCTGGCATCCCAGACGGGCAGGGCGTTGGGCGCGGTAATAACGTCGAGTTGGGCGAGAATGTCGGCGGCGGCTGAACGGGCGTAAACGAAGCATTCCAGCAAAGAATTACTGGCCATGCGGTTGGCGCCGTGCAGGCCGGTGAAACTGGTTTCGCCAATCGCGTACAGGCCCGGCACGTCAGTGCGACCGTGCTGATCGACCATGACGCCGCCGCAGGTGTAATGCGCCGCTGGTACGACCGGAATCGGTTGGTTGGTGATATCGATGCCGAAGCCGAGGCAGCGCTCATACACTGTCGGGAAGTGAGACTTGATGAATTCCTCGGGCATGTGGCTGATGTCGAGGTAAACGCAGTCGATGCCCAGACGCTTCATTTCATGGTCGATGGCGCGGGCGACGATGTCGCGCGGTGCCAGTTCGGCGCGCTTGTCGAAGCGATACATGAAGCGCTCGCCATTGGGCAGCTTCAAATGAGCGCCTTCGCCGCGCAGGGCTTCAGTAATAAGGAAGCTTTTTGCTTGCGGGTGATAGAGGCAAGTGGGGTGGAACTGGTTGAATTCCAGGTTCGCCACCCGGCAGCCGGAACGCCAGGCCATGGCGATGCCGTCGCCGCAAGCGCCGTCGGGGTTGCTGGTATAGAGGTAGACCTTGGCTGCACCGCCCGAGGCCAGAATCACGAAGCGCGCGCCGTAGGTGTCGACTTCGCCGGTTTTGCGATTGAGCACGTAAGCGCCGAGGCAGCGGTCGCCCTCAAGCCCCAGGCGTCTTTCGGTAATCAGATCAACGGCGACCCGCTGTTCCAGCAGTTCGATGTTCGAACGCTCTTTGGCCTGGGCCAGCAAGGTCTTGAAAATGGCCGCGCCGGTGGCATCGGCAGCGTGGATGATGCGCCGATGGCTGTGGCCACCTTCGCGGGTCAGATGGAATTCGAAACCGCCATCTTCAGTGCCGGACTGTTCGTCACGGGTGAACGGCACGCCTTGGTCGATCAGCCACTGGATGGCTTCACGGCTGTGCTCGACGGTGAAGCGCACGGCGTCTTCATGGCACAGGCCACCGCCGGCGTTCAGGGTGTCATCGACGTGAGATTCGACAGTGTCAGTGTCATCCAGTACGGCAGCGACGCCGCCCTGGGCCCAAAAGGTCGAACCGTTGGCGAGATCGCCCTTGCTCAATACGGCAATGCGCAAATGACCTGGCAGGGTCAGCGCGAGACTCAAACCGGCAGCACCGCTGCCTATGACCAGAACATCATGTTGGAATTGTTGGCTCATTACAGGATTCCGCTCAAAGCGACCCGGGTCGGGGGTGGCGCAAGACAGCTGGATCGGCGAGTCAAGACAGCCACACAGCCCACTAGTATATAGAGGGGTAGGGCGGCACAATAGCCGACCACATATGGCATTGTGAAACTACTGTGTCGGAAAAAACCGGGTGATTCGTCGGAAGGTTTTTTCGCCCGTTCAGGGAGAAGAGCACTGTATCGCGGCTGAAACAGCGTTTTTCTACACGGTGTCGCCCAATGTCGGTGAGGTGCGGCTATAAATAATTGGAACTTTTGCCAAAGGCCCAAGATCAATAGGTCGTGCCAGAAACAAGGGACAGTATCGGCTTCAGTGCGGAATCTGTGGTTGGGTTCCTGCCGGCGAAACCGATAACAAGATTATTCGCGCAGCCGGTTTATCCCGCGCTGCGTTTTTCGTGCGTGCCAAATCAGAGCCCGCAGGAAACTTGCTTGGAGGGGGAGAACTTTTGCGAAAAGCCCGAGTCTATGTTTGCAAGTCTGGTCGTTTAGTTATGCAAGTCTCCTCCGGGCTTATCGAGGAGTGTTCATGCTAACCCAGGAAGAGGATCAGCAGCTGGTCGAGCGCGTTCAACGCGGCGACAAGCGAGCTTTCGATCTGTTGGTGCTGAAGTATCAGCACAAGATTCTCGGGTTGATCGTGCGTTTCGTGCACGACACCCATGAAGCCCAGGACGTGGCTCAGGAAGCCTTTATCAAGGCGTATCGAGCACTTGGAAACTTTCGCGGCGATAGTGCGTTTTATACGTGGCTGTACCGTATTGCCATTAACACGGCAAAGAACTACCTGGTTTCCCGCGGCCGTCGGCCGCCGGACAGTGATGTAAGTTCAGAAGATGCAGAGTTCTACGACGGCGATCACGGCCTCAAGGATCTCGAATCACCAGAACGTGCACTGCTGCGGGATGAGATCGAAGGCACCGTCCATCGAACCATCCAGCAACTGCCAGAGGATTTGCGTACGGCGTTAACTTTACGTGAATTCGATGGTCTGAGTTACGAGGACATTGCGAGCGTCATGCAGTGTCCGGTGGGTACCGTGCGCTCCCGGATTTTCCGCGCTCGGGAGGCCATCGATAAAGCCCTGCAGCCGTTGTTGCAGGAAAACTGAGACAGCGGCGACAGCCAAGAGAGGAACGCCATGAGTCGTGAAGCCCTGCAGGAATCGCTGTCCGCAGTGATGGATAACGAAGCGGACGAACTGGAATTGCGTCGAGTGCTCAGCGCACTGGATGATGTTGATACCCGTGAGACCTGGGCTCGTTACCAGATCGCTCGGGCAGCCATGCACAAGGATCTGCTGCTGCCACGTCTGGATATCGCTGCGGCAGTATCTGCTGCACTGGAAGACGAAACAGCGCCAGCCAAAGTATCGCGCAGCCCATGGCGTAACCTTGGCCGTCTGGCTGTAGCAGCGTCGGTGACTGTTGCCGTTCTGGCCGGTGTCCGCCTGTACAACCAGGACGAGATCGCTGGTGTTGAACTGGCTCAGCAAACCAACCAGCCTACTTTGGCCACACCACAGGTCAAAGGTCCGGCTGTTCTGGCAGGCTATAGTGAGAGTTCGGAAGCCACTGGCCCTATGGCCAACGGCGTACTGCAAGGTCAACCAGGCTGGCACGATCAGCGTCTGCCAGGTTACTTGCGCCAACATGCTCAACAGGCTGCACTGAAAGGTACTGAAAGCGCGCTGCCATACGCACGTGCAGCAAGCCTGGAAAACCGCTAAGGAGGATCATGCGCGCCATACCTCTACTTTCGCTTCTGCTCAGTGGCTGGTTCATTGTTCCAGCCCACGCCGACGAGGCCCAAGACTGGTTGATCCGTCTGGGCCAGGCCGAGCAGCAGCAAAGCTTTCACGGCACCTTCGTTTACGAGCGTAACGGTAGTTTTTCTACCCACAACATCTGGCATCGTGTCCAGAATGGCGAGGTCCGCGAGCGTTTACTCCAGCTCGACGGTTCGGCACAGGAAGTCGTGCGCATTGATGGGCATACTCAATGCGTCAGTGGCACTCTGATTGCCGGGCTAGGGGATTCTCCCAACTCTGCCGCTCGTCCTCTCGATCCCAAAAAGCTGAAAAATTGGTATGACCTTGCCGTCATTGGCAATTCGCGTGTGGCCGGGCGTGATGCGGTGATCGTATCGCTGACGCCGCGTGATCAGCACCGGTATGGTTTCGAACTGCATTTGGACAAACAGACCGGTCTGCCCTTGAAGTCGTTGCTGTTGAATGACAAAGGGCAGTTGCTCGAACGTTTCCAGTTCACCAGTCTCGATACCGATGAAGTTCCTTCTGACAAGGATCTGCTGGCCGATGCCGACTGCAAGCCCATCACGCTTGATAGTGACAAGGCTTCTGCGGTGAAGACGGCTCAGGTCTGGCATTCGGACTGGCTGCCGCCGGGTTTCGAACTGACCAGCAGCACTTCGCACAAAGACCCGGAAACCAAGACTCAGGTCAACAGCCTGATGTACGACGATGGTTTGGCACGTTTCTCGGTTTTCCTGGAGCCGCTGAACGGGGCAACCGTTACCGATACACGGACGCAGCTGGGTCCGACCGTCGCTGTTTCACGTCGTCTGACCACGCCGCAAGGTGAAATGATGGTGACCGTAGTCGGCGAAATTCCGATCGGTACCGCCGAGCGAATTGCCTTGTCCATGCGCAACAACGATGGCGCTGCAACCAGCAAGCAGTGAGCTGATTTCAGTCATTTCCACCTCTTATTAGAGACGTAGATGAAATGTTTGCTGAGCATTTTCATTTGCAAATCCCCCGAAAATTTTTTATAGGTCAGAGCCTCACGGCTCTGGCCTTGTTTGTTGTTCCCGGAACAAAAATGCCGGTCGGTGGTTTCCGGTGTTCCTTGCTCCATATCGCTTAACCCTGCTCGTCGTAACGGGAGCTGTATGTCGATACCTAGCTTGAAGTCTTATCTCTCCATCTTCGCCACTGTGCTGCTGCTCGGTCAGGCGATTCCTGCTGCGCAAGCAGCCGATCTGCCTGATTTCACCCAACTGGTCGAGCAAGCCTCACCTGCGGTCGTGAACATCAGTACCACGCAGAAGCTGCCGGATCGCAAAGTGAATCAGCAGATGCCTGATCTCGAAGGTTTGCCGCCGATGCTGCGCGAGTTCTTCGAGCGCGGCATGCCGCCTCAACAGCGCTCCCCACGCGGCGATCGTCAGCGTGAAGCGCAATCGCTGGGTTCGGGCTTCATCATTTCCCCGGACGGTTACATCCTCACCAATAACCATGTGATTGCCGATGCCGACGAAATCCTCGTTCGCCTGGCAGATCGCAGTGAAATGAAAGCCAAGCTGATCGGCACTGATCCGCGTTCCGACGTTGCGCTGTTGAAAATCGAAGGCAAGGATCTGCCGGTGCTCAAGCTCGGCAAATCCCAGGACCTGAAAGCCGGCCAGTGGGTCGTCGCGATCGGTTCGCCATTTGGCTTTGATCACACGGTGACTCAAGGCATCGTCAGTGCCGTCGGTCGTAGCCTGCCGAACGAAAACTACGTGCCGTTCATCCAGACCGACGTGCCGATCAATCCGGGCAACTCCGGTGGTCCGCTGTTCAACCTGAACGGTGAAGTGGTCGGCATCAACTCGCAGATATACACCCGTTCCGGTGGCTTCATGGGCGTGTCGTTCGCGATTCCGATCGACGTGGCGATGGACGTATCCAATCAACTGAAGAGCGGCGGCAAAGTCAGCCGTGGCTGGCTGGGCGTGGTGATCCAGGAAGTGAACAAGGATCTGGCCGAGTCGTTTGGTCTGGACAAACCAGCCGGTGCGCTGGTGGCGCAGATTCAGGATGACGGTCCTGCTGCCAAGGGCGGTCTACAAGTCGGCGACGTGATCCTGAGCATGAATGGCCAGCCGATCGTTATGTCTGCTGACCTGCCGCATCTGGTCGGTGCACTCAAGGCTGGCGCCAAAGCCAATCTGGAAGTGATTCGTGAAGGCAAGCGCAAGAACGTCGAACTGACGGTTGGCGCGATCCCGGACGAAGACAAAGAGTTGGATGCACTGCCGAAGTCCGGCGCGGAGAGCACCAGTAATCGCCTCGGTGTTTCGGTGAGCGAGCTGACCGCCGAGCAGAAGAAAACCTACGACCTCAAAGGTGGTGTGGTGATCAAGGAAGTGCAGGACGGTCCGGCAGCACTGATCGGTCTGCAGCCAGGTGATGTGATCACACACCTGAACAACCAGGCCATCGGTTCCACCAAGGAGTTCGGTGAAATCGCCAAGGCGCTGCCGAAGAACCGTTCGGTGTCGATGCGCGTTCTGCGTCAAGGCCGTGCCAGCTTCATCACCTTCAAACTGGCTGAATAATCCAGCGGTAGGGTAAAAAGAAACCGCCTCGAATGAGGCGGTTTTTTATGCCTGAAGCTTTTCCAGCGCCAATAAAAACTTAGCCCATCATGTCCTTGATCATGCGTTCCTGCTCCATCAGTTCACGCTGACGGGCATCGATCCGCGAGGACAGCGGGAAGTTGCTGCCAGCCTTGCGCTTGGCAAAATCGAGCTGCTGAATCGCCTGACGATAATCGCCAACCAGCGCGAAGTATTCGGCACGCGCCTGATGCAGACCGATAATGTTCCCCGACAAGCCACGCGTCTCGGCGACCTGATACCAGACGTCCGGATCATCCGGGCGTGATTTGAGCAAACCTTCCAGCGCCTTCTCGGCATCGGCGGCGCGATTCTGTTTGAGCAACAGATCGACGCGCACCTGATTCAGCGGATAGTTGCCGGGATACTGTGCGAGCATCCGGTCTACCCGCGACTGCGCATCAGGCAGGCGATTATTGGTGATGTCGAGATCGACCTGGGCGAGGTTATAGATGATTTCGTTCGGTGAGGTCGCCAGCAATTGCTTGAGGTTCTCGCGCGCCTCGTTCAACTGTCCGCCCTTGATTTGCGCAATCGCCAGCCCGTAACGCGCCACGTCATTCTTCGGGTTTTCATCCAGTTGTGCACGGAAGCGCTTGGCGCCCAGGCCTGGGGTTTCTTCGTAGATCAGTTGCACACGTGCGCGAATCAGTTGATAGCGCTTGGAGTCTTCGATACCGCCCGGTTTGGCTTGTTCGGCGCGGTTGCGGGTGTCGGCAATACGCGATTCGGTCACCGGGTGAGTCAACAGAAATTCCGGCGGCTTGGCGTCGAAACGATACTGACGCATCAGGCGTTCGAACATCGTCGGCATCGAGCGCGGATCGTATCCGGCCTTTTCCAGATTGAGGATGCCGATGCGGTCGGCTTCCTGTTCGTTTTGGCGGGAGAAGGTTCGTTGTGACTGAATGGCCGCAGCCTGAGTCCCGGCAATGGTCGCGATCCCGGCATCACCGCCACCGGCCGCAGCAATGACGATCCCGGCCAGCAACGCGGCCATCATCGGCACCTGCATGCGCTGCGAAGCCTCTACGCCACGAGCAAAGTGGCGTTGCGACAAGTGAGCCAATTCGTGTGCCAGTACCGAAGCGTATTCGCCCTCAGTTTGTGCGTTGAGGAACAGACCGCCGTTGACCCCAACCACCCCGCCCGGTGCCGCGAAGGCGTTGAGCTGCGGGCTGTTGATCAGGATGAACTCAAGGCGCCGGTCAGTGACCTGGCTGGTTTCGACCAGCTTATAAACGCTGGACTCGACGTAGTCCTTGAGCTGCGGATCATTGAGTTGTGAGACCTGGCTGCGCAACATGGCCAACCAGGCACGACCGAGCTGATATTCCTGTTGCGGCGAGACAATGGCAGAACTGGCGTCGCCAAGTGACGGCAGATCGTCGGCAAAGCCCGGTGAGGCGAGCAGGCAAGCGAGCGTCAGCAGGGTAGGGCGCAGAAAAGTCATGCACAAAGCCTTAGAAGACAAAGACCTTACTGTAGCCGGACACCGGGCTTGCGACCAGATATTCTAGGCAGCTCGATGACCCGAACCGGAGTGACGCAATGACTGACGCTGTAGCCCATGACGTTGAACTGGACGCCAGTGGCCTGAATTGTCCGTTGCCATTGCTCAAGGCAAAAATGGAGCTGAACAAACTCCAAAGCGGCGCGGTACTCAAGGTGATCGCCACGGATGCCGGCTCTCAACGCGACTTCCGCACCTTTGCCAAATTGGCCGGTCATACGCTGCTGCTCGAAGAAGACGAGGCGGGCGTTTACCGTTACTGGTTGAAAAAAGCCTGAGAACTGCAGCGTACAAAACCTAAGGATTATTGATGTTCAAAGTGTTACGCGACTGGATTCAGCGCTACTTCTCCGATGAAGAAGCGGTGGTGCTGGCAGTGCTGCTAATTCTTGCCTTTACCGCCGTTTTAACGCTCGGCGGCATGCTTGCGCCGGTGCTGGCAGGGATGGTGCTGGCCTACCTGATGCAAGGATTAGTCGTCACCCTCGAACGCCTGCGGGTGCCGGGTGGAGCGGCGGTTGGGTTGGTGTTTGCGCTGTTCATGGGCGTGTTGCTGCTGTTTATCGTTGTGGTGCTGCCGTTGCTCTGGCACCAGTTGATCACGCTGTTCAACGAACTGCCGGGCATGCTCGCCAAGTGGCAATCGCTGCTGTTATTGCTGCCGGAGCGTTATCCGCATCTGGTCTCTGACGAGCAAGTGCTGCAAGCCATCGAGGCGGCGCGCGGCGAGATTGGCAAGTTCGGCCAGTGGGCACTGACGTTTTCGCTGTCGAGTCTGCCGCTGCTGGTCAACATCATGATCTATCTGGTGTTGGTGCCGATTCTGGTGTTCTTCTTCCTCAAGGATCGGGCGATGATCGGCCGGTGGGTGCGGGGTTACCTGCCGCGTGAACGTGCGCTAATCACCCGTGTCGCGCAGGAAATGAACCGGCAGATCGCCAATTACATTCGTGGCAAAGTCATCGAAATCGTGATTTGTGGTGGCGTGACCTACATCGCGTTTGTTGCGCTCGGGCTCAACTACGCGGCGTTGCTCGCATTGTTGGTCGGCGTGTCGGTGGTGGTGCCGTATGTCGGGGCTGTGGTGGTGACCGTACCGGTGCTGCTGATTGCACTGTTCCAGTGGGGCTGGAGTGATCAGTTCATCTATCTGATGGCGGTCTACGGGATCATCCAGACACTGGATGGCAACGTGCTGGTGCCGCTGCTGTTCTCGGAGGCAGTCAACCTGCACCCGGTGGCAATCATCTGTGCGGTGCTGTTGTTCGGCGGGTTGTGGGGATTTTGGGGGGTGTTCTTCGCGATCCCGCTGGCGACGCTGTTCAAGGCTGTGCTGGATGCTTGGCCGCGCCAAGAGCCGGCGGTGGCGCCTTTGCTATAGCGATTATATCCGGATGCTCTCGGTGAGGCAGAGGGCCTCATCGCTGGCAAGCCAGCTCCCACAGGGTTTTCGGTGCACACAAACCTTGTGGGAGCTGGCTTGCCAGCGATGGCGTCAGAGAAGACACCAGAGAAACATCAAGCTTTATTCAGATCCTGAGCCGCAGCCAAAACCGCATCCACATGCCCTGGCACCTTCACACCACGCCATTCCTGACGCAGCACACCGTTCTTATCGATCAGGAAAGTGCTGCGATCAACGCCCAGGTATTCCTTGCCGTACAGCTTCTTCAACTTGATCACGTCGAACAGCTGGCAGACGGCTTCGTCCTTGTCGCTGATCAACTCGAACGGAAAGGCTTGCTTGCCCTTGAAGTTCTCATGGGACTTCAGGCTGTCGCGTGAAATGCCGAAGACTTCCGTGTTGGCAGCCTTGAACGCTTCATGTTGATCACGGAAGCCCTGACCCTGAGTCGTGCAGCCCGGGGTGCTGTCCTTCGGATAGAAGTAGATCACCACTTGTTTGCCCTTCAGGGCAGACAGGCTGACGGTCTGTCCGCTGGTGGCAGGGGCTGAGAAATCGGCAACTGGTTGGTCGATGACAACGGCCATGAAAGCTTCCTTACATTGGGTTCTGTGGGCGCCAAGGCTCGATCAGTGCGTCCAGGTTCATCGCGTCGGAGAAGTCGAGGAACTGGTCGCGCAGCCAACTGATCTGGGTGCCGGCCGGCAGGGTCACGGTGAACGTGGCGTTGAGCATGGTGCCGCCGGTCTGTGGTGCCTGATAGGTGTCGCAGGTCAGGTTTTCCAGCTCGACGTTGTGGTCCATGAAGAACTGGCACAGCTCATTGATGATGTCCGGGCGATACGCCGAGCTGACATAAGCCACATAAGGCAGGGCCTGTGGACGATTCTCCAGCGGCGCGCTGCGCACTACGTTGACAGTGAACGCGTGCTTCTTGGAGAGGCTTGGCAGGCTGCCTTCCAGGCGGGCGAGGGCGTCCCAACTGCCGGAGACCTCGAGGATCAGCGCGCTGCACTCGCCGTGGCGGGTCAGGCGGGAAGTGACTACGGCGCAGCGGTTTTCATGGCTGGCGCGGCACAGGACGTTAGTCAGCTCCATGGGGTTGGCGCCGAGGGCACTGATGACAAGGAATTGTTCGCGAACTGTGGGGGTGGACATGCAGCATTCCTAAAGCGATGAGCGGTCGGTAGGTTACGGACGTTGGCCGCCGGGAGTGCCTGTTCTGGCTGTCCGTACAAAGAGACCCGGCAAGCGCTCGCGGCTCGCTCCACTATAGCGGGAGCGCGTCGATGCGACGCAGGAACGGGGTCTGGGAGGCCGAAAAGGGAGGCTGGAACCCGGCGTACAAGCTGATCGGTACCGATCAAAGTCTGAAGGGTAGCGAAAAGCGCGGCCAAGGGGAATGGCGGCGGCGCAGTACTTCGCTTGTGCAAGCATCTTGGCGCCAGTACCATTACCGCTCTCTTTTTCCGGCAGGAGCGGTTTCATGATTGCGGGCAGTATGGTGGCACTGGTCACTCCCATGGATGCACAAGGGCGTCTTGACTGGGACAGCCTCAGCAAAATCGTGGACTTCCATCTCAAGAACGGCACCCATGCCATTGTCGCGGTCGGTACTACCGGCGAGTCGGCAACCCTTGATGTAGAAGAACACATCGCCGTCATCAAAGCCGTGGTCAAACAGGTTGCCGGGCGCATTCCGGTCATCGCCGGCACTGGCGCCAACTCGACCCGAGAAGCCGTCGAGCTGACCCGCAATGCCAAAGAAGCCGGCGCCGATGCCTGCCTGCTGGTGGTTCCGTACTACAACAAGCCGACTCAGGAAGGTCTGTACCAGCACTTCAAGCACATCGCTGAAGCGGTCGACATTCCGCAGATTCTGTACAACGTTCCGGGCCGCACGTCGTGCGACATGCAGGCCGAAACCGTGATTCGCCTGTCCACCGTGCCGAACATCATCGGGATCAAGGAAGCCACCGGCGATCTGAAACGCGCCAAAGCGATCATCGACGGCGTCAGCAAGGACTTCGTCGTGCTGTCCGGCGATGATCCGACCGCTGTCGAGCTGATCCTGCTGGGTGGCAAAGGCAACATCTCCGTGACCGCCAACGTCGCGCCGCGCGAAATGGCCGATCTGTGCGAGGCCGCGCTCAAGGGCGACGCTGACACCGCACGGGCCATCAACGAAAAACTGATGCCGCTGCACAAAGACCTGTTCATCGAAGCCAACCCGATTCCAGTGAAGTGGGCTTTGGTTGAAATGGGCCTGATGCACGAAGGCATCCGCCTGCCACTGACCTGGCTGAGCACACCTTGTCATGAAACGCTGCGTTCGGCCCTGCGCCAATGCAGCGTCCTGGTTTAATTGAGGAAGTACAACGCATGAAGCGAATGGCCGGACTTTCCGCACTTGCCTTGATTATCTCCAGCACCAGTGGCTGCGGATGGGTCTGGGGGCCGGAAGGTTATTTCCGCGACCGTGGTAGTGATTACCTGCAAGCGCAACAGACTGCACCGATGCAACTGCCACCGGAGGTCAGCACGTCCAAGCGTCTGGATCCGCTGTTGCCGATCCCGCGTAACGTTGCTGATGACACCGCTACGGGCGAATACATTGTTCCGCGTCCTCAACCGTTGTCGGCGGTTGCCGATGCCAGCGATTACTCGCTGCAGAAGAGCGGTGATTCGCGTTGGGTAGTTGCCCAGCATCCACCGGCCGAAGTCTGGCCAGTGGCCGTGCAGTTCTTCCAGGACAACGGTTTCCGTCTGGATGAACAGCGCCCGCAAACCGGCGAATTCACCACCACCTGGCAGCATTCCGACGAACTGTCCGCGTCCATGGCCAAGCGCCTGAGCGCAGCCGGTATCGCCAGCGACAGCGAAGCCCGCGTGCGTGTGCGGATCGAGCCGGGCGTGCAGCGCAACACCAGCGAAATCTACGTGGTCAGCGCCGAACGTCCTGCCGGCAGCACTGCCGACGTCGAATTCACCAACCGTTCGGTCAACACTGGCCTGGACGCAGCACTGGTCGACGACATGCTCGCGAGCATGAGCCGGATCTCCGAGAAGGGCGGTTCGGTGTCGATGCTGGCCTCGCGTGATTTCGATACGCCGAGCCGTGTCAGCCTCAGCGAAGACGGCAGCGGCAACCCGGTGTTGAACGTCGGTACCGATCTTGACCGCGCTTGGTCGAGCGTTGGCCGTGCACTGGAACAAGGCGAATGGCGTGTTGAAGACATCAACCGCAGCTTGGGCCTGTACTACATCAACCTGGCCGAAAAAGCCGAGAAGAAAGACGACAAGCCTGGTTTCTTCAGCAGCCTGTTCGGCAGTGCGCCGAGCAAGGAAGAAGTTGAAGCCCGTGCCGAGCGTTATCAGGTTCGCCTGAGCAAGGTTGGCGAGAACATTCAGGTGACCGTCGAGAAAAACATCAACACCGTCGCGCCGGCTGAAGTGGCACGCAAAGTGTTGAGCGTGATTCAGGACAACCTGGGCTGATCAACCATGCGTTTTGCCGTTCTCGGCAGCGGTAGCCAAGGGAACGGCACGCTGATCGCCAGTGCTGATACGTATGTGCTGGTGGATTGTGGTTTTTCCCTGCGGGAAACCGAAAAACGCCTGTTGCGCCTGGGTGTGAACCCGGCGCAATTGAGCGCGATACTCGTAACCCACGAACATGCCGACCACGTGCATGGCGTGGGTTTGCTGTCTCGGCGCTACAATCTACCGGTCTACCTCAGTCGCGGCACACTGCGCGGGATGCGCAAACCGATTGAACCCGCAGGCTTTCTGGCCGGCGGCGAGCAACTGCAGATCGGCGCACTGAACATCGGGGTCATTGCCGTGGCCCACGATGCGCAGGAACCGACCCAGTATGTCTTCAGTGATCACGAACAGCGGCGTTTCGGCCTGCTGACCGACCTGGGTTCCTACTGCGAGCGGGTGCTGGACGGTTATCGGGATCTCGATGCGTTGATGATCGAGTCCAATCATTGTCGTGACATGCTGGCGCGTGGTCATTACCCGTACTTTCTGAAGCAGCGGGTGGGCGGCGAGCTGGGACATTTGAACAACCATCAGGCGGCATTCCTGGTGTCCGAGTTGGGCTGGCAAGGTTTGCAACACCTGGTTCTGGCTCATCTGAGCAGCAAGAACAACATGCCGCAGCTGGCCCGGCAATGTTTTGTCGACACCCTCGGGTGCGACCCGGACTGGCTGCAACTGGCCGATCAAGATTCAGGGCTCGACTGGCGCCACATCGCCTAGCCCACCTACTTAGCAAGCGGAGCCCATCATGGAAAAACGTGAAGAACTCTACCGCGGCAAAGCCAAATCGGTTTACAAGACCGACGACGCTGACCGCTTGATCCTGCTGTTTCGCAACGACACTTCGGCGTTCGACGGCAAGCGCATCGAGCAGCTTGACCGCAAAGGCATGGTCAACAACAAGTTCAACGCCTTCATCATGCAGAAACTCGAAGCGGCCGGCATTCCGACCCAATTCGACAAACTGCTGGCCGACAACGAAGTGCTGGTCAAGAAACTCGACATGATCCCGGTCGAGTGCGTCGTGCGTAACTACGCTGCTGGTAGCTTGGTCAAGCGTCTGGGTGTCGAAGAAGGCTTGAAGCTCAACCCTTACACCTTCGAACTGTTCCTCAAGGACGACGCCAAAGGCGACCCGTTCATCAACGAATCCCATGTCGTGGCATTCGGTTGGGGCACCGCCGAGCAACTGGTTCGCATGAAAGAACTGTCTCTCAAGGTCAACGAAGTCCTGACCAAACTGTTCGACGACGCTGGCCTGCTGCTGGTCGACTTCAAACTTGAATTCGGCGTGTTCAGCGACGGTTCCATCGTCCTGGGCGACGAGTTCAGCCCGGACGGCTGCCGTCTGTGGGACAAGGACACCAAGAAGAAGATGGACAAAGACCGCTTCCGCCAAGGCCTCGGTGACGTCATCGAAGCCTACGAAGAAGTCGCCAATCGTCTGGGCGTACCGCTTTAATCGACGCAAGCATCTGATAGCACGAACAAATTTTCGAAAGAGGGTTTGCTTTCGGTAAAAGTGTTGTTATGATGCGCGCCGTTGGAGAGATGCCAGAGTGGCCGAATGGGACGGATTCGAAATCCGTTGTACCTTCACCGGTACCTAGGGTTCGAATCCCTATCTCTCCGCCATTACATAGAAAAAGCCCCGTAGCTGAGAAGCTACGGGGCTTTTTTGCTTTCAGGCGGAAACGTGTGAGCGTCGTCGTCATTTTTTGGTATTCAGTGCGATAACTCCTTGGATACCGTAGTTGATGTCCGTTCACACCGAGTATAGAAAAGCCCCACAGGCACAAACTTGTGGGGCTTTTGCATTTACTCAGAGTTACATCACCCCGTTCGTCGAGACATTCACTCTATCGGTCAAATCTCCTTAACCGGCGTCTCCCCCTGCACAGCCTTGATCAACTCGATCACATGCAAGCAATCCGCCTTGTTCACGTACGACTCGCCACTGGCGATGGTCTCGTGATTGCCTGCCCTCAGCCTCCAGCGCCATTGCCCTTTGCCTGTGCTCGGGGTGCCTCTGGATTGCCTGTAAATCTCGAAATACATTCAGTTCGCTCCATGCGATTTTTATGTGCGACAGCCTGTGTGGCGCCTCGAAGCAAGCCTAGCGCAGGAGGCTTTTTTGGCTATCGGTCATTTGTATCCAATCGTTGGCAATTGTTTCCGAGAACCGCGAGCTAGAGCGCAGCAATAGGCGTCTGGATTGGCCAATATGACGCCGGCTGACGCTTGCAACACGGGCGACGCTACTGCTTAATACGGGACGGCTCATGGCATCGGAAATAGTTCGATGACCGAACAAACACTATAAAAAGAGCACTCCTTTGACTGAGCACGGATCGCAACAGGCCGGGCAGGTGACGTTATCGCTGGTGGTTCCCGTTTTTAACGAAGAAGACAGCCTCAAAACGTTTCTGCTGCGCATCAATGAAGTCTTTCAGAAGCAAACGCTGATCGATCTTGAGCTGGTATTCGTCAACGACGGCAGCACCGATGCAACGTTGGAGCTTCTGCTTGAGCATCAGCAGCAGGATGCGCGTATGCGCATCGTCGATCTGAGCCGTAATTTCGGTAAGGAAGCGGCGCTGTCCGCCGGTTTGCAGATGGCGACCGGGCAGATCGTCGTGCCGATCGATGCGGATCTGCAGGATCCGCCGGAAGTCATCCTGCAGATGATCGAGCGTTGGCGCGAAGGCTATGAAGTCGTGCTCGGCCACCGCGTCAGCCGCCGCAGCGACACCTGGGCCAAACAGAAGTCGGCCCATTGGTTCTATCGCCTGCACAACAGAATTGCCGAACAGCCTCTGCCGGAAAATGTCGGCGACTTCCGCCTGATGGATCGCTGCGTGGTCGATGCGTTGCTGACCTTGCCCGAGTCTCGGCGTTTCATGAAAGGCCTGTTTGCCTGGGTCGGCTTCCGCACCACTTACGTCGATTACGAGCGCCCCGAGCGTGTGGCCGGGCAGAGCAAATTCAACGGCTGGCGGCTGTGGAACTTCGCTTTGGAAGGCATCACCAGTTTCAGCACGGAACCGCTGCGTGTGTGGACGTATGTGGGCGCGTTGGTCTCGCTGGTGTCTTTTGCCTTTGCGATTTTCATTGTCGTACGCACGTTGATCTCTGGAATCGATCTACCCGGCTATGCCTCATTGATGGTCGCCGTGACGTTTCTCGGAGGTTTGCAATTGATCGGCATCGGAGTACTCGGTGAATACCTGGGCCGTACCTATATTGAAGCGAAACGCCGACCGGTTTTTCTGGTGCGTCGCGTTTACGACCCGAAGGACTGAACATGGATCTCAAGGAAACCGACATCCTCGGCGACAGCATCAACGATCATTGGTATTACTGCTCAAAAGCGGCGGCCACCAAGCGTTTGCTAGGAGATGCACCGATCAGGCGAATTCTCGACGTGGGCGCCGGTTCCGGATTTTTCTCGCACCACCTGCTGACGTATACAGCCGCGCAGGAAGCATGGTGCGTCGATATCAGTTACCCAGCCGACTCCAGCGCGATGACCGCTGGCAAACCGGTGCATTACCGCCGCGACATAGAGGCTCTCGACGCCGATCTGGTGCTGCTGATGGATGTGCTGGAGCATGTTGATGACGACCTCGGTCTGCTCAGGATGTACGTCGACAAGGTGCCGTCCAGCAGCCGCTTTCTGATGACGGTGCCGGCGTTTCAGTTTCTCTGGAGCGGTCACGATGACTTCCTTGAGCACAAGCGCCGCTACACCCTGACGCAATTCGAAACACTGGCCCGCGATGCCGGTCTGACGGTGCAACGCGGCGCTTATTATTTTGGTGCGGTGTTCCCGATCGCAGCGGCGTTACGGTTGTTGCCACAGGGCTCGCAAGCGCATACACCGCGCTCGCAACTCAAACGTCATCACCCACTGGTGAACCGCACACTGAAAACCCTGTGCAGCCTGGAACTGCCGTTGATGGGCATGAACCGACTGGCTGGTTTGAGTGTGTTCGTGCTGGCGCAAAAACCGTGACCTCAACAGAAAAATCAGCGCTGATCCAGCGCGGTTTGCGCTTTGCCGTGACGGGGTTGTTTGTCACGGCTTTGCATGCGCTGGTCGCGGTGCTGTTCATCAACTTCGTCAGCCCGCAGCCGCCTGTTGCCAACGGCGTGGCGTTCGCCGTGGCGACAGTGGTGTCCTATCTGATCAATACCACCTGGAGTTTCTCGGCACGGTTGCGTGGCAGAACCTTGATGCGTTTTCTGCTGGTGTCGGCGTGCGGCTTTCTATTGGCAATGTTTGTCGCCTGGGTGGCGCAGCTGGCCGGGTTGAATTATCTGTTGGGGATTGTTGCGGTGGCACTGACTATCCCGGCCTTCACCTTTGTTTTGCATAATTTCTGGACGTATCGATGAAGGATTCACGGCACCTTCCAGCGATGTCTCTGCTGCCTCTGCTCCTGGGTGTGCTGGCGTTCTTCTACGTGATTGGCCCACAAGCGCTGGATCCGCAGAATATCGCTTGGCTGGAGCAGGGCGATCCGGCCACGCATTACCTGGGTTGGGAGTTTTTCCGACATTCACCTTGGACATTTCCGCTCGGTCTCAATCCGTCTTACGGTCTGGAGCTAGGCAGCTCAATCATTTTTTCCGACTCCAATCCGCTGCTGGCGCTGGTGTTCAAACCGTTCAATGCATGGCTGCCCCAGACTTTTCAGTACTTTGGTTTCTGGTTGCTGGCGTGTTTCATTCTGCAAGCCTGGTTCGCCTGGAAACTGATCGGATTGATGACCCGCAATCCGCTGATCCGCTTATTGGGTTGCGGGTTGCTGGTGTTTTCTCCACCGATGTTTCTGCGCATGGGCGCGCACCTTTCCCTTGCCGGACATTTTCTGATTCTGGCGGCGTTGTATCTGGCTGTGCTGCCGAATTTGTATCGACGCAAGCTGGCGTGGGGGGCGTTGTTGGCGTTGACGGCCACGGTGCACGCTTACCTGCTGGCAATGGTTGCGTTGATCTGGGTGGCGGATCTGCTGGGTAAAACATCCAGCCAGAAACTGACTTGGCGTCAGGCGCTGATTGAGGGGGTGATGCTTTTTGCATTGGTCAGCATGTGTTGCTGGCAGGTTGGTTACTTCGCCATTACGGATGGAGTGAAGTCGGGCGGCTTTGGTGTGTACCGGATGAACCTGTTGTCACCCCTTGATCCCGCGGGATGGTCGTTGATTTTGCCCGACCTGCCAAAAGCTGGCGGTGATTATGAGGGGTTCAACTACCCGGGATTGGGTGTGCTGTTGCTGGTGCCGCTGGCAATATTCGCTTGGTTGAGGGATCGGCAGCCATTGAAGGATGAGTTGCGTGGGCGAGCCTGGTTGATGCTGGCATTGGCCGGGTTATGGCTGTTTGCACTGTCGAACCAGATCGGTGTCGGGGCGCAGACCTTCAGTTATCCGTTGCCGGACTTTGCGCTCAATCTGGCGAGTATTTTTCGCGCATCGGGCCGGATGTTCTGGCCGGTGCTGTATGCGCTGATTCTGCTGGTGATTTTTTTGTTGGTGCGCGGTTTTCGGCCACGGCTTGTCGTCACGTTCCTGCTGGTGGCGCTAGCGGTTCAGATCGTCGACACGCGCAATGGCTGGATGGGCTTGCGTCAAAGCAAAATGCTCACACCTTCATCAGTCTGGGCAAGTCCGATGGTTGACCCGTTCTGGGCGAGTGCGGCGGCACATTATCCCAACATCCGTAGCCTGATGCCCGAGAATCAATCCCCGCGTTGGCAAGTGATTGCCGATTTTGCTGCGACCCATGGTTTGAAAACCGACGCTGTTTATCTGGGGCGCATGAGCACCAAAGCGACAAACCGGGCCCGGCAGAACGCGCAGGACATGCTCGGGTCAGGGCAGTACTACGCCGATTCACTGTACGTAATCGACGATAGTGTATTGGCGGAGGCCGCCAGAAACGTCAACAGTGAAACCGATCTGCTGACCCGGGTCGATGGCCTTGTGGTGTTGGCGCCGGGCTGGAAGCGTTGTGCACAATGCTTGCCCATGCACGATGAAGGGAGACAGATGTCACCGCTTGTGCTGATGCGTCCCGGGCAGACGCTGACGTTCAATTACACGCAGCGGCAACTGGTCAGTGGCTGGTCCATCCCGGAAAACTGGGGGACGTGGTCGCAGGGGCGGCGGGCGCAGATTGACTTGCGTGTGACGCCTCAGGCGCGTTCGATCGTGCTCGAGGTCATGGCGTTTGTGCCGCCCCAACATCCCGCGCAACGCGTCGTGGTCAGCCTGAACGGTGAGCAGGTACTGGTCACTCGTCTGACGCAATTGCACGGCAATCAACTGGAAATCCCGATCAGCGCGTCGATCCGCCGGCACTTGGTCGACGATGATCGGCTGACCCTCGAACTGCAATTGCCCGACGCGATCAGCCCCGAGCAATTGGGCGTCAACGATGATGCGCGGGTCATGGGTGTGGGGCTCAAGCGTCTGTCGGTGAATTGATGCGTCATGGCGATGGACGCCGCCCCCAAGGGCTTTCTACACTGCGGGCAGTCAGGGGATCGGGGAGCAATGGATGAATCGCAATGAACTACGCAAGGCTGACATCAACCTGATGGTGGTGTTCGAGACGTTGATGCTCGAACGCAACGTGACCCGGGCGGCGGAGAAGCTGTTTCTCGGCCAGCCGACCATCAGCTCGGCGCTCAACCGCTTGCGCACCATGCTCAACGATCCGCTGTTCATCCGCGTCGGCCATCGCATGGAGCCGACCGCCCGTGCTGAAGATATCTTCCGCCATCTCAAGCCGGCCCTGGACTCCTTGTCCGTGGCGCTGAGCTTGACCCGCGATTTCGATCCCGCCGTCAGCACCATGACCTTTCGCATCGGTCTGTCCGATGACGTCGAGTTCGGCTTGCTGCCGCCGCTGTTACGCGCCTTGCGCCAGGAAGCGCCGAACGTAGTGTTTGTGGTGCAGCATGTCGATTACTGGCGGATTCCCGATCTGCTCGCCGCTGGTGATATTACTGTCGGCATCAGTCAGACCCGTGGCCTGCCGGCCAATGCCAAACGTAAACTGCTGCGGCACATTCAGCCGAGCATCCTGCGCGCGGATGCGTCCGATACGCCGCTGACCCTCGATGAATATTGCGCACGGCCACACGTACTGGTTTCGCATACGGCGAATGTCAGCGGTTTCGCGGACGAGTGGCTGGCGGAGTTGGGGCGCACCCGCCAAGTGGTGCTGTCGGTGCCGCAATACAGTGCCTTGCCCGCATTGCTGGCCGGCACCGACCTGATCGCCAGCCTGCCGGACTACACTGCGGCGGCCATGGCGACTTCCGGGTTGCTGTTCAAGGAACCGTTTCCGTTCAAGACGCCGACGCTGGACCTGTCGATGGTCTGGCTCAGCCATGTCGATAGCGATCCGGCCGAGCGTTGGTTGCGTTCAAGGCTGGAAGCTTTCATGAGTGAGCGGCCGGTGATCCCGTCCTGATCAACACCGCATCTGTAGGAGCTGCGGCACGCTGCGATCTTTTGATCTTTGAATCTCAGGATCAAAAGATCGCAGCCTCGTTTCACTCGACAGCTCCTACAGGGAAAAATGCGCTGAGCTGCTTGTGGTATATGTACGAACTTCCCACTGACTGACTGGAGCCTCCCGATGCCACACCTGCACATGGAATACACCGCCAACCTGCCGCAGTTGAACGCCGATGTCGCGTTGATCCGGCTCAACAATACGTTGGTGGGATCCGGTCAGTTTGCAGCGGAGTTCGATATCAAAAGCCGCGCGGTCAAGGTCGAGACCTTCAAGGTCGGCACCGCCATGAGCGAGCGCGCCTTCATTTACGTGAAGCTGGCGCTGCTCAGCGGGCGTTCGCCGGAGATCAAGAAGCAGCTGTCGCAAAGCTTGCTGGCGGTGTTGCAGGATGTCTGCGAATGGCCGGCCGGCGTCGAAGTGCAGTTGTGTGTCGAACTGGTCGACATTGATCGCGAGTCCTACAGCAAGGCCGCTATCAGCGTGTAGGACTCAGGCGTCTTGCAGTTCGCTGCAGACCTTGATCACTTGCTCGCGCAGCCAGACGTTGGCGCTGTCCTGATCGGCGTTCTGGCTCCATTGCATGTCGAGGGTGAACCCCGGCAAGCCGTTCGGCGCCTCACAGTGATTAAACACCGCTTCGTTGGTCAGTAAGCGCTGGATGCGCCGGGGCAGGGTGAGGATGAAGTCGGTGCCGGTGATCATTTTCAACGCCGCGCTGTAGCTGTTCGAGCGCGCGACGATCTGGCGCTTCCGCGCCTGTCGTGCCAGCCAGCCATCGACCATATTGGTGCTGGATGTCCATGGTGTCGGGAACACATGTCGGCGTTCGGTGAACGCCTGCAGGCTCAGACGCGGCTCCAGCGGCGTGGCGCGCTTGTCGAACACACAGACCAGATCGTCCTCAAGCAGCATGCGTGACTTGAGATCGGTGTGGCTACGATGGAAGTTGGGCCCGAAGCTGATCACCAGATCAAGGCTGCCATCGCGCAACTCATCGGCCGGTACGTCGGTTTCAAACTTGTGCATGTTGACCATCACCGGCAAATCGTCGAAGTCGAAACGCTTCAACAGACGCGGCAAGATCAATTGCTCGAAGTATTCCGGCGCACAGATATTGAACGTGACAGCTTGTTGCGTCGGATCGAAGGCCGGCGCGCCGGCGTGGCACAAGTTGATGCTCTCGAGGATTTTCTGCACATGGCCATACATGCTGCTGGCCTTGTAGGTGGGACGCATGCCGGTGCGCGTATTGATGAACAACTCGTCTTCAAAACTGGTGCGCAGTTTTTTCAGGCAGTAACTGACGGTCGACTGGCTGACAAACAGCGTTTCTGAAACATCGGTGACGCTGCTTTGTTCATACACGGCGATAAACACCATGAGGTCCTGCATATCGAGCTTTCGAAGCAAGTTACTGTTCAGCATCCGTTCTGTCTCGCTGTGCTCCTTGCGCTGAATCCGCGCAAACGTGTGCGAACGATCCTAACGGAACGATGGTGCCAGGAGAAAGCCCTGTAGGGCATTTCACGGACAGTTGTGGGACAGAAAGTTTTAGCAACACGACGTCGCCTGATAAAGCGCTAAAACATGGCCAGAGGCCTCTAGTCAGGTGAGCCGAAGTGTCGTGCGTAATGCCCGGGATCGAAGCGCCAGACCATCAGCACCATGATCACCATCACCGCCGTCAATGACCACCACGCCCATTCGAAGCTGCCCAGGCGGTCTCGGATCAACCCGGCCAGAAGCGGCGACAGGCCGGCGATCAGATAGCCGATACCTTGTACGAACGCGGTCAGGCCGCCAGCGTGCTGCGGGTTGTCGAGGTGGTCCAGCGAAACGATCAGGCTCATCGGAAACAGCCCGCCGATGCCCAGACCCAACAAGCACGGCCAGAGCAGGCTGAGGTGCTGCGGGCTCAGAATCAGCCCGCAGAAACCAGCGATGATCAGGCCAATTAGCACCGTCAGTACGGAGCGCCGGTCGCGGCTGCGATTGGCGATGGCGGGCACCACCAGGCCGGAAATCACTTCCATGGCTGTCAGAAAACCTAACACCAGCCCGGCATCTTGTTCGCTCCAGCCTTTTTCCACGTAGTACGGCGCGAGCCAAGCGAGCACACAGGTGTAGGACGCCGTGCCCAGACCGAAGAAGATCGCGAGTAACCAGGCGCGGGAATTGTTGAAGAACGAATCTTTCCTTCGCGCTGTTGCAGCAGTCGCTGACAGACTGCGGCGCTGCGACCACCAGAACACCAGCGCAGGCAACGCGAGCACCGCCCAGATGGCCAGACCGCTGCGCCAACTCCCGGTGCGCACCATCACCATCGGTGCGAACGAGGCGGCAAGCGCTGCGCCGCCCATGATCGACGTGACATACAGCCCCATGCAGAGCGCCGTGTGGTTGGGGAAGCGTGATTTGATCAGCGCAGGCATCAACGCCTGAATCAGCGCTATGCCGATCCCGGCCAGCACTGCGCTGACAATCAACTCGGCGGCAGCGTCGATGAACAGCCGCGATAACGTCGCCAATCCAATCACCAGCAGCGATAGCATGACCGTGCGCTGTTCACCCAGTCGCCGACTGATGCCGATGCCGAAAAACATCGCCAGTCCCATGGCCATCACCGGCAGCATCGTCAGCAGTGACGCGAGACTGAAACTCAAGGGGATATCGTCGCGAATCGCCGACAGCAGCGGCCCGACTGCCGCCATCGAAGGGCGCAGGTTGAGTGCGACCAGAACGATGGCAAGCATCAGCCAGACGGCAGGGCGGGCGGTGGCACGGGAGTTTCTCATCTTCAGACCTTTGGGCGAGGGGCTGGAGATTAGGCGCGGATCTACTTGGGGCGGGCAAACCAGAAAATCCCGAGCAGTATTTAAAAACTCGATATCACTCAATCTCTGTGGGAGCGAGCTTGCTCGCGAATGCGGCGTATCAGCCAGCGCAAATATTGACTGACCTGACGGCTTCGCGAGCAAGCTCACTCTCACAGGTTGTAGTCAGAGGTCAAAGTCTGAATAAAAGCTGAACCGTTCTCAAATACTTCGCAAGTTTCACGGCATTCCCGCAAACCAACTAATCGTTGGCGTCTTTTTCACAAAAAATTGATGGTTGCCTGCCTAAAGTTTGTCATGCCTTAGTTAATGAATTTTTCACAAACGACATTTTCATAATTGCCCAAGGTTGTTCTCTCAGGAATTGCCCTTCTCTATGTTGAAGTTAAAAGCCGTGCGCCCGGAATGGGTGACGTTGATTGCCAGTGCCTTTCTTTTGACCGGCTTCAATGTCGTGCTCTGGCAGCACCTGTTCGACATCACCGCGGCCGATGGCAACGGCATCGCCATGCGCGTGGCTTTCGGGGCGATGATCTTTGCAGCCTTCAACATGGTGCTGACATTTTTGGCGTTCCGTCCGCTGCTTAAACCGGTCTTGATGCTGATCTTCATGATCAGCGCTGGCGTGGCTTATTTTATGAGCCAATATGGCGTGATGATTGATGCGGGCATGTTCCGTAACTTTGCCGAAACCAATGCGACGGAAGTCCGCGATCTGCTGTCGTTAAAGTTGTTTGCTTATATTTTGGTTCTGGGTGTTGTGCCGTCGTTGTTACTCTGGAAAGTGCCAGTCAATTATCGCCGCTGGCATCGCGAGTTGTTCAGTAAAGTTATCGTGAGTGTGGCGTCGGCAGCGGTGATTGGTGGTGTGGCGTTGGCCAACTATCAGGGCCTGTCTTCATTGTTTCGCAATCACCATGAAATCCGTTTGATGTTGGTGCCGAGCAATTACATCGGCGCCTCGGTCGGTTACCTGCGTGAGCAGGTGGTCTCGGCCCAGCAACCCTTCATCAAGATCGGTGAAGACGCACAGCGCAATGCCGATGTGAAACTTCAGCCGCGTAAATCCCTGACGGTATTGGTGGTGGGCGAAAGTGCCCGTGCCGAGAACTTCGGGATCCTCGGTTACGACCGCGATACCACGCCGCAACTCGACAAGGAAGCCGGGCTGATCGCCTTTACCGATGTGCACTCCTGCGGCACTGAAACCGCTGTGTCAGTGCCGTGCATGTTCTCCAACATGGGTCGCAAGGATTACGACGCCAGCAAGGCGAAGAACGAAGAAGGTCTGCTGGATGTACTCAAACGTGCGGGTATTGAAGTGATCTGGCGCGACAACCAGTCCGGCTGCAAAGGCACTTGCGATCGCGTCACCGTGCAGGATGTCAGCAACTTGAAAGACCCGGCACTGTGCGCCAACAGCGAATGCCGCGACGAAATCCTCTTGCAAGGTTTGCAGAGCTTTATCGATCACCTGGACAAAGACACCGTGCTGGTTCTGCACCAGATGGGCAGTCACGGCCCGGAGTACTTCAAGCGTTATCCAAAAGAATACGAACACTTCACGCCGGTCTGTGAAAGTAACGCCCTGAACAATTGCAGTCGCGAAAGTATCGTCAATGGCTACGACAACACGTTGGTCTACACCGACCATGTGTTGTCGAGCCTGATCGATGTCTTGCGCACTAATCAGGACAAAGTCGATACCGCCATGCTGTACCTGTCGGATCACGGGGAATCCCTGGGCGAGTACAACCTGTTCCTGCACGGCACGCCTTACATGATGGCGCCAGAACAACAAAAGCATGTGGCGATGCTGGCGTGGTTCTCTGACAACTATCAAAAGGCTTACTCGGTCGACACTCATTGCCTGCAAATGAGCCGTGACAAACCGTTGAGTCAGGACAACCTGTTTCACTCGATGCTTGGTCTGCTGGAGGTCAAAAGTTCGGTGTATCAACCGGATCTGGACCTGTTTGCCGGTTGCCGAGGGGCGGTGATCGACGGCGTGCTGGCCAAGGACTGACCGTCACCCTTCGGCAGCTCCTACACATGACAGGCCTGTCTGTTTCTGCTGTCAGACTATTCTTTCTCTCTGGCAGGACATTTCGTTACAGCTCTTGCCCTTCGCAGGCGCGTAAATCGCCGGTGGCGATATATACTGCGCGCCATTCTTCAAGGGAGAGCCGTGTGGCCATCGATATTCACTGGATTCGCGACAACGAAAGCCTCGCGCAGTTTTGCGCCGAGTGGCAGCAACTGCCGTTCGTTGCCCTCGACACCGAATTCATGCGGGTCGACACCTTCTACCCGATTGCCGGCCTGTTGCAGGTGGGCGACGGCAAACGCGCCTACCTGATTGATCCGCTGACCATCAACGCCTGGCAGCCATTGGCCGCGTTGCTGGAAAACCCGGCGGTGCTCAAAGTCCTGCACGCCTGCAGCGAAGACCTCGAAGTGTTGTTGCGCCTCACCGGCAGCCTGCCGGCGCCGCTGTTTGACACGCAACTGGCGGCCGCCTACCTCAACCTCGGTTTCTCGATGGGCTATTCGCGGCTGGTACAGAATGTACTCGGCATCGAATTGCCGAAGGGTGAAACCCGTTCCGACTGGTTGCAGCGACCGTTATCAGAGACGCAAATCAGCTACGCCGCTGAAGATGCCGTGCATTTGGCGGAAGTGTTCGTACAGCTGCGTCCGAAACTGTCCGACGACAAATTCGCCTGGGTGCTGGAGGACGGCGCCGAACTGGTCGCCAACCTGCGCCGCGAAACCGATCCGTACGAGGTTTACCGCGAGGCCAAACTGGCGTGGAAACTCTCCCGTGCGCAACTCGCCGTCCTGCGTGAACTGTGCGCCTGGCGTGAAACGCAAGCACGCGCCCGTGATCTGCCGCGCAACCGCATCGTCCGCGAGCATTCGCTGTGGCCGTTGGCGCGCACGCAACCGGACAACATTGCTGCACTGGGCAAAATCGAAGACATGCACCCGCGTACCGTGCGTCAGGACGGCCAGTTTTTGCTTGATCTGATCAAGCGCTCTGGCAGTGTGGGGCCTGATCAATGGCCGCCTGCCGTGCCGGAGCCGCTGCCGATCGAAGCCGCCACGTTGATCAAACAACTGCGCGCCCTCGGTCAGGCCGAAGCTGAGCGCCTGGACATCGCGCCGGAGCTGATGCTGCGCAAGAAAACCCTCGAAGCCCTGGTCAAAAGCGGCTACCCCGAGGGTCCTTACCAATTGCCTGAGTCGTTGCGTGGCTGGCGCCGCGAACTCATGGGTCAGAAGCTGCTCGACAGCCTGACCACCGCCGGAGAACAGCCTTGAAACGTATTTGCTCCATCTACCAAAGCTCCAAGCGCAGCGGCATGTACCTTTACGTGCTCAAAAGTGATGCGCTGGAACGCGTGCCGGAAGCGCTGATGCTGGCCTTCGGCAAACCGAAGCATTCGTTCGATCTGGTGCTCTCGCCCGAGCGCAAACTGGCCAGCGAAGACATCGTCCTGGTGCTGGAAAACCTCGACAAGCAGGGTTATCACCTGCAAATGCCGCCGGCCGAGGACGAGTACATCGAGCACCTGCCGGAAGAGTTGTTGCGACGCAACGATCCGGTCTGATCTGCGAGGCCCTGTTCTGGGCCTTGGTTAACCCAGGAACTGTTTTTACCGCGATGGCCGCCCTGAATCCGGCGGCCTTCTGCACGGTTTGCGAAAGGTTTGAAGATGCGCGTTCTGATTGCCGAACATGACCACGCGATATACGCCCGACTGCTGCGTCAGGCAGCGCCGGAGCTCGAAGTGCTGACCAGTGGCGACTCTGCCGAACTGGCCCGACAGGCGACTGATTGCCCGGTATGGCTGGGGCAACCGGATCTGCTGGCGACCCTGCTGCGTCAGGGCCATCAACCGCAATGGCTGCAATCGACCTGGGCCGGCATCACGCCGCTGCTCGCCGATGGTTTGCGTCGCGATTACCGCTTGACCCGCGCGGTGGGGATCTTCGGCCAGGTCATGGCTGAATACGTCCTCACTTACATCCTCGGCCACGAGCGCGAAGTGTTGGCGCGGCTGGTCAGCCAGGTCGAGCGCAAATGGGATAACCGCACCGGCCAGAGCCTGGTCGGGCGCAAGGTGTTGATCGTCGGCACCGGTGACATTGGCCAGAGCGTGGCGCAGTTCCTGCGACCGTTCGGTGTCGAGTTGTACGGCATCGCCAGCAGTGCCCGCGAGCAAGCGCCGTTTGTCGAGGTCGGTGCGATGGCGGATCTTCCGCGACTGGTCGGCGAGGTGGATTACGTGGTCAATCTGCTGCCTAACACTGAGCACACCCACGATATCTACGACGCGGCGCTGTTCAAGCAATTCAAGCCGACCGGGTTGTTCATCAACGCCGGGCGCGGTGTCGCAGTGGTTGATGCGGATCTGGTCGAGGCGCTGAAGGAAGGGCATCTGGCGGGGGCGGTGATCGACGTTTGCCGTCAGGAACCGTTGCCGCAACGTCACCCGTTCTGGACGGCGTGGGGCTTGCTGCTGACCGGGCACAGCTCGGCGCCGACGTCACCGGCGTTGATGGTGCAGCTGTTTGTCGAGAACCTGAAGGCGTATCAGGCGGGTGAAGCGTTGCGCGGGGAAGTGGATTTCAACCGCGGCTATTGAGTTGACATCAAAAGATCGCAGCCTTCGGCAGCTCCTACAGGTGTACATATTCCCCTTCAGGAGCTGCCGCAGGCTGCGATCTTTTGCTTTTAGAGGGTGAAATCGCCTTCAGCCGCCAGTTCGCTCAGCGGACGGCGCGGGCTCGGTTCTTCGCGGGCTTGCAGGTATTCAGCCAGGGTCGCCTTGTCGCCCAGCTTGCCGACAGCGACGGCAGCATGCAGCGCATAACCTTCAGGAATGTTCAGCTCCTTGCGGGTCAGTTCCTGGTCGAACCCGGCCATGCCGTGGGTGTGCCAGCCACTGATGCTCGCTTGCAGCGCCAGATGACCCCAAGCCGAACCGGTGTCGAAGGTGTGCCACAGCGCCGGGGTTTCTTCAGTGGCGCCCGGTGCGGTGAAGCTGGTTTTCGACATCACGATCACCAGCGCCGACGCATGTTGCGCCCAACTGCGGTTGAATTCATTGAGCAGACCCAGGTAACGCTCCCAGTTCGGCGTATCGCGACGTGCGTAAAGGAAACGCCATGGCTGCGAGTTGTACGCCGACGGTGCCCAACGCGCTGCTTCGAAGAAACTCAGCAGGGTTTCTTCGGGGATCGCTTCACCGGTGAAGGCGCGTGGCGACCAGCGGTCGGTGAACTGCGGGTGAATAGCGTAATCGGCAACGCGTGGATTGGCACTCATCGAGAGATTCCTGGCTATGTTTGACTAATGAATTCGAGGCAAAACCCTACTTGGCGGCGATTGGGCTGACAAGCGCGATTTACCGGCAGTCGCTAGCGCTTGGCCCGCCGCGCCTTGGGCACTAGACTGGCGGCCTTTTCACCACCTGATGTTGATGCTTGAGCCATGGCCGCCGAAGTCGAACCGTTCTGGAAACGCAAAACCCTCGATCAGCTGAATCACCAGGAATGGGAATCGCTGTGCGACGGCTGTGGTCTGTGCTGCCTGCAAAAGCTTGAGGATGAAGAAGACAATAGCGTGTATTACACGCGCATCGCCTGCAAACTGCTGGACCTGAACACGTGCCAGTGCAGCGATTACCCGAATCGCATCAAATTTGTCCCGGACTGCATCCAGCTCACCCCGGGCCAGGCCGAAGAGTTCAAATGGCTGCCGCCGACCTGCGGTTATCGACTGGTCAGCGAGGGCAAGGATCTGCCGTTGTGGCACCACTTGGTCTGCGGTGATCGCGACGCCGTGCACCATGAGCGGATCTCCCAATCCGGGCGCATGCTCGCCGAGGGCAGCGTGCCGGAAGATGACTGGGAAGATCACCTGATTTTCCGCGCGGGCTGAGCGTCCACCGAATCAAGCTTTATCAAGGAGTGTGTATGGCTGTCGGATTGCAGCGGGCATTGATGATTGCGCTGCTGGCGCTGAGCGCGCCGGCATGGGCGGCGAAGAAAGTCGATCTGGATTATCACGTGCGCCTGTTGCCGCAGAGCGATCAGGCCGAAGTGCGCCTGACCCTGGCCAAAGGCGAGGCGGTGCGCAGTCTTGATTTCGATCTTGGCGACGGCAGCCATTACAGCGACTTCAAGGCCGACGGCCAATGGTTGCTGACCCCGGGGAAAGCGGCGCGCGGGGTGTGGCGTCCCGCCAGCGACAACGCCAGCCTGACCTACCGCGTACGCATCAGTCATGTGCGCAAGAACGGCAGCTTCGACACGCGCATGACCCCGAATTGGGCGTTGATGCGCGGTGACGAATTGGTGCCCCCCGCCAAACTCGATCAACAGGACGGCACCGAACTGGTCGCACGCCTGCAATTCGAATTGCCCGATGGCTGGAAAAGCGTCGAAACCGCGTGGCCACGCATCGGCAAGAACAAATTCCGCATCGACAATCCCTCGCGCCTGTTCGACCGGCCGACTGGCTGGATGCTCGCCGGCCACCTCGGCAGTCGCCGCACGCGTTTGGGCGAAACCGAAGTCACCGTGGCCTCGCCGCAAGGGCAGGGCATGCGCCGCATGGATGTACTGACCCTGCTGACCTTTGTCTGGCCGCAGGTGCAGGCGGTTTATCCACGCCATCCGAGCAAACTGTTGATTGTCGGCGCCAGCGACCCGATGTGGCGCGGCAGCCTCGGCGCGCACGAATCGATCTACGTGAATGCGCGGTTGCCGCTGGTCAGCGAAAGCGGCAGCAGTGCGCTGGTGCGCGAGCTGGCGCAGGTGTTCGGGCGGATCAACGACGAGCAGCGTAGCGACTGGATCAGCGAGGGGTTTGCCGAGTATTACGCCATCGAATTGGTGCGCCGCGCCGGCGGCATGAGCGATGAGCGTTATCAGGCGTTGCAGGCAAAACTGGTCAAGGACAGCCAGAAAGTCACGACTTTGCGCGGCGAGCAGATCAGCCCGGCGCAGGTGGCGAAAGCGGTCGTTTTGCTGCAGGAGCTGGATCGCGAGATTCGTCTGAAGACGCGTAACAAGCGCTCGCTGGATGATGTGTTGCGAGGGGCGATGCATTTGGGGACTGTGAGTACCAAGACGTTTGTGCAACTGGCCGAGAGCGTTCTGGGCGAGTCCTCCAAAGTTCTTGATACCGATTTACTGCAATAAGATCAAAAGATCGCGGCCTTCGGCAGCTCCTACAGGGGAAACGCATTCCACATGTAGGAGCTGCCGCAGGCTGCGATCTTTTGCTTTTAAACCCCGGCTTTCGGCGATTTCACCGAATCATTACCGGTCACCGTGGCGGTGCTGGTCGCCGCCTCGGCATTGGCCTTGAGCTTGCTCAACTCTTCCCCGGCCCGCTCGATCTTGGCGCGCACGTTGTTCATGTCCTGACGACTCTTCTCGATCAGGCTTTTCATCGAGCTGTGGCCGGTGATTCCGCGGGCCATGGCCACGCCGCCAATCGCCACCTGAATCAGACCGAACACACCGCCACGGCGCAGGCCTTTGCCGACCATGATCACGCCGCCGGCCAGCGAGCCGATGCGCTCCCAGCCTTCGACGTTTTGCTCGGGGTGGCTCTGGAACGGGGTGGATTCGATACGCTCGACGCGTTTGAGCTCGGTCATGATCTTTCTCCAGGCAATGAGTAATGGATAAACAAGCTGACTGCCAGAGCGGTCAGCTTGTTCCATCGGATGTGCGACGCTTCAGCGGAATTTTGGCCCGGAGCGGGTGTTCAGGCCTTTGGCCATACGGTCGTAGAGCACGACGTTGACCGTGGCGGCGAGGTTCATGCAGCCGGTGGTCGGGATGTACACGACGTCTTCGCACCAGTCGCGGATCTCTTTATCCAGCGAGCCGTCTTCGGGGCCGAAGATGTACAGGGCGCGATCCGGGTGGGTGTATTCCGGCAGCGGGCGGGCGCCCTCAACCAGTTCCACGGCGACCGGCACACAGTTGAGCGGGAGGATCTTTTTCAGATCATCGATGCCGATCAGCGGGATGTCGTAGTGCACGCGCTTGGTGTCGGTGACGAAGTCGGCGGCGCGTTCATAACGCTTGCCGGTGTAGAACACCGACGCCACGCCGTAGCAGCCTGCGGCGCGCATCACCGAACCGACGTTCTCCGGTGACTTGGGGTTATACAAACCAATGCAGCTGTACCGTTTGTCTGCCACGAGCGGGGTGCCTTCGGGAAAAAGAGGGCGATTATACGGGGATAAGATCAAAAGATCGCAGCCTTCGGCAGCTCCTACATTTTGATGGCGTACACCCTGTAGGAGCTGCCGAAGGCTGCGATCTTTTGCTTTTTAATCTTCTTTCTTCATCAACCCGGCCAACGCGGCAAACGGGTTATGCGTCGCCTTGGCGATCTTCGGCGTGCTCAGCGAGCCGTCACCGAAATACTGCTGGTCGGTGTAACGCGAATGTTCGTTGTCGTGGCAGTACAGGCACAACAGCTCCCAGTTCGAGCCGTCTTGCGGGTTGTTGTCGTGGTTATGGTCGCGGTGGTGCACGGTCAGTTCGCTCAGGCGCTTGCCGGAAAACTCACGGGCGCAGCGGCCACAAACGTGCGGGTACATCTTCAGGGCTTTGTCGCGGTAGCCCATTTCCTTGTCGCGCTGGTTGTCGGCGAGGATGCGATCCAGCTTCGACGTGTTGGTTGGGGTGGTCGAACTCATGGGTTCACCTTTGTAAAAGACTAATGACGGTTATGCGCAGAGTTTAGCTCAGCCCTTGAGCTTCTCGGCAATCCAGATCGTGTGGCGCGTGCCCTTGTTGCCGTGGGCGAAGACCTGGACTTCTTCGGCCTTGAAACCGGCCTTCTTCAATTTGTCGGAAAACAGCCGATCAGCGCTGGCCGACCATACGGCGAGCACGCCTTTCGGACGCAACGCTTTGGCGCAGGCATTCAGACCCGCGGCGGAATACAGCCAACTGTTGGCCTTCTGCGTCAGACCTTCAGGGCCATTGTCGACATCAAGCATGATCGCGTCGAAACCGTTCGGCTCGCTTTGCAGCACCTTGGCCACGTCTTCCTGACGGATCACCGTGCGCGGATCGAGCAGCGGGCGACCGGACTTTTCCCCGAGCGGGCCGCGGTTCCACTCGACCACGCCGGGTACCAGCTCCGCAACCACCACTTCGGCGCTTTTGCCCAGGTGCTTGAGCGCGGAGGCGAGGGTGAAGCCCATGCCCAAACCGCCGATCAGTACCCGCGAATCCGGTCGGCCGGCGACCTTGCGGCACGGAATTTCCGCCAGTGCGTCTTCGGAGCCGTGCATGCGCGTGTTCATCAATTGCCCGCCGTCGCCGCCCTGGATTTTGATGACGAAATCCTCGCCATACTCGAACAGGCACAGGGCACCGCCGCTTTCAGGGATCGGGGTGGTGTCGAGCAGAACGAAACGTTTCATGGAAATCTCTACAAGGGGGAAGGCAAGCAGGCCCGTTGGGAGTAGCCTGAGCGCAGACTAGAGGCCAAACGGAGCCCTTGATGAAGCGCACCATTCTAACGGTCATTGCCTTGGCCGCGCTCTCGATTACTGCAGTGCAGGCGCAACAGACGATTCCGGTCAGCCCGGCGCCGCAACCCGGCTCGCCCGGCACCGCGACCCCAACGCCGTATCCGCAGATTACGCCGATCAATATTCCCAAGTCGGGCGCCGGCAGTGGCAGCCCGCCGCTGGTGCCGATCGAGATGCCCAGCCCGCCGAGCAAGGATCAGCCGGTGCCGGGTATTGAGCCAAACGGTAGCAAGGCGAAATCCCCCGGCGGTTAAACCTGCTGCGCGGCCAATTGGCCGTCGGCCATGCGCAGGCGTTTCGACAAGGAAACGGCGAGGGCGCGGATGATCTTCGCGGCGATCTTCGGCGCGTCGTTGAGCATTTTTTCCAGTGAGTCTTTGCCGAGGTTGAGCAACTGGCAGTTGCTCGCGGCGATGCAGCTGGCCGAGCGGCGCTCGCCATCGAGCACGGCCATTTCACCGAATGCGCGACCGCTGCGCAGGGTGGCCATGGTGATCACCTGACCATCGGGCCCGGTTTTCTGCACGGCGACCTGGCCGGTGTGGAGGATGCACATGAAACTGCCGGCATCGCCCTCGCGGAAAATCGCCTCGCCCTCAGCCACGGTGCTGATGCTGAAATAGCCGGAAGCTGCCGCGAAGTCGGCCAGTTGCAATTGATCGAACAGGCCACAGTCCATCAGCCAGTCGCGGATTTCGTTGTTCAGGAAGGTCGGTTCTGACATGTCGTCACGGTCTTTTTGTTTTCACTGTTTCAGGCTTCACACAGTCCCCGTGTAGGAGCTGCCGAAGGCTGCGATCTTTTGATCCTGCTTTTGAAAAAATCAAAATCAAAAGATCGCAGCCTGCGGCAGCTCCTACACGGGATCTGTGGGGTATCGGCCTCTTGGGTCTGGAATTAAGACCCAAGTGACCGAAGGAGTTCCTCAGGCCAGGCCCAAAACCCTGAAAACAAATGCGTATTCGAGCGCTACGTCACGTAATCCCTGATAACGCCCGCTCATCCCGCCGTGTCCTGCGCCCAGTTCAGTCTTGAGCAGCAGGACGTTGTCGTCGGTTTTGCTCGCGCGCAGTTTCGCCACCCACTTCGCCGCTTCCCAATATTGCACGCGGCTGTCGTTGTAGCCGGCGATGACCAGCGTCGGCGGATAATCCTGCGCACTGACGTTTTCGTACGGCGCGTAAGCCTTGATCCGTTCGTAAACCTCTGGCTCTTCAGGATTGCCCCACTCGTCGTACTCGGTGACGGTCAGTGGCAACTCCGGGTCGAGCATGGTGTTGAGGGTGTCGACGAACGGCACCTCGGCAATCGCCACGCCGAACAGATCCGGGCGCTGGTTGAGCACCGCGCCAATCATCAAACCACCGGCGCTGCCACCGCTGATCGCCAGTTTTTCTGCCGCGGTGATGCCGTTGAGGATCAGAAACTCGGCGCAGGCAATGAAGTCGCTGAAGGTGTTGTGCTTGTGTTCCTGCTTGCCGGCGCGATACCAGGCTTCGCCCAGCTCGCCGCCGCCACGAACGTGGGCGATGGCAAAGGCCATGCCGCGATCGAGCAAACTCAGGCGCGCGTGGGAAAACCACGGATCCAGGCTGGAGCCATAAGCACCATAGCCGTACAGATACAGCGGCACTGGCTTGCCGAGCATTTCGCGTTTCATCACCAGGCTGATCGGCACTTGGGTGCCGTCCGGCGCGGTCGCCCACAGGCGCTGGCTGACGTAAGCGTCGGCGTCGAACGGGCCGAGCACCGGGGTTTCCTTGAGCACACTCTGCTCGCCGCCAGCGAGAATCAATTGGCGAACTTGCGCTGGGCGATTCAAGGCTTCATAGCGCAGACGAATGCGGTCGCTCTCGAATTCCAGGCTGTTTTGCACGTAGAGGCTGTAGGCCGCGTCCGGCAATTGCACGCGATACGGCGCCAAGCCTTGTGGGTGCACTTCGATGATCGGCAGGCCACCTTCGCGCAGGCTCAGGGTCATGGCCTCGGTGTTGAGGCTCACGCCATCGAGCATCACCGTGTCGCTGTGCGGGATCAGGTTCTGCCAGTCGGCTTCGGTCGGCGCAGTGCCGGTGTCCGGCGCTTGATACAACGCGTAGTTGATCCCGTCGCGATTGGTGCGGATAAACCACGTCCACGCACCATTGAGCAGGCCGTGATCGACATCGTATTCGTGGTCTTCGACGCGCGGCGCCAGGCAAGTGAACGGCAGATGCGGCTGATTGGCGTCGAGCGCCCAGACTTCGCTGGTGGTCTTGCTGCCCAGCGACAACAGCAATTGCTGCTCGGAACTGGAGCGGTAGCAATGCAGGAAGAAACGCCCGTCCGGCTCGTTGAATACTTCTTCCGCCGCGGTGCCGTCGAGGCGATAGCGGAACAGTTTGTGTGGGCGGTGCGTGTCGTCGAGTACGCCGAAAAACAGGGTCAGGCTGTCGTTGGCCCAAGTCATGCTGCCGTCGCAGTCTTCGAATTCCAGTTCGCTGACTTTGTCGTTGGACAGCTCTTTAACGAACAGCGTGTAGATCTCATCCCCCGCCGCGTCGACGCTGTAGGCCAAACGCTGGTGATCGGGGCTGATGCTGAAGGCGCCCAGCGAGAAGAAGCCGCCATTGGCCAGCACATTCGGGTCGAGCAGCAATTGCTCGCGGCTTTCATCGAGGGTCAGGCTGTCGTCCGCCGGGCGCGGGCAGCGGTAGTGCCGGGCGTATTCGTCGCCTGCGGTCGTGCGGGTGTAATACAGATACGGGCCCCATGGCGACGGCAGGGACAGGTCGGTTTCCAGAATCCGGCCCTTGATCTCATCGAACAGGGTTTCGCGCAGTTCGGCCTGATCGGCGGTTTGCGCTTCCTGGTAAGCGTTTTCGGCCTTGAGGTAATCGAGCACCGCATCGGTGTCGCGCTCCTGCAGCCAGGCATACGGGTCGGCACCGGCAGCCTTGCGGGCAATCGGGGCACTGATGGCGTTGGCGGATTGGGGCATGGAAGGCTCTCGGACAATGTACGGAATAGGGGTTTTCGCGGATCTGGCTATCACTGCAACCTCTGTAGGAGTGAGCCTGCTCGCGATGAGGCCGGCAGCTTCAACATCAATGTTGTCTGGCAGTCCGTCATCGCGAGCAGGCTCACTCCTACAGGTCGTGTGTCTATTGGGACAAGCCGGGCGGGCGAAAAGTCGTTACTATAAGCGCCTCTTTGCCTGCCTTGCCATGGACACCATGACCGAGAACGACTATCTGATCGCCTGGGGCCTCTACGCCTTTGCCGCTGTGGGCTGCCTGTTGGTATGGATGCGCCTGACTACCTGGATGTGGCGCTGGTTGCGCGAGCCGCTGCGCGTGCTGATGGCGGTGTTGCTGTTCAGCCCGACCATCATTGACCCGGTGAAAGCCAAGGTTGCGCCGTCCATCGCCATCACTGCGCTGGACCTGGCCTTCAAGGTCGGCAACAACGCCTGGCGGGCGATTTCCGATCTGTTCATGTACGGCATGATTGCGTTCGGCATTTACCTGATCTTCGTGCTGATTCGTTTCCCGATCGAACGCTCTTCCCGCGCCCGTCGTGAACAGGCCGAAGCCGCCAAAGCTGCAGCCCGCGCCGATGATCGCGACGACGATCAGCCCTTCGGCGGTGCCGGTGATGACCGTTACGGTCGCCCACCGGTGCCAAGTAATCCGCAGCGCATGCGGGTCGAGCCGCGTCTGTAACCCGAGAGTCCGCACATGTGTGAATTACTGGGCATGAGTGCCAACGTGCCGACCGATATCGTGTTCAGCTTCACCGGCCTGATGCAGCGCGGTGGGCGCACCGGCCCGCACCGCGACGGCTGGGGCATCGCGTTCTATGAAGGGCGTGGCTTGCGTCTGTTTCAGGACCCAGCCGCCAGTTGTGAGTCGGAAGTCGCCAATCTGGTGCAGCGTTATCCGATCAAGAGCGAAGTGGTCATCGGCCACATCCGTCAAGCCAACGTCGGCAAGGTCTGCCTGTCCAACACCCACCCGTTCGTCCGCGAACTGTGGGGCCGCAACTGGTGCTTCGCGCACAACGGCCAGCTCGCCGACTTCACCCCGATCAAGAGTTTCTACCGCCCGGTCGGCGATACCGACAGCGAGGCGGCGTTCTGCGATTTGCTTAACCGCGTACGTGCAGCCTTTCCGGAACCGGTCGAAGTAGAAGAGTTGCTGCCGGATCTGGTCGCAGCCTGCGCCGAATACCGCAGCAAAGGCGTGTTCAACTGCCTGCTCAGCGATGGCGACTGGCTGTTCTGCTATTGCTCGACCAAACTCGCACAGATCACCCGGCGCGCACCGTTCGGCCCGGCGCGGCTCAAGGATGTCGACGTGATTGTCGATTTCCAGGCTGAAACCACGCCCAACGATGTGGTGACGGTGATCGCCACCGAACCGTTGACCGAAAACGAAACCTGGACCCGCTACGAACCGGGCCAATGGAGCCTGTGGCGACGCGGCGAATGCGTCAGCCAAGGCAAGACCGAATAAGGATTGCACCCCATGTTGCTCAGTTATCTACGGCTGGTGTTGTTTGCGGCGGGCCTGTTGATCGGTGTCCAGGTGCCGGGGTTCATCAACGATTACGCGAAACGGGTCGAGGCGCATCTGATCGAGGCGCAGACCGGTTTGCGCGGCTTCCAGGGCACTGCCGAACAGTTTTTCAAGGGCGATATGCAGGCGCTGGTGGCGCATTACCGTGCCAGTGAGGATCCGATTTTTCGCAGCGATGCCGACAGTCTGAACACCTTGCTTACACGTCAGCTTGCGCTGGATAAACAGTTCCAGGCGATGCAGGGGCCGTGGTATATCCGCTTCCTGCAAGTGGTGCTGGCGGCAGATCCGGACATTCGCAAGGAAACCTGGAACGGCTACAGCTATCAGATTCTGCTGACCCCGGAGGCGATGATCTGGGGCATGAGCGGCGCTTTGTTGCTGTCGTTCGGGATCGAATGCCTGTTCCGCCTGATCGACTGGGTGGTGCTCGGCGGCAAGCGTTTGCGCCAGAGCCGGCCGATTGAAGATCGCGACGTGCGCGGCCTCTAAGATCAGCGCAGGATGATCGTTCCCACGCTCTGCGTGGGAATGCCTCAACGGACGCTCCGCGTTCGGCTTGGAAGGGACGCGGAGCGTCCCGGGCTGCATTCCCACGCGGAGCGTGGGAACGATCACGCGGTAAGGGTGATGAAACCCTTGCCCACCTTCTGCGCATAATCCGCCAACACCTGCTGACACAACGTCACAATCTCTTCGACCCATTCCACGCCGACCCGCCACGAGACCACCACCTGCAAATTCGGTGGCCGCTGATCAATCGCCAGTAAAGTCAGTTCCCCTCGCGCCAACTCCTCAGCCACCAACACCGGCGGTAGCACGCCAATACCAAATCCATCGCGCAACAACCGGGTGATCGCCGACACCGAGTTCACACAATTCAAGCGCGGCGCCAACACGCCGTTGGCCTGCATCAACGCCAACAGATCCTGATGCGGCCGGGAGTTTTTCGAGTAGGTAATGATGCGTTCCTGCGCCAGTTCGGCGAGGTCGGCGTAGTCGCGGTTGTAGATCGAATTGCTGGCGACGATCCAGCCCAGCGGATGGCTGGCCAGTTCCAGACTGCGCACACTTTCATGGCGTACCAGATCGGTCTGCAGAACGATGTCGAGGAAACCTTTTTGCAGCTGATCGCAGAGGTTCAGCGAGGTATCTGCCACCAGCTCGATTTCCACCCGTGGATAAAGGTCGGTCATGTGCGCCACCAGTGGGCTTAGCCAGGTGTGAATCACCGTGTCCATCACGCCGATGCGCACGCGGCCAACCTTGCTCGAACGGGTCTCGATCGATTGCTTGAGCGCCGACATGGTGTCGAGCATCTGCTCGGCGTAGTCCAGCACTTTCAAGCCTTCGGGCGTCAGGCTGACGCCGCGTGAATCGCGTAAAAACAGCTTCACCCCCAGCTCGCCTTCCAGCACTGCAATGCGGCTGGAAATCGACGCCTGGGTGGTGAACAGCTTGTCGGCGGTCAGGCGAAAACTCTTCAGGCGGGCGACCCAGACAAAGGTCTCGAGAAACTTCAGGTTCATGGGCAAGGCTCGGGTGACAAATTTTTCTTATGGCTAAGGCGGGTTTTTATTCGTTGGACGCGAGAGGGCCGCGCGACGAAAAATCGACGCATGCGGTCCCCACGATAGGCGTCGTCGGGGCTACGAACAAGACCAATAAAAAAACCTGCGGAGATAAGCCATGAGTGCTCCCGACACCCTTGAAGCATCCCCGGCAGCGGCGCGTCCCGGGCCGTTCGACTGGTATCGCAACATCAACCAGCAGGAGCGCCGCACGTTCTGGAGCTGCAAGATCGGCTACGGTCTGGACGGCATGGACACGCAGATGCTCAGCTTCGTCGTGCCGACGCTGATTGCGATGTGGGGCATCACCACTGGCGAGGCCGGGCTGATTCACACCAGCACCTTGATTGCTTCAGCAATTGGCGGCTGGGTCGCCGGGATTCTTTCTGACCGCATCGGTCGTGTACGCACGTTGCAACTGACGGTGCTGTGGTTTGCCTTCTTCACTTTCCTCTGCGGTTTCGCGCAGAACTACGAACAACTGCTGATCGCTCGCACCTTGATGGGCTTCGGTTTCGGCGGCGAGTGGACCGCCGGCGCGGTGTTGATCGGCGAGGTGATCCGCGCCAAGGATCGCGGCAAAGCGGTGGGCATGGTGCAATCCGGGTGGGCGCTGGGTTGGGGGCTGACGGCGATTCTGTATGCGCTGCTGTTTTCCGTGTTGCCGCCGGAGGATGCCTGGCGCGCGCTGTTCATTCTCGGCATCGTGCCGGCGATTTTCGTGATTTTCGTCCGTCGACTGGTCAAGGATCCGGAGATCTATCGCGAAGCCAAGGCTCAGCAGACGCCGGAAAACCAATCGAAGTTCTACGAGATCTTCGCGCCCGGCATGCTCTTCACCACGTTCCGCGCTTCACTGCTGACCACTGGCGCCCTCGGTGGTTACTACGCGATCACGTCCTGGCTGCCGACCTTCCTGAAAAATGAACGCGGCTTGAGCGTGCTCGGCACTGGCGGGTATCTGGCGATGGTGATTGTCGGCTCCTACGTCGGTTACGTGATCAGCGCCTACCTGACCGATCTGCTCGGCCGGAAAAAGAACTTCATCCTGTTCGCGGTCGGCTCGTTCACCATCGTTCTGCTGTATACGCAACTGCCGGTCAGCAATGGCGTGATGCTGTGGCTGGGCTTCCCGCTGGGCTTCTTCGCCTCGGGGATCTTCAGCGGCATGGGCGCGTTTCTGACTGAGCTGTTTCCTACACGGATTCGCGGTTCGGGGCAGGGCTTTTGCTACAACATCGGTCGGGCACTGGCGGCATTGTTCCCGCTGCTGATCGGCCTGCTTAGCCAGAAAGTGCCATTGAGCGTCGGCATTGGCGCCTTTGCGGCGGTGTCTTACGGCGTGGTGATTATCGCGGCGTTGAGCTTGCCGGAAACCCGTGGCAAGCAACTCGATGCGCAGTAACTGATAACCTGCGTTGCAAAGTCCTACAGATAAAAAGACAAGCCCTACAGGAGTGTTCACCGTGAGCCGCCTGCTATTGAACTGCGACATTGGCGAGAGCTTCGGCAGCTGGACCATGGGTCTGGATGCCGAGGTCATGCCCTTCATCGATTGCGCCAACGTCGCCTGTGGTTTCCACGCCGGCGACCCGAGCATCATGCGCAAGACCGTCAGCCTGGCCTTGAGCCACGGCGTACAGATTGGTGCACACCCGGCCTATCAGGATCTGGTCGGCTTCGGTCGCCGCTCCATGGCGTATTCCGCGCAAGAGCTGCAAGACATCCTGCATTACCAGATCGGCGCCCTCGACGGCATTTGCAAAGCGCAGGGCGGGCGGGTCAGTTACGTCAAACCCCACGGCGCGATGTACAACGACATGATGGCCAACCCAGCGCAATTGAGTGCGGTGATTCAAGCCGTAGCAGCTTACGATTGCAGTCTGCCGCTGATGTTGATGGCCACTCGCGACAACTCGGCCGCGCAGCAAATTGGTGATGAGTTCGGCGTGACGTTGTGGTTCGAAGCCTTCGCCGACCGCGCCTACGACAGCGCTGGCAGACTGGTTTCGCGGCAACTGCCGGGGGCGGTGCATCACGATCCCGAAAAAATCATCGAGCAAGCACTGACCATTGCCCGTGGCGACAACCTCACCGCCAGCGATGGCAGCGCCTTCCGTCTGCATGCCAACACCCTCTGCGTACACGGCGACAACGCCAGTTCGGTGGCCGCCGTGCAGCGCATTCGCCACGCCTTGAATCAACAGAGCGCGTCATGAATCCAAGGATTGAAGTGGTGGCACTGGATTGCCTGATGGTGCGTCTGTTCGATGAAATCGCTGAGGCCAACATGCCGTGGATGCTCGCCGCCAGCGAGCGTTTGCGTGCGGTGTTTGGCGCGCAATTGATCGATCTGGTGCCGTCGTATACGACGCTGATGGTGCATTACGATTTGACGGTTTTGAGTCCGAATCAGGCGCGGGAATCGATTGCTGAGGCGCTGGTTGATTTGTCGCCCAATGCACATCGTTCGGGGGAGTGCCATGTGCTGCCGGTCTGGTATGACGTGAGCGTCGGGCCGGAACTGAGCTTGCTGGCCCAGCGCAGCGGGCTGGCGGTGGAGGAGGTGATTCGTCGCCACAGCGGCCGCGAATATCAGGTGTTTGCGCTCGGGTTCGCGCCGGGTTTTGCCTTTATGGGCTTGGTCGAAGAAGTTCTTGCGGCGCCGCGCTTGAATACCCCACGCAAGAAAGTCGCCGCTGGCAGTGTCGGAATTGCTGAACGGCAAACCGCTGCGTACCCCGTGGTATCTCCCGGCGGCTGGAATCTGATCGGCCGCACCCCGGCCAAATTGTTCGACCGCAACCGCGATGGCTACAGCCTGATGCAACCCGGCGATACGGTGCGCTTCGAAGCGGTCAGTCACGCCGAGTTCATCAATCTGGGCGGCGACGACACGCCATTGGAGGCGCAGGTATGAGCCGACTGAGGATTGAAGCGAGTACGCCGCTGTGCCTGTTGCAGGATGCCGGACGATTCGGCGTGCGGCATCTGGGCGTGACCCAGGGCGGTGCGGCGGATTGGTGTTCGATGAGCTGGGCCAATTGGTTGCTGGGCAATGGGCTGGATGTACCGGTCGTCGAAATCACCCTTGGCGGCTTTACCGTGGTGGCTGACGAGGATTGTTTGTTGGCGTTGGCCGGGGCGGATCTCGGTGCGCAGGTCGACGGTCAGCCGTTGGCGCCGTGGTGCAGTTTCAAGTTGGGCAGAGGTCAGCGGTTGCAGTTCACGCAACCGTTGCTCGGCGCTCGGGCGTATCTGGCAGCGCCCGGTGGTTTTGCGGCGCCGATGGTATTGGGCAGCAGTGCCACAGTGGTGCGTGAAGAGCTCGGCGGGCTTGATGGCATGGGCTTGCCGCTGGCCAAGGGGTCGACCCTCAGTTATCACGGAGAATCGCTGTTGGTGCGGGAAGTGCCAGTGGCGCTGCGGCCGGATTTGAAGTCGCCTGCACCGCTGGATCTGGTGCTTGGTGCGCAGATCGGCCAGTTCAGCGGGCAGAGCGTGTTTGATGTGTTCAACAGTGCCTGGACGCTGGACAGTCGTGCGGATCGCATGGGCATCCGCTTGTTGGGCAAGGCGTTGGAATATCAGGGCCAGCCGATGATTTCCGAGGGCATTCCGTTGGGCGCGGTGCAAGTGCCGCCGGACGGCCAGCCGATTGTGTTGCTCAATGATCGGCAGACGATTGGCGGGTATCCGCGACTGGGGGCGTTGACGCCGTTGGCGCTGGCGCGGTTAGCGCAGTGTCTGCCGGGCGCGCAGGTGCGGTTGCGGCCGGTGGTGCAAGATGTCGCGCATCGCGAGCACATCAAATATCTGCAGCGCTTCAGAAATAGCTAAAAGCATCGCGGGCAAGCCCGCTCCCACAGTGTCCGAGTTGTACACGAAATTTATGTACACCACCGATACCTGTGGGAGCGGGCTTGCCCGCGATGGCGTCAGTACAGACGCAGCAGATTGATCGTTCCCACGCTCCGCGTGGGAATGCCGCCCGGGACGCTCCGCGTCTTTGTGACGCAGAGCGTCACTGGATGCGTTCCCACGCAGAGCGTGGGAACGATCTGGTCGTCACTTGGAAAGAAACCGCATCCCTTCCTCAAGCCCACGCAGCGTCAACGGATACATCTGATCCTCGATCAAATCCCTGACGATGTTCGTGGAAGAGGTATAGCCCCACGTATCCTTCGGATAGGGATTGATCCAGATGAGCTTCTTGTACTTCTCCATGAACCGTTGCATCCACACATAACCCGGCTCTTCGTTCCAGTGCTCGACACTGCCGCCGGCCTGGGTGATTTCATAGGGCGCCATGGCGGCGTCACCGATGAAGATCACCTTATAGTCGGCACCGTACTTGTGCAGCAGATCCTGGGTCGAAGTGCGCTCCGAAGTGCGGCGCATGTTGTTCTTCCACACCGATTCGTAAACGAAGTTGTGGAAGTAGAAGTACTCCAGATGCTTGAACTCGGTCTTGCAGGCCGAGAACAGCTCCTCGCAGATCTTCACGTGCGCGTCCATCGAGCCGCCGATGTCAAACAGCAACAACAGCTTCACCGTGTTGCGGCGCTCGGGACGCATCTGGATATTCAGCAGCCCGGCGTCTTTGGCGGTGTGGTCGATGGTGCCGTCGATGTCGAGTTCTTCTGCCGCGCCTTGGCGGGCGAATTTACGCAGGCGACGCAGCGCGACTTTGATGTTGCGCGTACCCAGTTCCACCGAGTCATCGAGGTTTTTGTACTCGCGTTGATCCCAGACTTTCACCGCTTTGCCCTGACGCTTGCCGGCATCGCCCACCCGAATGCCTTCCGGGTTGAAACCGCCGGAGCCAAACGGGCTGGTGCCGCCGGTGCCAATCCATTTGTTGCCGCCGGCGTGGCGTTCCTGCTGTTCTTCGAGGCGTTTCTTGAACTCTTCGATCAGCTTGTCGAGACCGCCGAGGGACTGGATTTGCGCGCGTTCCTCGTCACTCAGCGAGCGTTCGAATTCCTTGCGCAACCAGTCTTCGGGAATCAGCGCCTGCAAGTGATCGTCGAGCTTCTCGAGGCCATTGAAGTAGGCGCCGAACGCGCGGTCGAACTTGTCGAAATGGCGTTCGTCCTTCACCAGAATCGCCCGCGCCAAGTAGTAGAACTCGTCCATGTCGGCGAAGGTCACGCGCTGTTTCAGCGCGTTGATCAGGTCGAGCAACTCGCGCACCGATACCGGAACCTTGGCTGCACGCATTTCATTGAACAGGTTGAGCAGCATGACGATGGCCTTTATCGAGAGCCGCGACGGCTCATGAACGCCAGACGCTCAAGCAGTTGCACGTCCTGTTCGTTCTTGACCAAGGCACCGGCCAGCGGCGGGATGGCTTTGGTCGGATCACGTTCGCGCAGCACCGCTTCGCCAATATTGTCGGCCATCAGCAGTTTCAGCCAGTCGACCAGCTCGGAAGTCGACGGCTTCTTCTTCAGGCCCGGCACCTTGCGCACGTCGAAGAACACGTCCAGCGCTTCGCTGACCAGATCTTTCTTGATGTCCGGGTAATGCACGTCGACGATTTTCTGCAGGGTGGTGCGGTCGGGGAAGGCGATGTAGTGGAAGAAGCAACGGCGCAGGAAGGCGTCCGGCAGCTCTTTCTCGTTGTTGGACGTAATGATGATGATCGGACGCTTCTTGGCCTTGATGGTCTCGTCGATCTCGTAAACGTAGAACTCCATCTTGTCGAGTTCTTGCAGCAAGTCGTTAGGGAACTCGATGTCGGCCTTGTCGATCTCGTCGATCAGCAGAATGACCCGCTCTTCAGACTCGAAAGCCTCCCAGAGCTTGCCTTTCTTCAGGTAGTTGCGCACGTCGTGGACTTTTTCGTTGCCCAGTTGCGAGTCGCGCAGACGGCTGACCGCATCGTACTCGTACAGGCCCTGATGGGCCTTGGTGGTGGACTTGATGTGCCAGGTGATCAGCTTGGCGCCGAACGACTCGGCCAGTTGCTCGGCGAGCATGGTCTTGCCGGTGCCTGGCTCGCCCTTGACCAGCAGCGGCCGCTCCAGGGTGATGGCGGCGTTGACCGCCAGCTTCAGGTCATCGGTGGCGACGTAGGCCTGGGTGCCTTCGAACTTCATCTGCTAATCCTCGAACGGTAACGCCGACCTGAACGGGCAGGGCGGGGGCGAAATAATCGGATGCCCGACTATAACGCGCAGGCCGGTCGACTGTGAACGCAGACGGCTTATTCAGTCTCTGAATGGGGCGTCACATGTTGACTCAGTCTCGGCGGATGGCCAGTATTTTTACCTGATTGATTCGGCGATAGCCTCTGTGGACACGTCAGTACCTGCGGCAAAACTTTCTGTAGCCTGGAAGATTGATCCCGCTCGGTTGTGAAGCATGTCCCATTTCGCCCATTTGGAGGCGCTAAAAGTTGTTGCCTATGAAACGACCACGCTTATCAGCAGTTACTGCACATCCAGATTGCCTATTGTCACTGACTTTTATCAATGGCCAGCAGGTGACGGTTGACCTGAGTCGAGACATCCATACTTATCCAGGACTAAATGCATTAGTCGATCCGAACATCTTCACTACAGCTCGTCTAGCAGATGATGGCTGGGCTGTTGAATGGCTGACCTCGGATATTCAAATAGGCGCAGACACTCTGTATCGGGATGCATTTTTACCTCCAGACCCTAACCCGCATCCGGCTTGGGCCGCTCATACCGCGCACTGAATGCCTGTACGAAACCATTACGCAATATCTGCAAAAACGCTTCGAACGCGCTGATATTTTGCTGGTGGACGTTGCCGCTGAGTTCGACCTTGGTGGCGAACTGGTTTTTTGCCTGGTTCTTCAGCACGGTTTCAGTGCCCCCGACCAATGCCTCCCAGACTGAGCGGAAGATGCTTTTGTTTTTGTTTTCCACGTCCTGTTGCCAGTTGAACACTTCGACGTCGCGCAGCAGCGGTTTGATGTAACCGTTGACTTGGGCTTTCTTGGCTTTGGCTTCGATGACGACATCACCGTGGCCAGCATTGAAGTCGAATTTGCCGTAGGCCGAGGCGAAGTCGTTCATGCTTTTGAGTTCGATGTCTTTGGCACGCAGGCGGAATTCGAAGTCTTCGAAATTGCTCAGAGGATCGAATGTCGCCGTGGTTTCCAGCGGTGCGTGGCCGAGCAGCAGGGCTTTGCCTTCGAACCGGGCATCACGCTTGCCTTCTTTGTCGACGACGTTGGTCAGGTTGTAGATGCTCGCGTCGACGTTGGTGGCGTTCATATTGACGGGCGGTTTGGAGTTGAAGTTGCGGAAACTGATCTTGCCGTCGCTAATCTGCACCTCGTCGAGGGTGATAGGCAGCAACTTGCCCAGCTGTTCGCGCCAGTCGGTGCCTTGACCGGTTTGGGAGTTCTGCTTGTTGGCACCGCCGTCGACGAAGTTAACTTCAGGTTTGACGAACTTCACTTGTGCGACCACCGCGTGGTCGTACCACAGCGAGTGCCAGCTGACCGCCAGATCTATGAGCGGTGCATTGACGAACGGCACCGGTACTTTGCCGTCGACCTTGACGATTTTCAGCCCATTGATCTTATAAGCCCCGCGCCACAGGGCCAGATCGACGTCAGTGATCTGGCCACGGTAGTCACCCATGTCCGCAAGCTTGCCATTCAGGTAGTCGCGCACCATGTAGGGCAGGGCGATGTGCAAGGCGATCAGCAGCACAACAACTCCCGCGAGGGTCCACAACGGCCAACTGTAGCGACGCTTCATGGCGGTAATTCCCGAACGATGTAAAGCGATTGACTGTCAGCGACCACAGACGTTCGACCCGACTGGACTGCGATGGGCAACAGGCTTACCTTGGAAGGCTGAATTCAACGCTGCATAAGGACCCAGCCATGAGCCGTATTTTTGCTGACAACGCCCATTCCATCGGTAATACGCCGCTGGTGCAGATCAACCGCATTGCGCCGCGTGGCGTGACCATCCTGGCCAAGATTGAAGGGCGCAATCCCGGTTATTCGGTCAAGTGCCGGATCGGCGCGAACATGATCTGGGACGCCGAAAGCAACGGCAAACTCAAACCGGGCATGACCATCGTTGAGCCGACCTCGGGCAACACCGGTATCGGTCTGGCTTTCGTTGCAGCCGCACGTGGCTACAAATTGATGCTGACGATGCCGGCGTCCATGAGCATCGAACGGCGTAAGGTGCTCAAGGCGTTGGGTGCCGAACTGGTGTTGACTGAGCCGGCGAAAGGCATGAAAGGCGCCATCGAGAAGGCTGCCGAGATCGTCGCCAGCGATGCCGACCAATACTTCATGCCGGCGCAGTTCGATAACCCGGCCAACCCGGCGATTCATGAAAAGACCACGGGCCCGGAAATCTGGAACGATACCGATGGTGCGGTCGATGTACTGGTAGCGGGCGTCGGCACGGGCGGAACCATCACCGGCGTTTCGCGGTATATCAAGAATACTCAAGGCAAACCGATTCTGTCGGTGGCGGTCGAACCGGTGTCCTCACCCGTCATCACCCAGGCTTTGGCCGGCGAAGAGATCAAGCCAAGCCCGCACAAGATCCAGGGGATCGGCGCCGGTTTCGTCCCAAAAAACCTCGATCTGTCGATGGTTGACCGGGTCGAGCAGGTCACCGACGAAGAATCCAAGGCCATGGCCCTGCGCCTGATGCAGGAAGAAGGGATTCTCTGCGGTATCTCCTGCGGTGCTGCAATGGCTGTTGCGGTGCGCTTGGCGGAAACTCCGGAGATGCAGGGCAAGACCATTGTGGTGATTCTGCCGGACTCGGGTGAGCGTTATCTGTCGAGCATGCTGTTCAGTGACCTGTTCACCGAACAGGAGAATCAGCAGTAAATCCATTTGATTCAGGTCAGCCAAGGTTCAGGATCGTTATGTTAATAAATGCTTTGTTGCGCAATTCTTAACACTGAATCTTGGGTTGAGCGGGTTTTTCCCGAGGCCGGTAGTGTTTATCATGGCCGGCTGCCATGTCGGGTAAATGGCATTGCGCAGCGTTGTCTTTATTCAAGGAGTTGTTGATGACCGTTTCGTTTGCCGCCAAGGCGTTTGTGCTGTTGCTGTTTCTGGGCAGCACGCTCTATGTGCATTTGCGCGGCAAGGCGCGATTGCCGGTACTGCGTCAGTTCGTCAACCACTCGGCGTTGTTCGCCCCGTATAACGCCTTGATGTACCTGTTCTCCAGCGTGCCGTCCAAGCCATACCTGGATCGCAGCAAGTTCCCGGAGCTGGATGTGCTGCGCGATAACTGGGAAACCATTCGCGACGAAGCCATGCACTTGTTCGATGAGGGCTATATTCGCGCCGCTGAAAAGAATAACGATGCCGGGTTTGGTTCGTTCTTTAAAAAGGGCTGGAAGCGTTTTTACCTCAAGTGGTACGACAAACCGCTGCCGTCGGCTGAAACCCTGTGCCCGAAAACCGTGGCGCTGGTCAGTGCCATCCCCAATGTCAAAGGCGCGATGTTTGCCCTGCTGCCGGGTGGCAGTCACCTCAACCCGCACCGTGACCCGTTCGCCGGCTCCCTGCGTTATCACCTTGGCTTATCGACGCCGAACTCCGACGACTGCCGGATTTTCGTCGACGGCCAGGTTTACGCCTGGCGTGATGGCGAGGACGTGATGTTCGACGAGACCTATGTGCACTGGGTCAAGAACGAAACCGAAAAGACTCGGGTGATCCTGTTCTGCGACGTCGAGCGTCCACTGCGAAACCGTCTGATGACGCGCATCAACCGCTCTATCAGTGCTTTCCTCGGCCGTGCAACCGCACCGCAGAACCTTGATGACGAACGCGTCGGTGGGATCAATCAGGCCTACGCCTGGAGCAAGAATTTCAGCGACAAGTTCAGCGGCGTGGTCAAACAGTGGAAACGCCGTCATCCGAAAGCCTACCGCGTGTTGCGGCCGGTGCTGGCGGTGGTGGTGTTGACGTTGTTGGGGTATTGGCTGTTTGGTTGAGGCTGGATCAGGTCATAAAAAACCGCTCTTTGTGAGCGGTTTTTTATGAAGGAAAGGTGAACGAGGCACCAGCGAGAATACCACCCGGCTCCTCCACGGCTGGATTTACCAACGCTTCTTTAATTCGGAGCAACTCTTGCTCAGATAACTTTCCGAAAGAGCGTTTTCTATCGGCCTTTACCGATCTGGCGCCTGGCGCCTCTTTTTCAACGACAGCCTTCATAGTGCCTCCGGCGTTGTTCATTAAATGAGCAGTTGCCCGATACTAGACTCAGTCAATTAGCTTCACAAGCCTATCCTCTGAATCGAATTCGAAGCCCAGTTGTCGGTAAAGAGAGATCACTCCTGGGAGAGGTTCCTGAATTTCTATCTGCGTACTGCCGATGATTCGTGCGAAGTGAGTAACAGCGGTCAAAGCAAATGTCGCTACTCGGCTTTTGAGAGGGTGATCGTTCTCGGGCTTTCCTTCCAGGCGCACGATTTTTACTCTTAACCGACTCTGATTCGGGTTAGCAAAGCAAAGCCCGCATAACTCCTGATCAAACCAGATTGCCAAATCGAAGCTAAGTGGTTCTTTCACTTTCCATCTGACGACGTCTTGCCAGGAAAAATGAGGATCAACCCATTCTTCATAGGCTCTCTGCGCTTGAGCATCAATTGCTTCGAAACGAACTCTGGAATGATCGACGTCCACTACTCCTTGCTTCTGTAGTTCTTCATGCAGTTTCGAGAAGGTGATGCCAGCCTGCTTCCTGGCCTCTGACCGATACAACTGATACCGCAAATACGTCCGTTCCCTTGGCATGTGATTTCGAGCATTCCATGTCTCCCCATCGATAGGTGTCGCCGTTGCTCAACAGCCTATTCAGCTCGCATCCATCTGTCGCTAGCGGCCCTTTGCCCAACTCATTGCAATCCATGTCCCACGCTGGTTATAGTCGGCGCTCGTGAGTCGCACGACTCACCTTCAACCCTTCAAAAAAGATCTGCCCAAATGCCTGCATCCCTCATCAACGCGGTAGTCGATTCAGCGGTCAACGCTGTCGTGGTGCCGTGCGGGAATCAGCAGCCCAAGCGGATCAGTCATTACCCCCCACCTGTCAGTAGCACGCCGGTGTGCGCAGTCGTATCACCGCCGGGCGTTGGCGTTTCGGGCTGATCGGCATTCTTTGCTGACCCCTGCGCCCGCCAGAAAAACCTACTGAATTTCAGCTTCGGCTGAGTTGGCTTTTTGCCTGACTACAGGTGGTATCCATGTTTGTCCTGTCGAAAAAATCCGTGCTCGCGGCGACGTCCACGAGCCTGTTCGTTCTGCTGTGGAGCAGCGGCGCGATCTTCTCCAAATGGGGCTTGGCCCACGCCTCGCCCTTCGCCTTTCTGCTGATGCGCTTCGTGATCGCCCTGTGCGGGCTGCTGCTATTGGCGCCGTTGCTTAAATTGAAGCTGCCCAAGGGCGGCAAGCCGATGCTCTACGCGATTGCCACGGGCGTGGTGTTGCTGGGGGCTTATCAGATTTTCTATCTGTTGGCGCTGAACACCAAGGTCACCCCGGGCGTGATGGCGACCATCATGGGCGTGCAGCCGATTCTCACCGTGGTCTTGATGGAGCGGCAGCGCTCGGCGAGTCGCCTGTTCGGTCTGGCGCTGGGGTTGGCCGGGCTGATCATGGTGGTTTATCAGGGCATCGGCTTGGCCGGGATGTCCTGGGCGGGAATGCTCTTCGGTCTGCTGGCGTTGGCGAGCATGACCCTGGGCTCGATCATGCAGAAGCGCATCACCGACAATCCCCTCGGCACGCTGCCGGTGCAATACCTTGCCGGGCTGTTGTTGTGCGGGATATTTGTGCCGTTCCAGCCATTTCATTTCGAACACAGCGCAGGTTTTATCGTGCCGGTGTTGTGGATGGGACTGGTGGTTTCGGTGCTGGCGACGCTGTTGCTGTATCGGCTAATCGCGCGGGGCAATCTGGTGAATGTCACCAGTCTGTTCTATTTGGTGCCGGCGGTGACGGCGGTGATGGACTACCTGATATTCGGCAATCGTCTGGCGGCGTTGAGTGTGCTGGGGATGGTGTTGATCGTCATCGGCCTGGCATTCGTGTTCCGTAAATCCCAATAACGCTAATCCCTGTAGGAGCTGCCGCAGGCTGCGATCTTTTGATCTTGTCTTTATAAACAACCTCAAAAGATCGCAGCCTGCGGCAGCGCTTACCGGGTATTCACTTCAACGGGTTTTAGCGCAGCAGGTTTCAACACCAGCCACAACGCCGCCGCAATCAGCACTCCGCCATACACATGCGCCATCGACAATGGCTCATCCAGCAGCAACGCCCCCCACAATACGCCGAACGGCGGAATCATGAAGGTCACGGTCATCGACTTCACCGGACCGATCGAGCTGAGCAGGCGGAAATAAATGATGTACGCAAATGCCGTGCACCCCAGGCCCAGACCGAGCAGCGACAACCAGACATTCCAGCCGCCCCAACTGACCGGTGGCGCGGTGATGACGCTGTAGCCGAACAACGGCAACAGGAACAACGTCGCGCCGAGCATGCTGCCCAGTGCCGACAGGCGTGGGTCGAGGCCGCCGGCCTGATCCAGCCAGCGCCGCGCGAGGAACCCGGCAAAGCCGTAGCAAGTGGTCGCCAGCAGGCAGGCGAGGGCGCCCATCAGCAATTGCAGATCGAATGCCACGGGACCGGCGCGGGTCAGCACGCCGACGCCGAACAGACCGAGAAACACCCCACTGAACTTGGCGGCCGTGAGCTTCTCACTGAAGAACAATGCGCCGATCAGCACGCCCATCAACGGTGTGGTGGCGTTGAAAATCGCCGAGTAGCCGGCCGGCAGCACTTGCGCGGCGACTGAGTAGAGCGTTGCCGGCAGCCCGGAATTGATCACGCCCAGCAGCATCACGGTTTTCAGCTTGCCTTTGAAATCCCAACTGATGCGCATCAGCCCCAGAATGACCAGCAACCCGGCGGCGGCGATCGACACGCGAAAGAATGCCGTCGGGACCGAGCCGATCACCGGCGCAATCACGCGCATGAACAGAAAACTCGCGCCCCAGATGGCTGCCAGCGACAACATACGGAAAATATCGACAGGGCTCACGGCGGGGCTCCTTCCTTGATCGGGACGAGAGTGTTGCCGAGCGCCCTGTCGAAGGCAACCGCTAATCGGGCATTGAACTGGCTCAGATCACAAAACGTGTGACCAGCCCGTTGAGATCGACGGCCAGACGCGACAGTTCCTGGCTCGCGGCCGAGGTCTGGGTGGCGCCGGCAGCGGTTTGCGTCGACAGATCGCGGATGGTCACCAGATTCTCATCAACCTCGCGGGCCACCAGTGCCTGTTGCTCGGCTGCGCTGGCGATCACCAGGTTGCGCTGGTTGATCTGCGAAATCGAGGCAGTGATTTTCTCCAATGCCTGCCCGGCGCTATTGGCTCGACGCAAGGTATGTTCAGCCTGCTCGGCACTGCTTTGCAGGGCGCCGACGGTGGCACTGGTGCCGTGCTGGATACTGCTGATCATCAGCTCGATTTCTTCGGTGGAGTTCTGCGTGCGTTGCGCCAGCGAGCGAACTTCATCGGCGACCACGGCAAATCCACGCCCAGCCTCGCCGGCCCGCGCCGCTTCGATGGCCGCGTTGAGCGCCAGCAGATTGGTCTGCCCGGCGATCCCACGAATCACTTCCAGTACCTTGCTGATGTCCTGCGCCTGGGTGGCCAAGCCCTCGGCTTGCTCCGACGCGCCCAGTACCGCGCTGACCAACTCCTGAATCGAACTGATGGTTTCGCTGACCTGCACATGGCCGTGCTTGCTGTCTTCGTTGGAGGCTTCGGAAGCCTCGGCGCTGGACACCGCATTGGCCGCCACTTCATCCACGGCCGTGCTCATTTCGGTGACGGCGGTAGCTGCCTGTTCGATCTGGTCGTTCTGTTGTTGCAGACCACGGGTGCTCTGCTCCATCACCGAACTCATTTCCTCGGCAGCGGAGGCCAGTTGCTGCGCCGATTCACTGATGCCACGAATGGTCGAACGCAGATTGCCTTGCATCTCGGCCAAGGCGTCGAGCAACTGCGCGGCTTCATCCTTGCCACTGCTGGCGATCTGTCCACTGAGGTCGCCAGAGGCAATGCGGCGCGCCACGTTCAGTGCCTGATTGATCGGCGTGGTGATGCTGCGGGTCAATTGCCAGGCCAGCAGCAGGGTGGCGATCAGCGCGATGACGATGATCGTGGCGACAATCCACAGCGCCTGCTGATACATAGCGGCGGCTGCGTCGGCGGCGGCATCTGCACCTTGCTGGTTGAACGCGATCATCTGCTCCAGGGCCTTGTCGAGTACCCCACCTTGCGGCGCCAGCTCATTGTTCAGACGCGTGTAGGCCTGTTCAGTCTGCCCGGCGTCGATCTGGACGATGATCTGCTCGAGGATGCTCATGTACTTGGCGGTGCTGGCATTCAAGCTGTCGAGCATCGCCCCTTCTTCATCACTGGTGAGCAGGGTTTTGTGGTCGCCGAGGCGCTTGAGCAATTCCTCGCGTTGCGCCTTGATGATGCCTTTGCTTCGGTCGCGCACGGCAGGCTGGGTGCTGGTAATCAGCCGCAGCGATTCGAGGCGGATGTTCGCGATGTTGGCGGCAGCGTCGTGAATGCTCTCGATGCTCGGCATCCATGACTCTTCAATCACCACCGCACTTTCGCGCAGGGTTTTCATCTGGCCCAGCCCGAACAGGCCGACCAACACCAGCAGACCGGCCAATACGGCGAAACTCAAACTGGCGCGCAAACCGATGCGCAGATTCCGGATAGACATCTATGTGCTCCTTGATCTTTTGAGGGGAGAGGTCGCCCTCGTGGACCGAGGATCTTGTTGTGAGGCGGGTAATGGCGGGGTGTATATCAAAGTGCCACTATTTTGGTAAGACCAATCTGGATGCTTTGCTGATGCCGCGCTTGGCCGCAGAGAAACCGCGGGCTAGACGCATCTGCTCGCTAATGGATCCGAAGCCCAGAGAATCCGCGGGCTGGCGCAGGACTGCGAAAGGGACTGAGCAGGCGATAAATTGACCGAACGGTCGATTAAAAAAACTTCGTAAAAACTGTATCGGCGTACAACCTTGCGTGGATTTGGCCGAAATTGCACTTCACCTGCGCGGCGTTCCGTGGCTAAGCTCAGGCACAGATTCCTACCGCCACGCAGAGATCTCATTTATGCCGCAGCAATGGCCAGCCACCGACATCGCCCGCATGATCCTCGATGGCTTTGACGATTACCGCGAGCATTTCCGGCGGATCACCGACGGCGCCCGCGAGCGCTTCGAGCAAGCGCGTTGGCAGGAGGCGCAGACGGCATCGGCGGCGCGGATCAACCTTTACGAAGAAAAAGTCGGCGAAACCGTCGCCCGCCTGCGTGAATATTTCGCCGAAGAGACGCTGATGAACGTCAGCTGCTGGCCATTGGTGAAAAGCGCCTACATCAGCGTCATCGACCTGCGCTTCGACGATGAGCTGTCCGAGACCTGGTACAACTCGATTTTCTGCGGGCTGTTCAGCCACGACCTGATCAGCGATGGCTGCATGTTCATCCACACCACGCGCCCGAGCCTGCGCCGGGCCCGCGCCGCACAAACCCGCACCTACAAGCCGCAAGGGCAGTTGTCGGGGATGCTCGCGAGCATCTTCGCCGACTATCGCTTCGGCGAGGATTACGCCGATTTGCCCGGCGACTTGCGCCGGCTCGAAGCGCAGCTGCGCGAGAACCTGCCGGACTGGGTGTGCAAGGATCCGGAACTGGCCGTCGAGCTGTTTTCTTCGGTGCTGTACCGCAACAAGGGCGCGTACCTGGTCGGGCGCATCTACACCCGCGACGAACAATGGCCGCTGGTGATTCCATTGCTGCACCGCGAAGGGCGCGGGATTCAGATCGATGCGTTGATTACCGACGAAGCCGATGTGTCGATCATCTTCTCCTTCACCCGTTCGTATTTCATGGTCGACGTGCCGGTGCCGGCGGAATTCATCGGTTTCCTGCGGCGCATCCTGCCGGGCAAACACATCGCCGAGCTGTACACCTCGATCGGTTTCTATAAACACGGCAAATCCGAGTTCTACCGCGCGTTGATCAATCACCTGGCCAATACCGATGACCAATTCATCATGGCCCCCGGTGTGCGCGGCATGGTCATGAGCGTGTTCACCCTGCCGGGTTTCAACACCGTGTTCAAAATCATCAAAGACCGTTTTTCGCCCTCGAAAAACGTCGACCGCGCCACGGTGATCGAGAAATATCGACTGGTAAAAAGCGTCGATCGGGTCGGGCGCATGGCCGATACCCAGGAGTTCGCCGATTTCCGTTTTCCACTGAGCAAGTTTGATCCGGCGTGTCTTGAGGAATTGCTGGACGTAGCGCCTTCGACGGTGTCGGTCGAGGGCGACACCGTGTTGATCCGCCACTGCTGGACCGAACGGCGGATGACCCCGCTCAACCTGTATCTGGAAAACGCCAATGACGCGCAGGTGCGCGAGGCGCTTGAGGATTACGGCCTGGCGATCAAACAACTGGCGGCGGCGAATATCTTTCCCGGCGACATGCTGCTGAAAAACTTTGGCGTCACCCGCCACGGACGCGTGGTCTTTTATGACTATGACGAGATCTGTTTCCTCACCGAAGCCAACTTCCGCCATATCCCGGCGCCGCGTACTCCGGAGGACGAAATGGCTTCCGAACCGTGGTACTCGATAGGGCCGCTGGATGTGTTCCCCGAGGAATTTCCGCCGTTCCTGTTTGCCGATTCGGGACAGCGCAAGTTGTTCGATCAGTTGCACGGCGAGTTGTACAACGCTGATTACTGGAAGAGCCTGCAGGAAGCGATTCGCGCCGGCAAAGTCATCGACGTCTTCCCGTACCGCCGCAAAGGCCTGGACAACGAATAACTCCTCTGTAGGAGCTGCCGAAGGCTGCGATCTTTTGATTTTGCTTTTAAAAAAACAAGATCAAAAGATCGCAGCCTTCGGCAGCTCCTACAGGGGAAGCAGGCCAATCGGAGGCAAATCTGCGACAATCGGCCCCCTGCATAAACAGACGACCGAATTGCCTACCCGATGACCGACGAATCGCCCTCCATCGACAAACTGCTGAAAAACCTCGACCACGCCATGCTCGCCGACCGTCACCGGCTGCGGCGGCAGTTGCTTGAGCTGCGCAAGAAACCCGATGAGGCCAAACTGGCCCAGTGGGTGACGCGCATGCAGGCGTCCTGTGATCAGGTGCTGGCGCGCAAGGCCAGCCTGCCGGTGATTCGTTACGACGACAGTTTGCCGATTGCCGCCAAGCGCGACGAAATCAAGAAGGCCATGGAAAAGCACCAGGTCTTGATCATCGCCGGCGAAACCGGCTCGGGTAAAACCACGCAGTTGCCGAAGATCTGTCTGGAAATCGGTCGCGGCCAGCACGGTCTGATCGGCCATACCCAGCCGCGTCGAATCGCTGCCCGCAGCGTTGCCAGCCGGGTCGCCGAAGAACTCGGCACGCCGCTCGGTTCACTGGTCGGCTATCAGGTGCGTTTCGAAGATCAGAGTGATTCCAACACCCTGATCAAACTGATGACCGACGGTATTTTGCTCGCGGAAACCCAGAACGATCGCTACCTCGAGCGCTACGACACGATCATCGTCGACGAAGCCCACGAACGCAGCCTCAACATCGACTTTCTGCTCGGTTACCTGAAAACCCTGCTGCCGCGTCGCCCGGATCTGAAAGTCATCATCACTTCGGCGACCATCGATCTGGAGCGTTTCTCCAAGCATTTTGACGATGCGCCGATTGTTGAAGTCTCCGGCCGTACCTTCCCGGTGGATACCTGGTATCGCCCGCTGACCCTGGAGCAGGACGAGGAGGGCAACCGTGTCGAGGACGACCTGACCGTGGATCAGGCGATCCTCGCCGCCCTCGATGAAGTCGCCGCTTATGAACGCAGCGAGCGTCGCAGCCCCGGCGATGTGCTGGTGTTCCTGCCCGGTGAGCGCGAGATTCGTGACGCTGCTGACATGCTGCGCAAAGCCCAACTCAAACACACTGAAATTCTGCCGCTGTACGCGCGCCTGTCACCGGCCGAACAGCAGCGGATTTTCCAGTCGCACCCTGGGCGTCGCGTAGTGCTCGCGACCAACGTCGCCGAAACCTCGCTGACCGTGCCGGGCATTCGTTATGTGATCGACAGCGGCACCGCGCGCATCAGCCGCTACAGCTATCGCGCCAAGGTGCAGCGGCTGCCGATCGAGGCGATTTCCCAGGCCAGCGCCAACCAGCGTAAAGGTCGTTGCGGCCGGGTCGAGCCGGGCATCTGCATTCGTTTGTACAGCGAAGAAGATTTTAACGGCCGCCCGGAATTTACCGATCCGGAGATTCTGCGCACCAACCTCGCCGCTGTGATCTTGCAGATGCTGCATCTGCGCCTTGGCGAAATCACCGCATTCCCGTTTATCGAACCGCCGGACGGCAAGGCGATCAGCGACGGTTTCAACCTGCTGCAAGAACTCTCGGCGGTGGATCGCAACAGTCAACTGACGCCTCTGGGTCGCCAATTGGCGCGTCTGCCAGTCGACCCGCGCATGGGCCGCATGTTGCTCGAAGCGGCCAAGCTCGGCAGCTTGCAAGAAGTACTGATCGTCGCCAGTGCGATGTCGATTCAAGACCCGCGCGAGCGGCCGCCGGAGCGCCAGCAAGCCGCCGATCAGGCCCACGCGCAATGGAAAGACATCGACTCCGACTTTGCCGGATTGGTGAATTTGTGGCGTGGTTTTGAAGAGCAGCGCCAAGCGCTGACCGCGAGCCCGCTGCGCAACTGGTGCCGGAAGAACTTCCTCAACTATCTGCGCTTGCGCGAGTGGCGCGATTCCCATCGTCAGTTGAGCCTGATCTGCCGCGACATGCAGTTGAGCCTGAACAAAGAGCCGGCGGATTATCCGAAACTGCACAAAGCGGTGCTGGTCGGTTTGCTCAGCCAGATCGGGCAGAAAACCGAAGACGGCGATTACCTCGGCGCGCGTCAGCGGCGTTTCTGGATTCATCCGTCGTCGGGCATCGGCAAGAAGCGTCCGCAATGGTTGATGACCGCCGAACTAGTGGAAACCACCAAACTCTACGCGCGCATGGTCGCCAAGATCGACGCCGACTGGATCGAGCCGCTGGCCGGGCACCTGATCAAGAAAAACCACTTTGAACCGCACTGGGAAAAGAAGCGCGGCCAGGTCGTGGCGTTCGAACAGATCACTCTGTTCGGGCTGATCGTGGTCGGCCGCCGCCCGGTGCATTACGGCCCGATCGATCCGGTGGTGTCCCGTGAGCTGTTTATCCGCGAAGGTCTGGTCCGTGGCGAGATTCAGTCCCGAGCCAAATGCCTCACCGCGAACAAGCAACTGCTGGAACAGCTCGACGAACTGGAAGCCAAGGCCCGACGTCGCGACATTCTTGCCGACGAAGAAACCCTCTACGCGTTCTACGATGCGCGCTTGCCGGCGGAGATTCACCAGACCGCGACCTTCGACAGTTGGTACCGCATCAACAGTCAGAAAGATCCGCAGCTGTTGATCATGCGCGAAGAAGACGTGCTGGCCCGTGAGGCCAGTGAAGTCACCGCACTGCACTATCCGGACACCCTGCACATCGGCGATCTGGAACTGGCGCTGACCTATCACTTCGAACCCAATCACCCGCGCGACGGCGTGACCCTGCGCGTGCCGGCGCCGCTGTTGCCGATGCTGCCGGCGGAACGTCTGGAATGGTTGGTGCCGGGTCTGATCGAGGCCAAGTGCATCGCCCTCGTGCGCAACCTGCCGAAAGCGCTGCGCAAGAACTTCGTGCCGGTGCCGGACTTCATCAAAGCTGCCCTGCAGCGCATGACCTTCGGCGAAGGTTCGTTGCCGCAAGCGCTGGGCCGTGAGCTGTTGCGCATGACCGGCGCGCGGGTCAGCGACGAGGCGTGGGCAGAAGCCGAGCAGGGCGTCGAAGGGCATCTGCGGATGAACCTGGAAATCGTCGACGGCCAGGGCAAGTTCCTTGGCGAAGGTCGCGATCTGGCTGAGTTGACCGCACGCTTTGCCGAGGCCAGTCAGGCCGCGTTGGCCGTGCCGCAGAGTGCGAAAAGCCAGCAGCCGGTCGAGGCGAAAGTCTTCGCGCCGGTCGCGGAAAAGACTCAGCAGAAGATCGCCGGGCTATCGATGACGGTGTATCCGGCGCTGGTCGAAGAGGGCGGCACGGTCAAGGAAGGGCGCTTTTCAACCCCGGCCGAAGCCGAATTCCAGCACCGTCGCGCGTTGCAGCGTCTGTTGATGCAGCAACTGGCCGAACCGGCGAAATTCCTGCGCAGCAAGTTGCCGGGGCAGACGGAGATGGGCCTGCTCTATCGTGAATTGGGCCGCGTCGATGCGCTGGTCGAAGACATTCTGCTGGCTAGCCTCGACAGTTGCATTCTCGAAGGTGAGGACCCGCTGCCCCGCGATGGCGCCGGGTTGGCGGCACTGGCCGAGCGCAAACGCGGCGGCTGGACCGAACACGCCGAGCGCGTAGCGCGGCTGACGCTGGAGATTCTCAAGCTGTGGCACGGTTTGCAGAAGCGCTTCAAAGGCAAGATCGATCTGGCCCAAGCCGTGGCGCTGAATGACATCAAGCAGCAAATCAGCCACCTGGTGTATCCGGGTTTTGTCCGCGAGACGCCGATGCAGTGGCTCAAAGAAATTCCGCGTTACTTGAAGGCGGTCGAGCAGCGTTTCGAGAAGCTTGGCGCGCAGGTGCAGAAGGATCGCGTCTGGAGCGGCGAACTCGCCGGCCTCTGGGCGCAATACCAGGCTCGCGCCGCCAAACATGCCCAGGAAGGCAAACGCGATCCGCAGCTGGAGTTGTATCGCTGGTGGCTGGAGGAATACCGGGTTTCGCTGTTCGCCCAACAGTTGGGCACGAAAACACCGATCTCCGATAAACGCCTGAACAAGCAGTGGAGCCAGGTAGAACCGTAACGCTGATCGTTCCCACGCTCTGCGTGGGAATGCCTCTGGGGACACTCCGCGTCCAGTGACGCAGAGCGTCACGGGCTGCATTCCCACGCAGGAGCGTGGGAACGATCATCCGTGTTGATCTTGAGAAAGGCGCCAAAAGTCCACGTTTATGGCAAACTTCGCGACCATAAGCGCCGGTTTCGCGACCCAGAGCCTTCGGCCACGTCGCGCAGCGCAATAAAACGATGCCAGGTTTGCGTCCCCCGGATGGGAATAGACCCTTTGTGTGTTGGTACGACGGTTCCAGCACTTTCTGCCTGAACAGATTAGAGAAACGACCATGCATAACGTCGTCATCAGCGGCACCGGCCTGTATACCCCGGCCAACAGCATCTCCAACGAAGAGCTGGTGCAGTCTTTCAATACCTATGTCGCGCAATTCAACGCGGACAACGCCGACGCCATTGCCAGCGGCGAAGTCCAGGCCCTGACCGAATCCAGCGCCGCGTTCATCGAAAAAGCCTCGGGCATCAAGAGCCGCTTTGTCATGGACAAGGACGGCATCCTCGATCCGCAACGCATGGCCCCGCGCCTGCCGGAGCGTTCCAACGACGAATGGTCGGTGCTTTGCCAGATGGCCATCGGCGCTGCCGAACAGGCCCTGCAACGTGCCGGCAAAACCGCTGCCGACATCGACGGTGTAATCGTTGCCTGCTCCAACCTGCAACGCGCCTACCCGGCCATCGCCATCGAGGTTCAGGAAGCCCTGGGCATTCAAGGCTTCGGCTTCGACATGAACGTGGCGTGTTCTTCGGCGACCTTCGGCATTCAGGCCGCCGCTAACAGCGTGCAATTGGGTCAGGCCCGGGCAATCCTGATGGTCAACCCGGAAGTCTGCACCGGGCATCTGAACTTCCGTGACCGTGACAGCCACTTCATCTTCGGCGACGCCGCGACTGCGGTGATCATCGAGCGCGCTGATCTGGCGACGTCCACGCACCAGTTCGACGTGGTCAGCACCAAACTGCTGACCAAGTTCTCCAACAACATCCGCAACAACTTCGGCTTCCTCAACCGCGCCGCAGAAGAGGGCGTCGGTGCCCGAGACAAGCTGTTCGTCCAGGAAGGCCGCAAGGTGTTCAAGGATGTCTGCCCGATGGTTGCCGAGTTGATCGGTGAGCATCTGCAAGAGAACCAGCTGAATGTTGGCGATGTGAAGCGCTTCTGGCTGCACCAGGCCAACCTGAGCATGAACCACCTGATCGTGCGCAAACTGCTGGGCCGCGAAGCCACCGAAGAAGAAGCGCCGGTGATTCTCGACACCTATGCCAACACCAGCTCCGCCGGCTCGGTGATTGCGTTCCACAAATATCAGGATGATCTGGCTGCCGGTTCGCTGGCCGTGCTGAGCTCGTTCGGCGCCGGTTACTCGATCGGCAGCGTGATTCTGCGTAAACGTTGATAGCACCTTAAAAGATCGCAGCCTGCGACAGCTCCTACACTGATCCTTGTAGGAGCTGCCGCAGGCTGCGATCTTTTGCTTTCAGAGAGGTAACGCATGGCCGCAACGGACGACACCCAACTGCTCGAACGCCTTCTGGCCGGTGAGCAGAAGGCTTTCAAGGAGCTGGTCAGCACCTACCAGAGCGCCATGCGCGCCGTGGCCTATGCCATCGTCGGTCAGCGCCATGTTGAAGAAGTGGTGCAGGACGCCTGGCTTTCCGTGGTTCGCCATATCGGCAGCTTCGAGGGGCGTTCCAGTCTCAAAACCTGGCTGCTGACCATCACCGCCAACTCGGCGAAAAGTCGCTACAAGCAAAATCGCCGCGAAGTGCTGATCGATGACCTGCCGTCGCCCCACGGCACCATCGATGACGATCGTTTCTCGCCCGGTGACGGCCATTGGCTGATCGCCCCGTTCGCCTGGCATCAGGACACCCCCGAAGCCTTGCTCACCGAAGATGAATTGCGCGATTGCCTGGAGCACACCTTGCTCAGCCTGTCGGAGCTGCAAAGCAGTGTGTTGCTGTTACGTGAACGTCAGGGCCTGGAGCTGGAAGAGATCTGTAATCTTCTGGAAATCTCGCTCTCCAATGTCCGTGTGCTACTGCACCGTGCGCGGCTGAAAGTCTTCGCCACGGTGGAGCATTTTGAGGAGACCGGCGAATGCTGACCTGCAAGGAACAAGTGGCGCGCTCCAGCGACTATCTCGATGGCCAGTTGAGCTTTCGCGAGAAACTGATGGTGCGTCATCACCTGATGTTCTGCCCCAATTGCCGGCGCTTCATTCGGCAGATGAAATTGATCCAGGCCACGTTGAAAGCGATGCCGGAGAAGCCGCAAGAGGGTGAGGATGCCTTGGCCGAACGCCTGGCCGAGCAACGTCGCAAGGATCGCTCTTCGTAGGAGCTGACGAGTGAAACGAGGCTGCGATCTTTTGATCTTGTTTTTTAAGATCAAAAGATCGCAGCCTCCGGCAGCTCCTACAAAGGGAATAGCTCAGTGCGGATGAAACGAACGGATGATGGGGATCGTCCCGCCCGCACCGGGCTATAGGGTGAAGCGTTTTTAGAACTTGGCTTCCGCATCCAGCTGCAGGGTGTTGGCGTCTGCATCACGTTGACCACGGCTGGCGAAGTCGGCCTTGGTCAGGAAGTACGTGGCGCCAATGGCGAAGTTCTTGTCGATGTCGTAACCGACCTTGAACTTGTGGCCACGGGAACCGGTGGTGCCGTTGGCGAAGTCGGAATCGGTGAAGGCGCCGACCACGGCGTTGCGCTGCACGTCACGGTAGTTGTAATCGAGATTCAGGCCGAAGACTTTCGACTTGGCACCCAGCAGCCACGCGGTGTCCTGATCGGTCACGGCATCGTTGTTCTTCACGTACTGACCGTAGAACGACAGTGGCATTGGCAGACCGCCGATGTCGACCTGGCTGAAGCCCTCATACAGACGGAATTCGTTGTTGGCCGAGTTGCCGTTGACGGCCAGGGCGCACGGTGTGGAAGTGCCGGTGCAGCGGCTGTCTTCGTCGTTCTGGTAGGCGTAGACGCTGCCGCCCAGGGTCAGTTTCAAGTTGTCGGTGATGTTGAAGCGGCTACCCAACTGGCCGGCGGTCAAACGCAGATCGTGACGGAATTGCACGCCATCGCCGTCGACGTTGTCCTTGAGGTTGTAGTTACCCAGGCTGCCGAACAGTTCGGCGCTGCTGCCCAGTGGATATTTGTAGGTAACGGCCAGACCTTCCGGGTTGATGTCGCTGTCCCAGATCACGTCGCCCATGCTCACCCACGGCTGGAGCATCTTGCCGCCGATGATGTGCAGGTTCTTGATCTGATCCGGGTGGTAGTCGATGTAGCCCAGGTCGAGCCAGATCTGCTTCTTGTCGAAGTAGTTGTCCTGATCCTGGTTGGTCGAACGGGCATCGTCGCCGCCGCCGGTGGCGATACGGATGCCGGTGTCGACCTGCGGGTTGATCTCGGTGTAGGCACCCAGACGGGCACGGATGCGCTGACGATCCTTGTCGCGGCCGCCGTTGTTCGGCTCGCCGTCGATCTTGATGGTTTCCTGACGGATACGCACGTCGCCCTTGAACTGGGTCTTCGCGGCCCACGCCAGTTTCTGGTCGAAAACGCTTTGATCGTTGGTTTTCTTCGCCACGGCGGCGACTTGTTCGTTGGTCTCTTGCTGCGCCTGCTGCGCGATTTGCTGAGCCTTCTGATCCTTGGCCAGTTCAGTTTGCAGTTCTACGTACTGCGCCTGGGAAATCGAACCGTTAGCCTTGAGCATGTCGAGCAGTTTGGCGTCGACTGCAGCACTGGCCGGTACGCTCATGGCCAGCAACAAGCCACCGCACAGGGCCGCCGCAGTTTTCGTGGAAGCAAGACGCATAGCAATCTCCGAAGATGAGAGAGGATGGCTGAACCATCCTGGGCACAACCGACGGTTAAGGTCGGAAAACAGTGTCCGGGTTAGAACCCGGCGCTCTAAAAACAGGCGCCAGTATCGCGATGGTTTATGACAGAGCAGTGGCACAGTGATGGCAGGATGATGACGTTGTTGATTCGCGCCGAACTATTGATCTAGAGCGCTGTCGGCCGATGGCGGGTGTGCAAACGGGCGCAATAGGCGATACTCGCCGAGCGCTGAAGTCCTGTGTGGAGAGCTATTTGATGCCGTTGCAATGCCTGCAAAACCTGTCGCAAATCGCTCCGGCGACGTGGGACGCACTGGTGCCGGAAACTCAGCCTTTTCTGCGCCATGCCTTTCTCAGTGCGCTGGAAGACAGTGGCAGTGTCGGCCCCCACAGCGGCTGGCAACCGGAGCATTTGCTGCACATCGACGAGGGCCGGTTGATTGCCGCATTGCCCAGCTATCGCAAATGGCATTCCTACGGCGAATACGTGTTCGACCATGGTTGGGCGGATGCCTGCGCCCGTGCGGGGATCGATTACTACCCCAAATTGTTGACCGCTGTGCCGTTCAGTCCGGTCAGCGGTCCGCGCTTGTTGGCGGCCAATGTCGAAGACGGTTTTGAACTGCTCAAGAGCCTGCCGGGCTATCTGGAAATCGAAGGGCTTTCCAGCGCGCACATCAATTTCACCGACCCCTTTACCGACGCGGCGATGGCCGAGCAACCGGGCTGGCTGCAGCGCATCGGCTGCCAATATCACTGGCAGAATCGCGGCTACCGCGACTTTCAGGATTTCCTCGACGTGCTCAGTTCGCGCAAGCGCAAACAGATGCGCAAGGAACGCGAGCAAGTGGCGGGGCAGGGCTTCGAGTTCGAATGGCTGGAGGGGCGTGAGCTCAGCGAGGCGCAGTGGGATTTTGTCTATGCCTGCTACGCCAACACCTACGCGGTGCGCCGGCAAACGCCTTATCTGACGCGGGAATTTTTCAGTCTGTTGGCCGATCGCATGCCGGAGTCGATCCGCGTGGTGCTGGCCAAACAGGGCTCACGGCCGGTGGCGATGGCGTTCAGTCTGGTCGGTGGCGACAGTTTTTACGGGCGCTATTGGGGCTGCCTGGCCGAGTTTGACCGGCTGCATTTCGAGACCTGTTTCTATCAAGGCATGGACTACGCGATTGCCCAGGGTTATCAGCGTTTCGATGCTGGGGCTCAGGGCGAACACAAGTTGATTCGCGGGTTTGAACCGGTGATCACCCATTCGTGGCATTACCTGCGCCATCCCGGGCTGAAAGCGGCGGTTAAGGATTTCCTCCAGCAAGAACGCGCCGGCATCCTGGCCTATGCCGAAGAAGCGAAAACCGCCTTGCCCTATCGCCAAGCCTAGATCCCCTGTAGGAGTGAGCCTGCTCGCGATAGCGGTCTGTCAGAGCCACCGATGTTGACTGACACACCGCTATCGCGAGC
>NZ_RWIM01000129.1 GCF_009764645.1 Pseudomonas sp. PB106
GCTCCCACATTCGAAATGCATTCCAAATGTGGGAGCGAGCTTGCTCGCGAAAGCGGGTTCAGCCGCCGATGATTTTCATGACGGTGGCGCCGCCGGAGAAAGCCACTTCCTGCTTGTCCCCCAACGCCTTGACCAGCAAACGCTGTAACGCTGGCAGCGCCTGATGACGCGGCTTGTCGAGCAGATCGCCGACATAATGGCGATTGCTTGACGACAGGCAACCGTGCAGCCATCCGGTCGACGACAAGCGCAGGCGTGAGCATGTCCGGCAGAACGGCACGCTTTCATTGGCGATCACGCCGAAGGTGCCCAACCCCGGGATCGCATAGCGCACGGCGGTGGCGTCCACAGGCGCATCGGTTTGCGCGTATTCATAGCGCTCGCCGATCAGCGCCAGCAACTGCTGCAGGCTGACGAACTGTTGCAGGAACGCGTTGTTGTCCTTGGCCAGATGGCCCATGCGCATCAACTCGATAAAACGCAGTTCGTATCCGCGCTCCAGGCAGTAATCGAGCAGCGGCATGACCTGATCGAGGTTTTGTCCGCGCAACGGCACCATGTTGACCTTGATCTTCATGCCCGCAGCTTTCGCTTGATCCATGCCATCGAGCACGGTGGCCAGGTCACCGCCACGGGCAATGCTGCGGAACGCGCCGGCGTCTAAAGTATCGAGGGACACGTTGATCCGACGCAGGCCGGCATCGACCAGCAGCGGGAGTTTCTTTGCGAGGAGTTGACCGTTGGTCGTCAGGCTGATGTCTTCCAGGCCCATCTTGCCGACAGCGGTCATGAACGATTCGAGTTTGGGGCTGACCAGCGGTTCACCGCCAGTGATGCGTAGCCGCTCGATGCCGGCGGCTTCGATCAGATACGCCACGCCACGCGCCATCGCGTCGGCCGACAGTTCATCCTGCGCAGCCACCAACCGCTTGCCGTTGGGCACGCAGTAGGTACACGCGTAATTGCAGGCTGAGGTCAGGCTGATGCGCAAATTGCGAAAACGCCTGCCTTGACGGTCAACGATCATGATCACTCCGGCGATAGAATTTCGAGCCGCTAAAACTTGACTCACAAATCAAGTTTTAGCAAGCCCTATGCCTGAGTATATTCCTGCGGTACTGCGTCATGTAGCGAAATCATGGCGCAATAAGGCTGCTGAATGGCTCAGCTGCTTGGGGTTTCCGGATCGCGCTTGCGCTTGTTGCCCATGCGCACGCCGATGTCCATCAGGAACTGGAAGAAACCTTCCTGATCTTCCAGCACATTGCTCCAGAACGGCGAGTGATACAGCGCCACAGCGCCGTGCACCAGCGCCCAGGATGCGCAGTAGTGGAAGTACGGCGGCACGTCTTCGAGCTTGCCTTCGCTGATGCGGCCCTTGATCAACAAGGTCAGGCGTTCAAAATTCGAGGCACGGATCTTGTGCAACTCCTCGACCATCTCCGGCACCTGATTGCCCTTGACCACCTTCTCTTCGAGGCGGTCAAACAGGCGATAACGCTGAGGGTCGCGCATGCGGAATTCGAAGTAGGCACGGGACAGCGCTTCCTTGTCCTTGTCGACATCCGCCGAATGCAGCAGCTCGTTCAAATCACGCTCGTAGTCGAGCATCAGGCGCAGATAAATCTCGGCCTTGGATTTGAAGTGCTTGTAGATCGTGCCTTTGCCGATACCCACGGCATCAGCAATCATCTCGACGGTGACACTGTCTTCACCTTGGTCGAGGAACAGCTTGAGCGCGGTATCGAGAATTTCTTGCTCGCGGCGACGAAACTCACGGACCTTACGAGGTTCTTTGTGCATAAGAAAAGGTCTGAAGGGTCAAAATTCGAAGCCGCGTATTATGCCTAACTTGCGCAAAAATGCACGGATCATCCGACCATATCTGTGTTTCTTGTTCGTTTTGAGAACGTTTTGGGCGCAATGAGAACTCAACTGAAGCAAACGTATTCCAAATTTGTTTAAAAACCCCGACCGGCTCACTGGACTGCACGCCAGACTGATCAATACTTGAACTGTCGGGCGACATCTCCCCCAAGTGTCGCGCCGATAAAGGTACCAACGGACCGCGTGCCTTTGTTTTACTCCTAATGGTCTTAACCCGGATTCACCCCCCAGAACCCGGGTTTTTTTTGCCTGCGATTTAACGCTTACCCCTGCTACCTGAACATCAGACCTGTAGGAGCTGCCGCAGGCTGCGATCTTTTGATCTGGCTTTTTTTAGATCA
>NZ_RWIM01000130.1 GCF_009764645.1 Pseudomonas sp. PB106
CCTGCGGCAGCTCCTACATTGGAATGCAATCCCCTGTAGGAGCTGCCGCAGGCTGCGATCTTTTGATCTTCAGGCTTGGGCGTCGGCTTCGGCAATCTGCGTCCACAACGCCGGGCCGCCCGCCGATTTGGCAATAATTTCCAGCCGCACCAGATGCGCCGCCAACTCATCCTCAGTCGCACGAATGATCCGCGCAGGCTGGCGATCCGCCGGCAAGCGGCGAATCTCGGTGGCCGAGTTGTCCGCGCCATCGCCCGTGCCATTACCGTCAGAGGCATTGCCAGCCAGCGACAGGCTGGTCTGGCCACCGGTCATGGTCAGGTAGACGTCGGCGAGAATCTCCGAGTCGAGCAAGGCCCCGTGCAGTTCACGGCCAGAGTTGTCGACGCCGTAGCGTTTGCACAAGGCATCGAGGCTGTTGCGCTGACCCGGGTGACGTTCCCGAGCCATCATCAGGGTGTCGAGGATCGAGCAATGCTGGGTGATGTCAGCACGATCCTGCTGGCCCATCAGCGCGAATTCGTTGTTGATGAAGCCAACGTCGAACGCCGCGTTATGGATGATCAGCTGTGCGCCCTTGATGAACTCGAAGAACTCATCAGCGACTTCGTTGAAACGCGGCTTGCCCACGAGGAATTCGTTGGTGATGCCGTGAACGCCAATCGCGCCCTCATCACTCTCGCGATCCGGTTGCAGGTAAACGTGAAAATGCCGGCCCGTCAGGCGCCGACCGATCAGTTCGACACAGCCGATTTCAATGATCCGGTGACCATCGGTCACCGGCATGCCGGTGGTTTCGGTATCGAGTACAACGGATCTGGTGGCCATCAGTGCTCAGCTCTCAACGGGTCGATCTTGCAAAAAACGCGGATGTTAACACGCTCGGCGGGGTGTTTCAGTCAGACCGCGAATGGCCGCACCACGGTTCAGAAGCGAAATCAGCTCTGCTTGTAACCGCGCACTTCATCTACCCCACGGTTAGCCAACTGGTCAGCCCGCTCGTTACCGTGATGGCCAATGTGCCCGCGCACCCATTTCCAGGTGACTTTGTGGCGATTGACCTGCTCGTCCAGCTCTTTCCACAGGTCGGCGTTTTTCACCGGTTCTTTCGCCGCTGTTTTCCAGCCGCGCTTCTTCCAGTTGGCCATCCACTCGTTGATGCCCTTCATCACGTATTGCGAGTCGGTCACCAGCAGCACGTCGCACGGACGTTTCAAGGCTTCGAGGCCACGAATGGCGCCGAGCAGTTCCATGCGGTTGTTGGTGGTGTTGGCTTCGCCGCCCCACAGTTCCTTTTCAACGCCCTTGCATACCAGCAAGGCGCCCCAGCCGCCCGGGCCGGGGTTGCCTTTGCAGGCGCCGTCAGTGAACAGTTCTACGGTGTCGACGCTTTCAACGCTTTCGCTCATGCCACTCTATCCAGAATTGATGTTCGCCCCACCGATCACGGATCGACAATGGCCGAGGCCGGAGCAAGTCCGGCCACATATAAAAAGAAGGTTTACGGTTCGATGCGGCGGCGATTGACCTTGGCCATCGGCAGAGGAATCAGCTTGCCCATCGGCTCGCGGCGCTCCTGGCGCAAAGGCCTGAGGCCGACCACGATCTTGCGCGCAACCAATAAATAGAAGCCGCCGCCCGACAGTTGCCAGTCACCGGCCTTGCGTTCCCAGCCGGCCAGACGGGCCTGCCACTTGGGCGACGCGAGCGGCGGACGATAGCACCCGAAGCGGCGTTTCTCCAGCGCAAAGCCCAGCAGATTGAGCCAGTCGGCGACCCGCGACGGCGAGATGCAACGCGCCTGACGCAACGCGTCGTGGGCGAACACATGACGCAGTCCCCAGGTACTCCATGGATTGATGCCGACGATCAGCAAATGCCCGCCAGGCCGCACGCTGCTCGCCGCTTCACGCAGCAAACCGTGGGGCGACAGGCAGAAATCCAGACCGTGCTGCATCACCACCACGTCCGCCGCATGCTCGCTCAGCGGCCAGGCTTGCTCTTCGCAGACGATCTCGACCCCCGGCAGCGGCGCACCCAGACGCACATTGCGCTGCACCTGAGGCGCTGACGGTGGGGTTTGCGCCGACGGCCCGTAATGCACCAGATAGCCACCAAAGAACCGGCCCAACTCGTCGTCGAGCATGCGCCGCTCTTCATCCAGCAGAAATTGCCCGAGCGGCCCCGACAGCCATTCACGGGCGGCGCTGATCAACGCCAGCCAGTCCGGATCAGCCTGAGCGAACGCTTTATCGGTCATGTCATTCTCCAACGCGCCAGGAACTACTAAGATGCGCCAATGTTTTCCGCTTGGCGAATTCCGACGATGATACAGATCAGTGCCCTGCCCGCGTTCACCGACAACTACATCTGGTTGTTACAGGATCACCGTACCCAACGTTGCGCGGTGGTCGATCCGGGCGATGCCGCGCCTGTGCTGGCATGGCTTGAAGCCCATCCTGGCTGGGTGTTGAGCGATATCCTGATCACCCACCATCACCATGATCACGTCGGCGGCGTCGAGCGCCTGAAAGCGGCGAGCGGTGCAAAAGTCTATGGGCCAGCCAGCGAAAGCATCCCGGCGCGCGACGTAGCGCTCAAGGACAACGACAGTGTCAGCGTGCTCGGCTGGGACTTCGCTGTCTATGCGGTGCCCGGTCACACCCTTGGGCACATTGCCTATTACCACCACGGTCTGCTGTTCTGCGGCGACACGCTGTTCGCCGCTGGCTGTGGCCGACTGTTCGAAGGCACGCCGGAGCAGATGTATCACTCGCTCAGTCGTCTGGCCGCTTTGCCGGAAGACACGCTGGTCTACTGCACCCACGAATACACCCTGAGCAATCTGAAGTTTGCCGCTGCCGTCGAACCGGGCAACCCGAATGTCACCGCCCGTCTGGAAAAAGTCACCCAGCAACGGCAAAACGGTGTCATGACCCTGCCGTCGACCATTGCCCTGGAAAAGCTCACAAATCCGTTTTTGCGTACCGCTGAAACATTAGTTACACAAAAAGTGGACGAACGGGCAGGCGCTCAAAACCGGGCGCCGAGTGAGGTTTTTGCGGCTCTGCGGGCTTGGAAAGATAAGTTCTAAGCCCCCCTCTGCTTGGTACAAAAATTCTGAATGGTTGACCTCGGGGGGTGCGCTTTCTAGAATCGCCCGACATTTTTGCCCGGAACTTACTTCCAGCCAATGTCGTCATCCATACGTAAGTCCGTCAATTCAGACGCATTGACCCGCCTGGCGCAAGCCATCGCGGTGGCTGTGTCCGCCACGCTGGCGGGCTGTTCCAGCCATGCTCCGCAGACTGAAGCGACCCATACGCCGAACATTGCTGCGCGAGCCAAGCAGAAGCCGATCTGGCTGACCGAGAAGCCCAGCCCACAGGTTCCCCAGGATATCTGGGAGCGCATGCGCCAGGGCTTCCAGTTGCAGGAAGGCCTCGGCGTGAACCCGCGCATCGAGCAGCAGCGCCTGTGGTTCGCCAGCAATCCCTCTTTCCTCGAGAACGCCGGCGAACGCGGCAGTCTCTATATTCACTACATCGTCGAACGCCTCGAAGAACGCAACATGCCGCTGGAACTGGCCCTGCTGCCAGTGATTGAAAGCGCCTACAACCCGATGGCCTATTCCCGGGCCGATGCTGTCGGCCTGTGGCAATTCATTCCTTCCACCGGGCGTTACTTCAACCTGCGTCAGACCCGCTTCTACGATGGCCGTCGCGACATCACCGCTTCGACCACCGCAGCAATGGATTACCTGACCCGCTTGCACGACATGTTCAACGGTGACTGGCTGCTGGCTCTGGCGGCGTACAACGCCGGTGAAGGCACGGTCAGCCGCGCCATCGAACGCAACGAAAAGCTTGGCCTGCCTACCGACTACTGGAACCTGCCGCTGCCGGCGGAAACCCAGGCGTACGTGCCGAAACTGCTGGCATTGTCACAAGTGGTGCTGGCGCCAGAGGCCTACGGGGTCAACCTCAACCCGATCGCCAACGAACCGTACTTCCAGGTCGTCGAAATCAACCAGCGCATGGACCTGTCCAAGGTTGCCGCGGTGGCCAACATCGACGAAGACGAACTGTTCCAGCTCAACCCGGCGTTCAAGCAACGCACCACCATCGACGGCCCTCAGCATTTGCTGGTGCCAACGTCGAAGGCGCAATTGCTGACTGCCAGTCTGCAGACCATGCGCCCTGACGAGTTGATCAGCCCGCGTTCGCTGAAACCGGTGTTTGAAGGTGCTGATCCAACCCAGGTCGCGCAGCTCAAGCGCGCCTATCGCGTCAAGCGTGGCGATAACCTCGGCTCCATCGCCAAGGCCAACAAGGTCGAAGTGAAGGATCTGCAGCGCTGGAACAAGCTGACCGGCAAGAACCTCAAGATCGGCCAGACCCTGGTGATGCAGGACAACACCAAGCGCAGCCCGGCACGCAAGTCCGGTCGGGTCAACACGGTGGTGGCGGCCAACAGCAAGACCAAAGGCAAGAGCGACAGCGAGCAGCAGACCCAGTACAAGGTCAAACGCGGCGACACGCTGTACGTTGTGGCCAAGCGATTCAACGTCGAGATGCAACATCTCAAGCGCTGGAATCCGGGTGCGGGCAAGGCATTGAAGCCGGGGCAGATGCTCACGGTTTACCAGCCGCACTGATTGTAAAATCAAAAGATCGCAGCCTGCGGCAGCTCCTACATCGATCACTGTAGGAGCTGCCGCAGGCGGCGATCTTTTTTTTGCATTAACACAGCATTAACCCGCATCTTTTTCCTGTCCAGACAAGCTGTTACTGTACGGCCCACAAAGCCCAAGCCGCTGGATCGGATCTGACTTGAAGCGTGCCCTCCTCCTGCTCCTGATCAGCCTGGCCTTGAGCTCAACCGCAAGCGCGACGATTACCGAAAGTCACGGTTATGCGCAGTTCGGCACGCTCAAGTACCCGGCCAGATTTACCCACTTCGACTGGGTCAACCCGCAAGCGCCCAAGGGCGGTACGTTGCGGGTGATGGCGTTCGGCACCTTCGATACGGTCAACCCGTACACTTTCAAGGGCACCAGCCCGGTTTCTACCGGTAATTTCCTCCAGTACGGCATCAACGAGCTGAACGAGCCGCTGATGGTCGGCACCGGCCAATATTCGCCATCGGGCGATGAACCAGCGTCCAGCTACGGCTTGATCGCGCAATCGGTGGAGTACAGCGAAGATCGCAGCTGGGTCGTCTTCAATCTGCGCCCGGAAGCGCGTTTCCACGATGGCACGCCGATTACCGCCTATGACGTGGCGTTCTCCTATCGAACGCTGCTCAAGGACGGTCATCCGCTGTACCGCACCGCGCTGCAAGAAGTGCTGCGGGTCGACATCCTCAACAAGCAGCGGATTCGCTTTGTGCTCAAGCGCTCGGGCAATCCGCTGTTGATCCTGCGCCTCGGTGAACTGCCTGTACTGCCGCAGCATTACTGGAAAGACCGCGACTTCAAGGCCACCACTTTCGAGCCGCCGCTGGGCAGCGGGCCGTACCGCATCACTTCGGTGACGCCGGGCCGGCAATTGATCTTCGAACGGGTCAAGGATTACTGGGGCAAGGACCTTGCGGTCAATCGCGGCAAGTACAACTTCGATCGCATGGAAGTCGAGTTTTACCGTGACAGCGATGTCGCCTTCGAAGCGTTCAAGGCCGGCGAGTTCGACATCTACATCGAGCATCAGGCGAAGAACTGGGCCAACGGCTACAACTTCCCGGCCGTTCGCCGTGGCGACGTGATCAAGGCGCAGATCCCGCATCAGATCCCGACCCAGAGTCAGGGCCTGTTCATGAACACCCGCCGCGCCACGTTTTCTGACGTGAAAACCCGCGAAGCACTGGGCCTGATGTTCGACTTCGAGTGGACCAACCGGGCGCTGTTCAGCGACGCCTACAAGCGCAGCACCAGTTACTACCCCAACAGTGAATTCAGCGCGAGCGGCCTGCCAGTCGGCCATGAATGGCTGATGCTCAAGCCGTATAAAGAGCAACTCCCGGCCAAGCTGTTCACAGAGCCGTTTACCCTGCCGCAAACCGACGGTCGCGGCATTCCGCGAGAAACCCTGCGCAAGGCCCTGGCCCTGCTCGCCGAAGCCGGCTGGAAGCTCAACGGTCAGCGCCTGCAAAACGCCAATGGCCAACCGTTGAGTCTGGAGCTGTTGCTGGTCAACCCGAATCTGGAACGCATCCTCCAGCCGTACATCGAGAACCTCAACAGCATCGGCATCGACGCGCGCCTGCGCACGGTCGATCGTGCGCAGTACAAACAACGCCTCGATCAGTTCGATTTCGACATGATCCTGATGACGCTCAACCAGACCCTCAGCCCTGGCCTTGAGCAGTGGCAGTACTTCCACTCCAGCCAGGTCAAAATCAAGGGCAGCAAGAATTACGCGGGCATCGCCAACCCGGTGGTCGATCACTTGCTTGAACAATTGCTCGCCGCGCGCACCCGCGATGAACAGGTCGCCGCCGGCAAGGCCCTCGACCGCGTACTGCTCTGGCAGCACTACAGCATTCCCAACTGGTACCTCAATTATCACCGTCTGGCCTACCGCAACCGGTTGGCCTTCGTCACCACGCCGCCCTACACCCTGGGTTTGAGCGCGTGGTGGCTGAAGTCTTCGGAGAAAGATCGATGAACCCTATCCGCACCCTGCTCGTCCAGGCCGGCGGCTTGCTGTTCGCCGGGCTGGCCTTTGCCGCCCCGCAACACGCCGTGACCCTGTACAACGAGCCGCCGAAATACCCGGCCGATTTCAAGCAATTCGATTACGTGAACCCCGACGCGCCGAAGGGCGGGATCTTCCGTCAGGCCGGGTTCGGTGGCTTCGACAGCCTCAACCCGTTTATCAGCAAAGGCGTGCCAGCCGATGACATCGGGCAGATCTACGACACCCTGACCAAACACAGCCTTGACGAGCCGTTCACCGAATACGGCCTGATCGCCGGGAAAATCGAAAAGGCCCCGGACAACAGCTGGGTGCGCTTCTACCTGCGTCCCGAAGCACGCTTCCACGACGGCCACCCGGTGCGTGCCGACGACGTGGTGTTCAGCTTCAACACGCTGACCAAGGAAGGCTCGCCGATGTTTCGCGGCTACTACAGCGACGTGTCCGAAGTGATCGCCGAAGACCCGCTGAAAGTGCTGTTCAAGTTCAAACACAGCAACAACCGCGAGTTGCCGCTGATCCTCGGCCAATTACCGGTGCTGCCGAAACACTGGTGGGCCGATCGCGACTTCAACAAGGGCAATCTGGAAATTCCACTGGGCAGCGGCCCGTACAAAGTCGCCGAAGTGAAGGCCGGGCGTTCGGTGCGTTACGAGCGGGTCAAGGATTATTGGGGCAAGGACTTGCCGGTCAACCGTGGCTTCTACAATTTCGACACGATGACCACCGATTACTACCGCGACAACACCGTCGCCCTCGAAGCGCTGAAGGCCGGTCAGTTCGATTACTGGCTGGAGATGACCGCGAAAAACTGGGCCAACGCCTATAACATTCCGGCGGTCACCGAGGGTCGCCTGATCAAGGAACAGATCGCCAACAGCAACCCGACCGGCATGCAGGGCTTCGTCTTCAACCTGCGCCGCCCGGTGTTCCAGGACGTGCGCGTGCGTCAGGCGCTCGGTCTGTTGTTCGATTTCGAATGGACCAACAAGCAATTGTTCAACGGTGCCTATTTCCGTACTCGCAGCTATTTCGAGAACTCGGAAATGGCCGCCACCGGCCTGCCCGATGCCGATCAGCGGGCGATCCTCGAGCCGTTCCGCAGCAAGTTGCCGGCGCAAGTGTTCAGTGAAGCGTTCGAGAATCCGAAAACCGACGCCAGCGGCATGATCCGCACCCAGCAACGCGAGGCCTATCAACTGCTGCAAGAGGCTGGCTGGAAGATCGTCGACGACAAAATGGTCGACGCCACCGGCAAACCGGTGGTCATCGAATTCCTCCTCGCGCAGACCGAATTCGAACGGGTTCTGCTGCCGTTCAAGCGCAACCTCAGCGACCTCGGCATTGATCTGGTGATCCGCCGCGTCGACGTCTCGCAATACATCAACCGCGTGCGTTCGCGGGATTTCGACATGATGGTCGGCAGCTTCCCGCAGTCCAACTCACCGGGTAACGAGCAGCGCGAATACTGGATGAGCGCCGCTGCCGACAAGGCTAGCAGCCGCAACACCATGGGTCTGAAGGATCCGATCGTCGATCAACTGGTGGAAAACCTGATCAACGCTGATTCGCGGATAAGCCTGGTGGCTCATGCGCGAGCACTGGATCGCGTGCTGCAATGGGGCTTCTACGTGGTGCCCAACTGGCACATCAAGACCTGGCGCGTGGCTTACTGGAATCACATCGGTCATCCGAAGGTCTCACCCAAGTATGACATCGGCATCAACACCTGGTGGGTCAAGCCTGACGCGAAACCGGCGGTAGAAGTCGAAACCAAACTGCAAGCCGACCCTGCGGGCACGGAGTAATCAGATGCTGGCGTATATTTTTCGGCGACTGCTGCTGATCATCCCGACCCTGTTCGGCATTCTGCTGATCAACTTCGTGATCATTCAGGCCGCGCCCGGTGGCCCGGTGGAACAGATGATCGCCAAGCTCGAAGGATTCGAAGGCGCCACCAGCCGGATTGCCGGCGGCGGTGCCGAAGTGTCGGTGGCCGGCTCGTCGTATCGCGGCGCGCAAGGTCTGGACCCGGCGCTGATCAAGGAAATCGAGCACATGTACGGGTTCGACAAATCGGCCCCGGAACGTCTGTGGATCATGGTCAAGAACTACGCGACCCTGGATTTCGGCGACAGTTTTTTCCGCGACGCCAAGGTTATCGACCTGATCAAGGAAAAGATGCCGGTGTCGATCTCGCTGGGGCTATGGAGCACGCTGATCATGTACCTGGTGTCGATCCCGCTGGGGATCGCCAAGGCCACGCGACACGGCAGCCACTTCGACGTCTGGACCAGTTCGGCGATCATCGTCGGTTATGCAATTCCGGCGTTCCTCTTTGCGATCCTGCTGATCGTGGTGTTTGCCGGCGGCAGTTACCTCGACTGGTTCCCGTTGCGCGGGCTGACTTCGAACAACTTCGATGAGCTGAGTTTCGGCGGCAAGATCCTCGATTACTTCTGGCACTTGGCGCTGCCAGTGACGGCGCTGGTGATCGGCAACTTCGCGACCATGACCCTGCTGACCAAAAACAGCTTCCTCGACGAAATCAACAAACAGTACGTGGTCACCGCCAAGGCCAAAGGCCTGACCCGTCATCGCGTGCTCTACGGCCACGTGTTCCGCAACGCCATGCTGCTGGTGATTGCCGGTTTCCCGTCGGCGTTCATCGGCATCTTCTTCACCGGCTCCTTGCTGGTGGAAGTGATCTTCTCCCTCGATGGTTTGGGCCTGATGAGTTTCGAAGCGGCGATCAACCGCGATTACCCGGTGGTATTCGGCACCCTGTTCATCTTCACTCTGCTCGGGCTGGTGGTGAAACTGATCGGCGACCTCACCTACACCCTGGTCGATCCGCGCATCGACTTCGAAAGCCGGGAGCATTGAGATGAACCTGTCCCCTCTCAACCGCCGCCGCTTCGAACTGTTCAAGGCCAACAAGCGTGGCTGGTGGTCGCTGTGGCTGTTTCTGATCCTGTTCGGCCTGAGCCTCGGCGCCGAGTTGATCGCCAACGACAAGCCGCTGGTGGTGCATTACGACAACAGCTGGTATTTCCCGGCGATCAAGCGTTACCCGGAAACCGCCTTCGGCGGCGAATTCCCGCTGGAAGCCAACTACAAGAGCCCGTACATCCGCGAACTGCTCAAGGCCAAGGATGCCTGGGTGTTGTGGGCGCCGATCCCCTACAGCTACCAAAGCATCAACTACGACCTGAAAGTCCCGGCGCCGGCGCCACCGTCGGCGGACAACCTGCTGGGCACCGACGATCAGGGGCGTGATGTGCTGGCGCGGGTGATTTACGGTTTCCGTATTTCGGTGCTGTTTGCACTGACGCTGACCGTTTTGAGTTCGATCATCGGCGTGATTGCCGGCGCCCTTCAGGGATTCTATGGCGGCTGGGTCGATCTGGCCGGGCAGCGTTTTCTGGAAATCTGGTCGGGGCTGCCAGTGCTGTATCTGCTGATCATCCTTGCCAGTTTCGTTCAGCCGAATTTCTGGTGGCTGCTGGGGATCATGCTGCTGTTCTCGTGGATGAGCCTGGTCGACGTGGTGCGCGCCGAGTTCCTCCGTGGCCGCAACCTCGAGTACGTACGTGCCGCTAGGGCGCTGGGCATGCAGAACGGCGCAATCATGTTCCGTCATATTCTGCCCAACGCGATGGTCTCGACCATGACGTTCATGCCGTTCATCCTCACCGGCGCCATCGGCACCCTCACCGCCCTGGACTTCCTCGGTTTCGGCTTGCCGGCCGGCAGTCCGTCGCTGGGTGAACTGGTCGCCCAAGGCAAATCCAACCTGCAAGCGCCGTGGCTGGGCATGAGCGCGTTTGCCGTGTTGGCGTTGATGTTGAGTTTGCTGGTGTTTATCGGCGAGTCCGCTCGCGATGCCTTCGACCCGAGGAAGTGAAATGAATCAGGACAATCTGATCGAAGTGCGCGACCTCGCCGTCGAATTCGGTTTCGGCGAGCGCGTGCACCGGGTCGTGGAAGGCGTGAGTTTCGACATCAAGCGTGGCGAAACCCTCGCGCTGGTGGGCGAATCCGGCTCGGGCAAATCGGTGACTGCGCACTCGATCCTGCGCCTGCTGCCCTACCCGATGGCCCGTCATCCGGCCGGCAGTATCAATTACGCCGGGCAAAACCTGCTGGGCCTGAGCGAAAAAACCATTCGGCACATTCGCGGCAATCGCATCGCGATGATCTTTCAGGAGCCCATGACTTCGCTGAACCCACTGCACTCGATCGAGAAGCAGATCAACGAAGTCCTCGGCATTCACAAGGGCCTGACCGGCAAAGTCGCGACCAAACGCACGCTGGAACTGCTGGAGATGGTCGGCATCCCCGAGCCGCACAAGCGCCTCAAGGCCCTGCCCCACGAATTGTCCGGCGGCCAACGCCAGCGGGTGATGATCGCCATGGCCCTGGCCAACGAGCCGGAACTGCTGATTGCCGACGAGCCAACCACGGCGCTGGACGTGACCGTTCAGCTGAAAATCCTCGATTTGCTCAAGCAATTGCAGGCCAGATTGGGCATGTCGCTGTTACTGATCAGTCACGATTTGAACCTGGTGCGAAGAATTGCGCATCGCGTATGTGTCATGCAGCGCGGTTGCATCGTCGAACAGGCATCGTGCGCAGAGCTGTTCCGTTCGCCGCAGCATCCGTACACTCGGGAATTGCTCGGCGCGGAGCCCAGCGGAGGCCCGGCGACCAATAAAATCGGGCCGCCGCTGCTTGAAGTCGAGGACCTGAAAGTCTGGTTCCCGATCAAGAAAGGCCTGCTCAAACGCACGGTGGATCACGTCAAGGCAGTGGACGGCATCAATTTCAGCCTACCTCAGGGTCAGACTCTGGGGATTGTGGGAGAAAGCGGTTCCGGCAAATCCACGCTGGGTCTGGCGATTTTGCGGCTGATCGGCAGCAAAGGCGCGATCCGCTTTGAAGGCAAGCAGCTAGACTGCCTGACGCAGAACGAGGTTCGCCCGTTGCGGCGGGAGATGCAGGTGGTGTTTCAGGACCCGTTTGGCAGCCTGAGCCCGCGCATGTGTGTCAGTGACATCGTTGGCGAAGGCCTGCGGATTCACAGGATGGGCACCGCCGAGGAACAAGAGGCGGCGATTATTGCGGCATTGAAGGAGGTAGGTCTGGATCCGGAAACCCGGCACCGCTACCCCCACGAATTTTCCGGTGGGCAACGGCAACGAATCGCCATTGCCCGGGCCTTGGTGCTGAAACCGGCGCTGATCCTGCTGGACGAGCCGACGTCGGCGCTCGACCGGACAGTGCAGCGGCAAGTGGTGGAGCTGTTGCGTTCACTGCAAGCCAAGTACAACCTGACGTATTTGTTTATCAGCCATGACCTGGCTGTCGTCAAAGCGCTGAGCCACCAGTTGATGGTGGTCAAGCATGGCCAAGTGGTCGAACAGGGAGACGCGCAAAGTATTTTTGCCGCCCCCCAACATCCGTATACACAGCAGTTGCTGGAAGCCGCTTTTTTGGCACCAGCCACTGCGCAATAACCTGAAAGAGGAGCAACACATGGGTTTTCTCGCCGGTAAGCGCGTACTGATCGTCGGTGTCGCCAGCAAGCTGTCCATCGCATCCGGCATCGCTGCCGCCATGCATCGCGAGGGCGCTGAGCTTGCCTTCACTTATCAGAACGACAAACTGAAAGGTCGTGTTGAAGAATTCGCCCAAGGCTGGGGTTCGAGCCCTGAGCTGTGCTTCCCGTGCGACGTGGCCAGCGATGAAGAAATCGCCAAGGTCTTCGAAGCACTGAGCAAGAAGTGGGACGGCCTGGACTGCATCGTCCACTCCGTTGGTTTCGCCCCGGGCGACCAACTGGACGGCGACTTCACCGAAGCCACCACCCGTGACGGTTTCCGCATCGCTCACGACATCAGCGCCTACAGCTTCGTGGCCCTGGCCAAAGCTGGCCGCGAAATGATGAAAGGCCGCAACGGCAGCCTGCTGACCCTGTCGTACTTGGGCGCCGAGCGCACCATGCCGAACTACAACGTCATGGGCATGGCCAAGGCTTCGCTGGAAGCTGGCGTGCGTTACCTGGCCGGCTCCCTGGGCCCGGACGGCACCCGCGTCAACTGCGTATCGGCTGGCCCGATCCGTACCCTGGCAGCCTCGGGCATCAAGAACTTCCGGAAAATGCTGGCCGCCAACGAAGCGCAAACTCCACTGCGTCGCAACGTCACCATCGACGAAGTCGGCAACGCCGGCGCCTTCCTGTGCTCCGACCTGGCGTCGGGCATCAGCGGCGAAATCATGTACGTCGACGGCGGCTTCAACACCACCGCCATGGGCAACATCGAAGAGTGATCTTCGCTTAGCCAATAAAAAACCCGCCGATCTGGCGGGTTTTTTTATGCCCCAAATTCCCGCAACACCCCAAATCCCCTTGTAGGAGTGAGCCTGCTCGCGATGGCGGTGGGTCAGCCGATGACGATGTTGAATGTGCGGACGCCATCGCTGGCAAGCCAGCTCCCAAAAGTTTCTCGGGTGTTCACAAAATCCCGGTTCACTGCAGATCCCTGTGGGAGCTGGCTTGCCAGCGATGGGGCCCGAATCAACAGCGCTTCAGGGCCTGCTTGTGCGCATACATCGCGCCATCCGCGTCGGCGAGCAGGCGATCCACGGTTTCGTGGCGTTTGCCGTCGTATTCAATCTGGCCAACACTGAAGCGAATCGCATAACCCCGGTGCAACGTGGCATTGCGCTCTTCGAGAATCTCCTTGAGCCGCGCCATGATCCTCGTGGTTTCAATGTGGCTCGAGCCGGTCAGCAGCGCGACGAACTCATCCCCGCCCAGACGCCCGACCACATCACTCTCGCGAAAGGCAATGCGCAGCACATCGGCGAAAGTCTTCAGTGCACTGTCGCCCTCGGCATGCCCGTAGAGATCGTTGATCTGCTTGAAGTCATTGAGATCGAAAAACAGCTGCGTCGCCGGCCGCTCAAGGCGTGCGCAGGCGTCCAGTGCATGTTGGGCCAGTTGCTTGAAGCCGCGCCGGTTGGACAGCAACGTCAACTCGTCCATGCTCGCCATCTGCACGGCGGTCAGCTCTTGCTCGGCCATTTCCGCCAGATCACGCAACAGCGCGCGTTCTTCATCGTCGAGCTGACGGGGCTTGGTGTCGATCAGGCACAGCGTGCCCATTTTGTTGCCGTTCGGCACAGTCAGCGGGTAACCGGCGTAGAAGCGAATGTTCGGATGGCCGGTGACCAGCGGATTGTCATGAAAGCGCACATCTTCGCGGGCATCCGGCACCAGCAGCAGTTCGTTCTGCAGGATCGCGTGGCCGCAGAACGAAATATCCCTCGACGTTTCCGTGGCATCAAGGCCCACGCACGACTTGAACCACTGGCGATTGGCGTCAACCAGCGTCACCAGTGCAATGGGCACATTGAACAGACGCTTGGCCAGCCGCGTCAGTCGGTCGAAACGCTCCTCCGGCGCCGAGTCGAGAAGGTCGAGGCCGTGCAGCACCTGAATTCGCGCAGCTTCATTGGCGGGTTTTCCTGGAACCAGCATTCGCACACTCCGTTGTCATCAATGCACTTGAGCGTAGCGCAATCAGCGAGGCTTCACCCATCAGATCCCCGTCACCGGACACGGCCCGCCGGCATCGGCCCAGAGTTTGAATTGCGCGACAAAAATATCGTGCGGCACCGGCACGGGCGCGCGCCCTGCCCCGGGATTCCAGCCCCAGAGCACCAGTTTGTCCTCGCTGACATGCTTGATCAGCGCCGCAAAGTCGCGGTCGCCGTTGCTCGAGCGATCCTTGATCATCGCGCAGAGTTTGTCTGGCGGCAGGCCGATCCAGGCCATTTTGTGTGCCGCCGGTGGCAGGCTCCAGTGCGGCGCACCCGGCGGTGCATGCGGGCCGTAACTGGCAGGCGGATTGTTTTCTGCGTGACAGGTTGCGCAGGGCAAACCGGCCGCGCCCTTGCCGTCCATGCCGCGCACCACGTTCATCGCATGGGGAATGCCGGCATCGAACTGCAACGGCGAATCACCGGGAATGTGGCAATTCTGGCAGCGCGGGCTCTGGAACACTTTCTGCACCGTGCCGAAGGCTTTCAGGGCCTCTTGATCATCGGCAAACAAGTCCGAGGCATAACCGCCCAAGCCCAGCAAAATGACCGTGCCCAATACTAGATGTCGTTTCATCTCACACCCCCGACAGTTGCAGCGGCAACTCGCGCAAGCGTTGCCCGGTCAGGGCGAACACCGCGTTGGCCACCGCTGGCGCAGTCGGCGGCACACCGGCCTCGCCGATGCCGCCGGGTTTGTCAGTGCTGGGCACGATGTGCACTTCCACCACCGGCATCTCGTTGAGCCGCAGCACCTGATAATCGTGATAGTTGGACTGCACCACAGCGCCGTCCTTCAGGGTCAGTTTGCTGTGCAGCGCCATGCCGAGGCCGAAGGTGATGCACGACTCCATCTGCGCGGCGATGCTCTGCGGGTTCACTGCAATCCCGCAGTCCACCGCGCAAACGACGCGATGTACGCGGATCGCCAGATTGTCCTGCGACACCTCGGCGACCTGCGCCACATAGCTGCCGAACGATTCGTGCACTGCCACACCGAGGGCATGGCCGTCCGGCAACGGCGCTTTCCAGTTGGCTTTCTCCACCGCCAGATTAAGCACGCCCAAATGCCGAGGATGATCCTTGAGCAAGGTTCGTCGGTACTCGACCGGATCCTTGCCCGCCGCCGTGGCCATTTCATCGATCAGCGATTCCATGACAAACCCGGTGTGGCTGTGGCCCACCGAGCGCAACCACAGCACATTGATCCCGGTCTGCGGCGAATGCAGATCGACCTGATGATGGGCCAGACCTTTGACATAAGGACTGTCGGCAACGCCTTCGACCGAGGTCGGGTCGATGCCGTTCTTGACCATCATCGCCTCCATCAACGTGCCGGTCATGATCGATTGGCCGACCAATACGTGTTGCCAACTCGATGGCAGGCCGTCGGCCCCAAGGCCGATTTTCGCTTGATGCAGGAACATCGAACGGTAATAACCGCCGCGAATATCGTCCTCACGCGACCACACGGTTTTCACTGGCATCGCGGCGGCTTTCGCCACTTGCACCGCTTCGGCAACGAAGTCCGAGGTCGGGTTGGCGCGGCGCCCAAACCCGCCGCCGAGGAATTCGGTGTGGATTTCCACCTGCTCCGGTTTCAGCCCGGTGATCTTGCCGGCGACCATTTGATCGAGGGTCTGAAACTGCGTGCCGGTCCAGATCTCGCATTTTTCGGCGCTGATCTTCACCGTGCAATTGAGCGGTTCCATCGGCGCATGGGCCAGATACGGCACGCTGTACTCGACGTCGATTTTCTTCGCCGCTTTGCCGAAGCTGCCCTTGGCATCCCCGGCCTGACTGGCTGACGTGCCTTGCGTGGTGGCCAGTTTGCGGAAACTCTCCAGCAATTTTGTGCTGCTCATATCCGCATTCGGGCCCAGATCCCAATCGACTTTCAGTGCATCGCGGCCCAGTTTTGCTGCCCAATAATGGTCGGCAATCACCGCGACGCCGCTCGGCACTTGCACCACTTTGTGCACGCCCGGCACGGCCAAGGCTTCGGCGCCTTCGAAGGATTTCACGCTGGCGCCAAATACCGGTGGGCGAGCGACCATCGCGGTCATCAGGCCTTCAAACTGCACGTCCATGCCGAACTTGGCGCGACCGGTGATTTTCTCCGGCGTGTCGAGACGCTTGGTTGGTTTGCCAATGACTCTCCAGTCCTTGGCCTCCTTGAAGGTGATCGACTTCGGATCCGGCACCGGCAGTTGCCCGGCGGCGTCGGCCAGTTCGCCGTAAGTGGCGCGTTTATCACCGGCAATCACCACGCCCGCTTCGGTGCGAATCGCCGATGGTGCGACTTCGAAGCGCTTTGCCGCCGCTTCCACCAACATCTGCCGCGCCGTCGCGCCGGCCAGCCGATAGCGGTCGAACTCCATCCAGGTCGACGTTGAACCGCCGGTAATTTGCATGCCGCCAAACCCCGGCATGCCGTAATCCGCCGCCGACGCGGGCGAATGTTCAACGCGGATCTTCGACCAATCGGCGTCCAGCTCTTCAGCAATCAACATGGTCAGGCCGGTCCAGATGCCCTGACCCATTTCCGAATGGCCGAGCAACACAGTGACGCTGTTGTCCGCAGCAATGCGCAAGAACGCATTGGGCGCAAAGACCTTGCCTTCATTCTCGGCCGCATAGGCAAACTTGTGCCCGCCGGGGACGACAAACGCCACCACCAGGCCGCCGCCCAACATGGCGCTGCCCTTGAGAAAACCGCGACGCGATACAGGACTGTTCATCGACTATCTCCCACAGATTGAATCAGCCGATTTCCGATGCGCGCTTCACGGCTGCGCGGATCCGGGGATAGGTGCCGCAGCGGCAGATGTTGCCGGAGAGCGCCTGATCGATATCGCTGTCGGTGGGTTTGGGGATTTTCGCCAGCAACGCGGCGGCCGACATGATCTGCCCCGACTGGCAGTAACCGCACTGCACCACATCGAGTTCGGCCCAGGCTTGCTGCACCGGGTGCGAACCGTCCGTGGACAGGCCTTCGATGGTAAGGATTTTCTGCCCGTGGGCCACGGCGGTCGCGGGGGTGATGCAGGCGCGCAACGGCGCGCCGTCAACGTGCACGGTGCAGGCCCCGCACTGGGCCATGCCACAGCCGAATTTGGTCCCGGTCAGGTGCGCGACATCGCGCAGGACCCAGAGCAACGGCATGTCCGCGGGGACATCGAGCTCCTGATCCTTGCCATTGATATTCAAGGTCAGCATCGGGGGATTTCCTCAGACTCACGGTGTTCTGAAGGGGCGTCGCTACGGCCATCAATGCCTGTGCGCGCCTCGGCTTATCCCTTTCAGCAAAGCCTAATTTGCGTTTGAAGCCAGACGTTGCGACCACCGGTCATGCAGATGTCGGCTTTGCTCCTACAGTTGATAACGGCTCGCACTGAGCCAGCGCAGCAGAAATCCATCCTGAGCAAAACCGGTCCGCGCTTACCGCGCGGGTTATCCATCACATTGGTCTGGAGTCGCGAACATGGGATTTGTCACCACCAAAGACGGCGTCGAAATCTTCTACAAGGATTGGGGCCCGAAAGACGCGCCGGTGATCCACTTCCACCACGGCTGGCCGCTCAGCTCGGATGATTGGGATGCGCAGATGCTGTTCTTCCTCGGCGAAGGCTTTCGGGTAATTGCCCATGATCGCCGTGGGCATGGACGCTCGAGTCAGGTCTGGGATGGCCACGATATGGACCATTACGCCGACGATACGCTGGCCGTGGTTAATCATCTGGGTTTGAAGAACGTTGTGCATGTTGGTCACTCGACCGGTGGCGGCGAGGTGATTCATTACATCGCCCGGCATGGCCAAGACAACGTCGCCAAAGGCGTGCTGATCAGCGCGGTGCCGCCGCTGATGGTGCAGACCGAGAGCAATCCCGGTGGACTGCCGAAATCGGTGTTCGATGATTTTCAGGCGCAATTGGCGGCGAATCGCGCGCAGTTTTATCGGGATATTCCCACAGGGCCTTTTTATGGCTACAACCGGCCGGGGGCGACGCCTTCAGAGGGGATCATCGCGAACTGGTGGCGTCAGGGCATGATTGGCGGGGCCAAGGCGCATTACGACGGGATCGTCGCGTTCTCGCAGACGGATTTCACCGAGGACTTGAAAAAGGTCACCGTGCCGGTGCTGGTGATGCACGGCGAGGATGACCAGATTGTGCCGTATGCGAACTCGGGGCCGTTGTCGGCGAAATTGCTGCCCAATGGCACGCTGAAGTCCTATCCGGGATTCCCGCACGGGATGCCGACGACAGAGGCACCCACCATCAACGCTGATCTTCTGGCCTTTATTCGCGGCTAAAATTTGCAGGCATTGTGTACTTCCCATTGTGGGAGCCAGCCCTGCTGGCTCCCACAGGTTGCGTGGCATGCCGGCAATCCAGAACACGCCTAAAATCCCTGTGGGAGCTGGCTTGCCAGCGATGACGGTAGGTCAGTCGATGAAGATGTGGACTGCAATTACTCTTCAGTTCGCCCGGTGCTTTCGCGGTCGCGCTCGTAGTGGTGAGCCAGTGGCAGCGCCGGTAGCCATGATTCACGGCGTAGGGTCCAGAGTTCGTAGGTGGGTTTGAACTGGTCCGGCTTATCGAGCGAGCCGATGTTGACCTCAACTTCGTCCGCGGAACGCGTGAACAGCGGTGAGCCGCAACGGGGGCAGAAGAATCGGCCGTTGTAGTCGCGGGTTTCGCCCGTGACCTTCAGCGCGCCCTCGGGGAATATCGCCGAGGCATGGAACAGCGCGCCGTGGCGTTTGCGGCAGTCGAGGCAGTGACAGATGCCGACGCGGTAAGGCTGGCCCGTCACTTCGAAACGGACATCGCCGCACAGGCAGCCGCCGATGAATGGATCCATGTCGCACCTCCTCTACTGATTTTTTCCAGAAGCATCCCGGGAAATATTAGGGCAACACGCCAACGTGAACGTGCGCTGCGAATCGACAGATGGCGATCCGGCTTTCGGCGTCCATACTGATTTTTTCACACACCGGGACCTTGTCATGCCCTCCCCCGAATCCGCCCTGCTGCAGAGCTGGCAGCACAACGCCGACGCCTGGATCGAAGCCATCCGCAGCGGCGCCATTGAAAGCCGCCAGCAGGTCACCGATCAGGCGATGCTGCTGGCAATCATGGGCCGTCAGCCCGAGCGCGTGCTCGATCTAGGATGCGGTGAAGGCTGGTTGTTGCGGGCGCTGGCGGATCGCGGGATCGATGCAGTGGGTGTTGACGGTGATGCGACGCTGGTCGACGCGGCGCGGATGGCCGGGGCTGCACAGGTGCACGTCGCCCCTTATACCGAGCTGGTGGAGGCGGCGGTCGATATCGGCCGTGACTTCAATCTGATCTGCGCCAACTTCTCGCTGCTGCATCAGGACATCATCCCGCTGCTGGCGGCGATGAACGCGCTGCTGGCTCCCGATGGGGCGCTGGTGATCCAGACCCTGCATCCTTGGGCGGTCGCGGCGGGGGATTATCAGGATGGCTGGCGGGAGGAAAATTTTGCTGGTTTCAAAGGGGCATGGCAGCCGATGCCGTGGTACTTCCGCACCCTGTCGAGCTGGTTCAATGCGCTCGACATGGCGGGTTTGAGGCTGGTCGGCCTGCAAGAGCCGCAGCACCCGCAGAGCCAGGTGCCGCAATCCTTGTTGATGGTGGCAGAGCGCCGCTGAAATCTCGTAGACACCGCCGCCCCGACAAAAAAACTACAGTGTTTGCGCAACCAGCACTGGCCGGCGGATGCGGTACTGCGACAACAGCCGCATCACATACCCGATCTTGATCAGGGTCGGGCCGAGGATCGTCAGCGCATGCATCATCACCAGCAGCACAATCGGCATGGGGCCGTCGTAGAGATAGGCACCGTAGATGCCCACGAGCAACATGATCAGACCGGCCACGAGCACTTTGCTCGACAGCTGTAGAACGTTCAGCGGACTCTCGAAGAAAGCAAACATGTGGCGTACTCCTGAGCAGTTGATTTCGTACTGTTCACACTTCAGCTTTCGTGCCAATTAATCGCCCGAGCAAAACCAGACACTTGAGCGTATCGCAGTCAATTTGACCAAGCGCTAGAAGAGTCCTTATGACGCTCCAGGTTGTCACTATGACTATTTATTCCGAAAAATGATTTGTCGATCTACGGCACCGCCATTCGACCAAGGACTGTCTACGCTGTTAATCCAGCGTGTCTAACCTGCCGAGGATGACTGCCATGCAACGCTTTCAGAAACTCACACCGTGCCTGTGGTTCGATGATCAGGCCGAAGCCGCCGCGAAGTTCTATTGCTCGATCTTCGATCACGGGAAAATCACCGGCGTGACCCACTACAGCGAGGTCGGCCAGGAATTTCACGGCAAGCCGGAGGGTGCGGTGATGACCGTCAGTTTCGAACTCGACGGTCAGACGTTCACCGGGCTCAACGGCGGGCCGATGTTCAAGTTCAGCGAGGCGATTTCGTTTCAGGTCAATTGCCAGAATCAGGAAGAGGTCGACCATTTCTGGGGCAACTTGTCGGAGGGAGGCCCGCTGGAGGCGCAACAGTGCGGTTGGCTCAAGGACAAGTTCGGCGTGTCTTGGCAGATCGTGCCGGTGGCGTTCATGCACATGATGCAAGACCCGGACACCAGCAAATCGCAACGGGCGATGCAGGCGATGTTCAAGATGAAAAAGCTCGATATCGCCGAACTCGAGCGGGCCTTTGCCGGCCAGAGCTAATACACTGGCACGCTGGTCTGCCGGGAATAAAAACGATGAAACACGCCGCCGCCAAGAACCCTGAAAAAGCCCCGCGTTTCTGGCGCAACGACGCCCTGCCCTTTATCGAAGCGCGCGCCATCGACGACGGCCGCGAGGTCTGTTATGCCCGGCATTCCCATGCGCATTTTTCCATCGGCGCGATCACCGCCGGGCGCAGCACCTATGTGCACGAACAGGCGCAATTCGAAGTCGCGGCAGGCACCGTGGTGTTGATGAATCCGGGTGATGTGCATGCGTGCAACCCGATCAATGATCAACCGTGGTCGTATGTGATGTTGTACGTCGAGACGCCATGGCTGACGGATTTGCAGCATCAACTGGGCTTCGGCGAGGAGCTGGAGTTTCGGCGGTTTTCGGCCACGCATGTGGACGAGGCTAAGTTGTATGGCGACCTTCTGGGGCTGTATGAAATATTGGTCGACGAACATCAGGATGTACTGCGTAAACAAAGCGCGGCGGTAGAGTTTTTCAGCGACCTGCAATTGCGTCTGCACCCTGCGCGGAAATCGCTGCGCGAGCCAAACTTCAAACTCGAGCGCGCCGCTGCTTACATTCGCCAACACTGCACCGAAATATTGAGCCTGGACGACATTTGCGCCGCTGCACAACTATCGCCGTCTTACCTGATTCGCGCGTTCAAACAACATTACGGCATGACGCCGCATGCATTTTTTATCAATCAACGTATTCAGTTCGCTCGAGAATGTTTACGCAATGGACAGCTGATTGCCGAGGTTGCACTTGAAGCAGGTTTTGCCGATCAGGCGCACTTTCAACGAGCGTTCAAACAACATTTCGCGGCAACACCTGGGCAGTATCGCGGTTGACTGACTGTTTAAATCAACTTCAAACATCATCGGACACAAAGTCTCGACACTCACTCCGCCAAATAAACACACGGCCGCCCCGGCATATAAACAACAACACCAACAAACAGAAACACATACATTTCACACTTCTTCCTGAGTCCGATTAAGTTGTGCCGCACGCGCCGCCAGACAAGCGATGTCGTGCTGAATAACTGCCATCCACTTTCAAGGAATGAAGCCTTCAATATGAATACACCCTCCGACCAATACCGTTCCGCTGACCACTTGCAAAAACAATACATCAAAGAAGCCATCACCGGCCTTCTCAATGGCAGCCTCAGGAAAGACCTTGGACTCGACTGGGACAAAGTCGCAGTAAAGTGTGTCAATGCTTCCAGCCTCGGGCAACTTCAGCGTTCTGCAAAGATCCTGCTGGGCCAATTGATGCGGGAAGAGGCGGTGATTAAAATTCGTCAGTCACGCGGCATTCCCGAAACGGCGGTTTTTCTGCTCGATGAAAATGGCCGGCTGTTCTATTCCTATGAAAACTTCGTGACCGAAACACAAGAGCCCGCCGAACCTCTTACTATTGATATCGATGCTGATCTCGCGGAAGAAACTCCGCTAAAAACATTCACCACGGTATTCTTTTCGCCCCGAGACATCTCTGCTGACCTGGTAAATGTTACGGATTACCAAGAGCAACTGGACTCGTTGGCAAGTATGGCCAGACTCTCTGGCGGTTGGATCATCACGGGCGATAACATTACCGTCGGCCAGTGGCTGCGTTTCAATGATCTGCCGCAAGCCGATAACGACGATGATGCGCACACGCTGATCGACTTGCTTAATTATGGGGAACTGCCGGAGCCTCCCAAGTACGGCAACTACTGGCAGTTACTTACAACACCCGAAGGGTCACCTTTCGAGTTGACCGACGCGATTCGCAGCACGATTCGGCAGACAACCACAGCTCTGCTAGGCGACGGCCTGTTGGTTAACGAATTGGGGGTTGGCTTGATCATTGAGAGCGGCTCCCCGGATGGCTTACCCCAAAGCCAGGGCTACCGCGTGCAGCGCCTGATTGAGCAAGGCGTTGGTTATGCGCAGACCTTTCTCGATGACCTGGACGGATTGATTGATGAATCGAGCCCCGCCTCGCCAGAAATCATTGAGCAATTAATGGTAGCGGCGATGCTGCTTGATCTCGATAAGGATTGCGACAGCGCCAATACCTCGTTTGCCGGATTTGATCTGTATTCATCGCACTTTTTACGCAAACGCCCCGCTTATCTGCGTGAACGCCTGGAGCTGTATCTGATCGACCGCTCAGGAGTAAACCGCGTCCTCGCTCCGCTGGTCGCCGAACTGGTGCTGGCCGGGATGGCGCCGGAATACCTGTTCGCCGACTGGCCAGAGGACTTGCTTCTGGGTACGCCGGCGTGGGTGGTCGCCACCCAGGCCGTGCACTTCGCCGAAGCACTGATCCCCGGCGTCACACGCCAAATGTCCTATCAGCACCTGATGGGGTTCAGTCAATCCACGCGAGCGTCCGAGCAACTGGCAGCGATGCACTATACCAATGGCTGCGACGCTGTCGTCACATGGGCCTTGATGAACAGCCTGATTGAGCATGAGGCTGACGGCAGCCTCAGCGAAGCGGCAGTCATGCAAGCAATCCAGCAACATGAAAGTTATACCCAATTAGCACTCGACGCTGTTACGAAACTGGCTAAATCGGCGCCTGATCGCAAGGCAATGGCGCTTGCCGAACTGGTCAAACAGGTACCTGATTTAGACCCCTATACGAAGCTTTTTTCATACTTCGACTCAAGCGGCCGCTCGCTCCTCGACAATTATATGGACCGGACCCTTTACAGCGGGGAGTGGTATGCGCGTGGCGCAAAAAACATATACGACGAGTTCCCACAACTGTTGACTCTGCCGAACATATCGGATGTTTATGAACAAGCCGTCACTCAGTACCACGATGGGATAACCCAAGCGCTGGAGAACAATATCGTCCAGGCGCTTTCGCAAATGCACCGCGAGGACGCTGTGCTTTTGGAGCACGGCAAGCTGGGTATCTATCGCGTAAAGAAAGCGCGGATGCTTTATTCGGTTGACGGCAGCAAACTCATAAAAATTCCCGTCCCGGCAAGCGGCGAAGGTGGTCGCTTCGGTTTTATTCTGTGTGCAGCCACTGGCTTGAAGGTTCGCTGTTATGAACTGTTTCCACTGCGCATTGAATGCACGCGCAACCCGCAACTGGAGTCGCACTTTGCATCGTTGGTATCAGGAACGTCCCTGGCGTTCGCCGCTGACGGCGCCTGGGAGGGTGCGCCGCTCGACGTGATGGCATTCTTGCAAAACAATGCGCGCGAACAAGATAAGTACGACGATATTCATGTGGAAAAAATGGCCGAGTTCGAACCTCAGGGGCACGAGAAGATTGCCGGCTATCCCAACCGCTACTTCCGATCACCGCGCAAAGAAGCCATCAGCCGATTGCTCGCCACTGAATGTCCTTACCTCACCCGTGCAGAAGTGAAAGAAATCGGACTTAACCGCTCCGAACGCGAAGCACACTGGGCCAAGTACGACGCGATTCTGGACACCCATTCTTAATCTGGTCATTCCATTCAAGGGATGCATCCAGGCGTTGACCTCGGGCGATCAAGCCAGACGCCAGAGCGCTGTGGGTGGCTGTCTCGTGGATGTCGCTGTCATCGCACTGACCGCTGTGTTCTTGCCCGGGAAGATTGCCGCCAGTGTCAGTAAATCCGTCCATGTATTTACGCGTCTGTTAACCGGTTCAAGGGTCGTGGCTTCGACCGTGCTCAGTTTGTTCAATCCACTCAGTGGCGCAGGCAACTTACTCAAGGGCGCTGGCAAACTGGTCTGGCGAGGCAGCGGTAAACTCGGCGGTATTGCGGCTTCGGCGACCCGTGCGGCCAGACAGCAACTACGCGTCATCACTGGCTCCAATAGTTACGATTTGATCAAAGCCATCAACCATACCGGCGAGGCTTCGAAGATTCGTATGTCGCTGGATACATTGGCCCATGCCAGGGCGGTGTTCAAGGATGACAGCCTCACCACGGTGCAGCAGATTGTGTCGCGCCTGAGCGAAAAAAAGTTTGTCTTGCCCAAGGGCGTCAGCGAGTTGGAAATCGGCCACCTGTACAACGGCGCAGTCAAACAAAGCGCCTTTGAACTGCAGCATGTTAAGGAACTGGAACAGTTGATCGGTCGCGGTGCACTGGATGAATTGCTCACTACTTACATCAAGTCCAAACCCGCACGCCTGCGCGACGGACGTTTTACCACCACGGCGCAGGATTACTCCGAGACGCTCGATGTGGTCGCCAAGATAGAAACGACAAAAGTCGCCTACTTGAAAGGCTATCAGCAGAACGTCCTGAAACAGGACCTCGGAAAGGCGCCTTACACCGATCTGCTACCGGAAGCAGTATTCAACCCGAAAGGCTTCGCTGATAACGCGCAGCGCGCCGGCGCCTGGATGCTGAATGGATCGACCTCCAGCGGCAACGACTTCGACAAGATTGTCGGCCTGCTTCGCGAATACGCGGGCAACAAGACATCACTCCTTGACCCGGCTGTCATCAAGCAGGTGAATAGCCGCCTGGTTCCCGATCTCGCGGGTGTTGTTCGCGAGGCGGGGGCACCCACCAAATACGGGAGCAGCATCACCGGTTTCGCTCTGATGGAGCAACACTTGAAAAAGCTCGACGTCGCCCATCCGAACTTCGACAAACACCTGCTGGCAACCATCGTCGGATTTCAGGGATTCGGTGACGGTAACGGTCGTACGGCCAGCGCGCTGTTCGCGATCAGCCAACTGCGCAAGGGACGTTTCGAGCCTGTACCCAAGCATGTCTTCAACTTGTTGAGCGGCATGGCTTGACGCTCATTGCTCGAGAGGATCCGTACCCTGCCACGGGGTACGGATCTTTCGCCATTCAGGCCAGCACCAAATACCCAGCACTCGCCGCCAACAACCCCGCCATCAGCCGATTGAACGCACGCATGCCCTTGGCGTTGCTCAGATAACCGCGCAAAAACGTCCCGGCATAGACCCAGCAGCCCACCGACAAATAACAAATCACCAGATACACCGCCGCGAACTGCCAGACCAACAGCGCCTCGCCGTCGGCGACGAAGGCGCCCATCCCGGCCACACAGGCCAGCCAGGCTTTGGGGTTGAGCCATTGCATCAGCGCGCCGTACCACATCGACGGCGCCCGCCCCGACTCCCCGGCATTCAACTGCCCGTCATCCGTCGCGAGCTTCCAGGCCATGAACAGCAGAAACGCCACCCCGGCCAGTTGCACCACGCGGGCCATGAATGGCCAGCGCGTCAGGACTTCATGCAACCCCAGCCCCATCAACACCAGCAACAGCACAAACCCCAGCGTGGCCCCGGCGACATGCCGCTGACTCGCGCGAAAACCGTACTGCGCACCCGCACTCAACGCCACGATATTCACCGGCCCCGGGGTAATCGAAGCCGCCAAGGCAAACGCCGCCATCGAAACAATCAGACTCATCACACACCCGCTTCAAATCGAGGAACAAGGCGCACACGGTAACCAGTGCCGATTCAACGGTATTGAAGAAAATGCCCCTTAAAGAAATCTGCTGCTCACACTTTCCGCCAGCGCCACGAACTCTTGTGGGAGCTGGCTTGCCAGCGATGGCGGCGGCTCAGCCAACATCGATGTTGCTGGGGCCGGCCTCATCGCTGGCAAGCCAGCTCCCACAGGTTTTCGGTGTTGGCTGAATCATCAGTCGAGCCGTGGCACAGTGAAGCGGAACTCGCTGCCCTGCCCCGGTTCGCTTTCGGCGACGATCCGCCCGCCGTGGGCTTCGACGATGCCTTGAGTAATGTACAAACCCAACCCAGAGCCGGTCGGATTGCCTTCCTTCACCGTCCAGTAACGGTCGAACACATGGGGCAGGTTTTCCTTGGGAATGCCTTCACCGCTGTCGCGCACGGTGAAGACGATGTCATCGCCGACCGACTTAGCGTGCACCCCAACGGTGCCCAGGCGCGGGGTGAACTTGATCGCATTACCGACCAGATTCGACAGCACCTGAAACAGCCGTTCAGGATCGGCATGGATGCGCAGGTCGGGGTCGGCCTCGAAGGAAATGCTGATGTCCTTGTCCAGCGCCAGCGGTGCGAGCAGTGCTTGCGCTTCCTCAAACATCTGGCTGACATCGAGTTTCTGCGGAGTGATGGTGTAGCGTCCGGCATCGATTTTCGAAGTGTCGAGCAAGTCTTCCAGCAGCGTGTTCATGCGCCCTGCCGCTTGCTGCATGGTGTCGATGGCCGTGGAGATCCGCCGCGAGGTGTGCGGGCCATCCGAGCTGAAGGCCTTCTGCATCATGCCGCACAGCATCGAAATGACTGTCATCGGGTTGCGCAAGTCGTGGGAAACCACCGCCACCAACTCGTCACGAGCGCGCACCGCTTCCTGCTCACGCCGCACCTGGCGCGCCAGATCATTTTCCAGCGCCGAGCGGCGCAGATCGTTGGCCGCGAACAGGTCGCCGTGACTCCACTTGGTGGAGATCCCGGCCATTTCGACTTTCCAGATTTCGAACGACGTGCGCGGACGCAACCGCAGGCCGGCGTCGGAGTTTTCCAGGTCCAGCGGTTTGCGCGGGTCGCCGCTCCAGTTGATGTTCTCTTTGACCTCGGGGCGGAACCACAGCACGCCGTTCTCCACCGGTTTGGGCAGGCTCATGGCGAGCACGCCGCTGGCGACTTGCTGAAAATCAGCGGCCGGCGGATAGACACTGGCCAGATGATGACTGGCGAACACCGCCTCGCCGCTGTCCTGCAACCATTTGTGCAGCGCACGAATCTGTTCCGGTTCGGGACAGTTGCCAAAGCGGTGCAACTGTTTGTCTTCGATGATCGCGATGCCACCGGCACGGGTCAGCGCCATCAGCACTTCGGGTTGTCCGGCGAGGCCGTCGAAGACGTTTTGCGGCGAATCGATCATCGCCTGATTGAGCAGCGCCAGCGCGTCGACTTTTTCCTCACGCTGGCGGCTCAGTTCCAGCGCTTCCATCGCGCTGATCTGCAACGACAACACCTGGCCGATGGTCTGGCAGGCCATGCGCAACTCATGCGGCACGTGCAGCGGCTGACGATTGCCGCAACTGATCAGGCCCCAGAGTTTGTCGCCCTTGAGCAACGAGATGCTCATTGATGACAGCACGCCCATGTTCTTCATGTACTGGCAGTGGATCGGCGATACGCTGCGCAGAGTGGCGAAACTCAGGTCCAGCGGCGTTTGCGTATCCGGGCGCAACTTCGGCACCAGCGGCACCGGTTGGTAATCGGCATTGGGGATGATCCGCAGCCAATTGGTGCGGTACAGCTCGCGGGCCTGTTCGGGAATGTCCGAGGCCGGGAAGAACAGGCCGTTGAACACTTCCATCGACGGGTCGGAGGCCTCGGCGATGACTTGGCCGTGACCCTCGTCTTCGAAACGGTAGATCAGCACCCGGTCGTAACCGGTCATCGCCTGGATTTCCTTGACGCTGATGTCGTACAGCGACTGCAGCGTAGTGGCCGCTTGCAGGCGCTGGAGCATGCGCCCCAGATGGGTCTGATTGCCGGCAACGTTGCGCGGCTGGAAGTTTTCGACGTGGATTTCCAGCTCGAGAATCAGCACGCCCTGATGACGGTGCAGCAAGCCTTCGAACGCGGTGCCGTTGACGCGAAACAGCAGCGGCGCCGTGTCGGACAGCGTCGGCAGTTGCAGCGCTTGATGGACCTGCGCCGTATGTTCCGCGCCGATCAGCGCCTGCAAGGGCTGGCCAATCAAGCTGTCCGGGGCACGGCCAAGTAAGGTGTCGACGTTGGCGCTGACCTGAATGATCTCCAGCGCCGGTTCGCTCAGGGTCAATAGCAAACCGTGGGGCTGGATCGCGCCGGGGAAGCGGATCGGCTCGTCGGCACAGTTGGCCAGCAGTTCTTCAAAGGCTTGTTTGTCTTGCGGAGTCATGCCAGTACCTCCCGGCTTTCGAGCCAGCGCTCGAAACAACTGAATGTGGTTTGAGCTGCGGTGACGACGGCCGCACGTTCGGCGGCGTCCAGCGGGCGGCTGCCCAGGTATTCGATGAAATCGCGCCAGCGGCGGCCGGTGGCGGCACCGTAGACGTCGAGAAACGCGGCGCCGTTGTCGGCGTCCAGCGCCAGGCGAGAAGCGATTTCGCGGCGCAGGATCTGCCCGCCGAGGGTCGCGCCCTCGAGGACATAGAGCACACCGAGGCTGGCGGCGGCGCTGTCGATTTCGGGCAATTGCGTACAGATGGGCAGACATTGCAGTGCTGCGCCCGACGTGCCAAGGGCTTGCAGGTCGAGGCACAACGTGGCGGTTTTCAGGCGCGGCGTCAGATCAAAATCGGCGGGAAGCGGGCTGTCGAGCAGCGCCTGTTCCAGCGGCCGATAGAAACCGTAATAGGCCTGCATCAGGCGCTCAAAGGCACACGCGTCAAGGGTATCGGAAAAAAATGGAAGGCGTTTTTCCAGTGCGATGTGCAGTTCGGCAGTGCCGGCTCGCAGATCTTGCAGCACCGGTGGCACATAAACTTCACGGGCCTTTGCTTGCATGTAAATCGCTCTTGGTGGGGCCGCCTGGGGCCAGTCGGGGTCGGTAGTACCGGGACAAATTTATCACGGCAAGCATCGCTACTGACCGGGCAGTTAGCTTTTTCTGCCCACTGACAGCTTCTGAGTGGCGTGATATCAAAAAAGTTCTACGCGAATTGACCGCCGCTGTACCGCGACAGCGGCCCCTGACTGTACGGGTCAAACCGCCGGGTTGTCGTGGTAAAAATACGCTCTGTGCTTTTGGAGCCCGCACCATGGATCTCGCTGCCCTGTCGATATTTCTCCCGGCCTGCTTCGCCCTGAACATGGCCCCCGGCCCGAATAACCTGCTGTCGGTGAGCAACGCCACCCGCTATGGCTTTCAACGCGCCTGTGCCGCCGGCATCGGGCGGATTCTGGCGTTTGCCGGGATGATTGCGCTGGCCGGCGCCGGTTTGTCGGTGGTGTTGCAGACCTCGGAATGGCTGTTCCATGCGATCAAGATCATCGGCGCGGCGTATTTGCTGTACCTGGCGTGGCAGTTGTGGCGCGCCGATACGGCCGCCGAGCAACAGGTGAACGGCGCAGCGGTCGGTTTGTTTGCCTTGGCGCGGCAGGAGTTTCTGGTCGCGGCGGGCAACCCGAAAGCCATTCTGTTGTTCACCGCGTTTCTACCGCAATTCGTCGATCCGGCACGCCCGGTGCCGGCCCAGTTCGCCGTGCTCGGCACGCTGTTCCTGCTGCTGGAATGGATCGCCATCAGCGCCTACGCCTGGATGGGCCTGCACATGCGCCGCTGGTTCGCCGAGCCGCGCGGCAAACGGATCTTCAACCGCTGCTGCGCGGGGCTGTTATCGGCAGCGGCGTCGGTGCTGTTGTTGGCCAAGCGGGCGTAAGCACTACGCAGCGCTCGGGCCTTTGAGTTCGACCTGATTGCCGTCCGGGTCGAAGCAGTACAGCGACAGGCCGTTGCCCTCGGCGCCGAAACGGGTCGCGGCTTTGTCGACGTTCAGGCCGAAGCTTTGCAGGTGCTGGATCAGCGCGTCTTCGTCGAACGGTTCGATGCGCAGGCAAAAGTGATCGACGTTGCGCCGCTCGACCCCGGCTGCGCCGCCGCCCTTGCGCCCGAGTTCGCCTTGCAGGTCGACCAGATCGATCATCGAGGTACCGGCGCGCAGGTGCACCAGACCCAGCGGTTCGTTGTGCTTGACCACCTCGGCGCCGAACACCTGGCCGTAGAATTCGATGCTGCGTTGCAGGTCTTTGACGCGCAGGACTATGTGATCGATGTGTTGAACGGTGAACGGTTGCATGGGCTTGCCTCCCAGAATTCAGCGACCTGTTGATTGTGCTGCAAATCGGCAAAAATTCACTGTCGATTTTTCGGTGGAGCCATCGAAAATCTGGTTTTAACCTCACGCCATGAACATACAAACCGTTGTCCTGCCCCCACACGCCGAGATGGTGCGCGCCATGCTCGAACGCGACACCGCCTACGAAGGCGTGTTCTTCACGGCGGTGAAAACCACCGGGATCTTCTGCCGCCCCAGTTGCACGGCGCGCAAGCCGAAACCGGAAAACGTCGAATTCTTCGCCCATGCCGATGAGTGCCTGTCCGCCGGTTATCGCGCCTGCCTGCGCTGCAAACCGCTGGACGCTGCGGCCATCGCCCCGGACTGGGTGCAGCGCCTGCTCAACGCCGTGGACGCCGATCCCGACGTGCGCTGGAGCGATGCGCAGTTGCTCGCTGAAGGCATCGAACCACTGAAACTGCGCCGCTGGTTCAAACAGCATTTCGGCATGACCTTCCATGCCTGGCTGCGCACCCGGCGCCTCGGCATGGCGCTGGGCGGGATCAAGCAAGGCACGTCGATCGATCACGCCGCGTTCGATTCCGGCTATGAATCCCTCAGTGGTTTTCGCGATGCCTTTCAGAAGTCATTCCACATCACTCCGGGCCGTGCTGCGCAGAGTGAACCGCTGCTGTTCACCCGTTTGACCACCCCGCTGGGGCCGATGATTGCCATGGCTGAATGCCGGGGCCTGGTGCTGCTGGAGTTTCTCGACCGACCGGCGTTGACCCGCGAGGTCGAAGAACTGCAAAACCGCCACGGCTATGTGGTCGCGCCGGGACACAACGCGCATCTGCAACAGATCGAACAGCAACTGACGGCGTACTTCGCCGGCACACTCAGCGAATTTACTGTGCCGTTGCACCTGCCCGGCAGCGAGTTCGCCCGGCAGGTCTGGTCGGCGCTGCTACAAATTCCCTACGGCCACACCAGCACCTACGGCGCGCTCGCGGCAGCTCTGGGGAAACCGGGCGCCAGTCGCGCGGTAGGACTGGCCAACGGGCACAACCGTCTGGCGATTGTGGTGCCGTGTCATCGGGTGATCGGCGCCGATGGCTCGCTGACCGGCTATGGTGGTGGACAGCCGCGCAAAGCGTTTCTGCTGCGATTGGAAAAGGCCGCCGTGCAGCTCACGCAGTCACTGGCTTTCTGATTCAGGCGATCAATCCACAAGAAGGAATTTTGATGAGCACGCTCGATTCTCGGTTTCACCAGTTGCATCAACAAGGCTTGTTGATTTTGACCAACGTTGCCGACGCCACGGGCGCGCGGCTGGTCGAACACCTCGGCGGTGCCGCCGTCGCCACGAGCAGCGCGGCAGTGGCATGGGCCCACGGTTACCCCGACGGCAACACCCTGCCCCTCGAACGGTTGATTTCCACCGTGGAATCCATCGCCCGGGTGATCAGCGTGCCGTTGACCGTGGACATTGAGGCCGGCTATTCCGATGACCTTGGCCGCGTCGCCGAAGTGCTGGATGCAGTAATTGCCGCCGGTGCTGTAGGGATCAACATCGAGGACGGTTCGGCGGATCCCGAGTTGCTGGCACGCAAGATCGAAGTGGCTCGAAACATCGCCAGCAAACGCGAGGTGAAACTGTTCATCAACGCCCGCACCGACGTTTATCTGCGCGGGCTGGTGCCCGCCGAAGATCGCGTCGCCGAAACCCTGCACCGCGCTGCGCTGTATCAAGCCGCTGGCACGGATGGTTTGTTCGCGGCGGGCGTGACCTCCGCTTACGAAATCGAAGCCATCTGCAAAGGCACTTCGCTGCCGGTCAATGTCCTCGGCTTCGACTGCCTGCCGTCACCCGCTGAATTGCAGGCGCTGGGCGTGCGTCGCCTGAGCGCCGGTTCCGCTATCGCCGAGTTCCTGTATGGCGCGATGGGTGGGCTGGTGAAGAGTTTTCTCGCTACCGGCAAACTCGATACCCACGACCTCAAGGCGTTCAGCTATGGCGACGTCAACGGTTTGTTGAAATAGCATGTCCGCACGCTATCAAGCGGCCAGCGACTACCTGGCCGCACTCGATGACGACTGGCAGCGCCACATCAGCGCGGTCGGCCCGTGCCTGCACCAGCCCCACCCGGCCCGCGATCCTTACGAGTCGCTGGTGCGGGCGATTGCCTATCAACAACTGCACGCCAAGGCAGGCGATGCGATTGTCGGGCGGCTGGTCGGGTTGTTTCCCGGACAGTCGTTCCCCCGCCCCGAACAGATCCTCGCCAGCGATTTCGAGCGAATGCGCAGCTGCGGCTTTTCCGCCGGCAAGATCGCGACCCTCCAGGGCATTGCCCAAGCCACGCTGGACGGCGTGGTGCCGGACTACGCCACCGCGCTGGCCATGGACGACGAAGCGCTGATCGAGCGCCTGACCAGCCTGCGCGGGGTCGGCCGCTGGACGGTAGAGATGCTGCTGATCTACAGCCTCGAACGCATGGACATCCTGCCCGCCGACGACTTCGGTGTGCGCGAGGGCTATCGGCGCCTCAAACAGCTGGAGGTGCAGCCGACGCGCAAACAGATGATCGACATCGGCCTGGCGTGGCAGCCTTATCGAACCGTGGCAGCGTGGTATCTGTGGCGGATGCGTTGAGCGTCCCATCGGCCGGTTTCATGGAAACACCCAACCCATTTCTTTATCGGAATAGTCGTAATCCATGCGCAGTTCGGTGCCTGCCGGAATGTCCTCCGAGGCAAACAGCGCGGTCAATACATAGGACCGGGTAACCGGCGCCTCACCGATCAGCAATTGCGCCTCGACATTGAACGCCACTGTCTCGACGTTGTACCCCGACCGTGCCTGATGGACCGGTTTGCCTTTGGCGTCGTACTCGAAATTGGAGTTGATCCGCGACATCGCGTTATCCCCCACGATCACCAACGGATCGGCAATCAGTTGCCCCCCACCGAAGCGCATGGCCTCCCCCACGTACATGGTGAACGTCTGCTCTTCACGCCGGATGAGCCGCAACGGCATCACCGTTCCACCGTAGACCCCCAGTGGCTCGCCCTTGGTCAAGCGGCGGTTGGCCGCCACCATCAGCTGCCCGATCATCGCCCTTTCCTGCGGCACTTTGGCATCGACTTCACTGAAATGCCGTACTTCAATTTTGTCTTCGTAGAGCCTGCCGACTTCGTCATAGCCTTCGAACTTGATGTAGGGCTTGATTGCCGAGGCTTTGTAAATCTTCCCGGAGTAGGATTTGACCGTGGACTCGATCTTGCGGATGCGGATCGGCCGGCCCTGCATGTCGCGCAGCGGATACCGGCCATTGTTGGCGCGGTTGTAGGTTCCCAACTGATTGTCGCGGAACCGGTGACTCGATACTTGCCGCATGAACATCAGCTCATGGGGCGAATAAGGAATGAACGGCATCGATTCAGAGGCGAGAAAATACTCGTCATCCGAGTGATCCGACTCCATTTCCCGCTCCTTGGGATGGCGCGTGTCGGTGCCTTCTTCGGCTGCCGACCGATACACGTTGCTATCGGATTCTTCCAGCGGGCGCCACAGGTGGCTATCGGCAGTGCGTATCAGCACCGGGCCGGATGGCGTCGTTTCACTGGCCAGTCTGGCTCGCAACAAACCGGTCTCGGGATCCAGGCCTACCTGTACGAACCCGTCCTGCACCTGGGCGAACTGTCGCCCCTGAAACAGCCTGAATCCCTGCGCGTCGACATCCGGCAAATGGATACCGGCAGGTATGCGGTAATACCTCAGTGGTCGCGGTCTGGGCACGCTGGGCGCAGCCGGCACGGCGGCAACATCGCCCACTTCGACGGTTGGCGCGGCGACTTGAGGACGGGCGGTGTCCGGCAACCTGGGCGCACCTGCAAAACCAGTTGCAGGCAGCGCGGGAAGATCGACATGCACACGCGGCGGACTGTCAGGCCGCAGCGGCGGTGCGCCGCCCGGCTGCCTTGCTGGCGTACGTACATCGACAGTGCCGGAGCTTTTGCCTGGTGTTTTGTTACCCATGAATCATTCGTCCTTGAATGGAAAGTGAATCGGTCCCTGCGAAGGGAGACCCAGCGGCGGGAAAAATACCACCCGCCGGATCGTCCCGCGCAGAGCAACCAATTCAAAATACTTCCCGCCAGACCCTCACAGCCCCGACTTCAACCGACTGAAGGCCCGGATCAACGCGCGGTTGAATGCCTTGCCATTGTCGTTCTTGCTGTACAGCGAAGCTCGCACCTGCGCCGACGGATACGTCCCCGGATCATTGCGAATCGACGCGTCAACCAAGCCATCCGCCGCTGTGATCGCATTGGCGTAGTGAATGGTGTCGGTGATCGGCGCGATCACCTCGGGGGTCATCAGGTAATCCATCAATGCCAGACCGGCCTGCGGATGCGGTGCATCCTTGGGCACGACCATGGCGTCGAACCAGATCAACGTGCCTTCCTTGGGAATCCGGTAGCTCAATTTAAACGGTTTGTTGGCCGCTTCGGCCTGACCAGCGGCAATCGCCACGTTGCCGTTCCACGACATCGCCACGCAGGTATTGCCATTGGCGAGGTCACTGATATTCAGGTCGTTATCGAAGTAGCGGATATACGGGCGGATTTTCGCCAGTTGCTGCTCGGCGAGTTTCAGATCGTCGAGGTTCTGCCGGTTGATGTCCAGGCCCATGTACTTCATCACGGCGGCAAATACTTCGTTGGGATCGTTGAGTAGGCTCACGCCGCAATCGGCAAATTTCGACACCACCGCCGGGTCGAACAGCATCGCCCAACTGTCGCTGGGCGCATCCGGCAGGCGCTGCTTGATCGCTTCTTCCTGATAGCCCACTCCGGTGGTACCCCAGGCGTAGATGCCGGCGTAGCGATTGCCCGGATCGAACACCGCCATGTGCTGCCGGAACTCTTCGCCGCCACCGGCAAAGTGCGGCACCCGGGCTTTGTCCAGCGGCTGGACCGCGCCGCTTTCGATGGCTCGCGACAAATGCTGGCCGGCGGTCAGCACCAGGTCGTAACCGCTGCGGCCGGTGAGCAGTTTGGTCTCGACGGTTTCCAGTGAATCAAAGTGGTCGGCGACCACATGAATCCCGGTTTTCGCCTCGAAATTCTTCAAGGTATCCGGGGCCAGGTATTCGCCCCAGATGTACAGATTCACCACCGGTTTCGCGCTGTCAGCGGCCTGCACGCACAAGGGTGCAAGCACCAGCAACAACGCTTGGGTCAGTTTGTGCAGGCGCATGCTCAGGCTCCTTTTTTCAGGCCGGCGTATTGCGGCATGGTGATGCATGCGACGTTGCCGCCGCCGAGAAGGATTTCCCGGGAGTTTTCGATACCGACGATTTTGTGCTGCGGGAACAGTTCGGCCAGCGTCGCCATGGCGACCTTGTCGTTGCGATCACCGAACAGCGGCACGACGATCGAACTGTTGCCGGCGTAATAGTTGATGTACGAGGCGCAGATTTTCGTGCCGGCCTGACGGGTGTGGGTGCTGTCCTGCTGATCGAGGCCTTCGGCTTCTTCGGCGGTCCATTCGAGCACGTCCGGTTGCGGCAGTTTGTGCACGATCAGCTCGCGACCACGGCTGTCGCGGGTGCTGCGCAAAATGTCGTAGGCCTCCTGATAGATTTCCCACTGCGGATCGTCGCGATTGTCGGTCCATTGCAGCACCACCTCGCCGGGACGGACGAAACACGCGAGATCGTCGACGTGGCCGTCGGTTTCGTCGAACTTGCAGCCGCGTGGCAGCCAGATCACTTGATCGGCGCCGAGGTAATCGGTCAGGCGGCGGGTGACTTCGTCCTTGCCCAGATGCTGATTGCGGTTGCGATTGAGCAGGCATTGTTCGGTGGTGAGGATGCTGCCCTGGCCGTCGCTCTGAATGCCGCCGAGTTCGGCAATCAACGGTGCGCGATAGCGGTCGAAACGTTCGATTTCGAGGATCTTGCTGGCGATCTGATCGTCCTTGTCCCACGGGTAGTACAAGCCGCCGTCGAGGCCGCCGTAGGCATTGAATTCGAAGTCGACGCCGCGCACTTCACCGCTCTGGTCGTTGACCACAAAGCATGGGCCGCTGTCACGGAACCAGGTGTCGTTACAGGTCATTTCCACCACGCGCACTTGCGGCGGCAACTGGCGGCGGGCGGTGGCGAATTGTGCCGCCGAGGCGCAGACGGTGACCGGTTCACTGTAGGAAATGGCGGTGACGATCTGCACCCAGACTTTCTGCGCAGGCTTGGCGCCGTTGCGCCAAACGTCGGTGCGCTCCGGCCAGCCGAGCCAGCAGCCAGACTTGGTTTCGAATTCGCCGGGCAGACGGAAGCCGTCCTGTTTTGGGGTGGAGTCGAGCGAACGTGCCATGGTCAAACCTCGTCTTGGGGATGGGAATGACCACAGGCTACGGTCGGCGGCGGCAGGCCCGCCAACGATGATTATTGCGGAACAGTTGAATTCAACTCATCAATCGGCCAGTTGATCGTTGAACCATGCGAGCATTTGCGCCACCGCCGGGCGCTCCATGCGCACGCGTTCGCAGACCAGCGCGTATTGGCCGAGCGCGGTCATGCTGGAGGTGAATGGCCGCACCAGACGACCACTTTGCAAGTCTTCCTGTGCGGTGAGATTGTCGCCCATCGCCACGCCCTGCCCTTGCGCGGCGGCTTCCAGTGCGAGCCCGGCATGGGCGAAATACAACTGGCGCTCGGGGCGTTGATCGCCGGCATGGCTGGTCAGCCATGCGGTCCAGGTCTTGCCGTCCTGATCGTCGTGCAACAGGCAATGGCGGGCCAGATCCTTTGGGGTTTTCAGCGTGCCCTGGTTGAACAGGCCGGGGCTGCACACCGGGAAGAATTGCAGCGCCGGCAACGGCCGGACGAAATAGGCGCTGCTGTCGACCGGGCCGGTGCCGTAGGTGATGGCGAGGTCGATGTCCTCACCCGGCGCAGTCGCCTCGATCGGTTGTTCGTAGAGGTGCAGCGTGATGTGCGGGTAGCGCGCATAGAAATCGGTGAGGCGGCTCATCAGCCATTTCTGCGCCAGTTCGGCGGTCACGGCGAGCCTGAGCACGGCCAGCGAGGACGGATCACGCAGTTCGTCGCAGGCATCGCCGATCAGTTCGAAGGCCTGCTGCAGGCTTTGCATCAGGCGCCCGGCGGCGATGGTCGGACGGATTTGCCGGCCCTCGCGGATGAACAGCGCGACGCCGAGTTGCTCTTCGAGCTGGCGGATCTGGTGGCTGACGGCACTGTCGGTGACGCACAGTTCGGCGGCAGCACGGCCAAAATGCGCGTGACGGGCGGCGCATTCGAAGGTTCTGAGGGCGGCCAGTGAGGGTAATCGGCGCATGGGTTTTGATCCCTGTTTTTAGCCGGACATGCTGACCGCACGGGCGGTGGGCGTCCAGTGGCACCGCGTGATCGTTCATCGCTGGCAAGCCAGCTCCCACAAGGATTTGTGTCGTTCACAGATCTTGTAATCAACACCTGACCTTGGGGGAGTGAGGGTAATCGGC
>NZ_RWIM01000131.1 GCF_009764645.1 Pseudomonas sp. PB106
ATCTTGTTTTTAAAAATCAAAATCAAAAGATCGCAGCCTTCGGCAGCGCCTACAGGGTTGATGTTGATCAATAAAAAAAGGGCCGCACCCTGCCAAGGAGACGGCCCCGGAAAAACATGAAAATCTGTCACCGTGCAGTGATCACCGACAACTTGGTAATCCCTGCCCGCTCGATCGAAGCCATGGCTCGCGCCACTTCGCCGTAGTTCACCCCGTCATCCGCCTGCAATTGCACGCGCACTTCCGGGTCTTTGGCCTTGGCCGACTTCAGGTTGAATTCCAGCAAGTCCGGCTGAATCTCATCCTTGTTGATAAACAGTTTGCCGGCGCCGTCGATGCTCACCACCAACGGATCCTTTTGCTCGACCGGCGCCACTGCTTCGGTCTTCGGCAGGTTGATCGGGATCGCGTTGGTCAGCAGCGGCGCGGTGACGATAAACACCACCAGCAGCACCAGCATCACATCCACCAGCGGCGTCACGTTGATCTCGCTGAGCACCTCGTCACTGTCTTGCGTGGAGAAGGCCATATCAGGACGCCTCCTTCACTTTTGCCGCGCTGCCCGGCGCTGCAACCTTGTGCGCGGTCGGGTGGATCAACACGCGGAACGAGCTCTTCTGCGCCAGGCTATAGAAGTCGTGGGCGAAGTCGTCCAAATCCGCTGCGGTCAGTTTCAACCGACGCAAAAAATAGTTGTAAACCAGCACCGCCGGCACCGCGACGGCAATACCCACGCCGGTCGCAACCAGTGCCGCACCGATCGGGCCAGCGACCGTTTCCAGGCTCGCCGAACCCGCCGCACTGATTCCCTTCAGCGCCTCCATGATTCCCCACACCGTGCCGAACAAACCAATGAACGGCGAGGTGCTGCCAATACTGGCGACTACCGCCAGACCGGTTTCCAAAGAACGCCGTTCGCGAACGATCTGCTGGCGCAAGGCGCGCTCCAGGCGATCCTGATGGTTGATCGCCTGGCTCAAATCATTGGCCTGCGGCGCCTCGCCCACTTGAATCGCGGCATAACCGGCCTGCGCCACACGGGCCGCAGCGCCCGGCTGGGTTTCGCTCAGCTCAGCGGCGGCGTCGAGACTCGATGCCGCCCAGAAGCGTTTATGAAAGCGCCGATCCTGCGCCTTCAGTCGCCCGAACTGCACAGCCTTGAGCAATGCCAGGCCCCAGGTAGCGACGGAAAAAACCACCAGCAGCCAGATCACCGCGCTTTCGATGGATTCCAGTGGAGATGCCAGTAACGTCATGATGATTCCCTCGTGTAAACGTTTCGCGCGAATTTGGTTTCGGTTTAATGAATCTTGAAATCGATGGGCACGCTGACCCAGCCGTCCTGGGCGACATCACCCTGCTTGGCCGGGACGAAACTCCAACGCTTCACGGCGTTGAGCGCCGCGTCGTCGAGCTGTTGCCGGCCACTGCTTTTGGCAATTTGGATCTCGCCCGGTTTGCCGCTGGCCAATACGTGCACCCTTAACAACACCGTGCCTTCCCAGCCGCGACGCTGGGCCAGCGACGGGTATTCCGGCGCCGGGTTTTTCAGGTAGGCGGCATTGGCCGAAGCCGGGGTGACCGGTGCTGGCGCCGGTGGTGCGGGTGGAGCCGCGACCGGGGCGGTTGGTTGTGGCGGCGCCGGGGGTTGCTCGACCGCTTTCGGTGCCGGTTTCGGTGGCTGCTTAACCACCGGTTTGGGTTTGGGTTTCGGGATCGGTTTCGGCGGCGGCTTTACCGCCAGTTCGTCTTCCACCGGCGGCGGAGGCTCGACCACTGGTGCTGGCGGCGGCGGCACAACAACCGGCGGCGCGGGCGGTGCCGGGCGCGAGAATTCGATGGTCATCGGCGGAATTTCCGGCGGCACGATCGGCAGCACTGGCGTCGGTTTCTGGCTGATCCAGTAGATCACCGCGCCGTGCGCCAACAACGCCAGGACGCCAAGCAAAATCGCCTCACGACGGCTCAAAATACCTTTTGGCGCTCGCTGCAAACGCAGTTGCCCCAACGGCACGCGATGGGGCCGGCCGAGATCAACCAGTTCGCCACTCGGCGTCTGACGCCACAGCAATTGCTCTGCGCTGGCGGCGGTCTGGACATTGCCCATTGATTCACTCCCTGCGGTCTTTTTGCGTTTTGTGTACCAAGCAATCGATTCGCCGTTTTTTGAATCCCCCCAACGTGATCGATGGGTGAATCATTGGGCGAGACGCTTATCTCCGAAAGTAATCTTTGACGTTATACATAGACTTTTATGGAATATATAAGCTGATCAATTTCACCAAAGCCACGGCCCATAAGGGCTGTAGCCTTCAGGTGAAAACAGCATGCTTTTCAGGCATTGAAAGTATTCGCGCAACGCATCGGCAAAGACCCGAGGCGCGCCTCAACTAACGACTGGCGTTGGTCTGCTGCACGCCGATTGCAGGCGCAATGACTGCCGTTTCCGAACGTGGAGTTCCGGCAGGTACCCAGTCATAACTCACAGGCAACGCGCGATACACCCAGTTGCTGACGGCATCGCTGCCAGGCGCTTTACCGAGGTACGGGCTGACGTATTCCCAGACGTTTTCGCCGCTGGCCGTGACCTGGAAAAACCGTCCGTTCATGCCCTCATCGATCAGCGTGTTGCCGTTGGGCAAACGCCGCGCGCTACTGATGAACGAGCTGTAGAACGCCCAGCCTGGCTGCTTCGAATTCGCTGCGCTGTACTGCCAGACGATTTCGTTTTTCACCGGGTCGATTTCCAGCACTCGCGAACCGGAAATCAGCCCCAGTGTGACGCTGGGGTAACCCGCCGAGCCTTGGTTATCGAACACCAGCACATTGCCCGCACCCGGTAGCCCGGCCGGGATGATGTGCGCGTCATGCTGACCGACAAACTGGTCGACCGGACGCGGCAGCGTCCGCGCGGTTTTCGGGCTGGCCAATGGCAAGTTCGGCCCCAGACGCCAGACCACTTTGCCGCTGGTTTTGTCGATGATCGCGATGAAGTTGGCATTGCGTGAATCAAACAACAGGTTGTCCGGATTGAAACGCTTGTCGCCGGCATCGAACCACTTGTTCGGCCCGACCACGCTGAGGTTGTTGATGTGCAGGTAATCCGCATCCTCACTCGCTCGCACCAGCTTCAATTGCGCAGGCGTGAAGCCGAATTCGTTGAGGTGTTCCGAGGCCAGCCACTGCCATTTCACCGCGCCGTCGGGACTGACTTCATAGATCGCATCGTCAATCACCTCGGGGACTTTGAAGCCTTTGACCTTGTGCACCTTGTTCGCCAGAACGACGGTGTTGCCGTTGCTCAACCGGCGTTGATCATGATGTTGCTGCGCCGCGCCACCGGGCGCCTTGTCGCCCCACTGCCAGACGACTTTACCGTTCCAGTCCAATTCGCCGACGCTCTGATTGCCCAGACCATTACCGGCAGAACCGAGCTTGCCGGGGTCCTTGTCACTCAGTTGCAGCAGCACGTGGCCACGTTCGCCACCGACCAGTTTCGGGTCGATGATCGCGGACGGAAAACCGGCCTGCGGCCAGTTCTTGACCTCGTTGCCGTTCATGTCGATCAGGTGCGTCTGCTTGTCGGCGCCGCTGAAAATCACGTACTGGTTGAAGGCTTTGTCCGGGTCGTAACGGGTGACACCGGTCGGGTAAACGCTGGGCGCGGCGAAGGCACCGGCGCTGAAAACCACGCTAGACAGCAACAGCGGGAAAGCAGTCTTGATGGGCAACATGATGCAGCTCCTTGAATAACCAATCAGAAGTCGTAGCGACCGGTGACACCGAGGGTGCGCGGTGTGCCGAGCAGGCCTTCATAGCCGCCGTTGCCGCCCGTCCACAGGGTCGTGTAGTAGGTTTTGTCGAAGGCGTTTTTCAGCCACAGCGAGACGTCCCACTGACCCTGGTTGAAGTCGCCGCGCAGGCCGGTGGACAGGTTGACCACGGCGTAGCTCGGGATCTGCCCGTAATCGGAATCCTCGACCGTGCCGACGGCTTTGGAGCGGAAGGCATAGCTGCCGGTGACGTAAGGTTCGAAGCCGTTATCCAGATTCCATTTGTATTCGCCGTTGGCGTTGCCGATCCATTTCGAGGCGCCGACAACCTGATGGCCGCTGAGGTCGCAAGACGCTGGAGCGCCCGGTGCCTGGCTGATTTCCGGCGGGCACGGTGCGTCTTTGTAGGAGAGGTAGCTGACGTCGTTGAAGGAGCCGTTGAAGTTCAGGGTCAGGCCGCGCAGCGGGATGATCGTGCTTTCAAACTCCACGCCGCGTGAGCGCACCGAGCCGGCGTTGGTCAGGTATTGCACGCGGTTGACGTCGTCGTAGGCGTTGGTCTGATAGGCGTTGACCTGGGTCCAGAACACGTTGGCATTGAGTTGCAGACGGTGATCCCACAGGGTGCTCTTGAAGCCGAGTTCGGCGTTGTTGGCGCGTTCGGTGCCGATCAACAGCGAGTCGGCGCCGGCGGCGGGTGCAGAGCCGACCGAGAGGTTAACGCCGCCGGATTTTTCGCCGTGGGACACCGTCGCGTAACCGAGCACATCGTCGGTGATGCGATAGCTGAGGTTGAGCAAACCGGAAGGGCTCGAACTGTACTGATTCAGATCGCCGGAATCGTAAGCGCCGGTACGACCGCGCCGCGCGGTGGCGGCAGCACCGGTGACTGCCGCGCCACCGACCGGCGCATCACGCGTTACCCACGCGGATTTTTCTTCATAGGTACCGCGTACGCCGGCAGTGAAATCCAGGCGCTCGGTGAGGTGCCAGGTGCCCTGGGCGAACAGCGCGAAGCTGTCAGTCTTGATGTGGCCGTTGCCGACGCTGTCAACGTTGGCCAAAGCGCCGCCTGGCGTGCCGTTCCAGATGTCGGCTTGCGGGCCGTAATAGGCGAAGGATTTGTTGTCCAGATCGTTGCCGAAGTAGTAGGCGCCGACCACGTAATCGAAGAATTCGCCCTTGGGCGACGCCAGACGAAATTCCTGTGAGTACTGTTTGTCTTCTACCGAAACACCAGCGTTGTAAGTCGACGCGACGTTGAGACCATCGTCATTCTTCGGGGTGAAATTCCAGAAGCGATACGAGCTGATCGAGGTCAGGGTGAAATCGCTTGGCAGCGTCCAGTTCGCCTCGACCGAGGTGCCGCCCTGATGCACGGTGACGTGTTGATCGTTGTCCAGATTGACCTTGCGGTGCGAACCGTTGACCAGCGTTGCGCCAGCGGCAGCCGCCCGCGCCGAGTAGAGATTGACGCCATTGATGGTTGGCCCGGTGTTGTACAACACGCGGGTGCCGGCGCTGGAATCCTCTTCGTTGTAGTCACCGATCCAGCGCAGGTTGAAGTCTTCATTCGGCTTGAACAGCAACTGCGCACGGAAGCCATCGCGCGAGCCGCCGTTCAAATCATGGCCGTTGTATTCGTTCTTGATGTCGCCGTCGCTGCGCGTGCGATAGGCGGAGAAACGTCCGGCCAATTCATCGTTGAGCGGCCCGGAAATCGTGCCCTTGGTCTGGAAATAACCGTCCTCGCCGACCGAGGTTTCGATGCTGCGCTCAGGCGTGAATGTCGGCGCGCGGGTGCTGATGTTGATCACCCCGGCGGTGGTGTTTTTGCCGAACAGCGTGCCCTGCGGCCCGCGCAAAACTTCGAGCTGTTCGATGTCCATCAAGTCGAACACCGCCATGCCCGGGCGGCCGAGATAGACGTTGTCGATGTATAGCCCGACGCTGCCTTCCAGACCATCGCTCGCCGGGTTATTGCCCAGACCTCGGATCGACACGCTGGACTGCCGCGCATGCATGTAGGCGACGTTGACGCTCGGCACCAGTTGCTGCAAATCCTGAATCCGGTAGACCCGCTGCGTCTCCAGATTCTGCCCGCTGACCACACTCATCGGCGTCGGTACATCCTGCGAACTTTCTTCACGACGGCGGGTGGTCACGGTCACGGTTTCGAGCTGCGAACTGTTGGCCGCCGGTTTGCCTGCGGGCACCGGCGTCGGGGTTTCCGTTTCAGCGGCGTAGCTGTGAGTCCAGCTGGCGCTCCCTGCCAGCAACAGGGCCAAGGGCAGGCGTTTGAGCCGTCGTGGTGTTATGGGTGACGCTAGGTTCAACGGACTCATGGCGCGGCTCCTGGTCAAAAAACACACAGACATCTTCAGCGCTGCATATTCTTTTAAGTTATTTATTTATGGATTTACAAATATTTACTGCATAAGAGATTGCCTTTATAAGGAGTCGACCTAATGCATATCCAATGCATTTCCCGGATATTTTTTATGTGAAAAATGCATATCGACTTGCGGCAACTTCGTCACTTCATCGCCTTGGCTGAACAACGCAGCTTCGTCGCCGGCGCGCAGGCGGTGAACCTGTCGCAGTCAGCCTTCAGCCGCAGCATTCAGGCGCTGGAACACAGCGTTGGCTGTCAGTTGGTCGATCGCGGTCGCAAGGAATTGCCGCCGACCAAACAAGGCCAGGTGCTCCTGGAACATGCGCGGCGGCTGGTCAGTGGCGCGCAGCAAATGGCCAACGAGATCAGCCAGTTCAATGGGCTGGAGGCGGGGGAATTGCGCTTCGGTTGTGGACCGGCGCCGGCAGCGGGTTTGATCCCGCGCGCGATCGGCAGCTTCATTGGTCGCTACCCGAAAGCGCGGGTGCAGTTTCAGGTCGATGACTGGCAGAGTTTGAGCAAACGCTTATTGAGCGAAGAGTTTGAATTCTTCGTCGCGGACACTCGGCAGTTCGAGGCGGATCCCGATTACCTGACGCACCGGTTGCGCCCGCGTAAGTGGCATTTCTGTTGCCGCGCCGGACATCCGTTGGCTGCTGTTGATCGGGTTACGGCTGAGCAGTTGATGAGCTATCCCCTGGCGGTGAGTATTCGTCCGCCGAACCTGCGCAAGGTGATTGTCGATCTCAGCGGGCGACCGGATTTCACCCCGAATGTGGAATGTGAAAACAGCTCGAGTTTGCTCAGTGTCGTGCTGCGCTCGGAGGCGATCGGGATTGTCGGGGCGTATTCGGATGCGTTGCACCAGGCCAAGGGAGAGCTGGTCTGTTTGCGCATTGAAGGGTTGGCGGATGATCTTGAGGAGCTGTACACACGCTATGGGATTGTCAGTCGGGCGGGGTATCGGTTGTCGCCGTTGGCAGAGGCGATGATTGAGCAGATCAAGGCGATTGATGCGGTGGATGAGGAGGTGTGTTCACTGCAGAACCTTGCTGTCTGACCGATCGCTATCGCTGGCAAGCCAGCTCCCACAGGACTCGCGCCGAACATAAATCATGTGATCACCCCAGATACCTGTGGGAGCTGGCTTGCCAGCGATGGCGGCAGCCCAGGCACCAATGCACTCCCTGCATAAACCCGATTCCCCAAATGCACTTGCCGAACACCCCTACTGAAAGCGAAAACCCTCGCCTGTCCCACTGACCGGTGAACCCATGTCCAACTCGCCAAACCCCGTGCGCAACGTGCTGTACATCATGTGCGATCAACTGCGCCGCGATTACCTGTCCTGCTACGGCCACCCGCATCTGCACACACCGAACATCGATCGCCTGGCTGCCGCCGGCGTGCGTTTCAGCCGCGCCTACACCCAAGGCACGATCTGCGGCCCGTCGCGGATGTCGGCGTATACCGGACGCTATGTCAGTAGCCATCAAGTGGCGTGGAACGCCGTGCCGTTGCCGTTGGAAGAACTGACCATCGGCGACTATCTGCGCCCCCACGGCATCCGCACCGCACTGGTCGGCAAGACCCACGCCACCGCGAATATCGATGCCTTGCAGCGCCTGGCGATCAACCCCGACAGCGAGCAAGCCGAAATCCTCAACGAAGTCGGTTTCGAACCCTACATGCGCCACGACGGCATTTATCCCGACGATCCGCTGTTCGACGACAAACGCGAATCCGCGCCCTACACCCATTACCTGCGTGAGCAGGGGTTCGATGGCAAAAACCCTTGGCACGACTGGGCCAACGCCGCCGAGGGTGCGAACGGTGAAATCCTCAGTGGCTGGCAAATGCGTCATGCGAATTTGCCAGCACGAATTCCCGAGCAACACTCAGAGACTGTCTACACTACAAATCGAGCCATCGACTTCATCACCGAGCAAGGCGAGAAATCGTGGTGTTTACACCTTTCCTATATCAAACCGCACTGGCCGTACATCGTACCAGCGCCGTACCACGCCTTGTACAGTACGAAATCGATTCTCGAACCGATCCGCGCGACGCCCTCCGAAGCCAGCAAACACCCCGTATACACTGCCTTTCGCCAGCACGAGGAAAGCCTCAACTTCTCCCGTGACTCAGTACGATTGACTGTAATCCCCACCTATATGGGCCTGGTCAAGCAAGTGGATGATCAACTCGGGCGTCTGTTCGATTTTCTGCGGAGCAATGGCCGTTGGGATGACACGTTGATCGTGTTCACCAGCGATCACGGCGACTTCCTCGGCGATCACTGGCTGGGCGAGAAGGAGTTTTTGCTGGAGCAGGCGGTAGGCGTGCCACTGATCGTGCGCGACCCTCGGGCTGCAGCGGATGTCACACGCGGGACAGTGGATGATCGGCTGGCGGAAACCATCGATGCGTTGCCGACGTTTCTTCAAGCCTTGGGATTGCCGGCGGCGCAACATCGGCTTGAAGGCCGCTCACTGATTCCGCTGTTGCACGGCGAAAACCCGGACTGGCGCCGCTATGCGATCAGCGAATACGACTACGCCTTTCAGGCCCCGGCGCGTGAGCGTTTGGGCCAGCCGATCGATCGTTGCCGGATGACCATGGTGCGCAGCGAGCGCTGGAAATACCTGGCGTACGACGGTTTTCGCCCACAGTTGTTTGATCTGCTGAATGATCCGCAGGAGCTGCGTGATTTGGGTGATGACCCGAAATTCGCGGCGGTGCGCGAGGAACATGCGGGGTATTTGTTTGAGTGGGTGCGGGGTTTGAAACGGCGCACGACCATCAGTCATCAGGAGATTGATTTGCGTGGGCAGAGGTTTCGCTACGGTGAGCCGGAAACCGAGAAAGTCGTTCAAATCGGCGTTTGGTGATTAAAAACATCGCTGGCAAGCCAGCTCCCACAGGTTTTGCGTCGTTCACATCCTTTGTGTCCAACAACAATCCCTGTGGGAGCTGGCTTGCCAGCGATGGGGCCCGATCAGACGCCGACGATATCTGCGCCTTTGATGGTCTGACTGCGCTGCCCATTCGCGCCCACCGGCACTTCACCTTTCAACGTGACACGACGCACCACGCGATCCTGAGTGCCGTAATCATCAATCGCATAATGCTGCGTCGAGCGGTTATCCCAGATGGCCACGTCACCCGCCTTCCAGCGCCAGCGCACGGTGTTTTCCTGGCGAATCACATGGCTCTGCAACAGCCCGAACAGATGCGCCGAGTCCGCCTGCGAGTAGCCTTTGATGCGCTTGACGAAATGCCCCAGCAACAAGCTTTTCTCACCGCTGATCGGGTGCACACGCACCACCGGGTGCTCAGTCTCGTAGACGGTCGAAGTGAAGACCTTGCGATAGCGCTCGAGCTTCTCTGCCGAGACGTCCGGCTTGGCGCTGGCGTAGTCGTATTCGTTGCTGTGCACGGCGACCAGTTTGTCGGCCAGCTCGCGCAGCTCCGCTGGCAAGCCGTTGTAGGCGGTCGCGGTGTTGGCCCACAGGGTGTCGCCACCGAAGGCCGGGGCCACCACCGAGCGCAGGATCGAGGCTTTCGGGTAGGCGTCGACGAAGGTCACGTCGGTGTGCCAGGAGTTGGCGCGCTGACCTTCGGCACCGTCCAGCTCAAGCAGATAACGCGTGCCTTCCCGCGACGGCACGGTCGGGTGCGCCACTGGCTCGCCGAGCAAATGGGCGAAGGCTTCCTGGCGCTGATCGTCGAGCTGAGTCTGTTCGCGGAAGAACACGACTTTGTAATGCACCAGCGCTTGCTGAATGGCTTCGACGGTAGCGGCGTCCAGCTCACCGGACAAGTGCACGCCACGGATCTCGGCGCCGATACGACCGGCCACCGGATGAATTTCCAGCGCGTGGACAGCGGGTTTTACTGCGAGTGCGGCATTGCTCATGGGTAGACCCTCATCGACTGCTTACGGTTGGACGGCAGCGAAACATCGCTCTATCTATATTCCTTTTACATCTAATAGATATTCACATGCTTCGTTGACGGAATAAGAGCTTGCATTTAAAACCTCTAGCAACCCTCGTCGCAAATGCCTTCGAGCTATTTTTAGGATGCCGGAAAAGCATATGGATCTTCGCCAGTTGCGTTACTTCATCGCCCTCAACGAACACCGCAGTTTTGTCCGCGCGGCGGACGCGATGGGCATCACTCAACCGGCGTTCAGTCGCAGCATTCAGGGGCTCGAGCAAGAGTTCGGCTGCGTGCTGGTGGATCGCGGCAACAAGGATTTGCGCCCCACCCCCGAGGGCCAGGTAGTACTGCAGCATGCGCTGAGCCTGGTGCAGGGCGCGGCAATGCTGAGTGCTGAAGTGACGCAGATGACCAAGCTCGATGCCGGCGAAGTGCACTTCGGTTGCGGCCCGGCACCGGCGGTGAAACTGGTACCGGATGCGGTGGCGCAATTCATCAACGCGCACCCGAAAGTGCGCACCTGTTTTCAGGTGGATAACTGGGAAAAACTCAGTCGCGCGCTGAGCCGTGAAGAGATCGAATTCTTCATTGCCGACATTCGCCATTTCGAAGCCGACCCGAATTTCCAGACCCAGGCGCTGACGCCCAAGCGCGGAGTATTTTTCTGCCGACCGGGGCATCCGTTACTGGCCAAGGAAAGTCTGTCGACCAACGACATGTTCGACTACCCGCTGGCGACCACGCGCATTCCGCCGGGCATTCGCAAATTGCTGGCAAACCTCAGTGGCCGCATCGATTTTTCCCCGACCATCGAGACTGAGCACTTTCCGGCGCTGGTGAAGGTGGTGCTGCAATCGAATGCGATCGGCGTGGGCACGGAAGAGGCGTTTGTCGAGGACATTGCCAAGGGTTCGCTGGTGCTGTTGCACTGGCGCAATCTGCCGCAGAACCTGGAGAGCATGAATGCGCGCTGCGGGATCGTCAGCCGCACCGGGTTTCGGCTGTCACCGGCGGCGCGGGCGATGATCGAGACGTTGGTGGCGGTGGATCGTGAGGAGCATCGCGTCGCTGTTTGAAGAGATCGTTCCCACGCTCTGCGTGGGAATGCAGCCCGGGACGCTCCGCGTCCCAAAGCGGACGCAGAGCGTCCATTGATGCGTTCCCACGCAGAGCGTGGGAACGATCGGCGTACGTTAGAGCTTGGCAGCAGCCAACTCAGGCGCGACCCAATCATTGACCTTGAACGGCTTGCGAATCAGCTTCTGCTGCGCCGCCAGATCAACCTTGTTCTGCAAGCTACCCAAGAACGCAGGATCCAGCGTCGACGGGAACACTTCACTGAGTTTCTGATCTTTCAGATCCTGCGTCAGGATCACCGGTGGATAACTCGCCAGACCCGACACCAGCTGCACATAGGCATCCTTGTTGCTGTCCTGGGTCAGCCACTCGACCGCTTGCTGCTGCGCCTTGAGCAATTTCGCCACCGCCTCCGGATGGGCGTCGACAAACTTGCCGGTGCCGACCAGAACCGATTGGACGCTGCCGGCACCGCCGAGATCCTTGGTGTTGAGCGGCAGCTCGGCCAGGCCTTTGATCTGCAACGCCGCCAGCCCGGAACTGCCCCACGATGCATCGATTTGCTTCGCCGCCAGCGCGGCGGTCGCGCCGGTGAAGTCGAGGTTGATGACTTTCAGATCCTTCTCGCTCAAACCTTGGCTGGCCAGCGCCGCGTCAAACGAGAGCTGCGTTGCCGTGCCACGGAAAATCGCCACACGCTTGCCCTTCAGATCCTGCAACGTCTTGATCCCCGACCCCGGCACCACGCCCAGATATTGCTTAACCCCACGCGCACTGGCGCTGAGCAAGCGCGTATCGAGGCCATTGGACTTGCCGATGATCGCCGCCAGATCGCCCAGATAAGCCAGATCAACCTGGCCGTTGGCAAACGCCTCATTGATCACCGGCCCCGCACCTTTGAAAAAACTCCACTGGATCTTGATGCCCTGATCGGCGAAGGCCTTTTCAAAGATCTGCTGATCGCGCAACACATCAACCACACCACCGCCACTGTGCTGCGTGCCGGCGCTCAGGTCGGGCACGGCAATTCTGATTTCCTTGAGTTCGTCAGCGTGAGCGGTGAACGCGAGGAAACCCGCCAGCGCCGGGGCGGCAAACAGACTGATGACACGTTTGAATGGAAGGTTCATGGGTACAGTTCCTTGATCACGACGAGCGTTGAGGAGCCGAAAGTAGGCCGAATGCATACCTTCACTTAAATACTATAAATGCACATTTTTATAGCTTTTAGCGCTAAGCGAGCAGTGACGGGGCTTTCGGCGGTGTATGCATTAACAGCATCGAAAATATTCTTCGAATGCATTGGATGCGTGTGCACGGGAAGCCTTAAATGGCGCTGCTTATCTCTAAAAATACATTTTTATAAATTGTTTATAACTATTTGTTTGTAGCTAATACCGCTAAAGATCGCAGCCTTCGGCAGCTCCTACCGGGGCAAAGCAATCCCAATGTAGGAGCTGCCGCAGGCTGCGATCTTTTGATCTTGACTCGATCTCGATCCAACCCGACAACGGAGGTCACCCATGGCCCGTCAATCCCTGCTCAGTTTGCCGCTGCCAGCGCCGCCGCTGAAAAGCCGAGGCCTTTCGCCAACCATCAACCAACGTTTGTTGCCGTGGCTGCTGCCCATCGGTCTGTTCGTTTTGTGGTGGCTGGCAGCGCGCAACGAATGGATGAGCGAGCAAATCCTGCCGGCGCCATCGCTGGTGTGGAACAGCGCCGTCGAGCTTGCGCAAGGCGAGTTATGGAGCCACTTGTGGATCAGCTTGCAACGGTTGTTCTGGGGCTTGCTTGCGGGGATTTCGGCAGGCGCTGTGCTCGGTGCAGCATTGGGATTCAGTCGCCGTCTGGAACGCCTGATCTTCCCGACTTTCGCCGGTCTGGCGCAGGTGCCGACGCTGGCGTGGATTCCCCTGTTCATGGTTTTTTTCGGCATCGGCGAAGTGCTGAAACTGGTGGTGCTCATCAAAGCCATCGTCGTCCCGGTGACCCTGCACACGCTGGTCGGCGTGCGTGACGCTCAGCCGAAACTGCGCGAGGCTGCCGCCGTTTTGCGCCTGCCGCCATACCTGCTGATTCGTCGACTGGTATTACCCGCCGCTCTCCCCGCGTTCATGTCCGGCGTACGCCTGGCACTGGCGGCTGGGTGGACATCGCTGCTGGCGGTCGAACTGCTCGCCTCCAGCGAAGGCATCGGTTACCTGATGGTCTGGGCGCGGCAACTGTTCATGCTCGACATCGTCTTCGTGTGCATCGTGGTGATTGGCTTGATCGGCGTGGCAATGGATCGCGGCATTGGTCTGCTCGATCGCAAACTGGTGCACTGGCCGCATCCCGCCACCGCTGAAATTCGTCGCGGCCCGCGCTATGAAGGCTGGCAGCGCCTGCAACCGTGGCTGCTGCCGCTGAGCCTGTTGGCGTTGTGGCAATTGGCGAACGATCAGCAATGGGTCGATAACAACATTCTGGTCAGCCCGCTGGCGGTATTGATCACGGCTTGGGATGGTCTGCTCGACGGTACGTTGCTCAGCGGCATGGCCCTGAGTCTGGGCCGCACCCTCGGCGGCTTGTTGCTGGGTGGCGGACTCGGTTTCGCCCTCGGCTTGCTGCTGGGCTTGTCGCGTACCAGTGAACGACTGCTCGGCCCGACCCTCGCCGCCCTTCGCCAAATCGCGATCTTCGCCTGGGTGCCGTTGCTCACCGCGTGGTTCGGCCTGGGCGAACTGGCGAAGTGGGTGTTCGTCGCCCTCGCCGCGTTCTTTCCACTGTTCATCGCCACGCAACGCAGCGTCGCCAACCTTTCGCCGCAACTCAACGAAGCCGCCCAAGTGCTGCGCCTGAGCCTCGGCCAGCGCCTGCGTCGCCTAGTGCTGCCGGGCGCCGCGCCGGGGATTTTCGCCGGCCTCAGGCTGAGCCTGATCTACGCCTGGCTCGGCACCATCGGCGCTGAATATTTCATGCCGTCCAACGGCGGCATCGGCAGCCAGATGATCGGCGCGCAACAACTGCTGCGCATGGATCTGATCATGGCTTGCATGCTCTTCGTCGGCCTCACCGGCGCCCTGCTCAACCTCATTGGCCAACGCCTGGAAATTCGCGCGACCCGCTGGAGACACGCATGAACGCACCCATTGTCAGCTTCAACCATGTAGGCAAATCTTTCGACGTCGACGGTTTCGAACTGGAGGCGATTCGCGAATTCAATCTGGACATCGCTGAGGGCGAATTCGTCGCCATCGTCGGTTCCAGCGGCTGTGGCAAATCGACCTTGCTGCGCTTGTTGATCGGTCTCGATACGCAGTTTCGCGGGCAGATCAGCGTGGACGGCAAAGCCGTCAGCGGTATCGGCGGCGAGCGTGGCATTGTCTTCCAGGAGCACCGGTTGTTCCCGTGGCTGACCGTCGCTGAAAACATTGGCCTGGGCCTGGTCAACGAGTCGCTGAGCACGGCGCAAAAGCAAAAACGCATCGACGATTTCATCGATCTGGTCGGCCTGCGCGACTTCACCCGCGCCTATCCGCACCAACTCTCCGGCGGCATGGCGCAGCGGGTGGCGATTGCTCGCGGCCTGGTCGCCAGTCCGCGCATTCTGCTGCTCGACGAACCCTTCGGCGCCCTCGATGCGTTGACCCGCCAGCAGATGCAGGACGAGCTGCTGGCGATCCGCGACCGCGCAAAAATCACCACCATCCTCGTCACCCACGACGTCGAAGAAGCGATTTTCCTCGCCGACCGCGTGGTGGTGATGGAGCCACGTCCGGGGCGGATCAAGCAAGTGGTCGACATCGCCCTGCCCCATCCGCGCCAGCGCAGCAGTTTCGACTTCCATCAGTTGCGTGAGGAATTGCTGCACGAACTGACCAGTGACGACCATTACCAACCGAGCGTGCCGGTGCAGATCCGCGATCTGCCGCTGACATTCATTGCCTGCTGAACAGGAGTTTCGCAATGCCGCAACGTCCCAATTTTCTGGTGATTCTGGCTGACGATTTAGGCTTTTCCGACATCGGTGCGTTCGGCGGCGAAATCGCTACGCCGCACCTCGATGCGCTCGCCAACAACGGCCTGCGCCTGACCGACTTTCACACCGCACCGACCTGCTCGCCGACTCGCTCGATGCTGCTGACCGGCACCGATCACCACATCGCCGGCATCGGCACCATGGCCGAGACGCTGACCCCGGAGCTGATCGGCAAACCGGGTTACGAAGGCTATCTCAATGACCGCGTGGTAGCCCTGCCGGAGCTGCTGCGCGAGGCCGGTTATCAAACGTTGATGAGCGGCAAATGGCACCTCGGCCTGAAGGCTGAACTGGCGCCTCACGCGCGGGGTTTCGAGCGATCTTTTTCGCTGCTGCCGGGCGCGGCCAACCACTACGGTTTCGAGCCGACCTACGATGAGCAAACCCCCGGCCTGCTGAAATCCACCCCGGCGCTGTACATCGAGGACGATACGTTTCTCGATGAGTTGCCGAAGGATTTCTATTCCTCCGATGCCTTCGGCGACAAGTTGCTGCAATACCTCAAGGAGCGCGACCAAACCCGGCCATTCTTCGCTTATCTGCCGTTCTCCGCACCGCACTGGCCGTTGCAGGCACCCGCTGACATCGTCGAGAAATACCGTGGTCGTTACGACGCAGGCCCCGAAGTGCTGCGACTCGAGCGTCTGGAAAAACTCAAAGCCCTCGGCCTGATCGAACCGGACGTCGAGCCACATCCGCTGATCCAGTTGACTCAGCAGTGGGACGCATTGAGCGACGAGCAAAAGCAGATTTCCGCGCGAGCAATGGAAGTCTACGCGGCGATGGTCGAGCGCATGGACTGGAACATTGGCCGGGTCGTCGATTACCTGCGCCAGCAGGGCCAACTCGACAATACGTTCATCCTGTTCATGTCCGACAACGGTGCCGAAGGTGCGCTGCTTGAAGCCTTCCCGAAATTCGGCCCGGAACTGGTGACCTACCTCAGCCAGCATTACGACAACAGCCTCGACAATATTGGCCGCGCCAACTCTTACGTCTGGTACGGGCCGAACTGGGCGCAGGTCGCGACCGCGCCATCGCGGTTGTTCAAGGCGTTTACCACTGAGGGCGGCATTCGTGTGCCGGCGTTGCTGCACTATCCGCAACTGGCAATCAAAGGGCAGATCAGCCACGGTTTTGGCACGGTGATGGACATCACGCCGACGATTCTCGATCTGGCCGGTGTGCGTCATCCGGGCAAGCTCTGGCACGGCAAACCGGTGGCGCCATTGCGCGGCAAATCGTGGTTGGGGTTCTTGTCGGGCGAGACTGCGCAGGTGCATGACGAGCACACGGTGACGGGTTGGGAATTGTTTGGGCGTCGGGCGATTCGGCAGGGGTCGTGGAAAGCGGTGTGGATCCCTGGGCCGGTGGGGCCGGCGACCTGGCAGCTTTATGATTTGAGCAGTGATCCGGGGGAGATTCATGATCTGGCGTTGAGTCAGCCGGAGAAGCTCAGCGCGCTGATCGGGCATTGGCAGCAGTATGTCGAGGAGACCGGGGTGATTTTGAGTGAGTCGCCGTTTCAGCCGGATTGAGGGTGCCTGATACACCGCTATCGCTGGCAAGCCAGCTCCCACAGGGTGCAATGCCGTTCACAAAACCACTGAATGACATAAAACCTGTGGGAGCTGGCTTGCCAGCGATGAGGCCCTCAAATTCAGCCATCAAGCTTGAGCTGTACGCACCTCTTCACTCCCCCCTTCAGCCTGCCGAACAAACCGGTTCGCCCGCCCAAACGTCCCAAAATCATTAAACCGCACCCCCATCTCGCGCATCACTTTATGCGCCACCGGCACGGTCATCTGGCGGATGTAAAACGGTTCCTTCACCACAAAATGGTGAATCCCGTGACTGCTGCCAAAGTTGAAGCAGAACGCCTGCAACGGCCACAGCCACCAAGGGTTGAGCACCTGACACTGCTGCAGCACATTACCCAGTTCAACATCGCCGTAGTAATGCATGTTCGAGCTGATGAAGTGCAGGCAAAACGTGCGCAACACGTTCGGCCCGATGATCACCACCGCGGCGATGTCGATCACCTGCATTACCGACAACGTGGTCGCTGACCACTCGATCGGCGCGCCCAGCAGATACGCAATGCCATTGGCTGCGTGGAAACCCAGGAACACATACCAAGCGCCCCAATGCACCAGCGCCAGCGGCGCGTAGACCTTCAGCGTGCGCTTGATGATGCTGACCTTGTGCGCCCAGGTCTTGGCCCGCAGCATACGGATGAACGCCGACATGACGTTGTCGCCAACCATCAGCAACCGCGCAAAACCCCACGGCTCGCCATTGGTGATCGCGCGCTCTTCCATGTCGGTTTCAGTGCCAGAGACCTTGTGGTGATTGAGGTGCAGATGGCGGCGAATCCAAGGGTTGATCGTGCTCGGCCGCGCCAGCCACACCAGGCCCATCATCAGGTTGTGCGGCACGCGTTGCTTGCGGAAGTACATGCTGTGGATCAGGTCGTGTTCCAGCTCATGGGTCAGCGAAGCGAAAAACGCATTGAGCAACAGGCACGCCCACCACGCCATGTGCCCGGTGATGTAAAGCGCCGCCGAACCGATCATCCCGATCAGGGCAAAGGCCAGAATCCCCGCGCCCAGCGCATCCTGATGCTTGAGAATCGGGTAGCGCTCGCGCAGTTCAACGCCTTTGGCCAGCACCACTTCGCGAATATGCGCTGATCGCTGGGCCGCATTGTGTCGCTGGGGACTTGCAGAAGTACCGTCCATGCTTCCATCCTCGGGTTTATGATGTTCGCATCGTGCCTCGCCGGGGCTTGAATCGCGGTAGCCGAGAACGCCAACCTGTTGACCGGAAGCGCCAATCAGCATGAAGGAACCGACCTCCCTCGCCAGCTGGACCCGTGCCTTGCGCAAGCAACTTGATGCGCTGGGGCTGGACAGCATTGCCCTGTGCCAACAGGCCGGGCTCGATCCGAACTTGATGGACGACCCCAACGCGCGCTATCCACTGTCCGGCACCACGCGTCTGTGGGAAATCGCCGTGCAGGTCAGCGGCGACCCGGCGCTTGGTCTGCGCGTGTCGCGCTTCGTCAGCCCGACCACCTTCCATGCGCTCGGTTATGCGCTGGTGGCCAGCGGCAGTTTGCGTGAGGTGTTCGAACGCATCGTGCGCTATCACCCGGTGGTCAGCGATGCGCTGGAACTGGAACTGAGCCGCAGCGAAGACCGCTATCAATTCCGTCTGAAAATTCCGTCAGGCAATCCGGCACCAGCCTTTGAAGCCATCGATGCGTTTACCGCGATCTACGTGCGCACCTGCCGCAATCGCTTGGGTCGCGACTACGCGCCACTCGCCGTTTACCTGCGCCGCCCGGAGCCGAGCGATGCGCAGCAATGGCACAAAGTCTTCCGCGCCCCGGTGCATTTCGGCTGTGCCGAGGATCGCCTGGAGTTCGCCCTCGCCGACTTCGACAGCCATCTCGACGACGCCAACCCGGAACTCGCCGAACACAACGAAGCCGTGCTCAAACGCACCATGGCCCAGCTCAAACCGCTGACTTGGGAACGCAAGGTTCGTGATGCCATTGAAGAACAATTGCCGGAAGGCGAGCCGAGTGCCGAGCGGATTGCCCAGGCGCTGCACCTGAGTCTGCGTAGCTTGCAAAGGCACTTGGCGGATGAAGGTTGTCGCTTTGATACATTGCTCAACGAGAGCCGCGAGAATCTGGCGCTGCTGCATTTGCGCGACCCGCAGTGTTCGTTGAGTGAGGTGAGTTACTTGCTCGGCTTCGCCGATACCAGCAGCTTCAGCCGCGCATTCAAGCGCTGGACGGGGATGACGCCGGGGCAGTTTCGCGATGGCTTGCGCTGATCCAGAACCGGGTTCTCTGATCTGGCGCCATCGCGAGCAGGCTCACTCCTACAGGAGGAACGCATTCCATTGTAGGAGTGAGCCTGCTCGCGATAGCGCTCTTTAATTCACACCAAAACCAAGCTCGAAAACAGTGCCACCAGCATCACTGCTGACCTTCACTTCCCCCCCATGCAATTGCATGATCGACTGCACAATCGCCAACCCCAACCCACCCGAATCCCCCGGCTCTGCCCGTGAAGGATCAACACGGTAAAAGCGATCGAACAGTTTGCCCAGATGCTCCGGCGCAATCGCCGGGCCGTGGTTGTGCACCTGCAACCAGCAGATTCCCGACTCGTCGCGGCGACGCAGGCTGATCACGCTGGCGGGATCGGCATGACGCACGGCATTGGCCAACAGATTGCCAAGCGCCCGTTGCAGCAGTTGCTGATCGGCAAGCAATTCACCGTGCAGTTGATTGTCCAGCCGCAACTCACGGTCGTCCGCCAAGGCTTCAAAGTAATCACACAGCTCACCGCCAACGCTGTGCAAATCCAGCGTTTGCAGATTCAGCGCCCTCTCGGCCTGTTCTGCACGGGCAAGGAACATCAAGTTCTCCGCCATGCGTTTGAGCCGTTCGAACTCTTCCATGTTCGAGGCCAGCACTTCCTGATATTCCGCCGTGCTGCGCGGATGATTCAACGCCTGACCGTTGCTCGCCAACAAGGTGTGCAACGGCGTGCGAATCTCATGGGCGAGGTCAGCGGAGAACTGCGAAAGACGCTGCACGCTGTCGTCGAGCCGCGCCAACATGCCGTTGAGCGCCTGCACCGGTTCGAGCAGTTCGGCGGGCGTGCCATGGGCGGGCAGGCGTTGATCGAGGCTACGCAGATCGATGCCGCGTACCGCTTCGCTCAACTGACGCAACGGTTGCAGGCCCCGTCGTAGCAGCAGGAGACCCAAGGCAAAAGCGAGCAGCGCGCCGAGTCCAACCGATAGATACAAGCGCAGGCGATAGCTGCCAAGCATCTGCTCGCGCTCGCTCAGCACCTTGCCGGCGATGATCGTCAGCGGTTCGCCGTTCGGCCCTTGGGCTTCACCGGATAACAGCGCCAGCTCGGCACCGTCGGGCGCTTGCCACGTCAGCACGTCACGGCGCCGTGGCGTTTGCTCGCGGGGGATTGCGTTGAGGATCGGCAGATCGCGCTGACGCGGGTTGATGGCGATCACACTGGAACCGTCGGCGCGGCGCACCAGCAACAGGCTGTCGAGATTGCCGAGCATGTTCTGATACAGCCGTGGCCGTGCCTGCAAGGCATCGAGGCTGTCGCTGTCGGCGAGCAAAGCGCGCACCTGCTCCAGTCGACCGAGCAAGGCGAGGTCGTCGCGGTAGGCGATTTCCGAGGCCAGGGAGCGATAGAGAAACACGCCAATCGCGCTCAATACCAACGCGCAGACCAGTGCAAACGCCAGCGCCAGACGCCAGGCGATCGACCTAGAGCGCATCTTCAGGGGCTTCCAGTTGATAACCGACGCCGCGCACGGTGTGGATAAGTTTCGGCATGTACGGATCATCGACTTTCGAACGCAGACGCCGCACCGCCACTTCGACCATGTTGGTGTCGCTGTCGAAATTCAGGTTCCACACCTGCGAGGCAATCAGCGTGCGCGACAGCACTTCGCCCTGACGACTGGCGAGCAATTGCAGCAGGGCGAATTCTTTGTTGGTCAGGGCGATGCGCTGGCCACCACGACTGACGCGGCGGCGTAGCACATCGATTTCCAGATCGGCGATGCTGTACGACTCGGCTTCGCGCATCGGCCCGCGTCGCAGCAAGGTGCGCACCCGCGCGAGCAGTTCGGCGAAGGCGAAGGGTTTGAGCAAATAATCGTCGGCACCCAGTTCGAGGCCACGTACGCGGTCTTCGATGGCGTCCTTGGCGGTGAGAAACAGCACCGGCGTGGCCCCGCGCTGGCGGATCAATTGCAGCAATTGCCAGCCATTGAGGCCGGGGAGCATCACATCGAGGATGATCAGGTCGTACTCCTGTTGCTCGATGAAGTAGCGCCCATCGAGGCCATTGAGCGCCACGTCCACGGCAAAACCCGACTCGCCCAGGCCTTTGGCGAGGAAATTCGCGGTTTTGGCTTCATCTTCTACGACCAGCAAACGCATGGCACACCTCGATTATTCAGACACACAGGCTAGGCGCCTTCGGCGGCGTTGCCCATTACAAACTTGTAATCAGACTGACGAGGTTCTGACGAAGACCGGCGATTAAGGTGGCGGCCTTCGCTTCTGGAGCTTGCCCATGACCCTGAAATTCTTGCTCGCCAGCCTGACCCTCGGCCTTAGCGCCGGTGTTTACGCCAGCCCGGAACTGCCGCGTCACGCCGACCTCGACCTGAAAACCGCCCGGCTGCTCGCTGACACCGCCATGGCCAACTGCACCGGCACGGTGTCGGTGCTCGACCGTGGCGGCAACTTGCTGGTGACCCTGCGCGGCGACGGCGTCGGCCCGCACAACACCGCTGCCAGCCAACGCAAGGCGTACACCGCGCTGTCGACCAAAACCGCCACCCGCTTGTTCGCCGAACGCGCCCGCAGCAATCCGGAAACCGCCAATCTCAATACCCTCGACGAATTGCTGCTGCTCGGCGGCGGGATTCCGCTGTTCCTCGACGCTGAACTGGTGGGCGCCATGGGCGTGGCCGGTTCCGGGGGCGGCGAGCAAGACGAAAACTGTGCGATCAAGGCTGCCGAAAAAACCGGTCTGGCCACCACCCGTTCCCAATAAGGAGATGCATCGATGAATACTTTGCGCATGACTTTCGCGGCGCTCGGTCTGAGCGCTTTTTCAAGTTTGGCTCTGGCCGCCGGCAACCCGTTGAGCGTCCACGTGCTCAATCTGGAAAACGGCCTGCCTTCGCCGGGCATCAACGTGACTCTGGAAAAACACGTCGGCCAGGACTGGCAGCCATTGGCTCAAGGCACGACCAACGAACAAGGGCGGATTGCCGAACTGTTCCCGGCCAAGCAGCCTTTTGAAGCGGGTGAATACCGCGTGGTGTTCAAGACCGGCGAGTACTTCAAGAAGGTCAAGCACGACACCTTCTTCCCGGAGATTCCGGTGATTTTCGAAGTGAAGCAGACCGATCAGCACTACCACATCCCGCTGCTGCTCAGCCCTTATGGTTTCTCGACCTACCGCGGTTCCTGAGCCTACTCCCACAGGCTCTGGTTTGCCTGAGATATCGTGGACGGCGGAAAACCCTGTGGGAGCTGGCTTGCCAGCGATGGCGTCCGTTCAGCAGACATCGAGGCCGGCTGATCCACCGCTATCGCTGGCAAGCCAGCTCCCACAGGGTTCGGGTGCATTGTTAGATCGTGGCCAGGGCGCGCAATCGCGTGGCGTCGAGGATTTCGATCTCGCCATAGCCAAGCCCGATAATCCCCTGCCCTTGGAGATCCTTGAGGATCTGGTTGGTAGTCTGCCGCGACAGCGACAGCATCGATGCCAGTTGCTCTTGGGGCAGTTGCAGCACTCGGCGTGGCGCGTCGAGTTCGCCGTAGCCTTCGGCGATCATCAGCAGTCGATGGGCCAGACGCGCCGGGGCTGGCAGCAGGCTCAGTTGTTCGAGGTTGATAAAAGTCAGGCGCAGTTTGTGGCTCATCAGCAACGCCAGATGCCGCCAGTACACCGGCTGTTCGTCGAGCAGTTTCAACAGCGCAGCCTGCGGAATATTCAGCAATGTGCACGGACCGACGGCGTAGGCGTCATGGGTCCGCGGCTGGCCATCGAACAGGCAGATCTCGCCAAACCAGTGCGGCGCTTCCACCAGACTCAACAACGCCTCCTTGCCCTGCTCACTCACCGCGCCGATGCGCACGACGCCGTCGAGTACCGCGTACAGGCCGCATGGCGCATCGCCGCGCTGAAACAGGCGTTGCCCTGCCGTCAGCCGCCGCTCCCGGGCCGCCGCCAGCAAGCTATCCTGAAAGGACGCCGGCAAATGACTGAACCACTGCCCGGTCATCAATCGCGAACGTATTTGCATAAACACTCCTGGACTGTCGCCTGCCTGACAGAGCGAACCCTGATCCCAAGGGATGATGCGATCAACCCTACCGGAGGAACAACAATGAAAAGCCTCGTCGACCACCTCAGTCAATACGCCGCCTACCACCGCGACCCGCGCAACATCGCCAGCCACTTTATCGGCATTCCGCTGATTGTGGTGGCCGTTGCGGTGTTGTTGTCGCGGCCGGAATGGTCACTGGGCGGGTTGTGGATATCTCCGGCGGTTGTCGTGGCGCTGGCCTCGGCGTGGTTTTACTTGCGCCTAGAGGTGAAGCTTGGCGTGTTAATGACCGTGCTGATGGGCCTGTCGGTCTGGGCCGGGCATGTGCTGGCGCAGCAGAGCACCATGGTCTGGCTGAGCAGCGGGTTGGCGATGTTTGTGATCGGCTGGGTGATCCAGTTTGTCGGGCATCACTATGAAGGGCGCAAACCGGCGTTTGTCGATGATGTGTCGGGGCTGATTGTCGGGCCGTTATTTGTCGCGGCCGAACTGGCGTTCATGCTCGGGATGCGGCATGAATTGAAAGAGCAGATCGAGGCGCGGGCGGGGATGGTGCGGGTTAATCCGAACGGTAAAGCGGCGGCTTAGGCCGCTTGAAAGATCGCAGCCTGCGGCAGCTCCTACATCCGATCGTTCCCACGCTCTGCGTGGGAATGCCGCCATGGACGCTCCGCGTCCACTGTGACGCGGAGCGTCACGGGATGCGTTCCCACGCAGAGCGTGGGAACGATCAGTTAAAGGCTGGCGACTTTCTGCCAGACCTTCGGTTTGAAGAACAGGGTTTCACCCTTGGCCAAACCAATCAGGCTGTCGTGATCTTTCACCACTTCGGCCTCGATCAAATCCGTCTGCCCCTCAACCTTCAGCGTCACCCGCGTGGTCGCGCCCAACGGCCGGATATCACGCACCTCAGCCGCATGGTGATCCTCCAGCTCATGTTTGGACAACGACACCTCATGCGGGCGGAACAGCACATGATTGTCGTCGCTCAGCAGCAAGCGGTTCGAATCCCCAAGGAAGTGATAAACAAAGTCGCTGGCCGGGTTTTCGTAGACGTCGCCCGGTGAGCCGATTTGCTCGATCACACCTTTGTTCATCACCACGATACGGTCAGCAACCTCCATCGCCTCTTCCTGGTCGTGGGTCACGAACACCGAGGTCAGGTTGATGTCTTCGTGCAGACGGGCGAGCCAGCGACGCAGCTCTTTACGCACCTTGGCGTCGAGGGCGCCAAACGGCTCGTCCAGTAGCAGCACTTTCGGTTCAACCGCCAAGGCGCGGGCCAAAGCAATCCGCTGACGCTGTCCACCGGACAACTGCTCCGGATAACGATCCGACAGCCAATCCAGTTGCACCATGTTCAGCAGTTCGTGAACCTTGACCGCGATCTGGCTTTCGCTCGGGCGTTGGTTTTTCGGTTTCATGCGCAGGCCGAAAGCGACGTTGTCGAACACGGTCATGTGGCGGAACAAGGCGTAGTGCTGGAACACGAAACCGACGTTGCGATCACGCACATCGTGGCCGGAGACATCTTCACCGTGGAACACGATGTTGCCCTGATCCGGGGTTTCCAGACCGGCAATAATCCGCAGCAGCGTGGTCTTGCCACAGCCCGATGGGCCGAGCAGCGCGACCAGTTCACCGCTGTGAATGTCCAGGCTGATGTTGTCCAGCGCCTTGAACGCATTGAAATTCTTGCTGACGTTACGCACTTCGATCGACATGAATTATTCCTCCGCGGCGCTGGCGCGCAGGCGGTTGATACGGTTTTCGCTCCACTGCTTGGCCAGCAGGATGAAGAGCGCCAGGATCAGCAACAGGCTCGCCACGGCGAACGCGGCCACGTGGTTGTATTCGTTGTAGAGGATCTCGACGTGCAGCGGCAAGGTGTTGGTCACCCCGCGAATGTGCCCGGAGACCACCGACACCGCACCGAATTCACCCATGGCCCGCGCGGTACACAGCACCACGCCATAGATCAGGCCCCACTTGATGTTCGGCACGGTGACATGCCAGAACATCTGCCAGCCATTGGCACCGAGCAGGCGCGCGGCTTCTTCCTCCTGAGTGCCTTGCTCCTGCATCAACGGAATCAGCTCACGGGCCACGAATGGCACGGTGACGAAGATCGTCGCCAGCACAATGCCCGGCAGGGCGAAGACGATCTGGATGTCGTGATCCTGCAACCACGGCCCGAACAGGCCTTGCGCGCCAAACATCAGCACGTAGACCAGACCGGCGATCACCGGCGATACCGAAAACGGCAGGTCGATTAGCGTCACCAGCATGCTCTTGCCACGGAACGAGTATTTGCTCACGCACCACGCGGCGCTGACGCCGAACACCAGGTTCAGCGGCACCGAAATCAGTACGGCGAACACGGTGAGTTTCAGTGCCGATAGGGCATCCGGTTCAAAGATCGCAGTGAAGAATGCACCGAGGCCATTCTTCAAACCCTGCGATACGACGATGAACAGCGGCAGCAGCAGAAACAGGAAGAAGACCAGCCAGCCAAGACCGATCAAGACTCTGCGCGAAGTGGCGCTGCCACGGCGTGCAGCGTTGGCCGAAGAGGCGGCCGCAATAGACGATTGGGACATGGTTCGCGCCTCCTTATGGGGTTTCGATGCGCCGCTGCAGCAAGTTGATCAGCAGCAACAGGACGAAGGAAACCACCAGCATCAACACGCCGATGGCGGTGGCGCCGGTGTAATCGTATTGGTCGAGTTTGACCATGATCAGCAGCGGCAGAATCTCGGTTTTCATCGGCATGTTGCCGGCGATGAAAATCACCGAACCGTACTCGCCGACACCACGGGCAAAGGCCAGGGCAAAACCAGTGAGCCAGGCGGGCAGCAGCGCGGGGACGAGAATATGGCGGAACACCTGCAAAGGCTTCGCACCGAGGCACGCGGCGGCTTCTTCGACTTCACGGGGAATGTCGGCCAGCACCGGTTGCACTGTGCGCACCACGAACGGCAACGTGACGAAGGTCAGCGCGAGGGTGATACCGAGTGGGGTGTAGGCGATTTTGAAGCCGAGATCAGCGGCGAATTGCCCGACCAGACCGGCCGGCGCGTACAACGCGGTCAGCGCGATACCGGCAACGGCGGTTGGCAGCGCGAACGGCAGATCGATCATCGCGTCGATCACCTTGCGCCCCGGGAAGGTGTAGCGCACCAGCACCCACGCCAGCAACGTGCCGATGATGCCGTTGATGATCGCGGCACACAGCGCAGTGCCGAAGCTCAGCTTCAACGCGGCCAGCACGCGCGGTGCGGAGATGATCGCCCAGAACTGATCCCAGGTGAGTTGAGCGGCGTGGACGAACATCGCCGCCAGCGGGATAAGCACAATCAGGCTGAGGTACACCAAGGTGTAGCCCAGCGTCAGCCCGAAGCCGGGTATGACGGGGGAGATACGACGCGACATAAAAGTCCTTGGTTAAAAAGCATTCCGCTGAACGCACCAATGTGGGAGCGAGCTTGCTCGCGAAGAGGGAGTATCAGCCAACTCTACGTCGTCTGACACTCCGCTTTCGCGAGCAAGCTCGCTCCCACATTTTTCGCGCCTGGCTTCAGGCTTGATGTGTGGCTGAAGTCAGATTACTGCGCCTGATAAATCTGGTCGAACACGCCGCCGTCGTTGAAGAATTTCGGTTGCGCGGTTTTCCAGCCGCCGAAGTCTTTGTCGATGGTCACCAGCTCGAGTTTCGGGAACTGCTGGGCGTACTTCGCGGCCACGTCCTTGTCACGCGGACGGTAGAAGTTCTTCGCGGCAATTTCCTGACCAGCCGGGCTGTACAGGTGCTTCAGATAGGCTTCGGCGATCTGCTCGTTGCCTTTCTTCTCGGCGTTTTTGTCGACCACGGCTACCGGTGGCTCGGCGAGGATCGACAGCGAAGGCACGACGATGTCGAACTTGTCAGCGCCGCCATCTTCTTTCAGGGCCAGGAACGCTTCGTTTTCCCAGGCCAGCAACACGTCGCCCTGACCGTTGTTGACGAAGGTGATGGTCGAACCGCGCGCACCGGTGTCGAGGATCGGTACGTGCTTGAACAGGGTCTGCACATATTCTTTGGCTTTGGCTTCGTCACCGCCGTTGGCTTTCAGGCCGTAGGCCCATGCAGCGAGGAAGTTCCAGCGTGCGCCGCCGGAGGTTTTCGGGTTCGGGGTGATCACCGAGACGTCGTTCTTGACCAGATCGCCCCAGTCCTTGATGCCTTTCGGATTGCCCTTGCGAACCAGGAAGACGATGGTCGAGGTGTACGGCGTGCTCGCTTCCGGCAGACGCTTCTGCCAGTCGGCGGGCAGGGTCTTGCCGAGTTTGGCGATTTCGTCGATGTCGCCGGCCAGGGCCAGGGTTACTACGTCGGCGCGCAGACCGTCGATCACCGCACGGCCCTGCTTGCCCGAGCCACCGTGGGATTGCTGGATTTTCACGGTGTCGCCGGCGTGATCTTTCTGCCAGAACTTGATGAATTCAGCGTTGTAGTCCTGATACAGCTCGCGCGTCGGGTCATACGACACGTTGAGCAGTTCGTAATCCTTGGCAACCGCGGAACCGGCAAACACAGCGCTGGCCAGGGCGGCCAAAGCGTAACGGCGAATCGACGACATGGTGAAAGCTCCTGGAATTCTGGTGGTGGCTTTTTCTTATGTATTTCGTAAATCGTGTTGCCGGTTCAAAGATCGTCCGATCGCGGCCCGAACCTGCGGCAGCTCCTACACACAGCCCCCTGTAGGAGCTGCCGCAGGCTGCGATCTTTTGGCTTCAACTCAGCCCGGTTGCTTGCCCGGTTGCTGCAAACGGAATTTCTCTTTGCGTTCGATCTGCACGACCTGCGCGTTGTGCACAGTGATCTCCACCGCGCCGAAACGCAGATCGCGCAAGGCACTCTGGATTTCACGCAAGATGGTGCTTTCGTCCTGACCGTCAACGCTGCGAAGGGATGCGCTCATGGTGCTGCTCCTTTGAATGGGATGTGCCTGGCAGTGGGCGGCACTGCGTTCGGCGTGGGAGCAATATAAGAGAGGCGCGGATATTCTTAAAAAGACTATTTAAGAATGTTTATATAACTGAAAAACTGATCGTTCCCACGCTCTGCGTGGGAATGCAGCCGGCGGCGCTCTGCGGCGCGATTTTGAGGGACGCAGAGCGTCCCAAATGGTATTCCCGCGTAGAGCGCACGGATAAATTTGCTCTGCTTATCCAATCACCGGAGCTATCGCCCAATCTATCTCCTGCGCCGGAACCGGCCGCCCAAACCAGTACCCCTGCCCCAGATCACATTCCTGCTCAAGCAAAAACACCGCCTGTTCAACCTGTTCGATACCCTCGGCATGCACCTGCATGCCCATGCTCCGCGCCAGCGCGATGATTACCCGGACAATCGCCGCATCATCCTCGTCCAACGGCAGCCCGGCGACGAAACCCTGATCGATCTTCAGCTTCTGCACCGGCAAGCGTTTGAGCCGCAACAACGACGAATAACCGGTGCCGAAATCATCGATGGCCAGACGAATGCCCAACTCGCGCAGACGATGCATCTGTTCCAGCGCCACTTCCGGGTCATCCATCACCGCACTTTCGGTGACTTCCAGCTCCAGATAAGCCGGATTCAGCCCGGTGTCATGCAGCACTTGGGCGACCTGCTGATACAGCTCACGCCGGGCGAACAGCCGCGAAGAAACGTTCACCGCGACAAACGACAGCACGATGCCGGCCTGCTGCCATTGGCACATCTGCCGACACGCCTGCTGCATCACCCAGGCATCGATCTCGGCGATCAGCCCGGTGCGCTCGGCAATCGGGATGAATTCCGCCGGCGACACCAGACCGCGCTGCGGATGCTGCCAGCGCACCAGTGCCTCGACACCGATCAGGCGACTGGTTTTCAAGTCATGCACCGGTTGGTAGTAGACGCGCAGTTCCTGCTGCTCCAGCGCGCGGCGCAGTTCGAAAGCGATTTCGACCCGTTGCTGGGCGTGGGCGGTGAGCTCTTCGGTGTACAAGGCATAACCGTCACGACCGCTGCTCTTGGCTTTGAACAGGGCCGCATCGGCATTGCGCAACAGTTGCTCGGCGCTCAGCGCGTCGCTGGGGAACAGGCTGATGCCAATGCTGGTGTTGATGAACAGCTCATGCCCGTCGATGCGAAACGGATCCTTGAGCCCATCGAGAATGCGTTGCGCCAGCGCCGCTGCCTGCCCCGGTTGTGGACAACTTTCCGCCAGCACGGCGAACTCGTCGCCACCGAGGCGCGCCAGAGTGATCCCGGGGCCGAACAACGCCAGCAAACGCGCCGCCACAGCCTTGAGCAAACGATCACCAACGTTATGGCCGAGGCTGTCGTTGATCATCTTGAAGTGATCGAGATCAAGCATCAGCAAGGCACAGCCGCGCTTGTGGATCTGCGCAGACGCCAGCGCCTGCTCGGCGCGGTCGCTGAACAGCAGGCGATTGGGCAGATCGGTCAGCGGATCGTGATGGGCGAGATGCTTGAGCTCATGCTCGGAATCCTTGATCGCGCTGATGTCGGAGAACACCGCGACGTAATGGCTGAGCCGGCCTTGATCATCGTGAATGACCCGGATGGTTTGCCACTGTGGATAAATTTCGCCGCTTTTACGCCGGTTCCAGATTTCGCCGCTCCACTCCCCTTGCGACTCCAATATGGCGAACATGGCCTGATAGAAGCCCGGCGGATGATGGCCGGATTTGAACAGGCTCGGCTGCTGACCGAGGACTTCTTCGCGTTGATAACCGGTGATCTCCATGAACGCCCGGTTGACGTGGACGATCAGGCCTTGATGGTTGGTGACCAACACCCCTTCGCGGGTGCAATCGAACACCGCAGCAGCTTGGCGCAAGCGCTCGCGATCGGCATGCCGTTCTCGCAAACGCGCACCGATCCCGAGAAACGCACACAAGCGCGCCCGCGCCAGAAAGATCAGCCCGGCGCTGACTGCCGCAAACAGGTAACCGTTGATCAGTTGCCATCGCGCCCGATCGACGGAGCTATCGAAGAAATTGTTTAATAAATGATCAGCAGCTTGCAGCCAAACGACGGCAAGCCCGAGATAGAGCAGCGCTGCACGCAAGGCATCGCGATATGTGGCAGACATTCGGCTGTCCATGTCCCTACAAAAAGGTTGGAATTATAGGTCAAGAAACATCCAGCGACTCTTATCTGAAAGGGCGACTGGTTTTATCTGTGTGCTTAGTGATAATGCAACGGCTGTTTTTATCTTTATCGAGGGCCCTATAGCCTATGTGGTACGAAGGTTTTCTTGGCTTGTCGGCCTGGTCTCTGGTCGCAGTCACCCTGCTGATGACCCACGTGACAATTGTCGCCGTGACGGTCTATCTGCACCGCTACTCGGCTCATCGCTCGCTTGAGTTGAATGCCGGCCTGAAGCATTTTTTCCGTTTCTGGCTGTGGCTGACCACGGCGCAGAACACCCGCGAGTGGACCGCCATCCACCGTAAACACCACGCCAAGTGCGAAACCGAAGATGACCCGCACAGCCCGGTCATCAAGGGTTTGTCGACGGTGTTGCGTACCGGCGCCGAGTTGTACCGCGCCGAAGCACAGAACCCGGAAACCCTGCGCATCTACGGTAAGAATTGCCCGGAAGACTGGATCGAACGCAACCTCTACAGCCGCTACCCGCTGCTGGGTGTGGCGATCATGGGCGTCATCGACCTGCTGCTGTTCGGCACCATCGGCATCACCATCTGGGCGATCCAGATGATGTGGATCCCGGTGTGGGCTGCCGGCGTCATCAACGGTCTCGGGCACGCCGTCGGCTACCGCAATTTCGAATGCCGCGATGCGGCGACCAATCTGGTGCCGTGGGGCATCCTGATCGGTGGCGAAGAACTGCATAACAACCATCACACCTACCCTAATTCGGCCAAGCTGTCGGTGAAGAAGTGGGAGTTCGACCTCGGTTGGGCATGGATCAAAGTCTTCAGTTTCCTGCGTCTGGCCAAGGTTCAGCGTGTCGCGCCGATTGCCCACCGCGTTGAAGGCAAGGGCAGTCTGGACATGGACACCGCCATGGCGATCCTCAACAACCGCTTCCAGATCATGGCCCAGTACCGCAAGTTGGTGATCGGCCCATTGGTCAAACAGGAGCTGGCCAAGGTCGATCATTCGGTGCGTCACCAGTTCCACCGCGCCAAACGTCTGCTGTCGCGGGAGACCAGCCTGCTGGAAGACCGCCACCACTTGCGCATCCAGAACATGCTCGAGCACAGCCAGGCGCTGAAAGTAATTTACGAAAAACGCCTGGCCCTGCAGCAGATCTGGGTCAAGACCAGCTCGAATGGCCACGACATGCTCGCCGCCATCAAAGAGTGGATTCACGAAGCAGAAGCCAGCGGCATCCAGTCCCTGCGTGAATTCGCCGACCAGTTGAAAACCTACTCGCTGCGTCCAGCAGCGGTCTAAAGCCATTGATCGGTGCGCCCGCAACCCGGGCGCACCCTTTGGAACTTCCCCTCCAATCCCCTATCTCAATGACACTTCGCCACCTCCGGCGGGTTGTACCGTGGCCGTTGTCGACTTCCGGCACGCCTTTTGAGATTGGTGCCGATGGTCAATAACAACCAGAAAGACTCATCCTTGCCGCAGTGGCCAGAAGCCGCGCAAACCCTTATGGCATTGATGCACGCCCAAGGCGAAGTCGCCCGCCTGAGCGAGCGCGAGCAACTGTTCAGCTCGCTGCTGGTCAGCGTCAACGCGGTGCTTTGGGCCTTCAACTGGGAAACCCGGCAGGTGCTGTACGTCAGCCCCGCCTATGAGCGGATTTTCGGCCATTCCGCAGCGCTTCTGCTGGCCGACTACAACCAGTGGCGCGACAGCATTTACCCCGACGATCTTGAATACGCCGAACGCAGCCTCGCCGAAGTGCTGCACAAAGGCGCGGTGGAAGATCGCGAGTACCGGATCATCGCCGCCGACGGCCAAGTGCGCTGGCTCAGCGACAAATGCTTCATCAATCGCCAGGACGAACCCGGACAACCGGTGATCATCGTCGGCATCGCCGAAGACATCACCGACAAGAAGCACATGGAAACCGAGCTGCATCGCTTGGCGACCACCGACGTGCTGACCCAAAGCAGCAATCGCCGGCACTTCTTCGAGTGTGCCCACCGCGAGTTCGAAGAAGCCCGACTGCAAGGCTCGCCATTGGCGTTTCTGCTGCTGGATATCGATGACTTCAAAGTGATCAACGACAGCTACGGCCATCCGGAGGGTGACAACGTGCTGCAGCGGATTGCCGAGTGTGGACGGGGGTCGTTGCGGCGCGGCGATCTGTTTGGACGCATTGGCGGCGAAGAGTTTGCCGCAGTGTTTCCGGGTTGTGCGCCGGACATGGCCATGCAAGTGGCCGAACGGCTACAGCAGGAGATTCAGCGGCTGAGCTTCAGCCATGACGGCCAGACGTTCGGCATTACTGTCAGTCAGGGCCTGACCAGCCTCACCGAAGAAGACGAAAGCCTCGACAGCCTGTTCGCCCGAGCGGACGCGGCAATGTACGAGGCCAAGCGGCAGGGCAAGAACCGGATTATTTCTGCCTGAGCCGTATCTCAGCTTCACAGAGATTCATTGTAGGAGTGAGCCTGCTCGCGATAGCGGTGTGTCAAACGAACCGTAGGTGTCTGACACTACGCTATCGCGAGCAGGCTCACTCCTACAGGGGTTTGCGTAAGTCGGGCTATTTGCGCATCCGCATCAACTCCGGTAAGCCGATCTTGAGCAACCGCGCCGTGCGGCTCTTCGCCAACTCTTCAATGCCTTCATGCTCGGTCAGGCGCGCCATTTGCGCCGCCATGTTCATCACCAGCGCCTCACGGGAATACACCCCGCCACCGAGCTGGTAGACCGACGCAATCAACTCCCGCAGCTCCAACGGCAACCGCCAGCGCGTACGCAATGCCGAACCGTAGGCAGCACCAAACGCCGCCAGTGCCTCGCCGACCTCCTCCAGCTCATCCAGCGCCCCACCGGCCTGCTGCCACTCCTGCAAACACCGCAACAACGCCAGATCACCGAGCCGATGGAGCATGCCTGCGCAATAACAACGCTCTTGATCAAGATCGAGCAGACGCGCCAACGTGCGTGCGTATTCAGCAGTGTGCAGCGACAGCCCCCAATAGCGCTCGGCATAGTCGGCCAGACACGGATCACTCAGTCTGGCGCTGCGCTTGAGCGCCAAGCCGAGAATCAGATTCATGCTCTGCCCCGTACCCAAGCGATGCAGCGCCTGCGCGAGTGTCTGCACCGGCGCGCCGTGGTGCTGCGCGGCACTGTTGGCCGCAGCGATCAACACGGCAGTGATCTGCGGATCGGTTTTGATCTCATCTTCCAGCAGCTTCAGATCGAGGCCATTAGGATTGAGGCTGCGTTTGACGGCTACCTGCACATCGGTCATCAACGGCGCGCCGTCAGCCTGTTCGCGCCGCCGTTCAAGAAACACTGACAAGGTCATGCCCGGTGCCAGCGTCGGCACTTCACAGAACACTTCTTCCCCGGCATTGAGCAGCAAACCCTGCAAACGCTCAGTCAGGCTTTCCATGTTCAGGGGTTTGGTCAGATACGCCGTCGGCGCCAGCGGTAGTGCCTCACGGACACTGGCACTGTCGTTACGGCTGCTCATCAGAATGAACGGCAGCGGCGGATTGCGTTTGCGCTGGCGCACGCTGCGCAGCACATTCAGACCATCGACGCCGGGCAGCTCCCAATCGACGATGGCAAGGTCATACGGAATTTCGCTGAGCATCGACATGGCTTGTTGGCCGTCGGCGCACAAATCGAGGCGCGCATCGCAACGCACATTGAGCAACACTTGTTTGAGCAGGTCGCGAGACCACGGGTCAGCCTCGGCAATCAACACTCGGGGTACAGCGGGTAAATCAACGGCTGTCATGCGCGCTCTCCCTTGCAATGCCTGAACCTTAGCCAATGCTGGCCATTCGATACAGCGCTAAAGCGTCCGATGTGTTTCGGGGGCGTAAAAAAACCCGCCGAAGCGGGTTTTTTGTCGATCAGGTCACACTGGGTGATCAGAGCTCGGAGAAGCACTCTTCGATGATCGCCAGGCCTTTGTCCAGTTGCTCGTCCGGCGAGGTCAGCGGTACCAGTACGCGCAGAACGTTGCCGTAGGTGCCGCAGGACAGCAGGATCAGACCCTTGTCGCGCGCCTTGGCCACAACCGATGCCACAGCAGCAGCGTTCGGCTTGTGGCTGTCGCCGTTTTCGAACAGCTCGACCGCGATCATCGCGCCCAGAGCACGGACTTCGCCGATCACCGGGTACTTGGCCTGGATAGCCTTGAGGCCGGTGACCAGACGCTCGCCGACTGCCTTGCAACGATCCAGCAGGTTTTCTTCTTCAAACACTTCCATCACGGCCAGGGCCGCGGCGCAAGCGATCGGGCTACCGGCGTAAGTGCCGCCGAGGCCGCCTGGAGCAATGGCGTCCATGTATTCAGCCTTGCCGCACACGCCGGCCAGCGGGAAGCCACCAGCGATGGATTTGGCGAAAGTGGTCAGGTCGGCAGCAACGCCCATCTGTTCCATGGCGAAGAACGTGCCGGTACGGCCAGCGCCGGTCTGCACTTCGTCAGCGATCAGCAGGATGCCGTGCTGGTCGCACAGCGCGCGCAGACGCTTCATGAATTCCTTCGGCGCGACGTAGAAACCACCTTCACCCTGAACAGGTTCGATGATGATCGCGGCGATGTCTTTCGGCTCGGCGTCGTTCTTGAAGATGCGTTCGATGGAAGCGATCGAGTCGTCGATGCTCACGCCGTGCAGTTCGTTCGGGTACAGCGCGCGGAAGATACCGCCTGGCATCAGGCCCATGCCGGCCGAGTAAGGCACGACTTTACCGGTCAGGCCCAGGGTCATCATGGTACGACCGTGATAAGCGCCGGTGAACGCGATCACGCCAGCACGGCCAGTGGCGGCGCGGGCGATTTTCACGGCGTTTTCGACAGCTTCGGAACCAGTGGTAACCAGCAGGGTTTTCTTGGCGAAATCACCCGGGATCTTGGCGTTGATTTTTTCACACACTTCTACGTACGGCTCATAAGCCAGAACCTGGAAGCAAGTGTGGGTCAGCTTGTTCAGTTGCTCGGTCACGGCGGCGATGATTTTCGGGTGCACGTGGCCGGTGTTCAGTACAGCGATACCGCCGGCGAAGTCGATGAACTCACGACCTTCAACGTCAGTCACGGTAGCGTTCTTCGCGGACTCAGCGAAGATCGGGTGAATCTGGCCAACACCACGTGGAACAGCTGCGGTACGGCGGGCCATCAGTTCAGCGTTAGTCTTGCTCATTACAGTCCTCATTCGCCGCTCATCGGGCGGCGTGGTTCAAGGATTAAGCGGGAGGAATCGACGGTGGCAGCATGCGATGATCGACTGCCACGGCGTTCCTGGCCGCAGAGAAAATTCCGGTTTGAAACGACGCAAAGGGACAGCGCTCTCGTGCCCTTTGCGTTTGCAGCGATCCCTTTCTCGGCTTAGATGCCCAGGCAGAGGTATTTGATTTCCAGGTAATCTTCGATGCCGTACTTGGAGCCTTCACGGCCCAGGCCCGAGGCCTTGATGCCGCCGAATGGCGCGACTTCGTTGGAGATCAGCCCGGTATTGACGCCGACCATGCCGTATTCCAGAGCCTCGGCCACACGGAACACACGACCCAGGTCGCGAGCATAGAAGTACGAAGCCAGACCGAACTCGGTGTCGTTGGACATCGCGATCACTTCGGCTTCGTCTTTGAAGCGGAACAGCGGCGCCAGCGGGCCGAAGGTTTCTTCCTTGGCTACGGCAGCATTTTTCGGCACGTTGGTCAGGATGGTCGGCTCGAAGAAGTTGCCTTCCATCGCCTTGCCACCGGCCAGCACGGTGGCGCCTTTGGATACGGCGTCAGCAATGTGTTCTTTGACCTTGGCCACGGCTTTTTCGTCGATCAGCGGGCCAGTGGTGGTGCCGTCTTCCAGACCGTTGCCGATCTTCAGTTTGGCCACGGCCACTTTCAGCTTCTCGGCGAATGCGTCGTAGACCGAATCCTGAATGTACAGACGGTTGGCGCAGACGCAGGTCTGGCCGTTGTTGCGGTATTTGGAAATGATCGCGCCTTCGACGGCCTTATCCAGATCCGCGTCGTCGAACACGATGAACGGCGCGTTGCCGCCCAGTTCCAGCGAGACTTTCTTGATGTCCTTGGCGCATTCCGACATCAGCTGACGACCGATTTCGGTCGAACCGGTGAAGGACAGCTTGCGCACGATCGGGTTGCTGGTCAGCTCGCTGCCGATGTCGCCGGCGCTGCCGGACACGACGCTGAACACGCCCGCAGGAATGCCAGCGCGCTGAGCCAGTTCGGCCAATGCGAAAGCGGAAAACGGCGTTTGCGAAGCAGGCTTGAGCACCATGGTGCAACCGGCGGCCAGTGCCGGGCCGGCTTTACGGGTGATCATCGCCGCCGGGAAGTTCCACGGGGTGATCGCGGCGGTCACGCCGATTGGCTGCTTGATCACGATCAGGCGCTTGTCTGGCTGGTGACCCGGAATCACGTCACCGTAGATGCGCTTGGCTTCTTCGGCGAACCACTCGATGAACGAAGCGGCGTAAACGATTTCGCCCTTGGCTTCGGCCAGCGGCTTGCCCTGCTCGAGGGTCATCAGGCGCGCGAGGTCGTCCTGGTTCTCGATCATCAATTCGAACCAGCGACGCAGCTTGCCGGCACGCTCTTTGGCGGTCAGTGCACGCCAGGCCGGCAGCGCTTTGTCAGCGGCTTCGATGGCACGGCGGGTTTCGGCAGCGCCCATCTTCGGCACGGTGCCGAGGATTTCGCCGGTGGCCGGGTTGTTGACCTTGATCGTCTGACCGTTGTCCGCATCGACCCAAGCGCCATCAATGAAGGCTTGTTGGCGGAACAACTGGGTGTCTTTAAGCTGCATGTCGGCTTTCCTTAACAGCACCGCGGCCTGCGCGGAGCAAATTATGATTGTAGAAAGGCGCCTCGCAAGGCTGCCGTCAGGGAAATCAGTGACCGGGTGTGGCGCATCAACCGTGGACGATTCGAACCACCGGCGCTTCAACACCCCATCAACGAGCGTTTGAAATCTCAAACGGATCGTAGGATCAAAGGGGTTAAAGGACAATAGGTCGTTCGAAAAAAAGAACAAAAACGCCGCTTTTGCCGGATTTTTCAGATCAACGAGCCAAAAGCCCCCGCCGCAGGAAAACCTTAGATCAACCCCGGCAAAGCGCCAAGCGAGGGTTTTGCAGGACGTTACCGCTTTATGGAATACAGCGCTTTGCGCCGACACGCGCACTGACAATCCGCGCCGAAACCCAGCATGGACGCCCCGAGCCGACCTAGGTATGATGTCGCCCGCTGCACCAGTAGCTCAGCTGGATAGAGTACTGCCCTCCGAAGGCAGGGGTCGTGGGTTCGAATCCCGCCTGGTGCACCATTGATTTAAACGAGAAAGCCCCGGACTGTGATGGTCCGGGGCTTTTTTGTGGGCGATGGTTTTAAGAAAAGATTTTTTGGAAACAAAATTACACGACAATCGGGTTCATTAGGCCTGCGGTTTTCGCCACACTACGTAGCCTCACCTGAGCCTTTGCGATCAACGTAAAGACTCGCCAGAACTGGTCGCGGAACAGCCAATGATTGATCAGAACGACACAGCCTATCCTGTAGCCCCTCAAGGGGAGCTTTTGCTTTTTGAAAGCTCCGAAGGCCAGGTACGCCTGGAGTGTCGATTCGAGTCCGAAACGCTTTGGCTATCTCAGTCGATGATTTGCGAACTGTACGGTAAAGCCAAAGCAACCATCAGCGAACATATCAGCCATATTTTTGCCGAGGGCGAGTTGTCAGAGGATTCAGTTGTTCGGTATTACCGAACAACTGCCGCCGACAACAAACCTTACAACGTCAAGTATTTCAGCCTGCCCTTGATTATTGCGGTGGGATACCGCGTCCGTTCCAAGCGAGGAACCCAATTCCGTCGATGGGCCACCCAGGTAATTCAAGAATATCTGGTCAAGGGCTTCGCTATGGACGACGAGCGATTGAGAAACCCTCCCGTGGCACACTCACAGGTGCCTGACTATTTTGACAAGTTGCTTGAGCGCATCCGGGATATTCGAGCCAGCGAAAGACGGGTTTATTTAAGGGTGAAGGATATCTTCGCGATGGCGGCCGATTACGTGCCGTCCAACAAGGATACGACTGCGTTTTTTCAGATCATCCAAAACAAGCTGCATTTCGCCAGCACGGGCCTGACTGCCGCCGAGTTAATTTTCCAGCGCGTTGACGCCTCAAAAGCACATATGGGTCTAACCAACTTCAAGGGAGATGAAGTGCGTAAAAGCGATGTAACAATCGCTAAAAACTACCTCATCCAATAAGAAATCAATGCTCTCAATCGCATCGTTACGATGTGGCTGGACTTCGCGGAAGACCAAGCATTGATGCGCAAACAGGTTTTTCTACGGGATTGGCAGGAGAAGTTGAACCAGTTTTTGGAATTCAACAGCCGCCAGATTTTGCAAGGATCGGGGCACACAAGTAATCAAGCAGCCGAAGAAAAAGGCCGAGCTGAATATGAAATCTATGCCGAACGACGCAGGACTCTGAAAGAGAAAGAAGGCGAACGGGACGCCATTGAAGCACTTCGCCACATTTCACAAAAGAGTCGGCACTGAGCCCACAGCCTTGGATCAGGCAACCAAGACCTGAACCAGCGCCTGAAGCTCAATTTACTCCGTCGTCCAGTCAAACTCATCGTAATCATCGTCGTCCTCTTCCTCTCCAACTTCCTCCTCAAAAACCTCGTCTTCATCAACGACATCTTCTTCCGGCTGGTTGAGCAGAAATTCCTTACGTGCTTCGGTAATAGCGCGCCGCATCTCTTCGCCCTTTTCCGGGCAGTTGAGCAGTTGGGCAATGCGGTCAATTTTCGATGCCACGTTGTCCTCCAGCGTATTGGCAATGTCCCGATATTGCGCGCTTTTGCGGGGCAATGCCAAATGGCTGAGCGGTCACGCGATCAATTTTTCTGCAACTGTTCGAGTCGGGCGTCGAGATCGGCGTTCGGGTAGCGTTTGTGCAGGTTGTTGAACAGGCTGTCGGCCGCTCGCGATTGGCCGGTTTCGCGCAGACGCAGGACTTCGCGCAGTTGCGCGTCGAGGCCATTGACCGGGGTGGCGGCGCGTTTGCTGAGTTTGGCTTGGTCAGCGCCGATGGGTTCGCTCTGCATCGGTGCGGCCATTTCTGCCATCGGTGCGGGTGCGGGCATGGCACCTGCGGGCGCCGACAATGCTTGCGGCGCGTGCTTGCGCGCCAGCGGTGCGGCGGGTTTCGCTGCCGGGGCGAAGTCGGATTGCCCTTGCTGTTCTGGCGCGCGTTGCACCAGCGACAACATCAGGGCGACGCCAACGAGACTGGCGAATGCGACTTGCCAGCGTGGTTTGCGGCATGCATCGAGCCAGCGCTGCCACAGGCTTGCCTGGGGCGCCGGGACCTCGCGGCGGGCAGCGTTGAGGATAAACGCATCGAGGTGCGCTGGTGGTTCAGCGTTGTGTTGCTCACGCACATGTTTGATCAGCGGATCTTCAGGTGTCTGGCGGGCGTCAGTCATGTGAGTACCTCCTCGGCCAGCAGCCGACGCAGTTTTTGCTGGGCGTAGCGCAAGCGGCTTTTGACGGTTTCCAGCGGTGTTTCGGTGAGGCTGGCGATTTGCGCCAGGTCGAGGTCGCCGTGGGCGCGCAGCAGGAACACTTCGCGCTGGTCGGCGGGCAGGGTTTGCAGAGCGCTTTCCAAGCGTTGGCTATCGCGGCTGAGGCTCAGCAGTTGTTCGGGATCATTCGTCTCGTCGCTGACGGCGTGGCTTTGTTCGTCATAGCTGTCGTGCAACGGTTGGTGAGCCCCGTGTTTGCGCCAGTGATCGATCAAACGATTGCGGGCAATCTGGAACAACCACGTACGAAAAGTCGCCCGGCCTTGTGGCTGACTGGCGCTGCGGATCAGGCTCAGCCAGGTTTCCTGAAACACCTCGTCGGCCAGTTCCGCTTTACCGCTCAAACCGAGCAGGAACCGATACAAACCCTGACGGTGACGCGCGTACAAGATCTCGAACGCCGCACCGTCACCCTCGCGATAACGCGCCAGCAGCGATTCATCGCTGCTGGCGGCTGAGCTGTCTGCGGAGGCAAACAGCTGACTGATAAACCCCTTCAGACGACTCACTTATTCAATCCGGCGTTCAGTGGCCAGCGCGTTCGATGCGCTCGAGTTGCGCAAGCTCTGCGCTAACTCGACCAGTTGCACGAACTCGTTGCGCAGGCCAAAACGGTCATCGCCGCGCGCACCACGGGCCAGGGTTTCAGTGTCTTTCAGGCTGAAGTCGCCGGTATAGCGACCGTCCTTAAGCTGCTGGGAAAACGCGGCGACCGCAGCGGCAAAGCGCAGGTCTTCGCTGGCGGGCGCGACCTGATTGGTAATCGGCCGCTCGATCAGCAGACTTTTCCCACCTTCGGGCGGTTGATAACGCACACGCAGCATCGCCAACTCTCCGTTCTTTCCGGAACCAACCGATGCCGATTTGCCGTAACGCAGCGGCTCCAGCCAACCTTTTTCACCCGCAGGAACAATTTCATACAGCGCGGTCACCGTGTGTCCTGCGCCGATTTCGCCGGCATCGACCTTGTCATTGCTGAAATCCTCACGCTTCAACGCGCGGTTTTCGTAGGCGAGCAGGCGATATTCGCTGACCTGCGCCGGGTTGAATTCCACCTGCAGTTTGACGTTTTTCGCCACCACGGCGAGGGTCGAACCCAGTTGGTCCACCAGCACTTTGCGCCCCTCGCGCAGGTTATCGATGTAGGCGTAGTTACCATCGCCCGCGTCGGCCAGTTGTTCCATCAAGTGTTCATTGTAGTTATCCACACCGAAACCCAAGGTGGTTAGCGAGATCCCGGTTTTGCGTTTATCCACAGCCATTTGTTTGAGGCTGTCGAAGTCGCTGACGCCGACATTGAAATCGCCATCGGTGGCCAAGAGGATGCGGTTGATGCCTTTGGGGATAAATGCCTGCTGGGCCATTTGGTAGGCCAGTTCGATGCCGGAAGCGCCAGCGGTCGAACCACCCGCAGTCAATTGCTCGATGGCTGTGAGAATTTTCGCCTTCTCGCGCCCGGATGTAGGTTCAAGCACCACTCTGGATTCGCCGGCATACACCACCAGTGACACGCGATCCTGATCGCGCAACTGATCGACCAGCAATTTCAGCGTGCTTTTGACCATCGGCAGGCCTTCGCGGCGATCCATCGAGCCGGACACATCCACCAGAAACACCAGATTGGCCGGGGCCAGTTCCGCCACGGCGCGATCGGAGGCCTTGATGCCAATCCGCAGCAAGCGGGTGTGTGGGTTCCACGGCGACGCGGCCAGTTCGGTGGTCACTCCAAACGGTGAGCCGTCGCTGGGCAACGCGTAGTCGTAGGGGAAGTAATTGACCATTTCCTCCAGCCGCACGGCGCCTTGCGGCGGCAGACGTCCCTGATTGAGCAGGCGGCGAACGTTGGCGTACGCGCCGGTGTCGACGTCTGCGCTAAAGGTTGAAACCGGGGTTTCGGCGACGTTGTGAACCGGGTTGTCAGCCAGCGCCTGATATTGCTCACGCTGCTCGTCGCGATAGCCCTGTGGATAACTGTCTGCGCTGGGCATCGGCGCAAAACTGGCGATGGGCGCCGAACGGAACATGCGCTTGGCCATCGTGCCAGCCACCGGCATCGTTTCCTGCTGTACCAGCACTTCAGGCTGAGCCGGCGCTGGCACCGCAGCGGAATCGGGTGTGGAAGAAACACCGCAACCGGCGAGCGCCAGCAGCACAGCAACCGCAGCAGGGCGTAAGAAAGGAAGGGACATGGGGCTGACCTCGGGGATGAAGTTGATCATTCATCCACTGAGACGGGCAGCCCTTTCAGTTCGGGTTAAACGCCGCTAAAAAATTTTCAGCGGTGATAACGCCGCACCGCACTGCTGTTACGCAGCACATGACCTTTGATTTTTTCCATCAGCTCGGCGCGAGTCAGACCGGCGGGCAAGGCGTCTGGAGCCAGATCCAGCGCGTAGATCTGGATGATGTAGTGGTGCGCACTGTCGCCCACTGGCGGGCACGGCCCCATGTAATGGGTGTTGCCCTTGCTGTTGGTGCCGCCGACACCTTCGAACGCGGATTTGGCGCCGACGCCCGCCGCAATCTGGTGCGTGGAGGACTTGATGCCGTAGTGAATCCAGTGATCGACGCCCAAACCTTTCTGGCCGTCCGGGTCATGCATGACGATTGCGTAGCTTTGCGTGCCGGCAGGGCCGGCGTTCCAGCTCAGCGCCGGCGACTGGTTCTTGCCGCCGCAACCGGGCGCATCACTGGCCGCAGCCGAAGTGAACAGACGGTTATCGGACACACCCGGGATGCTAAGGGTGAAACGTTCCTGGGCCTGCGCCGGAAACTGCACGCAAAGGGTGACAGCGAGGGCTGCCAGCCAGGGGTTGAGAGAGGTCAATCGGGTCATTCCGGGAGCACCTTGTGCAGTTGGGCCGTCGTCGGCCTGCAAACTATAGCTGTACCGTTCGTGCCGTGGCAGTGGCAAATGGCTGAACCTCGCACCGATGCGCAAACTCACAAGAGAAATGCCCGCGAGGAAGCCGAACATGTCCCTGCACCGCGTCGCCCGTAGCGCAGATGTCCCCCACGACCGTGGCCTAGCCGTTGAAATCGGCGACTGCAAGATTGTGCTGCTGCGCGCAGGCGAGCAGTTGCGGGCCGTTCAGGGCGAATGCCCGCATGCCGGTGCGCCTTTGGCTGACGGCGCGTTGTGTCATGGGCGGTTGATCTGCCCATGGCACAAGGCCGCTTTTCGCGCAGAGGACGGCGCATTGTGTGAGCCGCCCGCCCTCGACAGCCTCAAACGCTATCCACTGGAGCTGCGCGGCGATGAAATTTGGGTTGATGATCAGCCATTGCCGGATCCGCACACCCCTCCGGCGGATGATCCGCGCACGTTCGTGATTGTCGGCGCGGGGGCGGCTGGCACCGCGTGTGCAGCGGCGTTGCGGGAAAAGGGCTTTGGTGGCCGCATCGTCATGATCGACCGCGAGGCCGATGCCGGTTACGACCGCACGGTGCTGAGCAAATTTGTCCTCGCCGGGGAAATGCCACCCGAGGAAACACCGCCACTGCGAGATGAGAATATCTATACAGAGCAGCGCATCGAGCGCCTGGAGAAAGAACTCTCTTCGCTCGACGCCACCAATAAGGCTTTGCATCTGAGCGATGGCCAAGTCTTGCACTACGACGCGGCGGTGCTGGCTACCGGCGGCGAGCCCAACCCATTGGATCTACCGGGAGCGGACCTGCCGCAAGTCTTCGTGCTGCGCTCAAAAGCTCAGGCCGAGCGGATAATGAACACCGCCAGCCCCGATCAACGCGCCGTGATCATCGGCGACAGTTTCATTGCCCTCGAATGCGCTTCGGCCCTGCGCCAGCATGGCCTCGACGTCACCGTACTGGCCCGCCACGCGATTCCCTTCGCCGCTCAGTTTGGCGAAGCCGTCGGCAAGGCCATCCGCTCACTGCATGAAGCACAGGGCGTGAAGTTCATCGATGATCATGAGGCGACCGAAATCATTGGCGACGGCAAAGTCGAAGCGGTACTGCTGAACAATGGACTAAGGCTCTCAGCGGATCTGGTACTGGCCGGAGTCGGTGTGCATCCGGCGACCGAGGCGTTCGCATCACTGCCGAGGGAAAAGGATCAGTCACTGCGCGTCGATGACGGTATGCGCGTGAGCGAAAGCTTGTGGGCCATCGGCGACATCGCCACGTTCCCGCTACAGGGTCAGCCGCAACGCATCGAACACTGGCGCCTGGCTCAACAGCACGCACGCATCGCTGCCGCCAACATGCTCGGTGGCGACGAGCATTACCTCGATGTGCCGTTCTTTTGGACTTGGCATTTCGGCAAGAATTACGACTACCTCGGGCATGCCGAACATTGGGATGAAGTGGAGTTTCTTGGCGAACCCGAACACCCGCCGTTCATTGGGCTGTTTGGTAGAAATGGTGTGTTGGTCGCTGCGGTCGCTTGCGAGAAGGAACGGGCGATGGCCCTGTTGGCCGAAAGGATGAAGCAGCCATTGCCGATGGAAGAAGCCTGGGCACTGGTCCAAGCCTGACCACCGATTCGCTGCTTGATCGTTCCCACGCTCCCGCGTGGGAATGCAGCCCGTGACGCTCTGCGTCACTGGACGCAGTGCGTCCCAAGAGGCATTCCCACGCGGAGCGTGGGAACGATCAACTCAGGTAAGCCGGTTCACCGGCTCGCGATTATCGTCATCCTCGGCATGCAGAAAGATCACTCGCGGATGCTCCAGCGGTGCCAGCGGCGGCGGCAATTCCTCCTGCTGTACTGGCCAGAAATGCGTCACCACATGACTGATATCGCCTTCCTGATCGTTGTGAATGGTCATCACCCCGGGCGTGCGCAGCTTTTGAAAGCGGTCATCGCAGAGCTTGAAGCTCCTGCTCAGCCCTTCGTCGTCAATCACCGGCGACGGCAGACGGCGCTGGGCGAAGCTGCGACTTTTGCGCTGCTGATAACGCGCCCAACTGATCAGAATCACCGCGTTGACCAAGGCCACCCACAGATAAATCTGCAGGGTGCCCAATGCATCGAACGCCGAGTTGTCGACGCCCGGTCCACCCACATGGGGTTCAATCAATGGCCACAGTCCGCGTATCAGCAGGAACAGCAGGCCCACCCACGCCACTACAGTAAGAACCACATCGACCACGACCAGGAAAGGCCGCTGGCGGGTCCGGATGATTTTCATTTGATGACCTCCTCTTCGTCGTCGCCGATCGGTTTGATGCCCCGGTCGGGACTGACCCAACGCGCGCGTTTCTGATGTTGGCCGAACAACACTTTGGGGAAACTGACCAAGGTCGTCAGCAAACTGACAAACCAGAATGCGATCGGATACCAGACCACCCAGAACATGGTCTTGCCCAAGCCCGGTTCGTAACGGCGGTCGATGATGATGCTGACCGCGAACTGCACCAGACAGACAAATGCCAACAGCAGCCCGGTGAACGCCGGCGGCATCAGGTGATCGACAGCGATGGCTTCCGGCATCACCACAAACTTGCCCACGCCCCAGAAGATCACCGATAACAGGAAGGTAAACGCCCAACCGGTCGACAGGCAGTATTCGAACAGCAGCGGCCACAGGTAACGATGGCGGTACTGCCAGATGCCACGAATGTTTTTGAACAGCACTTCGGCGCCACCCTGGGCCCAACGCAAACGCTGCTTCCACAGGCCGCCGAGGGTTTCCGGCATCAGAATCCAGCACAGCGCGCGCGGCTCGTAAAAGATGCTCCAGTGATCGAGTTGCAGCTTCCAGCTGATGTCGATGTCTTCGGTGATCATGTCCGGGCTCCAGTAACCGACCCGGTTCAGTGCGCTGCGGCGGAACGCGACGATCACCCCGGAAACGGTGAAGATCCGCCCGAAGACCCGCTGAGTCCGTTTGATCAACCCGATGATCGACGAGAATTCACCGACCTGAACCCGCCCGACCAGCGTCGAGCGCGTACGAATCCGTGGGTTGCCGGTCACTGCGCCAAGCCGTGCGTTATCCAGCATCGGTGCGACCAGATAGGCCGCGGTGTTCGGTGCCAGCAGCGCGTCACCGTCGATGCACACCAGATACTCACTGCGCGCAGCGATGGCGCCCATGCGCAGCGCGACAGCCTTGCCTTGGTTTTCCGCCAGATGCAGCACGCGCAACCGTGGATCTTCCTTGGCCAGCGCGTCGAGCACTTGCGCGGTGTTGTCCTTGGAGCCGTCGTTGATCGCGATGACTTCGATGTTCGGGTAATGCTGGGCCAATGCCGCGTGAATGGTATCGGCGGCGTTGTCACCTTCGTTGTAGCAAGGGATCAGGATCGAGATCAGCGGCTCGCCTTCGAGCGGTGGCGGCAGGGTGTCGTCTTTCCACGGCCAGTGGCGCTCCCAGTGCAGCCAGAAATACAGGCCACCGGCGATCCACAACCCGGACATGAACAACGGGTAGAAGAACACGAAGTCCATCAGGAACTGCCCGGTGACCAGGAAGATCAGTCCCAGCGGCACGCCGAGGACGAGCGCCAGAACAAGCAGGGCTAACAGTCTATCCAGCATGTTATGGATTCCATTTGTTGGAGAGTGCAGGCCTTACGGTTTTCAGGTCTGGCAGGTTGTCGAGGAAGTTGTCCGGGTAGTAACCGAAACTGGTCGCGCCCTGACGCTTGAGGCGCCCCATCCAGTCCGCCATCACCGTCGCATCAATGTCGGCCTGGTCCTTTTTCGTCCAGTCCCGCGCCTGCAATTCGAACACTGTGCGATCCAGTGCCCCAGGACGTTTTTTGACGATTTCGACAAGTGCTTCCAGCCACGGGCCGGACTGCGCCTGCGTCTGTTTTTCCATCAACGGCATGGCCATTGGCGCCGTCCAGTCGTAGGTCGCGAGGAAGTCGTCGAGGTTCTGCGCGAACCACGCTTCGCTGGCCGGATTGATCATCGGCTCGGCGAAAATATTGCGCGCGGTCTGCACTTGCGGGCCACGAATGGCGCGGACTTTGGCAGTCAGCTCGTTAGTGAAATCGATGAGGTATTTGCTCTTGAAACGCGTCCAGCGCTGCATCGCCGCCGGATCATCGCGAAGTGCGGCAATCGAACCCGGCAGACCGTTGGCGGCGTAAACCTTCAGCGCCTGCGGGCCGGCGTCTTCGAAATCCGAAAGCACCGCATCGTCGTGATAAATAATGCCGTCGACCGACGTCAGTCGCGCCACGTCTTCGTAGATTTCACCGATGATCCGCCGCACTTCCGGATCGAACGGCGACAGGCGTTTGTACTGATCCGGATCGACTGATGTAGTCCCGGTTTTCGGATCCCAGCGCGTCACGCGTGGCAGCTTCGAATCGAGGCCGAAACTCAGCACCGGCATCCACGCAAACACTTTCACATGAGCGCGGGTGCGCAGTTGCCAGGCGACGCGGTCGAACAAGTCGGCGCGCACCGGCAAATGACGGTTGGGGAAGTACAGCGAATGCACCAGGCCATCGCCCTTCGGATCGGCAAAGGCTTGCAGGAACACCGTGTTGGCACCGAGGTCAGCCATGCGCTGCACCAGTTTGCCGAGATTGATGTCCTGTTGCGCCGGATCCGGGTCATAGACGTTGTCCAGATCGACATGCACCACGCGCATGGCGAAATCGGACTGCACCGCCACCACGCTGTTAGCGAAATGCTCACCGTCTGGGTCGGAGGCGACGAGGAAGCGCGGGCTGCTCATCAGGTTATCGAGTGAGTCGAGGCCGTCGTCGAGGGTCAGGGCCATTTCATAGCCCTCCTCGCCCACCACGGTCAGCGAAGTGCCGTCCGCCGTGCCGTACGGCCAGACCCAGACACGCGGTTTCTTGCCGGTGACCTTGCGGATTTTCTCCGAGATGTTGTTCACGTCAGTGCGAATCCGCGCCTGGAAATCGGCCTCGGATTCATAACGTTTGGTCACCGGATCGTAGCGCCGGGTCGCGGCAGCAGGCTGCATGTTGCCCTGCGGGTTGGCCAGAATCCCTTTGTGGTTGGCGTCGGTATGCGCGGCGATTTCCACCAGACCCGACTGCGAGATTTCGCGCACCTGATCCCAGGTCAGAAAGTCGGAACGCGCACGCGGGGCACCGGCGAAATCCACCGGTTGATTGAGCGGCGTGTCGATCCAGCTGCCGACCGGCGCCAGCAGCGCATGCCAGTTGTAGGCGCGCAGTACCGGCAGGACGCGGGTATAGAAGCTCGAATAGCCGTCGTCGAAGCTGAGCAGAATCGCCTTCGCCGGCAGCTCCGGGCCGCCGTTGCGCGCCGCCATGATCTGGTCGACCGTGACCGGTTTGTAGCCATTTTCACGCAGCCACGCGAGTTGCTCGATCATGCGCTCGGTGCGCACCGCCACCACGGCCTGATCGGGGTCGCGGTCTTCGACATCGTGGTAGGCAATGCCGAGCACGTGGTTTTTCGGCCACGGTTTTTCACTGGCCGCCAGCGGTCGCTCGGACGGCGGCGCGAAGGCCGGGGCTTGCTGGGCGCAAGCGCTGATCAACAGCACTCCCAGCAGAAGGATGAAACGCGAAATCAAAGGCATCTTCAAACTCTTCTAGAAGCGGAAAGTGAGGTCGACGAGCAGACGCAGATCGGTCTCCCGATCACCGTCGTAAGGCCGGTTGATCACACTGAACAGGCCGCCCACCTCAAGCACGTCATTCCAGGCGTAGCGCTGGCCATAACCGAGCAGGCCCATGCCGCCGGTGCCGTGATCGCGCTGACTGTACGTGCCCGCACCGGCCTGGAATTGCTGGCTCCAGGAGGTTTCGTAGCGGTGGTAGAGCACGTGATTGACGTTGACCAGCGGCATCACGCTGAGATCGGATTTTGGATTGAAGTACGGCACGTCATCGGATTTGGAGTTATGGCTGGTGCCGACTTCCAGACCCGCATCGACCTGCACGTTCGGCGCGCTGTAAATACCCTCGCGACCGGTGAGCAAAGCTTCGACGCGGTTGTTGCCGTCGCTGAAGTGCGATGGGCTGACCGACAGGCGCCACTCGCGGCTTTCGTTGGCGCGCCAGCGGATGAAACCGCTGCCGCCGTTGGCCTTGATGTCGCTGTTGAGTGCGCGCAGCGGGGTTTGCGCCGAGAGGTATTCGAGGCTGCCGCCGTACTGCCAGTGGTCATTGATGTCGCGTGCGATCGCCAGGCGCGCGCCCTGTTTGTCGCCGAAGCCGTAATCGTGATTGGAGACTTCGGCTTCGAGAGTCATGTCGCGGGTGCGCCGCTCCAGACCAACTCGTTGGAAGCGGTGGTGACCAGTGCCTTCGGTGAAGTCGCCTGTGGCATAACCGGCCCCGGCAAACACCCGCCAGTCTTCGTCGATCGGCGGACTGTAAAGGGTGGTCTGGATACCGAAATCGCGGCTGCCGCTGACGGCGCCTGCATCGCTGTCGCCGCCACCGTTGGCCTTGCCACCGTAGGCTTCGACGCGCAGTTCGGACATGTCATGGACTTCACGCTCGCGGGCCAGACGCTGCACTTGGCGGTTGTCCGGATAACGCGCGACGACGTCGTCGGTCAGCGCATCCATTTGCCGCCATTCCTGCAGTTCCATGGCCGTATGCGCCTGACCAATTTCCAGGCCCATGTCGCGCGGCACCATGCTCTCGGTTTCCTTGAGCTGCATTTCTGCGCGACGCGGCCAGTTGCGGGCCAAGTACAAATCGGCCTGCGCCAGACGCAAACCGATGTTGCCCGGCGCCTGATCGACCAGGGCCTGCAAACGCTCTTCACCGTGGGGCAGATCGGAACCGTAGGTGCCGGCCTGCGCCGCCAGTTGCTGGGCGTCCATCCATTCATCGTTCGGGTTGCCGACGGGCAAGCCCTTGAGTTCGATGCGCGGGCGTTGCGACTTGGCGGCGTCCTCGGCGACTTTGCGCGCCTCGTCGGCACGGTCGCTTTCCAGCAACGCGTAATACAGCGCCGTGCTGTCTTCGAGGCGATTGCCGACATCGGCGTCCGGGGCGGAAAGTACCTGACGATAAAGATCGGTGGCGATTTCCGGCTCGCGTTGATCCAGATATGAGGCGGCGACCCAACGCATCGCGTAGGTCGGAATCTTCACGCCTTCGGCTTGCAGCTTTTGGTATTCAGCAATGACGTCGGCAGTTCGCGCGCGGGCCTTGAGCGCACCCATGCGGTCGATGCGCCAGCGGGTCACGTCTTCCTTGGCGCTGGCGTCCGGCGTCCAGGTGGCGAGGAGTTTGTCGTAATCGGCCAGCGCACGATCGGCGATGACGTAGCGTTCTTTTTCGCTGCGACTGGCCATTTCGGCGAGGCGCACACGCTCGGCGGCCAGATCACCTTCGAGGCGACGTAGCGTGACGGGATCAATCAGACCCGGACGTTGGTTAGCCAAGCGCAACGCGGGTTCTGGCAGACGGGCCTTTTGCAGCGCGACCACGTATTCACGGGCGACTTCCGGTTTGTTACCGGCGCGTATAAAAGCCTGATCGTATTCGAACAGCGCATCGTACTGTTTGCCGGCGCGAGTGAGCGCGTAGCCGAGCGCAAGACGGCGCGAAGGGTCATCGGGTTTGGCTGCGACCAGAGACTTGGCGCGGGTCACCGCCTCGTCAGGTTTACCGGCGTCAGCCTGAGTCAGGGCCAAGCCCAGTTGCAGGTCAGCGTTGTCCGGATCCAGCGCCAGGGCCTTGTTGTAGACCTGGCTCGCCTGATCCCAGCGCTTGAGATTGCGGTAGGCGCGGGCGGTGGCGGTCAGTGCCTGCACCGGCAGCACGCGATCACGGCCCTGAATTTCATAAACCTGCACCACTTCGGCGTCGAGCCCGGCCCAACTGGCGATTTGCAGGTGATCGCTGATCTGCCCGGTGGTCGATTGACCCGGCGGCACTTGGCGCAAAACCGTCAGCGCCGGCGTGGTTTGTCCGGCACGGGCATCACGCACCATCTGATCGTAGGGGGTGTCGGCAAACGCCAGTGCCGGCCAAAGCAATTGGCTGCACAGCGCAACGCGGAACAACGGGCGTAAACCACGATGCAATACAGGAACATCAATACGCGGCATTCGTCAGCATCCTTACATGGCCAGCCGGGTCGCAATGCCCTCCTTGCCCATTCGTAACGGTGGCCGAAAATGACAGCACTCGGCCAAGCTTAGTCAGGCAGTCTTGCACGCAAGCGTAGACCAAAATTCAGAACACAATATTTGTTCAGAATCGAAGCGGCGATTCGGCCAAGACGCCGACAACCCGAACGCCAGACAGCAAAACGCCCGGCGTCTGGAGGATCCAGAGGCCGGGCGTTGCTATTTAGAACGCAGAATTACTGCACTTGCGTGACGCCGGCGAACTTGCTCATCAGGAAGCCGACGAATTGCTCGACGGTCATCTTCTGGCCGTTGAATTCGACCTGATTGGCGGCGTAATGCAACTTGGTCACGACGTTGGTGCCGTCGACGACGGCCAACTGCGAACCCACCGCCATGCCGGCGAACATGTCGGCGGCTTCCTTGGACTGATCGACGATGGCTTTGGCGTCAGTCTGGCCGTCCAGCTGCGCCTGCACGCTGAGCAGATCGACCAGCATCGGTTTGGACACCTGGATATTCAGGTCAAGCAGCGCAATCAGCTGTTTGCCCAGTTGATCCGGCGGCAGATCCATCGACTGCGGCTTGGTCAGGTCGATCACCAGGTTGGCCTTGCTCTCGCCGTTGGCGGTGTTGAACGAGAGGTTTTCCAGGGCAAACTGCGGGCCGGCGGCCAGCAGTTTCTGCAGGTCGGCTTTAACCTGAGCATTTTCAGCTTCGGTGAGGTTCAGCTCCGGCGCCGGCAAGCCTTGAGCAGCGGCTTCGGCAGCGGCTTTTTCATACGGCTGTAGTTTGGTCTGGTAGATCTGCATCAGCGACATCGTCGATGGGATGTCGAGGTTCTTCAGGCTCATGGCCATGTTGGCCGAGCCGATTTTCTTGTCGTTGAGCGACACCTCGCCAATCTTGTAATCGGCGCGACCGGAGGCACTGCTGCCGTTTTCTTCGGTGAGGTTCTTCATTTCAAACTTCTTCACACCCAGCACCGACTGCTTGGGCCCGAAGGTGGTTTTGCTGTCGGTCAGCTCCAGGGTGTTTTCGCCGGTGTAGTAGCCGAAGCTGCTCTTGGCGAGGTTGCTGGCCAGGGTCAGACCGTTGAGTTCGACCTGCACCGGCGCCTGATCTTCAGCCACGGTGACCAGTTTCAGGTTGTCCATGTAGCCGTTGGCTTTGACCTTTTGCGCCTGGGCGCTGGCGGAGATGTCCATGGTCAGGCCGGAAAACTTCAGGCTCGATTGCTCGTCCAGCGCGGTTTCAAACGGCAGCAGTTCGAGGGTGCTGGTGGTGGATTCGTCGTAGCCGATGCTGGTCACACCCTTGAGCGGCGCCGCGCCCTTAGTGGCGGCGAACCATTTTTCAGTGGCAGGGCTCTTTTCCAGTTCGTAATTGCTGGTGGCCATGACTGGCAGCCACTTCAGCGAAACCAGACGCGAGAACGGCAGCGGGCCATGCTCGATGTGGTCGACGAAGAGCAATTCGACCGGCTTGTCGCCAAACATCTCGCCTTCGCCCTTGAGGCGGTAGTGCGCGGTGCTGGTGAAGGTGTGGCGATCGAGCGACACCAGTTCCAGAGACGCGGTGCCGTTGGAACCGGCCATGGCGGTTTGCAGCTCTTTGTTGGCGTTGCTGACGGCGTTGTTCAACACGCCTTCGATCTTGGTCCCGGTGTACCAGGCCCCGCCTGCGCTGATCGCGCCAATGGCAACAACAATTCCGAGGAGCACGCCTGCTGATTTATTCATGAATGACCTGATCGATTTCCGTGGCTGTGAGTGTGGTCGTCTTCCCTGAACCCGTGACCGGGTCGCGGCTCGACTCCGCTGAAATTAGCGATGGAGATTAGCACCGGGTGTGCAAGACGGCCCAATGTTTAAAGGTTAAAGAGTGTCTATGGGGAGAGTGGACAACCGACAGGCAGTGAGAGTTTCGCAGTTAGCAAAACCGCCATCGCTGGCAAGCCAGCTCCCACAGGGATCTTCAGCGAACACAAAATTTGTGCACACCACGTCAACCTGTGGGAGCTGGCTTGCCAGCGATGAGGCCAGATGATTCAGCCGAGAATCAGGAATACTGAACCTCGATCTCATCCAGTTGATGATCAAAACTCTTCAACCGCGCAGTCCACGTATAAACCAGCACTTCAAAATCCCGATCGATCACCGCCCCGCCCGGCCCGTCGGCGCGTGGATCGCAGAAATCCAGTTGATAACGCTCGCGGGCCATGGCCGTGGCAACATCGGACAACTCGCGGGCGTTGTTCAACCAGTGCCAGCCCTCGTTATCGATCTGCTTGTCGAGTTCCAGGCACTGCTTTTTCAGCGCTTCGAGGCTTTTTTCCAGCGGCGTGCCGGTGAGTTCGCCCATGACCTCAGCGAACGTGCGCCCCGGTTGCCAGTAGCTGCCCCAGAAATACCGGTCGAACACGGTTTCGACCCGGCGCAAGGCGACTTTGGTGTCCCAGATCAGCACCAGGGTCTTGCCCTGTTCGAGCTGGCGTTTCTTGACCCGCTGCACCTGAACCGATGCCCACGCCACCACCACAATTGCCATGACTGCGATCAGCGCGACGGCGCTGTCGAGAAAGACCATGGCCTTGTCGATCTGATGGGCCAGCATGATGCCGTAGAAATAGGTGGCCGATAGCAGCACCAGCGCTACCAAGGCGCACCAGAAGCCGAGAGCGTAAGGGTTTTTCATTATTGGTTTCCCCTAGACCAGCGCTAGCAATGTGCGCTGGAAGGGTGCTTTGCACGGGGCGCCCTTCCAACACTTCAAAGCATAGCTACGGCCTCAGGGTTTGCCCGGGCTTGGAGCGTGCGTTCGTCCGCTTTCCCAACCGCCGCCGAGGGCGAGGAACAAATCGATCTGGCTCATCGCAACCTGGGTGTTGGCGGCGGCCAGTTGCGCGGTGACATCGGTGTAGGTGCGGGTCGCTTGCAGGTCGGCAAGAAACGACTCGCGACCGGCCTGGAAGAAGCGGTGCGTCTGGTCGGCGGCGAGTTTCGCCGACTGCTCGGCATCGGCCAGTGCATCGCGGCGTTGCAGCAGCGCGCTGTACTGCGCGAGGCCGGTCTGGGTTTCGCGAATGGCGTTGAGCACCACGCCGTCGAAGTGCGCCAGCGCGCCTTGGGTGGTCGCTTCGGCTTCACGGATGCGCGCACGGGCGCCGTTGGTCGGCACTTTCCAGCTCAGCGACGGGCCGAAACCCCAGCGATTGGTCGACGGATCACCGAGGTCGTCGATGATGCCGACGGTGCCGATGGTCGCGCCGATGCTGATGTCCGGGTACAGCTCGCCGGTCGCGACGCCGATCCCGGCGGTCGCGGCGGCCAGACGTCGTTCAGCCTGACGAATGTCCGGGCGACGCTTGAGCAGAGCGGCACCGTCACCGACCGGGACCAACTGAGCGATTTTCGGCAATTCGGCGCAAGTCGCGGTGCCCGCCGGCAATTGATCGACCGGTTTCGCCAGGAGCATCGACAGACGGAACAACCCGGCCTGACGCGCCGCTTCATAGCGCGGCATGTCGGCGCGCAGGGATTTGAATTGGGTTTGCGAACGGGTGACCTGGGTTTCATCGCCACGGCCAGCGTCGCGCAGACGCTGGATCAGCGTGGTGCCTTGGGACTGCAGGTCGAGGGAATGCTGGGCGATTTCGCGCTCTTCGTTGGCCGCGCAGACTTGGGTGTAGGCGCGCACCACGTCCGCTACCAAAGTGATCCGCGCGGTATCCGCTGCGGCTTGCGTCGCGTCGGCATTGGCCTTCGCGCCCTCGATGCCACGTTGCAACGTGCCCCACAGGTCGAACTGGTAAGAAGCGCTGATGCCGATATCGCCGATATTCGCCACCGGGACTTTTTCCGGCAGCAGGAATGCCTGACCGGATTCCTGCAAACGCTGGGCGCCCATTTTCACGCCGCCGCTCCAGCCACCGGCGGCTTCGGCCTCATCGACCTGTGCACGGGCGCGTTGCAAGTTGGCAGCGGCGACGCGCAGATCGGTGTTGGAAGCCATGGCTTGCTGGACTAGCTGATCCAGACGCGGGTCTTTATACAGCCGCCACCAATCCGCCGGCACCGGGGCGGAAACGACCGGTTTGCCGGCCACGGCCAGTTCGCCCTGAAAATCCTTGCGTTGCACTGCCGCGTCTTCCGGCACGTGATAGTCCGGGCCGACCATCTGACACGCCGACAACATCACGCCCAACCCGGCGATCATCAGGGCCCTGCTCATTGCGCGGGCTCCTGCTTTTTATCGTCGACCTTTGAGTCTTCAATGATCGACACCGTGGCGGTACGCCCGGCGATCATGCGGAAATCTTCCGGCACATCGTCAAAGGCAATCCGCACCGGAATCCGCTGCGCCAGCCGCACCCAGCTGAACGCCGGGTTAACGTTGGGCAGCAGGTTGCTGCCGCTGGTGCGGTCGCGGTCTTCGATACCGGCGACGATGCTTTCGACATGCCCGCGCAATTTCGCACGGTCGCCGATCACGCGGATGTCCACCGACTGACCGACATGAATGCCGTCGAGTTTGGTCTCTTCGAAATAGCCGTCGATGTGGAAGGAATTGCTGTCGACCACCGACAACACCGGACGCCCGGCGGTGACGAACTCCTGCGGACGCGGCGCGCGATCGTTGACGTAGCCGTCCACCGGGCTGCGGATCACCGAGCGGTCGAGGTTGAGCTGGGCGCTGTCCACGGTGACCATGGCTTCGGCCAGTGCCGATTGCGCACGGGCGACCTTCGATTGGCTTTCTTCCAGCTGCTCGGCCGGCACCAGGTTGCCGAGGCCACGGTTACGCTTGGCTTCGCGCTGGGCCTGGGCGAGGGTTTCTTCGCGGTCGGCGACAGCCGCCTTGGCCTGACGCAGTGCCAGTTTGAAGCGGTCCTGGTCGATGCTGAACAGCACTTGGCCGCGTTTGATCAGCTGGTTGTCCTTCACTTCAACCTGCTGGATCAACCCGGAGACGTCCGGGGCGATCTGGATGATGTCGGCGCGAATGTGGCCGTCACGGGTCCACGGCGCGAACATGTAATACATCACCATGCGCCAGACGAGGACAACGGCAAAAGTCACGATCAGCAGGGTCAGTACCACGCGACCGATGGTCAAAAACGGTTTTTTCATGTCATCAGGTATCGACTGAGTGAGTCCACGCCGTACAGAAGCACGGCGTAGAGGGCCACGTTGAACAATGCCCGGTGCCAGACCAGACGGTAAAAGTGCACGCGCGTAAGCACGGCATGCACCAACAAAAACAGCACATAAGTAATGCCCATCAACACCAGCAGGGTCGGCAGGAAAATGCCGCTGATGTCCAGATCACCGATCATAGGGGCGCTCCATCGGGCAGCGGTTCTTCGGGCTCGGCGCTGGAGACGAATTCGACGCCGGGCAGCAACGCCAGACGCAAACCGCTCAAGGCGTGCAACAGGTTTAGACGGGTTTCATCGTCGCCGTGGCCATTGAGTGCGCGACGGGTGCGATCCAGGGTCATCAGCAAAGGAGCAGGCGCCGGCAAGCGTTCGCCAGCCTTGAGGCAGGCGCGAAAATACTCGCCGACTTCACTGACCACTTGCTGCAACAAAACGTTCGGCGCGCCGGTCACCCGTGGGGTGTAGGCGAGCAAATCGAGCAAGTTCAGGCCCACGCGCACTTCGCGCATGGCGATGCCGGTGTCCTGGCCGGTAAGAGCCAGACGCGGCAAGTGCTGCATCAACCGATCAAGCAACTGCACGCCCAATTTCCGGTGCTCGGCGAGGTTGGCCGGCTCGGTCATGTGGACGATGTCTTTCCAGCTGAAACGGGTCAGGCGCTTGGCCGCCAGTTCAGCACCGAACGGGCGCGCCACCAGCGTCCAGATAAACGCGAACAACAGACCGATCGGCCCCGCGAGGTTGGAGTTCACGAAGGCGAAAAAGTCCGCGTCGTAAGCGCCTTGAATGCTGATGAACGACGAGGTGTTGACCAGCGTCAGCAGCATGCCGAGGTAGAAACGCGGCTGCACGGTCAGGGTGCCGACACAGATAAACGGGATGGAAAACGCCAGCACCAGCATCGGAAAGTCATGCAGGTTGGGCAGGATCAAAAACAGATACAGGCTGGCGAACAGCACAGACATGCCGGTCCAGAAAAAGAATCGGTAAATCTGCGGCGCCGGGTCATCCATCGAGGCGAAGAAGCTGCACGCCACCGCCGCCAGAATCACCGCGCTGCCGCCGTCCGGCCAGCCAAGCAGAATCCACAGCACCGACGCGGTGATGATCGCCAGAATCGTCGAGGCCACCGAATACAGCATCAACCCACGATCAATGAACGGTGTCAGCCGACCAAGACGCCAGTGGCGATACACCGCGCGCCAGTTGTCCTGGCGTTCACAGAGAATGGCGTCTTGCAGGCTGCGGCAGTCCTGCCACAGATCGATGAACTCGCCGAGGCGATAGATCGAGTTGGAGAACAGCAATTGCCGGCGATCTTCCAGCGCTTCGGCGCTCGGTTGCAGGGCTTCGAGCTGATCTTTCAGCGCTTGCCAACGGTCGAGATCGGCGTCTTCATGACCTAGCCATTCGCGGGTCGCGACGAGCAGCGGTTCGAACTTTTCTACAAGCTCCGGCGTGCGCCGTTCGAGGGCGTAGAGCGAGTCTTCAAGCGCATCGATCACCGGCAATAGATGAATCATCCGTCCGCGCAGTTCTTTGGTGTTGCGCACGGTTTGCGGTCGCGCGCCTTCGTGGGGCAACTGACCGATCATCAATTCGAGGCTGTTGAAGTTGGCGACCATGGCCATGCGCAGCGCGGTGACTTCTTCGGGCTGCACGTCGCGGCTGAGGAATTTCAGGCTGTAGGTGGTGGTGTCGGCGAACCACTTGCTCACGGCGTCGTTGAACACCGGCGCCAGACGCCGTGGCCAGAACATCGCGCCGACCACCGCAGCGACGGCGATGCCGAGGAAAATCTCTTCCGTGCGCGCTTCCGCGACGTCCCACACCGCCAGCGGGTTATCCACCACCGGCAAGGCAATCAGCGGCAAGGTGTAACCGGCGAGCATCAGCGCGTAGCTGTTGGCGGTGCGCAAATGCAGGGACATGAACAGCAGAATCCCCGTCCACAACGCGATCACCACCACCAGCACATACGGGCTCTGGACGAACATCGGCACGAAAAAAACCGCCGCCGCTGCACCGAGAAAAGTACCGATGGCACGGTACAACGCCTTGGAACTGGTCGGGCCGAGAAACGGGCTGGAGACGATATACACCGTGGCCATCGCCCAATACGGACGCGGCATTTGCATGAGCAAGGCGATGTACAGCGCGATCATCGACGCTGCAAAGGTGCGGATCCCGTAGAACCAGTCACGGGCGGGCGGAATGCCGGAGAAAAAACCGTTCAAGAATTGATCACCACAGGCGGATTGGCCGCCTCAAAAGCTCTGAGTACCCGAAGCGTAGCTTCCAGATCGCTCTGGTCGATGCCCTCAAGCACCTCATGACGCAAGCGCACCAGTTCGATCTCGACCGCTTGCACCAGTTCACGACCGGTGTCAGTCAGGCTCAGACACTTGGCGCGGCGATCCTGGGCATCTTCGGTCCGGCAGACGTAGCCGGAATGGCACAACTGATCAAGCAGACGCACCAGCGACGGACTCTCCATCCCGGCCGCCTGCGCCACCTGCACCTGCCGCACACCCTCGCCCAGACGCCCGATCATCAAGAGCGGCACGGCGCAGGCTTCGGAGATTCCATAGTTGACCAGCGTGGTCTGGCAGATCTTCCGCCAATGCCTGGCGGCCACCACCATGGCACTGCTGATGTTCATCTGGAGAGCGTCGAGTTCGTTCGGCACGGGAAAATGCACACTGTTAGTTTGCTAACTATCAATATCGCATTGGAGGGGAATTTCAGTCAAGTTTTGAAACAAATTGCTCCATTGGTCGCCCGCCCAAACTCGAGCCTATTAACCTACGTACTGACGATGTATATACGTCGTCATTACCAAAATTCTGAAGGAGCCTGCAGATGTCAAAACAAGCCGTTTTTACAATGAAGCTTGAACCGGAGCTGCGTGAGCAGTTCATGGCTGAGGCGGAGGCATCTCATCGTCCTGCCTCACAGATCATGCGAGAAATGATGCGTCAGTTTGTTCGCACACAACAGGAAGCCCGAGAGTACGAAGCCTTCCTGCAACGAAAAGTCGACCTTGCAAGAGAATCGATGGCAGCCGGTGAAGGCGTGTCCAACGAGGAAGTTGAAGCGCAATTCGCCGCCAGGCGCAGGCAGGTAGAAAATCAAGGATGAAGATTATCTGGAGTAAAAATGCCGTACAGGATCGCGAAAAAATCTGGGACTACCTTCACGCGGAAAATCCAGGCGCAGCGCTCGACATGGATCGCCGCTTCACCGAAGCGGCTTCGCGCCTGGCCCACAACCCCAAAATGGGCCCGGTTGGCATCATTGCCGGAACTCGCGAATTGATTCCCCATCCTAGCTACCGTCTTGTTTACCAGTCAGATCAGGATGTGATCTGGATTATGGCGCTGGTTCATACGGCACGGGCCTGGCCTTTCCCTAAGTAGCGATTAGCCCGCCCGCCCCTTCCGCAACATCACATTCAACTGATCCACCACCTCCGCCCAATCGGCGTCATCCAGAATCTCGTCCCGTAAAAACTGCGACTGGCTCTTCGTCCAGAAGAACGCATCCGCCAAATGCAGCTCGGGTTTGAGCGGGGAGTGGGTGGCGATGAATTGGTCGATGCTGACCGGGTCGTTGTCCAGGCCGAGTTGTTTGAACAGGGATGGCAGGCTGTGAATGGGTTGTTCCATTGCTGAACTCCTTCAAAAATGTGGTGCGTGGACTCAACTCCCCCGAGCCTTGGAGTCTAGTTCGGCAGGTATCTGATGCAGGGAAATCCGCTCGCCGGACATATCTTCACACTGATCAAAATTCAACCAGTACAACCCTCAACTAGACTGATAGAACCAGCCCATGACGCTCGCGGAGGGTCACGTGAACAGCCGTTGTTGTGCGTTTGCCTTGCTCCTGTTGCTCAGCGGCTCAGCCCTCGCTGCCGAAACTCCGCTGCCGCCGATGAGCCCCGTCGGCCTGTGGCTGATCACCTTGGGCATCGTCTTTCTGATCGCTGAAGCCGCGCTGCCCAATTACGGCGTGATTGGCCTGGGCGGGATCATCATGTTCGTCATCGGCGCGCTGATTCTGAGTAACGCCGAATTGCCGGTGCCGATGATGATCGGCCTCGGCCTGATCAGCACGCTGTTGTTGCTCGCGCTGGTGATTCGCGCCCTGAAAACCCGCCCGCGCCACGCCGTCAGTGGCGATGCTGGCCTGCTCGGCAGCGTGACCGCGATCACCACCGTGCAACCGGATAACGCGCGCAACGGCTGGGTGCAATTGCAAGGTGAACGCTGGCAAGTGCTCAGCGCGACAGCGCTGCACACCGGGCAATCGGTGCGCGTGGTGGGTCGCAAGGGATTGTTGCTGCAAGTGGCCGCGACTGACGCGGCGCCGCTCGGAGAGTGATCATGGGTCTGCAAATCGGTTTTGTTGCACTGCTGCTGTTGGTGATTGCCCTGGCCGGGTCGACGTTTCGCATCCTGCGCGAATACGAACGCGGCGTGGTGTTCCAGCTCGGACGCTTTTGGCAGGTCAAAGGCCCTGGGCTGATCCTGTTGATTCCGGTGGTGCAGCAAATGGTTCGCGTGGACCTGCGCACCGTTGTTCTCGACGTACCGCCGCAGGATGTGATCACCCGTGACAACGTGTCGGTGAAGGTCAACGCGGTGCTGTATTTCCGCGTGCTCGATCCGCAGAAGGCGATCATTCAGGTCGAGGATTTTCTCTCGGCCACCAGCCAATTGGCGCAGACCACCCTGCGCGCCGTGCTCGGCAAACACGAGCTCGATGAACTGCTGGCCGAGCGCGAGCAACTGAACATCGATATCCAGCAAGTGCTCGACGCCCAGACCGACGCGTGGGGCATCAAGGTCGCCAACGTCGAAATCAAGCATGTCGACCTCAACGAATCGATGGTGCGGGCCATCGCCAAACAGGCCGAGGCTGAGCGGGAGCGGCGGGCCAAAGTCATCCATGCCGAAGGCGAATTGCAGGCCTCGGAGAAGCTGATGCAGGCTGCCGAGATGCTCGGTCGTCAGCCAGGGGCGATGCAGCTGCGTTATATGCAGACCTTGAGTTCGATTGCTGGCGACAAGAGTTCGACGATTGTCTTTCCGTTGCCGATCGAGTTGCTCAAGGGCATGGCGGATTTGTCGGGTAAAACATAAGGCTCAGCCGCCCGTGGCTTTCGGCACGAACAACCGCGCCTTTACTCCTCCCGCGTGGGTTTCAGCGCTGACCTGCCAGGTCGCGGGAAGTGGTGAGAATTCTTCCGGGCCGTCGACCGATCCAACCAGCCAGACCCGGCCAGCACTGGGCAACTCAGCGAGACTGTCGAGATAAACATCGCCAGTCACCAATGCGCCAAATCCGTATTGATTCGGTTGCGTCGACTGCCCGCTCGTTGTCGGCGGCGTATAAAGGCGCACCTTCGCACCCGTGCGATCGTAATAGACGTAGCTCAAATACCAGAGCATGTCGCTGGTGACGATGCGATCACCCGGCAGGAAATGTTGATTGACGTAATTTACCACCCGGTCGAGTTGATCATTGCTGTCGACGGTGGCGTTGTTGTTCACGCCCACCAGTTCGACACCGATCAGCGCCACCAGCGCCGCCAGTGCGAGCAACCTAGCCTGACTGTACAAACGGTCAATCGCCAGCGCCGCCAGCATCGGCAAACCGAGCGCGTAGGCAGTCAAGTAGCGCTCGATAAAAACCGGCGTGATAAACGACACAACGAACACCAGCAGCAGCGGCATTCCGGTGTACAACGCCAACAGAATACTGCCGCGCGACACACTGCGATCACGCATCACCGCGACAACCGCCAGCGCCAGCAATGCCAAGGGCAACGCGGCGAAAATCAGCAGCGGCAGCGTCTCGCCATCGTCCTGAATCAACCATGACCAGATCATCGACGGCAGCGAACTCAGGGTGACAGCAGGTTCCCAACCGACATCGCCGCCAGCCTTGAGCTGCTCCATGTGCTGCATCAAGTCGAGCAGATTGGGCAGCCAGGGCAGATACAGCACGACGATGGCCAGGTTCGCCAGCCACCAGTTCCCGCGCTGGATATGCCCAAAGCGGTAACCGCGCTGGACGCGGATCGCAATCAGATAGAGCCAGTGACACAGCGCCGCAAGCACAGCGAAGTAGTGGGTGTAGAACGCCGCGCTCATCAACAGCGCGTAATACAGTAGATAGCGATGGCGTTGCGGGCGGCGGATCCAGTAGACCAGCGCCACACTCGCGGCGAGCAGCAGTACACCGAGCAGTGCGTACATGCGCACTTCCTGGCTGTAGCGCACCGCTGTCGGCAGCAGCGCCAGCAACAGACCGGCGATAAAGGCTGCGCGGCGAGTGGCCAAGCGATCCACCAGCCAGACGCCCATCCCGACCGCCGCAATGCCGGCCAGCGCACTCAGGCAGCGGATTGCCAGAATGCCGTCACCGAACAGCTCGATCCAGCCATGTAGCAGCATGAAATACAACGGTGGGTGCACATCGAAAGCCGCATGCTTCCAGATTTCGCTCAGCGAGTAGCGCGCCAGCAGCAGACTGGAACCTTCATCGCCCCAGATCGCCGCCGCTGTCAGATCATAAAAACGTACGAACGCGGCCAGCGCCAGGATCGGCCACAGCCAATGATTTTTTACCCAGCGCACCCAGCGCAGACTGCCGAACCAGGAGCCGGGCGCGGCAAACGGGTCTTGCGTGTCGCCCATTGGCGTGACTCGATTGACCGCCATTGCTTCCTCTTGCCGCGCCGCAGCGCCACGAGAGTATGACGCGCCAACCTGCCAATCACTTTAGGTCAGCCACAGCAGAACCGTCGATGTCGGTTTGCGCTTTCACGACACCCGGCAACCCGGTGACGATTTTCTCTTGCGGATACACCGACTCCCATCCCCCGCCCAATGCCTTGTACAACCCGACCATCGCCAGCGAAACCCCGGTCGAGCTCTCAACCCATTGCTCCTGCGTCGCCAGCAACGCGCCTTGCACGGTGAGCACGTTGACGAAATCGACCACGCCTTCGACGTATTGCTGTTGCGCGGTGCGCAGGGCGATCTGATTCTGGCGGACGGCTTCGGCGAGGCTGTCGCGGCGCCGTTGGCTGGCGTTGTAAGCGGTCAGTTGATCGTCGATTTCGTGCCAGGCACGCAACACGGTTTGCTGGTAGGCGACGGCCGCCTCCTGCTGTTGCGCTTCACGCAGTTGCAGCACGCCGCGCAGGCGTCCGCCGTCGAACAGCGGCAGGCTGAATTGCGGGCCGATGCCAAAAGCGCGAGAGCCCCACGAGCCGAAATCGCTGAGTTGCATGGCTTGCGAGCCGAGGTTGCCCGACAGGGTGATGCGCGGATAGAAATCGCCCTTGGCCACGCCGATATTGGCAGTGGCCGCGTGCAGGCGCGCTTCGGCCTGACGGATGTCCGGGCGGCGTTCGGCCAGTTGCGACGGCAGGCCGATGGCGACTTGCAGCGGCGACTGCGGCACGGCGGCGTCTGTGGATAACTCTTTCGCGAGCGCTTGTGGCGGTTCGCCCATCAACAGGCTGATGGCGTTGATCAGTTGCGACTGACGTTGTTCCAGGGCCGGCAGACGCGATTCGATGGCGGCCACTTGCGCGGCGGCTTCGGCGACGTCCAGGTCAGTCGCCACGCCGTCAGCCAAACGCAGTTGCGAGAGTTTCAGGCTGTGCCGGGCGACGTCGAGGTTTTCTTCGGTGACCGCACGAGTGTTCTGTACGCCGCGCAGCTGAATGTAGTTTTGTGCGGTGTCAGCCAATACCGCCAGCAACACACCGCGACGGTCATTTTCGGCGACCTCAAGGTTGGCGTCGGCGGCTTCGGTTTCACGGCGCACGCGGCCCCAGAAATCCAGTTCCCAGGAGGCGGAGAAACCGGCGTCCCACAGGTTGAAAGCGGAATCGCCGTTGTGCCCGGACGGGTCGTTCAGGCCTTTGCCGCTATTGCGTTCGCGGCCGTAACTGCCGGTGGCGGCGGTGTTCGGATAACGCTCAGCACCGATCACTTGGCGGGCAGCACGGCTTTGTTGCAGGCGGCTGCTGGCCAGCTGCAGGTCGAGGTTGCTCTTCACTGCACGTTGGGTGAGCGCGGAGAGTTGCGGGTCGTGAAAGACTTCCCACCAGCGCTCGTTCAACGGTTCGCTGACGGCTTGGCTGGGCGCGGACTTGGCCGGTTTGGCCCAGTCGGCGATTTGTGTGACTTCTGGTTTCTGGAAGTCCGGGCCTACTGTGCAGGCGGTGAGGCTGACCACAAGCAAGGCACTTAAGGTGAGTGGCTGCCACTGGCCCAATCGCTGGCAAGCCAGCTCCCACAGAGACTTTGCAGGTTGTCCAAGAACTCTAGTCCCGCCGAGAAACCCTGTGGGAGCTGGCTTGCCAGCGATGAGGCCAGTCGAATTACCACAAATCATCGCTGAGTCACCTCACGCACCGAAGTCGCCGAACTGCGCGTATCGATACTCGCCTCCACCGACATCCCCACGCGCAACCGTTCGGCCAACGGCTGACCCGGCTCCAGCATGATTTTCACCGGGATCCGCTGCACCACCTTGGTGAAGTTGCCGGTGGCATTGTCCGGTTTCACCGCCGCAAAAGTCACACCGGTCGCCGGGGCAATACTTTCGACGCGGCCACTCAGCGCCTCGCCGCCCAAGCTGTCGACACGCACCTGCACTTCCTGACCCGGCTGCACATCAGTCAGTTGCGTCTCCTGAAAATTCGCCACCACGTAGGCCTGCTTCAGCGGCACCACCGCCAGCAGCTTGCTGCCCGGCGTTACGTAGGCGCCGACGCGCACGGCGCGCTCGCCGATCATGCCGTCCTGCGGGGCGGTGATGCGCGTGTAGGAGAGTTCAAAACTGGCAATTTCTAGCGCCGCTTGCGCATGTTTCAAGCTGCCTTCAGCCGCGTCACGCTGAGCGCTGAGAATATCGACCTGCTTGCGCTCCGCCGCCAGTTTCGCCGTGGCCGTGTCGAGATGAGCCATGGCCTGATCGATGCGGGTGCGCGCCTGTTGCGCGTTCTGCACCGTCCCGGCACCGACGCCGGCCAAATGGTTGTAGCGATTCAGTTCTTGCTGGGCGAAGGCCATTTCAGCCTTGGCCGAAACCACCGAAGCTTGCGCCTGGGCGATCACCGACGTCTGGCGCTCCAGCGTAGCCTTGGCGTTCTGCAACTGCGCTCGCGCCACCAGCGTTTGCGCATCCGCCGCTTCGGCTGAAGCGCGCAAATCGCGATCATCGATCAACGCCAACAATTGTCCGGCTTTGACTTGCTGGTTGTCTTCCACCAGCACTTCCTTGATAAACCCGGCCACGCGCGGCACGACGAGCGTGTAATCAGCGGAGACAAAGGCATCGTTGGTATTTTGCTCGGTGCGTTTGCCGAACAGACCAGGCAGCGCCAGGTACACCAGCACGCCTACGGCCAGCGCAGCCGCCACGGCCACCGCGAGTTTTTGCTTTGCTTGAGTCGTCATAAAAACCTTCTGTTTCAATACAGCCATCAGGTCGGCGCGCGCGGTGGATAGATCCGCGTCGGCAGCCAGAAAATCAGCAGGATCAACGCCACCGCGACGCCGGCCATGCACACATAGAGATCGGAAGAAGTCAGCACCACGGCCTGTACATGCAGGCGATGGGCAAGGCCCGGATCGCTGTGATCGGTCAGCGGCGAATTGCCGAGGCTGTCGACCAACATGCTCGAATGGAAATGCAGGCGCGAGGTGGTCAACGCCTCGATCACGCCGGTAGCGACCACGGCTGACAGGCCTTTCACCGTGTTGAACCACGCCGAGGCAAACGGCCCGTCCAGCGGCGTGATGCTGCCGGTCGACAGCATCAGCAACGGCAACACTGCCATCGGCTGGCCGAAAATCTGCAGCCACTGCAGCACGTAGAAATCGTCACGAATCCACTGCGAAGTCAGCTGTGATCCGCCCAGACACGACAGCGCCAACATGCTTAAACCGATGCCGAGCACCCAGCGACAGTCCACCCAGCGCAGGTTGCACAGCGCCGCCACCAGCGGTAGTGCGATCAACTGCGGCAACGCGGCGATCAACATGATCGGCGCGGTCTGCACCGGGCGATAACCCTGCACTTGGGCCAGATAACTCGACGGAATCAACACCACCGCCAACAACACCACCAACACCCCGGCCAGGGTCATCAAGGCGAACGACAGATTGCGGATGCCGAGCATCTGCAATTTGAAAAACGGAATCGGCTGCGACCACTCGTTGATCAGAAACGCCACCAGCAGCAGCGAACCGGCGCCGAGCAATCCACAGATCAGGCTCGACTCGAACCAGTCCAGTCGATTGCCTTGCAACAAACCGATTACCAGCATGCAGATCGCCGGAAAACCCAGCAGCAAGCCTTTCCAGTTGAACGATTTGAGGCGCTCCAGACGCAGCGGATCTTGCGGCAAGCCATACGCCACAGCGGCCATGGCGATCAGGCACGGCACGATGATTTGCCAGAACGTCCATTGCCAGCCGACGTACTCGGTCCACAAACCGGCCAGCGGTGTACCGAGGCCCGGGCCGAACGTCGCCGTCAGCGCATAACCGGCCAGGCCATAGAGTTTGATGTTGGCCGGCAAAAAGCGCAGCGCGACAGTCATCAGCATTGGCGGCAGCGCGCCGCCGGCCAGACCTTGCAGGATGCGCATCAACAGCAGGCTTTCGTAGTTCGGCGCGAACGGGCAGAGCACGCCGAGCAAGGTGAACAGGCCGATTGCGCAGAGGGTGAAGCGGCGTAGCGAGAAGGTCACCGAACACCACGGCGCGAACGCCATGGCCGCGACCGAGGTAGCGGTGTAGCTAACGACCAGCCAGGTGCCTTCGTCGTAACCGATGTTCAGCCCGCCACGGATGTCGGCCAGGGCCACTTTAGTGACCATCTCGTTGAGGCCCGACACCAGCACCGCCAGCAATACGCCGACCAGGCCGATGATGATCCGCGCCCCGAACACCGGTGGCGTGATCGCCTTCGCCGGGCTGGCCGCAGCGATGGGCGCTGCCGCCGTCAGGGATGTCATGAATACACACTCCGAAGGGAAAAATACCGGAGCATCTTAGTCGGGCTTGGCAATGACGAAAATTGACTTATTGGCAGCTTATAAGTGCGTCAGACGCAATCATTAAAGCAAAAGATCGCAGCCTTCGGCAGCTCCTACAGGGATATGCATTTCAATGTAGGAGCTGCCGAAGGCT
>NZ_RWIM01000132.1 GCF_009764645.1 Pseudomonas sp. PB106
CGATCTTTTGATCTTGATCTCATAAAACCAAGATCAAAAGATCGCAGCCTGCGGCAGCTCCTACATTGGGGGGGTGATGTTTAATTGCCACGACTATAACGGGCTGTGCATAGTCGCTTAAAGATTAAAAAGCTCTGTGCTTATTCCAGTTTCTTGAACAACGCATTGCCGCACCGCGAGCAGAAGGCCGCGCCGTGTTCATGGCTGTTTTTCTTGCACACCGGGCAGTCGTGTTGCAGCTGTTCACCGCGCATGGCGTTGGCCAGTTCGGCGGTGAAAATCCCCGTCGGCACGGCGATGATCGAGTAACCGGTGATCATCACCAGCGACGAAATGACCTGGCCCAGCGGGGTCTTCGGCACGATGTCGCCGAAACCCACGGTGGTCAGCGTAACGATCGCCCAATAGATGCCTTTGGGAATGCTGGTGAAGCCGTGTTCCGGGCCTTCGATCACGTACATCAAGGTGCCAAACACCGTCACCAGCGTGCAGACGCTGACCAGAAACACGACGATCTTCTGCTTGCTGCCACGCAATGCCGACATCAAATAGTTGGCTTGCTTGAGGTACGGGCTGAGCTTGAGCACACGGAAGATCCGCAGCATGCGGATGATCCGAATGATCAGCAGGTACTGCGCATCGCTGTAATACAGGGCGAGGATGCCAGGCACGATCGCCAGCAAATCCACCAGGCCGTAAAAGCTGAAGGCGTAGCGCAAGGGTTTCGGTGAGCAATAAAGACGCAGGATGTACTCGCCGAGAAAGATGATCGTGAAGCCCCACTCGATGTAGGCCAGCACGTCGGCGTAGTTCTGGTGAATGCTGTCGATGCTGTCGAGCATCACGATCACCAGACTGGCGAGGATGATCAACAGCAGGATGCCGTCGAAGCGACGCCCGGCAAGGGTGTCGCTCTGGAAAATCATGACGTAGAGCCGTTCGCGCCAACTGTTGCTGCTGTCCATGGATAACGCCTGAATCGAAGATCAGCGCAGCCTAGGTTGATTCTCCCCGTGAGCGCAAGGCGCACGCTCGACGGAGGCTTTGCCGAGCATCTGAATGCCGGCGCGGATCAGCCACCCGGCGAGGATAAACGGCGCGGTCAAAGTAGCGAGACCGACGGCGGCAAACAGTGGCGTCACCAGCAGCGCCAGGACGATGCCGAGCAGTGGCAGCCAAGGTTGTTGGCGTTGGGCACTGAAGGCGAGGGCGGCGAGCACGGCGTTGTAGCTTCCGAGACCGAGCAGAGCGGCGCTGCTTTCGTGATGCAGCAGGCTCGAACCAAGGCCGATCGCCGAGGCGAGCATTGCCCAGCAAAACGCCCGCCGATCAGCCATCAGCAAACCAATGGCGATGAGCGCGCCGGCCAGCGGATGACCAAGGAACATCACCTGGCCCAAACCGCGCAGTTCGGCGGCGAGCAAGTTCAGCGTGCTCATTTCGACGTGTGCCATCGGCGCCGACGGTTCGGCGAACAGCAGCAGAACCCAACTCATGGCCACGAATGGCGAGGTGTAGGCCGGAATCGAGCGGCTGCGGTACACATGTTTGAGCCATTGCTGCGTGGCCATCGCGCTCAAACCGCCGGCGGCAAGAATCAGCGGCGGCAGCAGCGGCGACCACGGGAAATACAGACTCAGCAGCAGGCCGAGCAAAATGCCGTTGTAGCTGAACAGTCCGGCCTGTCGATCAGCCTTGGCATAATTGCGGCGTTGCGCGGTGAGCAAGCCGGCGACGGCACCGAGCAGCGCTCCGGCGAACAGCACCGGTGCGGTCAGCAGGATCGCCAACAGGCACAGCAGCCCGCACAGCGGATGGCGCTGGAGGAATATTTGACTGAAACCGTTGAGCAAAGCCTCGGCCCAGTCGGGGCAGTGGGTATTGAAATGATTGGCAGGCATGGGCAGTTCATTCGGTACTGATCGTTCCCACGTCGAGGCGTCGAACCGTCTGCGTGGGAATGCCTCAAAGGACGCTCTGCGTCTGCTCTTGGGACGCAGAGCGTCCCGGGCCGCATTCCCACGCGGAGCGTGGGAACGATCATGGTGGGCGGTTAAATCAATGTTTCGATCCGCAGCGAGTTAGTCGACCCCGGCTGACCAAACGGCACGCCGGCAGTGATCAGCAGCGTGTCGCCACGCTCGGCCATGCCTTGGGCCTGGGCGATTTCCAGCGCGGTCGAGCAGACTTCGTCGACCTGACGCAGGCGATCGTTGACCACCGAGTGGATGCCCCACGCCACGCTCAGACGACGCGCGGTTTGCAGGTTCGGCGTCAGGTTGAGGATCGGCGCTTTCGGCCGTTCCCGCGCTGCACGCAAACTCGAGGTGCCCGACTCGCTGTAGTTGACCAGCACCGCCACTGGCAGCACGTTGCTGATGCGGCGGATCGCGCAGCTGATCGCATCGGACACGGTCGCTTCAGCTTTCGGCCGGCTGACGTCGAGCTGAGTCTGATAGTCCGGGCCGTTCTCAACCTGACGAATGATCTTGCTCATCATCTGCACGGCTTCAAGCGGGTATTCGCCGGACGCAGTTTCTGCCGACAGCATCACCGCATCGGCACCTTCGGCCACGGCGTTGGCAACGTCCGTCACCTCAGCGCGGGTAGGGGCAGGGGAGAAGCGCATCGACTCAAGCATCTGCGTCGCCACCACCACCGGTTTGCCGAGTTCGCGGCAGGTGGTGATGATGTTTTTCTGGATCTGCGGCACGCTCTCGGCCGGCACTTCGACGCCGAGGTCGCCCCGGGCAACCATAATCGCGTCGCTCAATTCAGCGATTTCACGCAGCTGTTCAACGGCGGAAGGCTTCTCGATTTTCGCCATCAAAAAGGCTTTGTCACCGATCAGTGCGCGGGCTTCGACGATGTCTTGCGGACGCTGCACAAACGACAGCGCGACCCAATCCACGCCCAGTTCCAGACCGAAGCTCAGGTCGCGGCGATCCTTGGCGGTCAGCGGGCTGAGGTCGAGCACCGCTTGCGGCACGTTGACGCCTTTGCGGTCCGACAACTCCCCGCCATTGAGCACGGTGGTGTCGATGGCATCGTCGTACTTGGTCACCACGCGCAGACGCAGTTTGCCGTCGTCGAGCAGCAGATCCATGCCCGCTTCCAGCGCAGCAATGATCTCCGGATGTGGCAGATTCACTCGGCGTTCATCGCCCGGTGTCGCGTCCAGATCCAGACGGAAGGCCTGACCGCGATGCAGTTGCACCTTGCCGTCAGCGAACTTGCCGACGCGCAGTTTCGGCCCCTGCAAGTCCATCAGAATGCCCAGCGGGTAGTTGAGCTGGCGCTCGACTTCGCGGATCCACTGATAGCGCTTGGCGTGGTCGGCATGGTCGCCGTGGCTGAAGTTCAGGCGGAAGATATTCACCCCGGCCTCGACCAGCTCACGGATGTCTTCGATGCCATCGACAGCAGGCCCGAGGGTGGCGAGGATTTTGACCTTTTTATCAGGCGTCATGATTTGGAGCTCTCAAGGATCAGAATGGCGCGGAAGTCGTTGACGTTGGTGCGGGTCGGCTCGGTGACGATCAGCGCATCCAGCGCCTCGAAATAGCCGTAGCCGTTGTTGTTATCCAGCTCGTCGCTGGCGCTCAAACCGAGGGCGGCGGCGCGGGTGTAGCTGTCCGGGGTCATGATTGCGCCGGCGTTGTCTTCCGAGCCGTCGATACCGTCGGTGTCACCGGCCAGGGCGTAAACGCCGGGCTGGCCTTTGAGGTTTTCGGTCAGGCTCAAGAGAAATTCGGCGTTGCGTCCGCCACGGCCATTGCCGCGCACGGTCACGGTGGTTTCGCCGCCGGACAAAATCACGCACGGCGCCGCCAATGGCTGGCCGTGGTTGATGATCTGGCGGGCGATGCCGGCGTGGACTTTCGCCACTTCGCGCGATTCGCCTTCGAGGTCGCCGAGGATCAGCGTGCTGAAACCGGCCTGACGGCATTTCACCGCAGCGGCATCCAGCGATTGCTGAGGACGGGCGATCAACTGGAAGTGGCTGCGCGCCAGCGACGGATCACCGGGTTTGACGGTTTCCGACTCAGGGCTTTGCAGCCAGTTGCGCACGGAAGCGGGAATGTCGATGCCGTAGCGTTTGATGATCGCCAGCGCTTCGGCGGACGTGCTTGGGTCGGCCACGGTCGGGCCGGAGGCGATGACCGTGGCGAGGTCGCCCGGCACATCGGAAATCGCGTAGGTATACACAGTGGCAGGCCAGCAGGCCTTGCCGAGGCGGCCGCCCTTGATCGCCGAGAGGTGCTTGCGCACGCAGTTCATCTCGCCGATGGTCGCGCCGGATTTGAGCAGGGCTTTGTTGATCGACTGCTTGTCGGCGAGGGTGATGCCTTCGGCCGGCAACGCCAGCAGGGCCGAGCCGCCACCGGAGAGCAGGAAGATCACGCGGTCGTCTTCAGTCAGGTTGCTGACCAGATCGAGTACGCGTTTGGCCACGGCCAGACCGGCTGCGTCGGGGACGGGATGCGCGGCTTCGACCACTTCGATTTTTTCGCACGGGGCGCCGTGACCGTAACGGGTCACAACCAGGCCAGACACTTCACCTTCCCAGCAGCGCTCGACCACTTGCGCCATGGCGGCAGCGGCTTTGCCGGCACCGATGACGATCACCCGGCCGGTACGATCGGCGGGTAGATGGGCTTCGAGGACTTGGTTCGGATGGGCCGCGTCGATGGCTGTGGCAAACAGCTCGCGCAGCAGTTGTTGCGGATCGACCGACATGGCGGGCTCCCAATCTTATTGTTCTTGGTTAATGCTGATGATCGTTCCCACGCTCTGCGTGGGAATGCCTCAATGGACGCTCCGCGTCCGCTTCGGCAGGGACGCGGAGCGTCCCGGGCTGCATTCCCACGCAGAGCGTGGGACGAGCGTCGGGGCAGGGCTTATTTGTTGTCGCGAATCGAGAAGTTGGCCATGTGTTCCAGACCTTTGATCAGCGCCGAGTGGTCCCAGTTGCTGCCACCGATGGCCGCGCAGGTGCTGAACACTTGCTGAGCGTTGGCGGTGTTTGGCAGGTTGATGTTCAGCTCTTTGGCGCCTTGCAGGGCCAGGTTCAAATCCTTCTGGTGCAGGCTGATGCGGAAGCCTGGGTCGAAGGTGCCTTTGATCATGCGCTCGCCGTGCACTTCGAGGATCTTCGAGGACGCGAAACCACCCATCAGTGCTTCACGCACCTTGGCCGGATCAGCACCGTTTTTCGACGCGAACAGCAGGGCTTCAGCGACGGCCTGAATGTTCAGGGCAACGATGATCTGGTTCGCGACTTTGGCGGTTTGACCGTCACCATTGCCACCGACCAGAGTGATGTTCTTGCCCATGGCCTGGAACAGCGGCAGGGCGCGTTCGAAGGCATCGGCGTCACCACCGATCATGATGCTCAGGGTCGCAGCTTTGGCGCCGACTTCACCGCCGGATACCGGTGCGTCGAGGTATTGCGCGCCTTTCTCATTGATCTTCGCAGCGAATGCCTTGGTGGCGGTCGGCGAGATCGAACTCATGTCGATGACGATTTTGCCTTTGCTCAGGCCTGCTGCAACGCCGTCGGCGCGGAACAGTACGTCGTCGACCTGCGGGGTATCCGGGACCATGACGATGATGAATTCAGCTTCCTGCGCCACTTCGCGCGGGTTGGCCAGGGCGACGGCGCCAGCGGCCACCAGGTCAGCCGGGGCGGCGTCGTGGTGCGCCGACAGGAACAGGCTGTGACCGGCTTTCTGCAGGTTCGAAGCCATTGGGTGGCCCATGATGCCGGTGCCGATAAATCCGATTTTAGCCATGAGAAAATCCTCTTGTTTTTGTATGTCTCCCTGTAGGAGCTGCCGCAGGCTGCGATCTTTTGATCTTGATCTTCAAAATAACAAGATCAAAAGATCGCAGCCTTCGGCAGCTCCTACAGGGTCATGTGTTTGTCAGATTGCGTTGTGGGTTTTCAACCAGCCGAGGCCTGCTTCAGTGGTGGTCAGCGGCTTGTATTCACAGCCAACCCAACCCTGATAACCGATGCGATCAAGGTGTTCGAACAGGAAGCGGTAGTTGATTTCACCGGTGCCTGGCTCGTTGCGCCCCGGGTTGTCCGCGAGCTGCACATGGTTGATCTCGCCCAGGTGCGATTGCAGGGTGCGGGCCAGATCGCCTTCCATGATTTGCATGTGATAGATGTCGTATTGCAGGAACAGATTGGCGCTGCCGACCTGCTCGCGAATCGACAGGGCTTGCGCCGTGTTGTTCAGGTAGAAACCCGGGATGTCGCGGGTGTTGATCGCTTCCATCACCAGTTTGATGCCCGCCGCTTGCAGCTTGTCGGCCGCGTATTTCAGGTTGGCAACGAAGGTTTTTTCCACGGTGGCATCGTCAACGCCTTGCGGACGAATACCGGCCAGGCAGTTGATCTGGGTGTTGCCCAGCACTTGCGCGTAGGCAATCGCCAGATCGACACCGGCGCGGAACTCTTCAACCCGATCCGGCAGGCACGCGATACCGCGCTCGCCCTTGGCCCAGTCACCGGCCGGCAAGTTGAACAGCACTTGGGTCAGATCATTGGCGTCAAGCTTGGCCTTGATTTCAGCGGAGCTGAAGTCGTACGGGAACAGGTACTCGACACCGCTGAAACCCGCCTTGGCGGCGGCGTCGAAACGGGCAAGGAAATCCTGTTCGGTGAACAGCATGGACAGGTTGGCTGCGAAACGCGGCATGGTGGTCTCCCGTTCTAGATTCTCGTTCCCACGCTCTGCGTGGGAATGCCTCAATGGACGCTCTGCGTCCGCTTTGGGACGCAGAGCGTCCCGGGCTGCGTTCCCACGCAGAGCGTGGGAACGATCAGCGGTCAGCAGTTAATCAAGCAACGAAATCGCCGTTGGCGCATCGTTGCCGACCAGCGCCAGGTCTTCGAATTCGTTGACGGCGTTGATCTCGGTACCCATGGAGATGTTGGTCACACGCTCCAGAATGATCTCGACGATCACCGGCACCTTGAACTCTTCGATCATCTGTTCGGCCTTGCGCAGGGCAGGGGCGATTTCCGATGGTTCGAACACACGCAGCGCTTTACAGCCGAGGCCTTCAGCCACTGCGACGTGGTCAACACCGTAACCGTTGAGTTCCGGCGCGTTCAGGTTATCGAAGGACAGCTGCACGCAGTAGTCCATTTCGAACCCGCGCTGTGCCTGACGGATCAGACCCAGGTACGAGTTGTTCACCACGACGTGGATGTACGGCAGTTTGAACTGAGCGCCGACCGCCAGTTCTTCGATCATGAACTGGAAGTCATAGTCCCCCGACAGGGCCACGACTTTACGGCTCGGATCGGCTTTCACCACGCCCAGCGCTGCCGGAATGGTCCAGCCCAACGGGCCGGCCTGGCCACAGTTGATCCAGTGACGCGGCTTGTAGACGTGCAGGAACTGCGCGCCGGCAATCTGCGACAGACCAATGGTGCTGACGTAGCAGGTGTCCTTGCCGAACACCTGGTTCATTTCTTCGTAAACGCGCTGTGGTTTCACCGGCACGTTGTCGAAGTGGGTCTTGCGGTGCAGGCTGGCTTTACGCTGCTGGCAGTCTTGCAGCCAAGCACTGCGGTTTTTCAGCTTGCCCGCGGCTTGCCATTCACGGGCCACTTCGATGAACACGGTCAGTGCTGCAGCGGCGTCGGAAACGATGCCCAGATCCGGCGTGAACACACGGCCGATCTGCGTGCCTTCGATGTCGACGTGAATGAACTTGCGGCCTTCGGTGTAAACGTCAACCGAACCGGTGTGGCGGTTAGCCCAACGGTTACCGATACCCAACACCACGTCGGATTTCAGCATGGTGGCGTTGCCGTAACGGTGCGAAGTTTGCAGACCGACCATGCCCACCATCAATGGGTGATCGTCCGGGATGGTGCCCCAGCCCATCAGGGTCGGGATAACCGGGATGCCGGTCAGTTCAGCGAACTCAACCAGCAGATCGCTGGCGTCGGCGTTGATGATGCCACCGCCGGCCACCAACAGTGGGCGCTCGGCTTGATCAAGCAGGGCCAAAGCCTTTTCAACCTGAACGCGGGTCGCGGTCGGTTTGGCCAATGGCAGCGGCTGGTAGGCGTCGATGTCGAATTCGATCTCGGCCATCTGCACGTCGAACGGCAGGTCGATCAGCACCGGGCCTGGACGGCCGGAGCGCATTTCGAAGAACGCTTTCTGGAACGCGTAAGGCACTTGGCCCGGTTCCAGAACAGTGGTCGCCCACTTGGTGACTGGCTTGACGATGCTGGTGATGTCGACAGCCTGGAAGTCTTCCTTGTGCATACGGGCGCGGGGTGCCTGGCCGGTAATGCAGAGGATTGGAATCGAGTCGGCCGAGGCGCTGTAGAGCCCGGTGACCATGTCGGTACCGGCAGGGCCGGAAGTCCCGATGCACACGCCGATGTTGCCGGCCTTGGTGCGGGTGTAGCCCTCGGCCATGTGCGAGGCGCCTTCAACGTGGCGAGCAAGGACGTGATCGATGCCACCGACTTTCTGCAAGGCGGAGTACAGCGGGTTGATGGCAGCGCCCGGGATGCCAAAAGCGGTATCAACCCCTTCACGGCGCATCACCAGAACGGCGGCTTCGATTGCTCTCATTTTGCTCATGGTTTTGTGCCTCTTTACGTTTTGTAATTGTATACAAGTGGCTTTGCGCAGAGTGTATTCACGGCGGACGGCGCAGGTCAATCCATTTTCTCAAGCGCCTGTTTCATTCGTCGGAAGCCTTTATGACTGTGGCTTTTCGTCGCATGTGGCGCTTTTCGAGAATTATTGTATACAAAAAAATAATTCATTGTGTTCTATTTGTTGCATCGGACTGCGGCACAAAACCGCAGGCCCACGACTTTCCCTATAACAAAATGAGGACGGCACCATGAGCGCTTTAACCTTGAAAGTCGCAGTCAAACTGGTCAACGAGGCCATCAACGTCGGGCGCGGCATCAACGCCGCCCCCCTGACCATCGCAGTACTGGACACTGGCGGCCACCTGGTGACCCTGCAACGCGAAGACGGCGCCAGCCTGCTACGCCCGCAAATCGCCATCGGCAAAGCCTGGGGCGCCATCGCCCTGGGCAAAGGCTCACGCCTGCTGGCCCTCGACGCCCAACAACGCCCGGCCTTTATTGCCGCACTGAACAGCATGGGCCAAGGCAGCGTCGTGCCGGCACCGGGCGGTGTGTTGATTCGTGATCAGGCAGGGAACGTGCTGGGAGCGATCGGGATTAGCGGCGATCTGTCTGACATTGATGAGCAAGTGGCGATCAAAGCGGTGGAGGCGCTGGAGTTGCGGGCGGATGCGGGGGTGGCTGCTTGATTTTGTAGCGTCTGAACTGAAGTCTTCGCGAGCAAGCTCGCTTCCCCAAGGCACTCTGTCGTATTGAGATTTTTTAACCAATACAAAACCCTGTGGGAGCTGGCTTGCCAGCGATGGCGGCCTGACTGACACATCAAGAAAAAGGCTAAACCAGCCAAATGGATCACTGAGGTCTAACCTTCTGATGAACTCATCATGAAGGGGCAATGGATTGCCTGATCTTCCTGCTTCACATCGTCTGCGAGCCGGCCGCTATGCCGAGCCTAATCGAATCTATCTACTCACCACCAACACGCTTGATCGAAATCCAATCTTTGCTGATTTCGCTACGGGCAGGTTGGTCGTTAATCAATTTCGTCGCGCGCAAAATCTTGGACTGGCAAAGTCGCTTGCGTGGGTAGTTATGCCTGATCACTTTCATTGGCTGATTGAGCTGGAAAACGGTTCGCTCAGAAAGTTGATGGGGGAAACCAAGTCGCTGATTGCACGAGACGTGAATTGGTCTCTTAACCGAAGCGGGCCGCTTTGGCAGCAAGGTTTTCATGATCGTGCATTGAGGCGGGAAGATAATTTAGTGCAGATGGCGCGCTACGTAGTGGCCAACCCCTTGCGGGCTGGCTTGGTGGAAAAGCTTGGTGACTATCCTCTGTGGGATGCGATTTGGATTTGATCTGAAATCGAGTTGCTTCCATCGCTGGCAAGCCAGCTCCCACAGGTTTTTGTGTTGAATCTGGATTTAGCAGACAACAAGAATCCCTGTGGGAGCTGGCTTGCCAGCGATTGCATCACCGCGGTCTTACTGATCCGGCTCACACCCCTTCAACACCAACCGGATAATCGTCTGCGCTGCCGCTTCATAATCGGCTTCATCCAGCTTGTCCTTCCCCGTCACGGCAGAAATCTGCCAGTCGAAATCGGCGTAGGTCTGGGTCGCGGCCCAGATGCTGAACATCAGGTGATTAGGGTCGATCGGGGCAATTTGCCCGCGGTCGATCCAGCTCTGAATGCAATCGATGTTGTGCTTGGCCTGGCCGTTGAGCTGCTCGACCAGGTCAGCGCTCAGGTGCGGGGCGCCGTGCATGATTTCGCTGGCGAATACTTTCGAGGCGAACGGCAGGTCGCGGGAAATGCGGATCTTCGAGCGGATGTAGCCGCTCAGCACTTCGCTCGGCACGCCGTCCGGATTGAACGGCGTCGAGGCCTGCAAAATCGGCACGATGATGCTTTCCAGAACCTCACGGTAGAGGTTCTCTTTGGACTTGAAGTAGTAGTAGACGTTGGGCTTGGGCAATCCCGCCTTGGCGGCGATGTCGCTGGTTTTGGTCGCAGCGAAGCCCTTGTCGGCAAACTCCTCACTGGCGGCACGCAGGATCAGTTCTTTGTTGCGCTCGCGGATTGTGCTCATAAACCCGGTGGTTCCTTGCCTGTTCTGGCGGTTGCGCATGGTAGCACCGGCCTCGCGCGGCGCTCAAGAATGCCCCGTGTGGTCTGTGGTCGCGTTATGCTTCGCAACATTCATACATAAAAGGAAACAGGATTCATGGCAGGAAGCAGTTTGCTGGTGCTGGTCGACGATATTGCCACTGTGCTGGACGACGTGGCGTTGATGAGCAAAATGGCCGCCAAGAAGACCGCCGGCGTGCTCGGCGACGACCTGGCGCTCAATGCCCAGCAGGTCTCCGGCGTCCGTGCCGAGCGGGAAATTCCTGTGGTCTGGGCTGTGGCCAAGGGCTCGTTCGTCAACAAACTGATCCTGGTGCCGTCGGCGCTGGCGATCAGTGCGTTCGTGCCATGGCTGGTGACACCGTTGTTGATGGTCGGTGGCGCGTACCTGTGTTTCGAAGGTTTTGAGAAGCTCGCGCACAAGTTTTTGCACAGTAAGGCTGAAGACGAAACCGAGCATGCGCAGCTGACGGAAGCGGTGGCCGATCCCGCTACCGATCTGGTGGCCTATGAAAAGGACAAGATCAAAGGCGCGATTCGCACGGACTTCATCCTCTCGGCGGAGATCATCGCGATCACCTTGGGCACCGTGGCAGATGCCTCGCTGACCCAGCAAGTGATTGTGATGTCCGGTATCGCCATCGTCATGACTGTGGGTGTTTATGGCTTGGTGGCGGGCATTGTCAAACTCGACGACCTTGGTCTGTGGCTGACGCAGAAGCCTGGGCAGATCGCCAAAAAAATCGGTAACGGCATCCTGGTCGCGGCACCGTACATGATGAAAACCCTGTCGGTGGTGGGCACCGCGGCAATGTTCCTGGTCGGTGGTGGCATCCTGACCCATGGCGTGCCGATGGTGGGGCACTGGATTGAAGGTCTTGGCGCGGCGGCTGGCGCTGCCGGGTTTGCAGTGCCGATGTTGCTCAACGGGGTGGTGGGGGTTATTGCCGGAGGCGTGGTGTTACTTGTTGTGAGCCTGGTTGGCAAACTGTGGAAGGCTGCGCGGGCATAAAACGCCCGCGCTTGATCATGCGGGGACGGTAGCGCTTTGTAGCAAATGGTTCCACAGGTAATGCGCGACGGCTTCATCCGTGCATGGGCCAATGACCTCCGCATCGGGAAGCGCCTGCATCAACTCGGCAGGCGCATTACCCATGAGCACCCCTTTGCCGACGCCGGACAACATGTCGGCGTCGTTCAATCCGTCGCCAAACGCGATGCATGCCTGGACGGGCACGTTCAGGAAATCGGCGAGCTGTTTCAACGCCTTGCCCTTGGAGACGTCTCGGGTCATGACCTCCAGACACCATGGGAAGGTGAAGACAGTGCTGATCTGATCACCCAGTTGTTGGTTCAGCCGTGTCTGCAACCTGAGCAGGGCGTGGTGATCCTTGTTCCGCTGAAAGAAAAACACCTTCTGCACGGCGCTCAACGGCAGGCTTTCGGACGCGCAGATCACCGGCTGAAAGGCTGGATTCTGGCTGAAGTCCTTGAGGTTTTCGTCTTCGCGGCTCATCAACCAACTGGACTGGCAGTAAAGGTTGATGGTCAGATCCGCGTCTCCTCGCGTTTCCTCCAACAGTGTCTGGACGACGCTCGCCGGTAACTCTTCGCTCAGTGCAAGCCCACCGCAGGCGCTGGAGATGCGCGCACCATTGGACGTGATCAAATGAACCGGCCGCGACTGACTGTCGAGCAACGACTCGACGTCTGCCTGGTGCCGACCGGTAGCCAGCACAATGTGATGGCCCGCACGGTTCAGGCTGTGAATCACGCTTTTGGTAAAAGCACCGAACGTATCGCCTGGCAGCAGCAGCGTGCCGTCCAGGTCAGAGGCTATAAGCAAGTACATTGTGGCTCCTTCGAAGGGATCGCTCGCCGGCCTGATTGCCGCATGCGCAAGCAAGCAATCAAGCGGCGTCGAAGACTACTGGCGTTCGAGCAGTTTCAGTGATTGTGCTTTGCTGAAGGTCATCCGCTCTTCCAGCCGGAGATTGTCCTTTTCGTAGTAGATGCTCATGTCGGCATGTTTCTGCGGGACCGCGACGATGCGCTCGATCAGCGGCAAGGTATCCACCAGCAACTGCCGGGCATAGCCCATCGCGCGGGTATAGGTGTCGATCACTTCTTCGAACTCGGGGTAGATATTGAAGGCCACCTGATTGAGGATCGGCCCTTCGTCGATGCCCTCGCTGATCTCGTGCAACGTCGCGCCGTGCATCCGCTCGCCATTCTTCAGTGCCCAGTTGACCGGACGTACGCCGCGGTATTTCGGCAGATAGGAAAGGTGCAGGTTGATGATTTTCGCGCAGCAATCGATGTAGCGCCTGGGCAAAATTCTCTTGTGGAAAATCACCAGGCAGATGTCACAGGCGAACGTGCCGTCGGCATAACCGGGCAAGTCTTCGATCAAGCCGCTTTCCACCACTTCGATCCCTTGCTCCCGGCAAAACTGGATCAACGTGCGTTCAGTGCTGACCGGCTCGAAAGGATCGGCCACCACGTACGACACCGTATGGTTGGGGGACGCGTTGAAATACTCACAGGCGAAAATGGCCAGTTCGCCCTTGCCGCAAATCACTACCTTCTTAGGCAAGTTCAACGGTGCTCTCCTTCGGTTGGCTGCTGGTTTGTTTCAGTGATGCCAGATCCTGCATCACGCAAGTCAGGGCCTGGATCAAACGGGCGTTTTCGTCAGGCGTACGGCAGGAGATCCGGAAATACTTATCGGAATCGTCATTGCGCTTACCCGAGCACTCCTTGATGTACATGTGGTGCTCGTCCAGCAACAACCGGGAAATGGTCTGGGCGTCCGCGTGATGGGTCTTGCAGTAAATGAAGTTTGCTTCAGTCTCGAACCCGCTGATGCCGTCGATCGCGTTCAGCGCCTGTTGAAACGCGCGAGTGTCGTTGATCACTTGTTGGCAACTGGCCAGGTATTCCTGTTGATACTGGGGCAAATGCAACAGGAACTCTTCGGCAAAGCCGTTGATGTTCCAGATCGGCAGCAGCGAATTGATCAGCGCCATCAATGTCCGGTTGGCACTGGCCAGGTAACCGATGCGAATTCCGCCGATACCGAACGTTTTGCTCATGCTGCGAATCACCACCAGGTTGGGATGGTCGTCGAGTACATTGAGCATGGTGCTGCTGGCATGGTTGGAGAAGTCGAGGAACGACTCATCGACGATCAGCGAGATATCCAGTTCCAGCAACTGAACAGCAAGCGAAGCCAGCGCCGAAGCAGGCGTCAGGGCGCCAGTCGGGTTGTTGGGCGACTCGATGATCACTACCTCGGGACGCTGCTGTCGGCAGGTTGCGAGCAACGCGTCGATGTCGATAGCGAAGTCATCCTCTTCTCGCGTGTAGTGGCAGAGCGTGCGCTGCTCACCGAACACGTTGGCGTATTCGTTGAAGGACGGTACTGTCACCAACGCGCTGCCGGTATAGACGGACGGCAGCAACTTGATGATTTCCGCCGCGCCATTGGCGATACACAGGTGCCTTGCGGAGACACCCAGGAATTCGCTGAGCGACTCTTCGATGAGCTTTCTGCCGCCAGGGTAGTTCAGGAGGATGTGATCGAAGTTGTCCCTGATCTTGTCTTTCATCTGCTGTGGCGGGAAGTGGAAGTTGTAGATCAGGGCGAAGTCGAGCATCGGGTAGCGCCAGTAACCGCCGTGGCGGTTTTGTACGAAGCCCAGACGATCACGACTGGAAATGTAGTTGCAGACCGTCAGGTCGTAATAATTGTCGACTTCATACCATTCGGTGGTCGGCACGATAACCGTCTGAATATCCCACTTGCCCTCAAGCGAGGCTTTTTTGAACACGTCTTCGTAGTAGGCGTTGACGTTGTCTTTGCGCACGTTACTGGCGAGTTGTTTTTTGACGTGCTCGGCGAACGTGGCTGATCCGATCTGGTACAGGTTGACGGTCTTGTATTGGCCGTCATGCGCTTGGTGGCCGATGTCCTTGGTTGAGCCGAAACCCTGCAAATGGTCTCCCTCGAGCACAGCGTAGGTGCCCTCCATGTTCTTGCCAAGCGGCGACACCAGGGCGATCAGGTCACCGGGTTTTTGCAGAAGCTGTTGCAGGCTGGAGGCCGAGAAATAAATGTCGCCCTCGATGATCAGCGTGTTTGCCGTAATGTGCTCGCGGGCCAGATACAGCGAGTAGATGTTGTTAGTCGTGGCCCAGTCCGGATTGCTGACAAACTCAAAGTTGATAGCGGTGTCCATTGCCCGAAGATGGGCGGTAATGGTCTCGGACTGATAGCCGACCACAACCACCACATGGGTGATACCCAGCGTTTGGAGGTTGTTCAGGGCATTGTCGATGAAGGCGATATTGTTGGTCTTCACCAATGGCTTCGGCGTGTGGCGCGTGCGCTTGCCCAGGCGACTTCCGCGTCCGGCACAGAGAATGATGGCTGTCTGGTTGTTCATTGTAATTTCCTTATTTAATGAAAGATGAGTCCGGGCACCACGTGCTGGTAGACCCATACGCCGTCGATCCTGCCGCGAAAGCTCTCCTCGCCACCGCTGTCGCCACCGGTCTTGATCCCGGCACCGAGGCCGAATGAATGGAAGTTTTCCAGCACCCGACCCTCGCGAGTGATCGGATTGAGTTGCGGATTGGTGAGCAGCCCGAAGTCGTCCTGTTGAAGTTCCAGTGGTGTGCCGTCGACGTCCAGCAAAGGCACCAGCCCGGCCTTGTAACCGGTGCTGTGAATCAGCAATTCGGATTGTGCAATCAGACCCAGCACCTGATCGGTAGAGGCGTGCGCTATGTCCACGATGTCGAGATTGCGGATCAGCCCTTGTTTGATCTTGCGGGCGAATTCAAACGAGTCGTATCGCAGGCCCGAATAGCGGTTGACCCTCTGACTTGCCTGGCAAATATCGGCATCGACAAACGGATAGTCTTGCTCGCGGGCGGAGGCTGGGGAGTCAAAGAACAGTTTGAAATCGCGTTTGGTCAGCAACGTGATGGTGCCTGGGAAATCCAGTTGTTCAACCAGACGAATCAGGCAGGAAATGGCGCTGTGCGAAGAACCAACGATGGTCAGGTTCTTGTATGCGCCACTTTTCAATGCCTGGTCGTACGTGCCCTTGAGCAGTGCGTCCGAGTTGATGTTGTGATGCGGGTGCTGCACGGTGGCTTGATTGAGCCGGCCGCCAATGTTGAAGATGATCTTTTTGCACAACGCCTCGGCACGCTGCCCATCGAGCAGGTAACTGACGCGGTAGTGGCCTTGCGGGGTCAGGCGAATTTCGCAGACCGTCGATCCAGTGGAAATTTCAAAGCGTTTGTAGAGCGATTGATGCTCGGTAACGTAAGTGCCGATGTGTTCGAGGAAGCGTCCAACGTGGCGCAACTCGACTGCTTCAGTGCGCCGCTCGGAAAAATATTTCCATTCTGGTGTGCTCTGCAGAAAGCGGCTCAGATCGTCCGTGCGGTCCTGGAATTTTTCCAGAAAGACCACGCCAAGCGAGTTGGCGGTAATCCGGTATTGACCGATTTCGCCGCGGCCCAGTGTTTTGGATTTCTCAAGTATCAGGCAGCGTTGTATCTGTTCATTGTGAATAAGATCAGGTAACAACGAGATATTGGCGGGTCCGGCACCACAGAGGATGAGGTCATAAATCGGCGTATTCATGGTGTTTGCCTGATAGTTGAGAAGTTCGAGGTATTTACTTTTTCGAGGCGAAGAAGTTTCCCGCTACCGTTGTTGGTGCACAGGGATGGAACTATGGAAACTTCGCGTCGAGTGATCAGTTATGCACTGGCGTCGTTTCGATGTTGATCGCCAAAGAGTCTGTTTTGGCAATGGCTTTCTTGTGCCGGAAGATACCGATAAATATGGCCGTCATCAGAATGCTGGCAAGTGTCAGGAATATATAAAGCGCCGTTCCGCTGAGTCTCTGTATAAACACGCCGCCGACAATCGGTGCAAGAGAAAAGCCGATGCTATATAAAGAGGCTGCGCCAAAGTAAGCTCCGCGCAAATTCGGCGGGGCCAGGCTGTCGACGAACATATTGATACATGGAAACAGTAACGTCTGGCTGATACTCATGATCAGTACTGCGCTGTACCACAACGGTTTGACGTCATAGAAATGCGCGGCCAAGGCAAAAACAGCCTCGCTGATGACCAACAGTGCCGAGCCCAGGTAGATCTTGGTATTCAACGATACCGATGACAGGGCGCTGGCAAGCGGCAGTTGCAGCAGGACGATCGTCGAGGCATGCAAGACAATCAGTGACGCGACAAAGGGCAGGTAGCCGTCGAAAGCCAGGGCAGCCATCAGTTGCGGCAGGCTGGAATCAAAACTGCCGAAGATGAACATCATGATGATGTTATTGATCACTAGCGCCAAGAATAAACGGTCTTTCGCGAGTACGCCCATTGTACTTTTGAAGCTGGTGGTATTGACCGCTTTAAGGCTCACGCCTTTTCCGAAGACCAGCACACTGACCAGCAGCAGAACGTAGGAGGCTGTCACCAGCACGAACGACAGAGAGTCTGAGGATATCCCCAGTTTCAGGCCGAAATAGGGACCGGTCGCCGCGCCGGCATTCAAGAAAAAGTAGCGTAGATGCATGGCGCGCTCGATCAGAGCCCGTGACTCGATGATATCGCCAATGACGGTTTTGATCGGGTTGTTGACCAGCGCCCACGACAGGTTCGCCAGCAAAGTGCCTGCGATGTAGCCATACGCATTACTGCTGACACCCAGCAGCAGATAAGAAGCTGCAGCGACGACGCAGCCCAATACGATGATTTTCAAGCGGCCGATCTTGTCTGACAGGTAGCCGCTGTAAAAACTCACGATCGATGACAGTGCGATGGACAGTGTCAGGATCAGACCGATAAATGTCGCACTGAAACCAAATCGGGTATACAGCACGATCGAGATAAACGGCCAGACCATCATTGATGTTGCGCGGGTGACAAAGGTGCCAATAAACAATATCCAGATGAACAGTGGCATCTCGGACAGATATCGACGGATACCGGTTCTTATTGAAATATGCATATTTAAAGGTGGCCGCAGTTCAACCTCTGATTGGGTGCAGGTTGAAGTTGTTTGATCAATGCACTGCCAAAGTCACGCGCTGTAGTATTTCATCCGCATCTATTTGGAGATGCACGGCGCGTTATGCCATTCGAGTGGCATGTTTTAACGTGTCGATGGATGTTTTACTCATCATGCGAGCAACTCGCTATGCGCAAGTTTCGCTGGAAATTGAATAATAACGTCCGCTGCTACCGACAACCTGTAAGTGGCGGATAGAAACGCGTCGAGAGGGAGGATAAGGGGAGACCGATATCATTCCTTGATTTTCGTTGAACACTTCATTGCTTCCTTGGCAGTGTTGATTCGAGTCTACATAAATCGTCACAAAATGTTAATAAAAAATTCACATTTAAATTTTTGTGTTCGATTTCGAATGCGGGTATCGCTGTCACTCCCGAGTTCGTTAAGCGCAGGGCGCCCAATTCAATAGACGAATCGGCAATGGCGGTCTTTACCTTGGCGGACGCCGGGTGCTGGCATGAAAGAAGCAGCGGGTGGGGGAAGCGGGGCGCTGGCAAGCTCCCACAAATCGGTGCTTGCCAGCGCTTTGCAGCGGTTACTCGGCGATCTGCAACTTGCGCGCTTCGGTGTACACGTAACGCACTTTCTCGTACTCGAACGGCGAATTCATCTGGCCATAACGGAAGCTGGTCTGATAACGCTTGTCGACCGCGCGCAGGGCCCAGACTTCCGGGTGGTTGGAGCTGACTTCCGAAACGTTGAGGAAGTTGATCGCTGACTCGGCGGTGTAGTCCACGGCGAGGCCGGCGGTGTCGCGGATGTTCGACGGGCCGAAGATCGGCAGTACGAAGTAGGCGCCACCTGGCACACCGTAGAAGCCCAGGGTCTGACCGAAGTCTTCGCTCTGGCGCGGCAGGCCCATGGCGGTCGCCGGGTCCCAAAGGCCGGCGATGCCGATCGTGGTGTTGAGCAGCAAGCGCGCGGTGGTTTCCATCGAGCGCTGGCCCTTGAACTGCAACAGGCTGTTGACCAGGTTAGGAACGTCGCCGAGGTTGTTGAAGAAGTTGCTCACCCCGGTGCGCACGAAGCTCGGCGTGATGTAGCGATAGCCATCGACCACCGGCAGGAACACCCATTGGTCGAAGCGATAGTTGAAGTGATACACCCGGCGGTTCCACGATTCCAGCGGATCGTAGACGTTCAGCGCATTGAGCGTTGAGCGCTCGAACTCGCGCTGATCCAGCCCGGGGTTGAATTTGAGTTTGGTCAGCGGCTCTTTGAAGCCGTCGCTGTCGACGACCACCGGCGCGTTGGCTTTACTGTTGTCGGCCTGGGCCACGCCTGCGCAGAGGAGCGCTGCCATCAGCAGGAGATATTTAGCCACGGAAGAACTCCAGCATGGCGTCGCTGTTGACGCGATAGTTAAGGTTGCCGCAATGGCCGCCCAGTGGGTAAACAGTCAGGCGATCGCCAAACGTCTTGCGCAAGAAACCGAGGTCGCCCGGGCCGAGGATCACGTCGTCGGCGTTGTGCATGACGGCGATTTTCGGGCTGTCATGCAGGTAATCCTTGAGTGCATACAGACTGACCTGATCGATCAGTTGCAGCAGGCTGCCGCCATCGGTGCGCGCGCGCCACATCGGAATCACCTGATCGGTCAGGTAGCAATCGAAGTCGCACTGCAGCGCACGCTTGAGGAACGGCGTGAGGCTGGTGCCTTCGGTGATCGGAAATTTCGGCGGAGTGATCAGGCCACGACGGTTGATCAGGTCCGAGGTGAACGCAATGTCGGCTGCCGAGAAACGGAACGAGGTGCCGATCAGCATCGCCATCTGTTCGTTCGTCAGGTGCTGCTTGGACTGCTGGAAGTCATAGAGCAGCGCATCGTTGAGGTCGATGTAGCCTTTCTGCTGGAAGTAGCGGGTCAACTTGCTCAGCACCAGTTCATAGAACGTGGTGCTGTTATTGATGCCCTTGACTTCGGTTTGCACCAACTTGTCGAGGTTGGTCACCGAGGTGTAGAGGTTGACCGGCGGATTGAGCAGCAGGACTTTCTTGAAGTTGAAGCTGCGGCGGGTCTCGTCCAGGTGCGCAACAAACGCGGCATCCAGGGCGCCGAGGCTGTAGCCGGTCAGGTAATACTCGGTGACCGGCAGTTTCGGGTTTTGCGCCCGTACGGCCTGCATCACCCGGTACATGTCTTCGGCGTCTTCTTTGGTCACGCCCGGGGTGGCGAAGCGGGAGGCGGCGCTGATGAAGTCGAAACTGGTCGGCGACGACAGCTGCACGACGTGGTAGCCGGCCTTGTAATAGAGCTTCTTCAGGTATTCGTTGAGCGTGCTGTCAAAGCGCGCGCCCGTGCCGGCAATCAGGAAAATCAGCGGTGCCGGTTTGTCCTGAGTGGCGATGCGGTAGGTGAGTTTTTTCACTGCCCAGAAATTATCCGGCAGGATGAACTCGCGTTCCGGGCGCAGCGTCAGGCTGCGGTCCGACTGAGTGATGTCGTCGTCCAGCGGCAATTCCGGGCGCAAGTCCGGCGGTGTCGTGGCGATGGTCGCCTCGAACGGGTTGGTCAGGGGGTAGCCATAACTGGCGGCGTCGATATCCACCGCCAGTGCGGACGCACTCAAAATAAGGCCGCTGAACAGCGCGGCGAAGCGCAAGGAACGGAGCATGACTAGATCCCTTAGAGGAAGGTGCCGAATGAAGTTCGCAGGCTATGACCACCGGGTGTGCGCCAAAGTGCCATGCTGCGGCACCAAACAGGCGGAATTCGGAGTAATAGTAGCTGGACGATACACTTTGCACCGCCTGTATGAACAGTTAACAGTTGTTAGCGCTTGCACACGGCTGTCGGCAGATTAAGCTGGCCGCCGATTTCCCACGTTTGGAGTGCTTCATGTCCCGCCGCTTGCCCGTGATTTTGCTGCTTGTTCTGCTGCCGTTGTGGCTGACTGCCAGTTATGCCGCGCGGTACGGCTTTATGGAGGATGGGCAGTGGGTCGGCATCTGTGTGGATGAGGCCAGTCGTTGGGAATGCCAGGTGCGCTCGAACCTTGGCTTGATGATCCACTTCAAGGTGCTGGGCTGGGCCGCATTGGGGGCGGCGCTGACCGGTTTTGTCGTGCCCGGTCGGGCAGGGTGGTGGCTGGCGGTGCTGGCGCTGGTGTTCGGGGTGCCGGCGCTGGCGTTGTACAACACGACGTTGGCGGTGTTTGCGTTGGTGATTGCCGGGTTGCGGTTGGTCAGAGCGTAAAAGATCGCAGCCTGCGGCAGCTCCTACATTGGGATGGCGTACGCCCTGTAGGAGCTGCCGAAGGCTGCGATCTTTTGATCTTCAGCCCTAGCGAACGCGAAGGCAGCGCCACAACGCAGCGACCATCAGAGCGCTGACCAAAGCCCAACCCCACGCCTGCTGATTCTGCAACCCTTCCTGATACAACTGCGGCGCAATCCCCGCGCCGACAATAAAGGTCAGCAAGGCGATCTCCCGACGCGGCACGCGCACCGGGCGGCACAGGTAAACCAGCGCCGGCAGCACAAACGCCATGCTCGCAAAGCTGCGGTAACGTGGATCGAAGACCATCTCGAGCATCATCACCGCGGCGGCAAAACCTGCCGCTGCGACCAGCCAACCTGCGCGGCGCTCCAACAGATTGAACACTCGCTCACGCCAGCCAGTGCGCGCACTCAATGTGAGCGCGGCATGCGCCAACACCAAAAGATTCAGCGCCGTCAGCAATCCGACCCACAGCCACTCGCTGGCAAACCGCGTGGTCACCCGCGCCAGATCACCCCAAGCGCCGATCGAGCAGGCGGCGAGGGCGCCCAGTAACGGCAACAGCAGTGCCGAACGCGTGGTGCGAACACGTCCACCCAGCACCAGCGTGCCGAGGAAAATCAAACCACCGACCGCCAGCCACTCTTTCCAGAACGGCACGTTGGTCACCGGTCCGGCGAGCACGCCTTTGTCCTGACGATCCGCATCGAACAGTCCCCAATAACCACCGACCGCGCCTTCGCTGCCGCGCTTCCACGGCTGGTCAAACGCTTCGATCAGGTTGTAATGCCAGCCTTCTTTCTCGGCCATCGCAACAAAACCACGAATGAACTTGGCCTCGTTGACCCGGCTCGGCAGGGCGGTTTCACGCTGGCGACCTTCGCTCGGCCAGCCGGTTTCGCCAATCATCACGTCCTTGGGGGCGAACTTGTTGCCGAACACCTGACGCACCTGCGCGACGTGTTGCAGGGCGACGTCGATGTTCGACGGATCATCTTCCCAGTACGGCAGCAGGTGAATGGTCAGGAAGTCCACCGCTGGCGCGACTTCCGGGTGCTTGAGCCAGAACTCCCAGACATCGGCGTAGGTGACGGGTTGCTTGACCTGACTTTTGACCTTGTTGATCAGTCGGGCCAGTTGCGCACCGGTGACTTCCTTGCGCAACAGCGCTTCGTTGCCGACGATCACTGCACTGACCACATCCGGGTTGGCATTGGCCGACTGGATCAGCAGATCGACTTCCTTTTCAGTGTCGACCGGGTTGCTGTTGACCCAAGCGCCGATCATCAATTTCAGACCGTGCTTGCGCGCCAGATCCGGCAGTGCCTCAAGGCCCGTCATTGAATAGGTGCGAATGCATTCGAAGCGGGTCGCCAACAACGCGAGGTCAGCGTCCATGCGTTCCGGGCGCAGCTTGAACGGTACGTCGAACGGCGACTGGTCTTTATCGAAAGGCGTGTAGGAAGCGCATTGCAGCTTGTGCGTCGGCGTCGCGGCGTCCGGCAGAATCACCGGTTGGCCGAGGCCGTACCAGAAGCCGCCGAGGGCAAACAGCCCGAGCAGGCAAGCGAAGAGATAAGGCAGAAAAGGAAAGCGGGACGTCGCGGACATGGTCAGGCCGAGTGGCTGCAAAGCGACGCATGTTACCTGCATTTATAGAGGGGTAGGTGGCCCGCACGATTTTGACATGCAAAGTTCGGGCGGATTGTCTGGCGTCAAATATTCAGAGGCCATTAATGGCCTTGTGATGTCGTTTCTCGTTGTCTTGAGGTCGCTGACAGAGCAGGTCGCTATGGTCGTCAGGTTGATGATCAAACCGTCAGTGCTCCGCTGATGATCTAACGAGTTTGCGGTCAGGCGTGATGGGGGCGCCGTGCACCATAACAATACGTTGACGCCGCCCGTCATCCGTCGGGCGCAGCATTTCGGGGAAGTAACGATGAAGATGCGACGACTTTTAGGCGCAAGTGCTGCTCTGGTGCTTGCGATGAGTTCCACTTTCGCCAGCGCAGAAAAACAGACCCTGAACATCGGTTACGTTGACGGCTGGTCCGACAGCGTCGCGACCACCCACGTGGCGGCCGAAGTGATCAAACAGAAACTGGGCTACGACGTGAAGCTGCAAGCCGTCGCTACCGGGATCATGTGGCAAGGCGTTGCCACCGGCAAACTCGACGCCATGCTGTCGGCCTGGCTGCCCGTGACCCACGGTGATTACTGGACGAAAAACAAGGATCTGGTCGTCGATTACGGCCCGAACTTCAAGGATGCAAAAATCGGCCTGATCGTGCCTGAGTACGTCAAAGCCAAGTCGATCGAAGACCTCAAAACCGACGACACCTTCAAAAACCGCATCGTCGGCATCGACGCCGGTTCAGGCGTAATGCTCAAGACCGATCAGGCGATCAAGGATTACGGCCTCGACAAGTATTCCCTCAAAGCCAGTTCCGGCGCCGGCATGATTGCCGAGCTGACCCGTGCCGAGAAGAAAAACGAATCCATCGCCGTCACCGGTTGGGTGCCGCACTGGATGTTCGCCAAGTGGAAACTGCGCTTCCTCGACGACCCGAAAGGCGTATACGGCGCAGCTGAAACCGTGAACAGCATCGGCAGCAAAGAGCTGGATACCAAAGCGCCGGAAGTGGCCAAGTTCCTGAAGAACTTCCAGTGGGCGTCGAAAGACGAAATCGGCGAAGTCATGCTGGCGATTCAGGACGGTGCCAAGCCTGAAGCTGCCGCCAAGGATTGGGTCGCCAAGCACCCGGATCGCGTGGCTGACTGGACTAAATAACCGCGATACCGCCGCACCCCTGTAGGAGTGAGCCTGCTCGCGATAGCGCCCCGTCAGTTGACGAAAATGTTGACTGATACGACGCCATCGCGAGCAGGCTCACTCCTACAGTTGTTTTGTGTGTACCGGAAATTGGCAAAAGTGTCATGGCCTTCTACTACTAAGGTCGTCTGTTACCGCGCTCGCAGCCGCATACATTAGCTATGTTCCAACAATAATCTGTGCTGCGAGGATAAAAACAATGAACGACAGCATTTACCTCTCGATTCAAAACAGTCCCCGATTCAAGGAGCTGGTTCAGAAAAGGGAACGATTCGCCTGGATTCTCTCGGCAATCATGCTCGGGCTTTACTCCGCATTCATCCTGCTGATCGCCTACGGGCCGCACATACTGGGAGCGAAACTCAGTCCTGAGTCTTCGATTACCTGGGGTATTCCGATCGGTGTCGGGCTGATTCTTTCGGCATTCATCCTCACCGGTATCTACGTGCGCCGCGCCAATGGCGAGTTTGACGACCTGAACAATGCGATTCTCAAGGAGGCTCAGCAATGATCCGGCGTCTACTGGCTCTATTGAGTGTTGCGGCTTTCGCGCCGAGTGTCTGGGCGGCTGACGCGTTGACGGGGGAGGTGGCCAAACAGCCGCTGAACATCCCTGCGATCCTGATGTTCGTGGCGTTCGTGGGTGCGACGCTCTACATCACCTACTGGGCCTCGAAGAAAAACAACTCGGCGGCCGACTATTATGCGGCGGGCGGCAAGATCACCGGTTTCCAGAACGGTCTGGCGATTGCCGGTGACTACATGTCGGCGGCGTCCTTTCTGGGGATTTCCGCGCTGGTGTTCACCTCCGGCTACGATGGCCTGATCTACTCGATCGGCTTTCTGGTGGGCTGGCCGATCATCCTGTTTTTGATTGCCGAGCGTCTCCGTAACCTGGGCAAATACACCTTTGCCGACGTGGCGTCCTACCGCCTCGGGCAAACCCAGATCCGCACGCTGTCGGCCTGCGGTTCTCTGGTGGTCGTGGCGTTTTACCTGATCGCGCAAATGGTTGGTGCCGGCAAACTGATTCAGCTGTTGTTCGGCCTCGACTACCACGTTGCGGTGATTCTGGTCGGTGTGCTGATGTGCATGTACGTGTTGTTCGGCGGCATGCTGGCGACCACCTGGGTGCAGATCATCAAGGCTGTGCTGTTGCTGTCCGGTGCCTCGTTCATGGCGCTGATGGTGATGAAGCACGTAGGCTTTGACTTCAACACGTTGTTCTCCGAAGCGATCAAGGTGCACGCCAAAGGCGAAGCGATCATGAGCCCGGGCGGTCTGGTGAAGGATCCGATTTCGGCATTCTCGCTGGGTCTGGCGCTGATGTTCGGTACGGCTGGTCTGCCACACATTCTGATGCGCTTCTTCACCGTGAGCGATGCAAAAGAAGCCCGCAAGAGCGTGCTCTACGCAACTGGCTTCATCGGCTACTTCTACATCCTGACGTTCATCATCGGCTTCGGCGCGATCCTGCTGGTCAGCACTAACCCGGCCTTCAAAGATGCGGCTGGCGCGTTGTTGGGCGGCAACAACATGGCGGCGGTGCATTTGGCCAACGCGGTCGGCGGCAGTATCTTCCTCGGCTTTATCTCGGCGGTGGCGTTCGCGACCATTCTGGCGGTTGTGGCAGGCCTGACTCTGGCCGGTGCCTCGGCGGTTTCTCACGACCTGTACGCCAGTGTGATCAAGAAGGGCAAAGCCAACGAGAAGGATGAGATTCGTGTCTCGAAAATCACCACCATTGCCTTGGCAGTGCTGGCGATTGGCTTGGGCATCCTGTTTGAAAGCCAGAACATCGCGTTCATGGTGGGCCTGGCGTTCTCGATCGCGGCGAGTTGCAACTTCCCGGTGCTGTTGCTTTCGATGTACTGGAAGAAGCTGACCACCCGTGGCGCGATGATTGGCGGCTGGTTGGGGCTGGTGAGTGCGGTGGGTCTGATGATCCTCGGCCCAACCATCTGGGTGCAGATTCTGCATCACGAGAAGGCGATCTTCCCTTACGAGTATCCGGCGTTGTTTTCGATGATCATTGCCTTTGTGGGGATCTGGTTCTTCTCGATTACTGACAAGTCGGCGGCGGCGGACAAAGAACGTGCGCTGTTCTTCCCGCAGTTTGTGCGTTCGCAGACGGGGTTGGGGGCGAGTGGGGCGGTTTCGCATTGATGGTTTGATGGTTTTGTAATGTTGTGCTGAATGCCCCGGTTGAGAGATCGGGGCATTTTTTATTGGGCGGTTATCGGACTTTGGTGTGTTTTTTTGATTGGGTGAATATCCGTTGCTGCGGTAACGGCTGCTTAGGGTTTCGCCCTTACGGCGACTCACTTTTTTTCAAACGCCAAAAAAAGTAAGCAAAAAACGCTTGCTCCTACGTGCGGCCCGCTCGCTGGAGCTCGGGGTTCCTTCGCTGCGGGATCGATCCGGTCGCAGCGCCTACGGTTTGCTTCGCTGCACCTCCTCTCGCTGTGTTTGGCTTCGCCAAACGGTCGCTGCGCTCCCACCCCCGGATCAATCCCTCCACTCAGCCTTCCGACGTCGCCCGTGGATCAAGATCAAAAGCGGTACTCGAGCTTGCGCTCATTGTTTTGAGTGGTGAGAAGCCGAAGCGATACGAGTAGCTGAGTTTGAACTCAATTCCTGTGGGAGCTGGCTTGCCAGCGATGGCGGCCTGACAGCCGGCCAATCGCTTGAAGTGAAACAATCCCCTGTAGGAGCTGCCGAAGGCTGCGATCTTTTGATCTGCTTTGGCTTTGGCTTTGGCTTTGGCTTTGGCTTTGGCTTTGGCTTTGGCTTTGGCTTTGGCTTTGGCTTTG
>NZ_RWIM01000133.1 GCF_009764645.1 Pseudomonas sp. PB106
CAGTCGACTCATTGGCAACTGACAGTCCGCTATCGCGAGCAGGCTCACTCCTACATTTTGTTTCGTGTATGGCTTATTTCTTGTGTTGTTCTACGAATTGTCCGTAGGCATTGATAAAACTCTGCAGAAAAGGTTTCACCGACTCGCTCAACTTACCCGCCTCATCAAACGCCGAGCCCGCGCCGCCAAGGTACGCTTCAGGCTGCTGCATGCACGGCACATTGAGAAACACGAACGACTGGCGCAAATGCTGGTTGGCGCCGAAACCACCGATGGCGCCGGGCGATACGCTGATCACCGCCCCCGGCTTGCCACTCCACACCGCTTTGCCATAAGGCCGCGAGCCAACGTCGATGGCGTTTTTCAATGGTGCGGGCACCGAGCGGTTGTACTCGGGTGTGACAAACAGCACCGCGTCGGAAGAACCCACTTTTTGCCGGAAAGTGCTGTAGGCTGCCGGCGGTGAATCACCGTCGATGTCTTCGTTATAAAGCGGCAGATCGCCTATTTCGACAATCTCGAGTTTGAGATTCGCCGGGGCCAGCTCCGCCAGGGCCATGGCGACCTTGCGATTGATCGATGCTTTGCGCAGGCTACCGACCACTACCGCGACGTTGTAGACATTGCTCATGGAAGACTCTCGATTGTCCGTGGGAGGAGCCAGTAGTTATAGATGATCCGGTGACGATTCCACCAGCACCCGAGGGAAATTCCCGCGTGTTGATTATTTTTTTCCTGTAGGAAAACTTACAGGCCTTGATGACGGTCTACCAAGCCGCAAATCAAGCGTTTTATCTCCAGAGGTTCTAAGCAGATGGCAGCAGTACTCGTCGGTCAGTTCCATGCAAGAGATGCGGAAGGCCGCGTTTATTCCGTGCATGAATTCCAGGAATCCAACCCGTCGGCAGACGGTCTCACTGGCTCGGAGCCGATTTACAAACTGGCCATTGGCGATCGCGTCAACAAGGTCAACGAGAACGAGTTTCTCCTGGTTCAGTCAGGCATCACCCTGATCCGCGAACCTGAGCCAACCGTCGCTTCATAACTCATCGTTATGAGCAGAAGTCATATGCGCAGACTTGGGGTAGGATTCAGCCACTGACCCACCTGCTGAACATGGACTTCACGCATGCGTTTACGTCATATCGAAGTGATTCAGGCGCTCTTGCAGACCGGTCACCTGGGCACTGCCGCCGAATGGCTGCAGTTGCCGGTGGCCGAGGTCGAAGAGCGTTTGCGCGAAGCCGAGAGTCAGTTGGGGTTCATGCTCTTCGCCAGTGTGCGCGGGCGCTTGCAATCGACACCCGAAGCACGGGCATTGCAGGTCGAAATCGCCCACGTCTATGAAGCGCTCGAGCCCGTGCAGCGCTTGGCCAGCAGCCTCAAGCAATATCTCGCCCCGCCCTTGCGCATCATCGGCACCCCGCCGCTGGCGCAACAATTACTCCCACAAAGTCTCGCCGCCCTGCGCCGACGCCTGCCCGATGCACCGTGCAGCCTGCTCAGCGCGCCGACCCGCGATATCGTCCGCAGCCTGTTGTTGCGTGAAAGCGATCTGGGCCTGAGCCTGCACGACCCCGAACATCCCGACATCGATTGCCGGCCACTGGCCCAAGGCAAGCTGCAATTGCTCGCGCCCCACGGCTGGCTGCAACCGAAACAGAAATACATTTCCCTGCAGGATCTGGCCGGTCAAGCCATGCTCGGCCTCGAAGGCCAGGACCCGCTGAGTCCGGCGCTGGAAAACAAGCTCCAGGCCCTGCGCCCGGCGCCGAGCATCCAGACCCGCGTACAAACCCATCAGATGATGCGCAGCATGGTCGAGGCCGGTGAAGGCCTGGCCATCGTCGACCCGTTCACGGCGTTGGGCGCCCGCGCAAGCGGGCTGGATGTCTGTCCGTTGTCGCCCGCCGTGCCAATCAGTCTCTACGCCTTGACCTTCAAGCACGCCGCGCCGTCATCGGCGATTCAGGCGTTACTCGCGATCATCACGGAACAAGCCGAGGCGATGTTGGCGAGCTGAGGGAATTCTCCAGCGGGTTATCGAACAAGCGATACCAGAACAACGCCACTTCAGCGGTGTTCGGGTCGATGCCGCGATAGCGCAACTGGTCAACACCGCCGATCACATAGCCGCAGCGCTCATACAAACGACAGGCACCGAGATTGTTATTCTGGGTTTCGAGCATGATCCCCGGGAGCTTTTTCTTGCGACTCCAGAACTGCGCGACATCGAGCAAGGCTTTCGCCACACCGTGCCGCCGCGCCGGTGCATGCACCGCTAACTCGTCGATATGAGCGAAGCCGTTCCAATTGGTGCTGATCACCAGATGGCCGACCGGTTCGTCGTCCAGATACGCCATGAAAATCGCACTATCGGGCGCATTGTGGAAGGCGCTGAACTCCTCCGGATCGATGCCATAGCACTTGCGGTACGGCACGATCGGCGTCACCTGCCACTGTTCGACAGGCTGGCCGATCACGGCAGCGCCATAGGCGGCAACCTCGAAACTGAAGTCGCTGCCCCAGATATACGGCGCAAAGCCTTCGTCGGCGACCCGCACCGACAGCCCTGGGTATTTCGGATTCATGACCGGTCGCATACTCGGGAAAGTCCTCATTCCTTGACGCAATCGACGGTGTAGTGCCGTCCATTGCCTTCGTCTTCGTGCTGCAATCCATGCACATCCGCGACAAAACCGGGGAAGCTGCTATCGAACGTGCGAGCAAATTTCAGGTAATCGATGATCGAACGGGTCGATTCGGTAAAGCGTTCGCCGGGCATGATCAACGGAATACCGGGTGGGTACGGCACCAGCATCACTGCAGCGATGCGCCCTTCCAGCTCATCGATCGGTACCGCCTCGACTTCGCCGCGTACCAGATGATCGTAAGCGTGAGCGGGTTTCATGGCGATTTCCGGGAGCACGGTGTACATGCGTTTAAGGTGTTTGGCCGTGGCGTTGCTGCGGTAACAGGCGTGCAGTTGATCGCACAGGTCACGCAGGCCCATGCCGCGATAACGCGCCGTGTCTTGTTGCGCTACGCATGGCAGGCAGGTATCGAGGCGTACGTTGGCGTCATAACTGCGCTTGAACTCCAGCAACTCGGTGAGCAGCGTGCTCCATTTGCCCTTGGTGATGCCCATCGAGAACAACACCAGAAAGGAGTACAGGCCGGTTTTTTCCACGACCAGCCCACGCTCCCAAAGAAATTTGCTGACCACCGCCGCCGGAATGCCCTTCTCGCTGAGCGCGCCACCGGCATTCAGACCCGGCATCACCAGCGTGACTTTGATCGGGTCGAGCAACACGTAATCGTCGCTGACCTCGCCGAAACCGTGCCAATCGGCATCCGGTTGCAACAACCAGTCTTCGGTCTGTACGCGATCGATGCCTTCGACGCCCGGCGGCTGCCAGATCGAGAACCACCAGTCATCAGCGGCAATGTGCTGACGCAGATTGGCCAGCGCACGACGGAAGCTCAGCGCCTCATCGAAGGTCTCCTGCAACAGCGAACGCCCGGCCGGGCCTTCCATCATCGCCGACGCCACATCCAGCGAGGCGATGATGCTGTACTGCGGCGAGGTCGAGATATGCATCATGAACGCTTCGTTGAAACGGTCGCGATCCAGTTGCCGCGCCCCGCCATCCTGCACATGGATCATCGACGCCTGACTGAATGCCGCAAGCAGTTTGTGCGTGGAATGGGTGGTGAACACCAGCGGGCTGTCTTCGCTGCGCGACGTGGCCATGCCGTAACGTCCGGCAAAAAATTCGTGAAACGCCGCATAGGCGTACCAGGCTTCGTCGAAATGCAGGACTTCGACGCTATTGCCCAGACTTTGCTTGATCAGTTCGGCGTTGTAGCAGAGGCCGTCGTAGGTCGAATTGGTGACCACCGCGAGTTTGACTTTCGGCTCACGGCCCTTGGTCAGCGGGCTGGCGTCGATCTTGGCGCGGATCGATTCGCGGCTGAATTCGCTCAGCGGAATCGGCCCGATGATGCCCAGCTCATTGCGTTCCGGGCACAGGTACAACGGGATAGCACCGGTCATGATGATCGCGTGCAACACCGACTTGTGGCAGTTGCGATCGACCAGTACCAGATCATCGCGCCCGACCATCGAGTGCCAGACAATCTTGTTGGCGGTCGAGGTGCCATTGATCACGAAAAAGGTGTGATCGGCGCCAAAATTACGCGCGGCCCGCGCCTCAGCTTCGGCGAGTGGTCCGGTGTGATCGAGCAGCGAACCCAGCTCCGGCACCGACACCGACAAATCCGAACGCAGGGTGTTTTCGCCAAAGAACTGGTGAAACGCCTGCCCCACCGGACTCTTGTGATACGCCACGCCACCGCCATGGCCGGGGGTGTGCCAGGAATAGTTGGAGTCCGCCGTGTGCTGCACCAGCGCCTTGAAAAACGGTGGCAGCAAACCGTCCAGATACTTGCGCGCCGCCCGGGCGACTTGCCGGGCGAGAAACGGCACGGTGTCTTCAAACAGATAGAGAATGCCGCGCAATTGATTGAGCTCGGCCATCGCATCGGCCGGAGCGTTTTCCAACGTGACTTGTTCACCCAAGGCAAAGATCGGCAGATCCGGCGCACGCACCCGTGCCAGGCCGATCAGTTCGGCCATGTTCTGTAATAGATGCGAGTTGGTGCTGGCGTCTTCGGCGGCAATCAGCATGCACGCCAAGCCATGATGGGTCGACGCCACCAACCGCCCTTCGGTGTAGTCAGTGGCCGAAACGATACTGAAACCTTCCTGCTCCAACTCCAGGGCGATGCCACGGATGCGGTCACCGGCGACCGTGTCGGCCTTGATGTCGCGATGGACGATCAACACCGGAAACTTCAAATCTTTGTACATGGGGCTCAGTGTCCTGAGGCGGCAGAATTGAATCTGCCAATGCACTCAGGGTAGAGGGTTGCAGCGAATGTGGCGAGGGTGGCCACTTGGCTTCATGCCGCCAAAAGCAAAAGATCGCAGCCTGCGGCAGCTCCTACATTGGAATGCAATCCCCTGTAGGAGCTGCCGCAGG
>NZ_RWIM01000134.1 GCF_009764645.1 Pseudomonas sp. PB106
TCCAGACAAGTGCCGCCACGTTACGCAGCCTGTCAGTCAAATGCAAAAGATCGCAGCCTTCGGCAGCTCCTACACTAGTGTGCTGAGTTTGCTCAGGGTGTTGAGGTAATCGCGGGGATTCTCGCCGAGTAAACGGCGAAACATCGCGCTGAACGCCCGCGCACTGCCGTAACCCAGATCCCGCGCCACGCGCTGCACGCTGTCCCCGGCGAGCAGCCGGGGCAGGGCCTCCATCAGGCGCAACTGCTGGCGCCAGGCGTTGAAACTCATCTGCAATTGTTGCTGAAACAGCCGCGCCAAAGTCCGTGAGCTGGCGCCGACCTGCTGCGCCCAGTCTTCCAGCGTGTTCGGGTGATCCGGGGTGTGCAGCAGCGCCAGACAGATGTTCTGCAGGCGCCGGTCGGTCGGCATCGGGATGTGCAGCGGCAGATTTTCCAGTCTGGCCAGTTCTTCGAGCATCAATTGCTGGATCAGCGGATTGTCGGCGTGCGGCGGGCCTTGCACGGCGCGCAGGATCAACTCGCGCAACAACGGCGTCACGGCCAGCACGCAACACTGCTGAAGGCTGGCCGGTGACAGTTCGGGCGCGATGAACAGCGAGCGCATCTGCACATCGCCACTCATGAAAATCTCGTGCGCCACCTCCGGCGGAATCCACACTGCACGGCTGGGTGGAATCACCCACGCCCCGCGTTCGGTGACCACGCGCATGATCCCGCTGACGGCATACAACAACTGCGCCTCGCGATGCAGGTGCAACGGCTGGTGCGCGCCGTCCAGATAATCCCGGGGATAGGCGCTCACCGGGCCGTGTTCAAAGTGGCTGATCAACATGTCGGATTCGATGACTTGTTTGGCAGGAATGCGCTTTTTCGCCAACTTAGCATAAGCGGCACACAACAACGTAAAGCGTGCTGCCATGAATCAATCGAGAAACGTCATCCGCTACATCAACGCCGCCCATGTGATCGATCACATGTTCATGCTGATTTTTCCCGCCGCCGTGCTCGGCATGACCCAGGCCTTTGGCCTCGACTATGCCGCGCTGATCGGCCTCTCATTGGGAGGTTTTATTGCCTTCGGGGCCTGCTCGCTACCCGCCGGTTGGCTGGGCGATCACTGGAGCCGACGGCAGATGATGCTGGTGTTCTTCTTCGGCATCGGCGCCTCGGCGATTTTCACTGGCCTGAGCAACAGCCCGACCAAGCTGGTGATCGGCCTGACCCTGATCGGCATTTTTGCCGCGATCTACCATCCGGTCGGCACGGCGATGCTGGTGGCATATGCGCAAAACCGTGGCCGTGAAATCGGCATCAACGGCATGTGGGGCAATCTGGGCGTGGCGTTTTCGGCGCTGATCACCGGCTTGCTGGTGGCGCAGTTCGGCTGGCGGTCGGCATTTCTGTTACCGGGCGCGGTGGCGATTGTGTTGGGCGTCGGGTTCGCCTTGCAGGTGCGCGAAGAACCGATCCCGAAACGCCCGCACACGCCTCTAAAAGGCGCTGCCGGTCAGCGCATTTCGATGGTCATGGTATTCGGCGTGCTGGCGCTGGCCACGGCCACTGGCGGCGTGGTGTTCAACGCCACCACTATGACCTATCCGAAATTGTTCCAGGAGCGCCTGCATGAGTTGTTCGCCTCGCCGCAAACCCTTGGCGTGGTGGTCAGCCTGGCCTATGCCTTTGGTGCGGTCGCGCAGTTGAGCATCGGCCGAGTGCTGCACCGCCTCAGTCTGAAATGGCCGTTCATTGTTCTGACCCTGTGCCAGGCGCCGCTGTTGTTTGCACTGGCTTACGCCGATGGCTGGGCGGTGATTGCCCTCGGTGCAGCGTTCATGTTCGTGGTGTTCGGTCAGGTCACGGTCAACGATGCGATGGTCGCCAACTTCGTCGCCCCGCAATGGCAATCGCGGGTGTTTGCCTTGCGTTACTGCTTGTCGTTCGGCGCCAGTGCCACGGCGATTCCGCTGATTTCCTATGTCGAACCACGCCACGGTTTCGTGGGCCTTTACTTGATTCTCGCGGGGTTCGGCGCGCTGACCTTCCTCGCGGCGGTGGTTTTCCCACGCACACCATCGGAAGCTGCCGTAGGGCAAACCGCCTGAGCAGTGACAAAACCCGGCAAATGCTGGCTCAAAGCTAGCATTTGTACGGCTCTGCAAATCATTCCTTTGGCTGATTTGGCTGGCGTATAAGGGTTTTAGAGTACCGCTCTCTACGCCAACACCGTGCAGCCAGAAAAGGGATTCATATGTTGCAGACTCGCGTCATTCCCCCGGCCGATGGGGCCTACCAGTATCCATTGCTGATCAAGCGGCTGCTGATGTCCGGCGCCCGTTACGAGAAAACCCGCGAGATCATCTACCGTGACCAGATTCGCTACAGCTATCCGACACTGATCGAGCGGGTGGCGCGACTGGCCAACGTACTGACGGCGGCCGGTGTGAAGGCCGGTGACACCGTGGCGGTGATGGACTGGGACAGTCACCGTTACCTGGAATGCATGTTCGCGATTCCGATGATCGGCGCGGTGATTCACACCATCAACGTGCGCCTGTCGCCGGAGCAGATCCTCTACACCATGAATCACGCCGAAGACCGCTTCGTGCTGGTCAACAGTGAGTTCGTCGGTTTGTACCAGGCGATTGCGCCGCACCTGACCACGGTCGAGAAAACCCTGCTGCTCACCGATCTGCCGGAAAAAACCGCCGAGCTGCCGAATCTGGTTGGCGAGTACGAGCAATTGCTCGCGGCGGCGAGCCCGCACTACGACTTCCAGGATTTCGACGAAAACTCCGTCGCGACCACGTTCTACACCACCGGCACCACCGGCAATCCGAAGGGCGTGTATTTCACCCATCGGCAACTGGTGCTGCACACCATGGGCGTGTCGACGATCATGGGCTCCATCGACAGCGTGCGCCTGCTCGGCACCAACGACGTGTACATGCCAATCACGCCGATGTTCCACGTTCACGCCTGGGGCTTGCCGTATGTGGCGACCATGCTCGGCCTCAAGCAGGTTTACCCGGGGCGCTACGATCCGGAGTATCTCGTCGAGTTGTGGCGCAAGGAAAAGGTCACCTTCTCCCATTGCGTACCGACCATCCTGCAGATGCTGCTCAACGCCAAAGGCGCGCAGGGCACTGATTTTGGCGGCTGGAAGATTGTCATCGGTGGCAGTGCGCTCAATCGAACCCTGTACGAAACCGCCAAGGCACGCGGCATTCAACTCACTGCGGCGTACGGCATGTCGGAAACCGGGCCGCTGGTGTCCTGCGCGCATCTCAATGACGAACTGATGGCCGGCACCGAAGACGAACGCACCACTTACCGGATCAAGGCGGGTGTGCCGGGGCCATTGGTGGAAGCGGCGATCGTCGACACGGACGGCAATTTCCTCCCGGCTGATGGCGAGACCCAGGGCGAACTGGTGCTGCGCGCGCCATGGCTCACCGAAGGTTATTTCAACGAACCGCAGAAGGGCGCCGAGCTCTGGGCCGGCGGCTGGCTGCACACCGGCGACGTCGCCACGCTCGACAGCATGGGTGTGATCGACATCCGCGACCGCATCAAGGACGTGATCAAGACCGGCGGCGAATGGATCTCCTCGCTGGACCTCGAAGACCTGATCAGCCGTCACGTCGCGGTACGCGAAGTAGCAGTGGTGGGCATTGCCGATCCGCAGTGGGGCGAGCGTCCGTTTGCCTTGCTGGTGATCCGTGAAGGGCACGTGATCGGGGCACGCGAGCTCAAGGAACACCTCAAGCCGTTCGTGGAACTGGGGCACCTGAGCAAGTGGGCGATTCCGAGTCAGATCGCCCTTGTTACTGAAATTCCCAAGACCAGTGTCGGCAAGCTCGACAAGAAGCGCATCCGCCTCGACATCACCGAATGGCAGGCCAACAACAGCACCTTCCTCTCGACACTTTGAGTGTCTGCTGGCGCGCCGAAAACGGCGCGCCAGACCCACCAAGCAAGCGCTTGGCTTGTGAAATCGAAAAATTAGGCCATCCTTGCCGTGCCGACATGTGTCGGACTGGCGAAAGGACTGTTCCAGAGTGGTTGGCAGATGCAAATCACACTTTAGAGGGATCAAGCAGTACCACCTGCTGGCTATAGTCCGCTCAAGGATTTTTAAGAACGGAGCACACGCACTAGACGGGGCGAGCAACTTTGGAGTGATTTCGGGCAGCCCTGGCGTCCGGTCCTCCACAGCGTTTTTAAAAGTACTCACTGCCATAACAATAATGCACATGGAGTAGCGTCGATGACCTCAGTAAACCAGTTCTGGCGCCGGGCAAAACTGCCTCTGGCGGTCAGCATTGCCTCTTCGCTCGCCGGGCCCGCATTCGGCGTCAGTTTCAACGTCGGTGAAATCGAAGGCCAGTTCGACTCGTCTCTGTCGATCGGTGCCAGTTGGTCTACTCAGAGCCCGAACAAGAATCTCATCGGCGTCAACAACGGCGGCCATGGCCTGTCGCAGACCTCCGATGACGGCCACGCGAACTTCAAGAGCGGCGAAACTTTCTCGAAAATCTTCAAGGGCATCCATGACCTTGAATTGAAGTACGGCGACACCGGTGTGTTCGTCCGTGGCAAATACTGGTACGACTTCGAACTCAAGGACGAAAGCCGCCAGTTCAAGGACATCAGCGACAGCAACCGCAAGGAAGGCGCCAAGTCTTCCGGCGGGCAGATCCTCGACGCCTTCGTGTATCACAACTATTCGATTGCCGATCAGCCGGGCTCGGTGCGTCTGGGCAAGCAGGTCGTAAGCTGGGGTGAAAGTACCTTCATCGGCGGCGGCATCAACTCGATCAACCCGATCGACGTGTCCGCGTTCCGTCGTCCGGGCGCCGAGATCAAGGAAGGTCTGATCCCGGTCAACATGTTCTACGTGTCCCAGAGCCTCACCGAAAACCTCTCGGCCGAAGCGTTCTATCAACTGGAATGGGACCAGACCGTCGTCGACAACTGCGGCACGTTCTTCTCGCAGCCGGACATCGTTGCCGACGGTTGCGACAACAATCTGCGCGTGCTGAACAAACGTTCGCAAATCCCGGCCATCGCGTTGGGTCCATTGGCGGCCAACGGCGTCAACGTCAACGAAGAGGGCGTGCTGGTGCGCCGTGGCGGCGACCGTGATGCCCGTGACAGCGGTCAGTGGGGCGCATCCCTCAAATACATGTTCGAGCCACTCGACACCGAGTTCGGCGCCTACTTCATGAATTACCACAGCCGTGCGCCGATCTTCAGCGCCACGGGTGCGCCGCAGTCGGTCTACAACACGGCGCGCGGGCTGCCGGGACCTTTTGCCGCACTCGCTCCGCTGCTGGTCGCGGGCAACTCGGAATATTTCATCGAGTATCCTGAAGACATTCGCCTCTATGGCCTGAGCTTCTCCACCACCCTGCCTACCGGTACGGCGTGGAGCGGCGAGATCAGCTACCGTCCGAACGCGCCGGTGCAACTGAACTCCACCGACATCCTGTTCGCCGGCGTGCGTCCTTTGGGCGGCGCCTTGACCAACGCGTCGCTGCTCACCGGCGTGCCGGGCCAGGATCTGCATGGCTACGAGCGCAAGGAAATCACCCAGATCCAGACCACGTTCACGCACTTCTTCGATCAGGTCATGGGCGCCAGCCGTCTGACCCTGGTCGGTGAAGTCGGCGCGACCTATGTCGGCGGTCTGGAAAGCCGTTCCAACATGCGTTATGGCCGCGATCCGGTGTATGGCCCGGGTGAGTTGCCAGCCACTGGCACCACCAATACCTGCGCCAACATCCTCAATGCCAGCACCATCAACGGTGCAGGGCCAGGGTCGCCGCAGAACAACCGCAGCCGCAATTGCGACAACGACGGTTTCACCACCTCTGTGTCGTGGGGCTACCGCGGTCGTGCCATCTGGGAATACAACGACGTCTTCGCCGGCGTGAACCTGAAGCCGAACGTGGCCTGGTCCCATGACGTCAGCGGCTACTCGCCAGGCCCTGGCGGCAACTTCGAGGAAGGTCGCAAGGCCGTCAGCCTCGGTGTCGACGCTGAATACCAGAACACCTACACCGCGAGCCTGGCTTACACCAACTTCTTCGACGGCAAGTACACCACCGTGGATGACCGCGACTTCGTTGCGCTCAGCTTCGGCGTGAACTTCTAAGCACTGCATTTCAGGACGAACACACATATGAAAATAACAAAGAGTCTGTTCCACGCCGGTGTTCTGGGGCTGTCGCTGCTGGCGACCAGTGTCATGGCGGCCGTACCCGCAGCCGAAGCCGACAAACTGGGCAAGAGCCTGACGCCGATGGGCGCTGAAATGGCCGGTAACGCCGACGGTTCGATTCCGGCCTGGAAACCGCTGCCGAAGAATGCCGGCTCGGTCGACAGCAAGGGCTTCCTGTCCAACCCGTATGCCAGTGAGCAGCCGCTGTTCACCATCACCGCGAAAGACGTCGATAAGTACAAAGACAAACTCGCGCCAGGCCAGTACGCGATGTTCAAGCGCTATCCGGACACCTTCAAGATGCCGGTCTACCCGTCGCATCGCGGTGCAACCGTGCCGGATGACGTGTTCGCCGCCATCAAGAAAAACGCCACCACCACCAATCTGGTATCCGGCGGCAACGGTCTGGAAAACTTCGAAACCGCCGTGCCGTTCCCGATACCAAAAACCGGTGTGGAAGTGATCTGGAACCACATCACCCGCTATCGCGGCGGCAGCGTGACCCGTCTGGTGACCCAGGCCACACCTCAGCCGAACGGCTCGTTCAGCCTGGTGTACTTCCAGGATCAGTTCGTGTTCCGCGACAAGATGAAGGACTACGATCCGGCGAACCCGGGCAACATCCTGTTCTACTTCAAGCAGAAAGTGACCGCGCCGGCACGTCTGGCCGGTGGTGTGCTGCTGGTGCACGAAACCCTCGACCAGGTGAAAGAGCCACGTTCGGCGTGGGTCTACAACGCCGGTCAGCGCCGTGTGCGTCGTGCGCCACAAGTGTCCTATGACGGCCCGGGCACTGCGGCGGATGGCTTGCGTACCTCCGACAACCTCGACATGTTCAACGGTGCACCGGACCGCTACGACTGGAAGCTCGAAGGCAAGAAAGAGATGTACATCGCCTCCGACAGCTACAAGCTCGATGATCCGAAACTGAAGTACGCCGACATCATCAAGGCCGGCCACATCAACCAGGATCTGGCACGTTACGAGCTGCGCCGCGTCTGGCACGTGGTTGCAACCCTGAAGGAAGGCCAGCGTCACATCTACGCCAAGCGTGACTTCTACATCGACGAAGACACCTGGCAAGCAGCGGTGATCGACCATTACGACGGTCGTGGTCAGCTGTGGCGTGTGGCCGAGGCGCATGCCGAGAACTACTACGACAAGCAAGTGCCGTGGTACGCCCTCGAAACTCTCTACGACCTGCAGTCCGGCCGCTACCTGGCGCTGGGCATGAAGAACGAAGAGAAGCAGGCGTATGACTTCGGCTTCACCGCAACCACCAGCGACTTCACCCCGGCCGCTCTGCGTCAGGATGGTGTTCGCTAAACTGCTGTAAACCCGAGGCCGCATCCTCGTGAAAACGCCCCGACTGGTTCGGGGCGTTTTTTTTGATCAGATTTCCCTGCTTATGTAGGAGCTGCCGCAGGCTGCGATCCTTTGATCCTGTTGTTGATTCTAAAAAAGCCAAAGTCAAAAGATCGCAGCCTGCGGCAGCTCCTACAGGGATTCATCACCGGGCGCGATTGATCGGTGATGGCGGATTTTGTCGGCGCTGTGTAGCTTTTTTGTAGCCATTTGTAGCAGCAACCTTCATTACCGCTACGTTTAAGGCTAGTCTGCGGACATCTGCAACGCCGCCAACAGCAATTCGAACAAGAGCCGGCCATGACTGATCTGTCCCCACTTCCGGGTCCCGCAAGTGTTGCCGTCACGGCATTGGACGGGCGTTTTTTTCGCCCGCCATTACCCGACGGATACGTGCTGCGACCACGACTTTGCGAGCGCCTGCAAGCCGGGCTCGGTGGGCGACTGTTGCTGGTCAGTGCCCCGGCCGGGTTTGGCAAGAGTTCGCTGGCGGTGGAATTTTGTCAGAGCCTGCCGGCGCATTGGCAAAGTCTGTGGCTGGGGCTGAGCCCACGGGACAGCGATCCGGGACGGTTTCTCGAACGCTTGCTCGAAGGCCTGCAGGACTACTTTCCCCAACTGGGCAGCCGCGCATTGGGCCTGCTGAAAATGCGTCAGCGCCATCAGCCATTTGCCTTCGAGGAATGGCTCGACGGCTTGCTCGACGAACTGGCACTGCAACTTGATCCGGCGGCGCCTTTGCTGCTGGTACTCGACGATTACCATCTCGCCCAAGGCCCGGTGCTCGACCGTTGCCTGCAATTTTTCCTCAATCATTTACCCGATGGCCTGCTGGTCATGGTCACCAGCCGGCAACGACCGGACTGGCATCTGGCGCGTTTGCGCCTGTCGCGACAGTTACTTGAACTGCATGAGCAGGATCTGCGCCTGACCCACGACGAAGCGCTGAGCCTTCTCGATCGGCACAGCACGTCACTGCGCGGCGAAGCATTGGAAAGCCTGATCCAGCGCAGCGAAGGCTGGGTGGCGGGTTTGCGTTTCTGGCTGCTGGCGGTGGCTGAGGCCGGCAACGACGCTGCTTTGCCGCAAGCGTTGAACGGCGGGGAAGGGCTGATTCGCGACTATCTGCTGGAAGAAGTCATCGACTGCCTGCCGGCCGAAGTGCAGGCATTTCTTTACGACACGGCGCCGCAGGAACGCTTTTGCAGCGAACTCTGCGATGCCGTGCGCGAAGCCCATGACAGTGCCGAGATTCTGCGTTTCCTGCTGGCGCATCAGGTGTTTCTGGTGCCGCTGGACGAGCATGGCCACTGGTATCGCTATCACCATTTATTCTCTGATCTGCTGCGCAGTCGTCCGATCGCCCAGGCGATGGTCCCGACCGCGACCCTGCATCTGCGCGCCTGCCGCTGGTTCAACGCGCAGGGGTTGCTCGACGAAGCGGTGGAGCAGGCCTTGCGCGCCGGCCATCTCGACGTGGCGGCGAATCTGGTGCAGAACCTTTCTGAGGAACAACTGCTGGCTGAGCAGAACATCGGCATGTTGCTGCGCTGGAAAATGGATTTGCCCGACAGCCTGTTGATCAGCACGCCACGTTTGATCGTGCTCTACAGTTGGGCGCTGGGACTGGCCTGCCAGCTCGATGCCGCGGAAGAGTTGTCCAGTCATCTGAGCCGTTTTCTGCCAGCGCCTTCGGCCACTGCGCAAAAGTCGATGCTGGCGCAATGGCTGGCGTTGAGCGGAATTATTGCCCGAGGGCGCGGCCATCGCGAATTGACCCTGCAGTATTGCAGTGAAGCGCTGGACAGTTTGCCGGCCAAGCGTTACGGCCAGCGGTTGATGTGCTTGTCGACCCTGTCCAACCTGGCCATTGCCGATGGTGATCTGTGGCGCGCCCGAGGGCTTAACCGCGAATCGCTGGAGTTGGCGCAGCGTGTCGGTAATCCCTTGTTCGAAGCGTTGGCGCATTACGACCGTGCTCGGGTTCTGCAGTCGCGTGGCGAAATTCTCCGTGCGCTGACGGAAGTGCACCTGGGTCTGGATCGCTTGCGAGGGTTGTCGGCGCAACGTCTGTACGCCGTGCGTGCGCGGCTGACGCTGTACGAAGGTTTCCTGTTAGCGATGCGCTTGCAGCCACAAGCTGCCCGCACGCGGTTATTGGCCGGTATCGGCGAGGCTCGCGCCTGTCGCGACATCAGCGTGCTGATCGGCCATTGCGTGATTGCCCGCTTGGACGGTGCTACCGGCGAATTCGCCAAAGCCTTCGCGGAACTGGCCGAAGCCGAACGGCTGATGCATATCTGGGACGTGCCGCCAATCTACTATCTGGCGATGATCACGTTGGTCAAATGCGAGCTGTGGCTGGCGCAGGGGCGCACCGATCTGGCCGAAGCCTGGCTGGCGCGACTGGGGCAAACCTACACCGGTGAACTCGCTGCCGCGCCGCCGGAGTTTCATCCACAGTTGCCCCTGCATGTGGAGCTGCAACAGGCGCTTCTGGATGTGATTCAGGGACGACGGATGCTCGCCGAAGGGCGTCTGAATGTGTTGCATGAAAATGGTCAGCAAACAGGGCGACAGTTGCTCAGCGTGATGGCGTTGACGCAGAAAGTGGCTTTATTGCTGGGCGCCGGTCGCGAGGCAGAGGCACGCAAGGCGTTCGAACTGGCCCTGGAGGCTGCGGCGGGTGGGGTGCTTCAGCCGTTCGACGGGTTATTGAATGGTTACCCTGACTGGATGCGCGGGCAACTTTCGACGCTTGCGTCGACAGCGCAGGGTTTGTCGTTGCAGCAGCAATTACCCGCCGCACCCGCTCGTCCCACCATGGAGTGCCTGCCGGCGGAACACCTCAGCTCTCGGGAATTGGCGGTTCTGCGCCTGATCGCTCAGGGTTGTTCGAATCAGGAAATTAGTGAGCAGTTGTTCATTTCGCTGCATACGGTGAAAACCCATGCCAGCCACATCAACAGCAAGCTGGGAGTGGAGCGACGCACTCAGGCGGTGGCGCGGGCCAAGGAACTGGGTGTGCTGAGTTAACCAGTCGTATCCGTGGCACAAAAAAACGCCCCGACAGATTCGGGGCTTTTTTTGCGCCGTTCTGCATTGCACAGAACGGTCATTTCATCTCACTCAGGCCACGAGGTCTTGGGCCGAGAACGCATTCACACCCACCAGATGAATCTCGAAATCTGCACCGGCATTGCCAGAGACATTGCCAGAGAGCACCTGATCGGCAAAGCGCAGTTGACCGGCGCCAGTGAAGTCCCCCGAACCGATGAAGGTAAACGCATCAAGCCCGGCGGTGCCGAGATTGGCGTCAAATGCCGACAGATCGATCTTGTCGCCCTGCAGGCTGCTGAAGTCATAAATGACATCACGTAGGGCGCCTTTACCGACTTCGCTGATGTCGTTGAAGACGAACGTGTCGGCCCCGGTGCCGCCGGTGAGCATGTCTGTGCCCAGGCCACCGATCAGGGTGTCGTTGCCGGCGCCGCCATTGAGCACGTTGTTGCCATCGTTGCCGGTCAGGACGTTGTTCAGGGCGTTGCCGTAGCCCAGCAGGTTGGCACTGCCGGTCAGTTGCAGGTTTTCCACATTGGCGCCCAGGGTGTAGTTGATCGAGGAACGCACGGTGTCGATTTCGTTGACCAGGGTGCTGGTCTCGACCACCACGTCTCCAGCGTTATCGACCACATAAGTGTCATTGCCCAGACCTCCGATCAGGGTGTCGGCACCGGTACCCCCGTCGAGGATGTTGTTGCCGGCATTACCGGTTATCACGTTGTTCAGCGCGTTGCCGGTGCCGTTGATGTTGTCGGCGAAACGCAGTGTGAGGTTTTCCAGGTTCGCGCCCAGGGTGTAGTTGGCGAGCGACGACAGCACGGTGTCGATCTCGGTCAGCGAGGTGCCGTTTTCGATGATGACGTCACCGACGTTGTCGACAAAATAGGTGTCGTTGCCGGCACCGCCGTCCATGGTGTCAGCACCTTCCTGACCGTTGAGGATGTTGTTGCCGCTGTTGCCGATCAGCACGTTGTCCAGATCGTTGCCGACCAGATACAGATCGCTGCTGCCCAGCAACTGGCCATCTTCGACGTTGGCGGTCAGGGTATAACCGATGTTGCTCAGTACGCGGTCGTGGCCTTCGCCGACGCCTTCGATGACGACGTCACCGATGTTGTCGATCACGTAAATGTCGTCGCCAGTGCCACCTGCCAGCGTGTCTGCACCGGCTGCGCCGTCCAGACGGTCGTTGCCGGCGCCGCCGTGCAGCGTGTCGTTGCCAGCGCCGCCGAGCAGGTAGTTGTCCTGAGCGTTGCCTTGCACGGTGTAGTTGCCGGTGCCCATCAGCCAGACGTTTTCGACGTTGCCGAGGTTGGCCAGATTGAGGTTGACGGTGTTGTTCGAAGCCGTGGCGTTGTAGTAGATGCGCAGGGTGTCGCTGCCTTCATTGGCATTTTCCTGGATCAGTGACAGCTCGCCGCTCTGGTCGAGATAGTAGGTGTCGTCACCGTCGCCACCGATCATGGTGTCCAGCCCGGCGCCACCGTTGAGCACGTTGTTGCCGCTGTTGCCGGTCATCACGTTGTTCAGGGTGTTGCCATTGGCATTGAGGTTGGCCGTACCGGTCAACACGATGTTTTCCAGATTGGCGCCCAGGCTGTAGTTGATCGAGGAGCGAACGGTGTCGATTTCGTTGGCCAGTGTGCTGGTCTCGACCACCACATCGCCGACGTTATCGACCACATAGGTGTCGTTGCCCAGGCCGCCGATCATCCGGTCGGCACCCGCGCCGCCATCCAGAATGTTGTTGCCAACGTTGCCCGTGATGACGTTGTTCAGCGCGTTGCCGGTGCCGTTGATATTGTCGGCGAAGCGCAGGGTCAGGTTTTCCAGGTTGGCGCCCAAGGTGTAGTTGGCGAGCGACGACAGCACGGTGTCGATCTCGGTCA
>NZ_RWIM01000135.1 GCF_009764645.1 Pseudomonas sp. PB106
TCGGCAAAACCACCGGCACCGTGACCACTATTGCGCCGAACGATGCGCTGACCGGTCATGCCCCGATTACCAATGCGATCACCGGCGTTTCTGGTGGCAACTACGAAAATCTGGTCGCCGACAAAACCCCGGTTTCGACCACAGTCACCGATACCGTCGACACCACCAACCTGTCGCTGTCCGCGACCGGTTCTGTGCCCGAGGGTGGTTCGATCGTTTACACCGCGACACTGACCAACGCCGCTGGCTCGCCAGTGACCGTGACCCTGAGCAACGGCTCGGTAATCACCATCAAGGCTGGCGAAACCACCGGCACTGTGACCGTCGCCGCACCAGCGGACGACGTCTACAAAGACGCCGGCAACGTCCAGGCAACGATCAAAACCGCCACCGGCGGCAGCTTCGAAAACCTGGTGACCAGCACTGCACCCGCCGTGACCAGCGTCACTGACACCATCGATACCACTACCGTCAAACTCACAGCGACCACTACCGCTGCCGAGGGTGGCACGGTTACTTACACCGCAACGGTCGGCGCTCCGGTGACCGGTTCGCCGGTTGTGGTGACCTTGGCCAACGGACAGAACATCACCATCGAGGTTGGTAAAACCACCGGCACCGCGACCACTATTGCGCCGAACGATGCGCTGACCGGTCATGCCCCGATTACCAATGCAATCACCGGCGTTACTGGCGGCAACTACGAAAATCTGGTCGCCGACAAAACTCCGGTATCGACCAATGTCACCGACACCGTCGACACCACCAACCTGTCGCTGTCCGCGACCGGTTCTGTGGCCGAGGGTGGTTCGATCGTTTACACCGCGACACTGACCAACGCTGCAGGTTCGCCAGTCACCGTGACCCTGAGCAACGGCTCGGTAATCACCATCAAGGCTGGCGAAACCACCGGCACCGTGTCTGTCGCCGCACCAGTGGACGACGTCTACAAAGACGCCGGCAACGTCCAGGCGACCATCAAAACCGCCACTGGTGGCAGCTTCGAAAATCTGGTGACTAGCACCACGCCAGCCGTGACCAGCGTCACCGACACCATCGACACCACCACGGTGAAACTGACCGCAACCGCTACAGCGGCTGAAGGCGGCAACGTCGTTTACACCGCGACTGTTGGTGCTCCAGTGACCGGCTCGCCGGTCGTGGTGACCTTGGCCAACGGCCAAAGCATCACCATCGAAGTCGGCAAAACCACCGGCACTGCGACCGCCACCGCGCCTAACGATGCGTTGACCGGCCATGCACCGCTGACCAACTCGATCACCAATGTGACTGGCGGCAACTACGAAAATCTCGCGGCCGACAAAACCCCGGTCAGCACCACCGTGACCGACACCATCGACACCACCAACCTGTCGCTAACCGCAACCGGCACCGTGGCTGAAGGTGGCCTGATCACGTACACCGCAACCTTGACCAACGCCGCTGGCTCGCCAGTCACCGTGACCCTGAGCAATGGCTCGGTGATCACCATCAAGGCTGGCGAAACCACCGGCACCGTGACTGTCGCCGCACCAGCGGACGACGTCTACAAAGACGCCGGCAACGTTCAGGCAAGCATCACCGGCACCAGTGGCGGCGGCTTCGAGAACCTGGTGACCAGCAATACACCAGCCGTTACGAGCGTCACCGACACCATCGACACCACCACCGTCAGCATCACCGGCAGCACCTCGGTGACCGAAGGCCAGACCGCCAGCTACACCGTCAGCCTGAACCACCCGGCGCAAACCGAAGTGACCCTGAAAATCGTCTACAGCGGCACCGCCGCCGACGGTTCGGACTTCACCGGCGTGTACACCGTGAAGATCCCGGCAGGTGCGAGCAGCGCGCAGTTCAACGTCGCCACCATCGATGACAAGATCACCGAAGGCACCGAGAACTTCGTGGTCAAGATCGATTCGGCCACCGGTGGCAACTTCGAGAACCTCGCGGTCAGCGCCACCAACGGCAGCGTCAGCACCTCGATCATCGACAACGATGCACCGCCGGTGATCGACCTGGATGCCAACAACTCCAGCGGCGCCACCGGTGCCGACTACAAGGTGACGTTCACCGAGAACACGCCGGGCGCGGGTGTGTCGATTGCCGACACCGATATCAAGATCACCGACCCGGACAGCACCATGCTGACCGGCGCCACCGTAGTGCTGACCAACCGCCAGGACGGCGATGCGCTGAACCTGGGCAACAGCGTCAACGGCATCACCATCAATGCCAACAGCACCAACGGCACCGTGACCCTGACCTTGTCGGGCAACGCGACACTGGCCGACTACATGCAGGCGATCAAGAACATCAGCTTCACCAACAGCAGTGACGACCCGAGCACCGTGCCGCGCATCATCACCGTGACGGTGACCGATGGCGGCAACTACTCCAACACCGCGACCACCACGGTCAACGTGGTGGCGATCAACGATGCGCCGGTTGCAGCACCGGTCAACGTCACCGGCACCGAAGACACGCCGCTGATCCTCGGCTGGTCGACCTTCGGTGTGAGCGATGTCGACAGCCCGGCGAGCAGCCTCGGGGTGAAAATCACCCAACTGCCGGGCGAAGGCAAACTGCAGTATCTGGACGGCTCGACCTGGAAAGACGTTGCCAACAACCAGACCTTCAGCAAAGCCGACATCGACGCCGGCAAGCTGCGCTTCCTGCCGGATACCAACGAGTCGGGTGCGAATGGTTACGGCGGCACCGGTCTGGGCAACAATCAGGCGGATTACGCGCAGATCAAGTTCCAGCCAACCGACGGCCAACTGCTGGGCAACACCGGCACCGTGAAGATCGACATCACGCCAGTGGCAGATGCGCCGACCGTGAGCGTCGCTGACAACAGCGTGAAGTCCACCGGGCTGATCAAGGAAGTCTGGACCGGTCTCTCGGGCCTGGGCACCAACGGCAACGGCGCGGATTCGACCACGCTGAAAAACGTCATCGACGCTGGCGGCAAACCGAACTCCAGCACTAATGTGAACAACGTTCAGTCCGACGGTAGCGTCACGGCGGGTACCGCGTCGAAGACGTCCGGCCTGATCTATCTGGAAGCCGGCAAGACCTACACTTTCAGCGGTGTCGGTGATGACAGCCTGTTGGTGACCATTGGCGGCAAGAACGTGGCCTCGACCACGTGGGGCGCGGGCGGCAACCTCAACGGTTCGTTCACCCCGACCACCAGCGGCTACTACACCCTGGACATCTACCACCATAACCAGAGCGGCCCGGGTAGCTACGACGTCAACCTGTCGGTCAACGGCGGGACAGCGATCGACCTGAGCAGCGCCGGCGTGCCGCTCTACACCGGCGTGCAGGATCTGGTGAACTCGGGCGTGACCGTTTCCGATCTGCACGGCACCAATGGCGAAGGCTATTACGACGGCTACAAGCTCAACACCGGCGCCGAAGGCACCACGGTGAAACTGTCGGCGGTCACCACCGCGCTGACCGACACCGACGGTTCGGAAACCCTGAGCGTGAAGATCAGCGGCGCGCCGGTCGGCTCGGTACTCAGCGATGGTGCGGGTCACACCTTCACCGTCACCGCCAGCAGTGGTGACGCCAACGTCACCGGCTGGAACCTCGGCAGCCTGACCGTGACGCCTCCGCCGTACTACAACGGCCAGTTCAATCTGACCGTGACCTCGACCTCCACCGAGATGGTCGGCGGTTCGGCGAGCAGCACGGCGACCATCCCGGTCACTGTGGTGCCGGCGGTCTACAACGCCATTGTCGCCACCTCGGCCGATGATACCGTCACCGGCACCGATGGCAACGACATCATCGTCGCCGACATCGGTGGTCTGACCGTGGTGCCGGGCACCAACTACAACATCGCATTCATGGTCGACAGCTCCGGCAGTATGAGCAGCTCGTCGATCAACGCGGCCAAGGACTCGCTGACGGCGGTGTTCAACACCCTCAAGCAAAGTCTGGGCGGCAGCAACTCGGGCACGGTGAACATCTTCCTGGTGGACTTCGATACCCAGGTCAACAAGTCGGTGTCGGTGAACCTCAACGACCCGAACGCGCTGACCCTGCTCAAAGCCGTGCTGGATTCGATGAGCTCCGGCGGCGGCACCAACTACGAGGACGTGTTCAAGACCACGGCCAACTGGTTCCAGAGCGCCGACGCCGTGGCCAATACCGGTGCGAAGAACCTTACGTACTTCATCACCGACGGCCAGCCGACCTACTACCAGAGCGGCGAGCAGACCAATCCGACGCTGTACGACAAAGTGAAACTCGACAGCGTGGTGACGACCAGCAACTACAAGTTGGGCGACAGCTTCAGCACCTACATCGACAGCACGCACTACCTGAGCATCAACAGCGCCGGCAGCGTAGTCCTGCAGACGTACAAAAACGGCAGCTGGAACTGGAGCAGCCTGGGCACCATCCACGCTCAGGGCGACGGCACTTACGAGCTGTCGGCTCTGGCGGGCAGCGGCAACAGCACCAGCTTGACCACCACTGACAACTCGACCAGCAGCTTCGCGTTGCTCAGCGGTCTGTCGAACGTTGAAGCCATCGGCCTCAACAGCGGCGTCAGTCTCAACGATCTGAAGCCTTACGACTCGGACAAAACGCCGCAGACCAACATCGATCCGAAGGATCTGGCCAACTCGATCATCGGCCACACCGAAGCCACGCTGCCAGGCAACGACACCGTCAGCGGTGGCGACGGCAACGACATCCTGTTCGGCGACCTGGTGAGCTTCAACGGCATTGCCGGCGAGGGTTATCAGGCGATGCAGGCGTTCGTGGCCAAGGAAACCGGGGTCGACGTCAGCAAAGTCACCACAAGTAACGTGCACCAGTACATCACCGAGCACTATCAGGCGTTCGATGTATCCGGCGCGCATGACGGCAACGACACACTGCTGGGTGGCGCGGGCAATGACATCCTCTTCGGCTCGGGCGGCAACGACTGGCTCGACGGCGGCAAAGGCAATGACATCCTCCTCGGCGGCACCGGCAACGACACGCTGATCGGCGGTCAGGGCAACGACATCCTGATCGGTGGTTCGGGTGCCGACACCTTTGTCTGGAAGTCTGGAGACACCGGAAACGACGTGATCAAGGACTTCAAGGCCAGTGAAGGTGACCGTATCGACCTGCGCGATCTGCTGCAGGGCGAGACCGGCAGCACCATCGACAACTTCCTGAAGATCACCACGGTCGATGGCACGTCGTCGCTGCAAGTCAGCTCGGCAGGCAAGTTCAACTCCGGCGACGCCGCTGCGGCAACCCCGGACGTGACGATCAAACTGGAAGGCAATAACTGGTCGAGCGCCAACATTCACAACCTGATTGCCGGCAGCGACCCGACCATCAAGGTCGACCACAACAACAGCTGATCCGTGAACAAAAACGGCCGCCCTTCTGGGGCGGCCGTCACGTTTGTGCTTTGCGCAGCGGTGACGATTGCGTCGCCGCCCCGCATACTCGCGCGCAGTTGGCTATGCTGCTGACAGCATGACGCTGGTTCATTTCTGAGGGATGCTCAATGTTTTACGTGCAACGCGATGCGCAAGGCCAGTTGATTCGCGTGGAAGCTGCGGCCTACGCCGAGGCCACGGAAACGCTGCCGGCCGATCACCACGAAATCCAGGCGTGGTACGCCAACGAAGCCGTGGAAAACAGCCTCAAACAGCTCAAGCAGAGCGACTTTGAAATGATTCGGGTACTCGACGACCTGATTCAGGTGCTGACCCAGAAAGGCGTGATCCGCGTCACCGACCTGCCACCGGCGGCCCAGGCCAAATTGATGGACCGGACCCAGGCACGTGAGGCGTTGGGCGGGCTGAGCCAGTTGATCGACGAGGATGAGGGCGGGTTGATCTGATCTCCCTCTATTGATCGTTCCCACGCTCCGCGTGGGAATGCATCAAGGGACGCTCCGCGTTCCAGCCACACCGCTCAAACATCGTTGTGACGCGGCGTCACGGGCTACATTCCCACGCAGAGCGTGGGAACGATCAAAGAATCATCCCCAAGGCTTGGGCTCACCCAACAACTGCCCCTGAACCCCATACAAGCCCATCTCGCGGATCACCGACAACTCCCCTTCGGTCTCGACCCGCTCGGCAATCAGCGGCAGATCAATGCTGTGCGCCGCCCGCTGGATCGCTTCGATAAACAGCCGTTTGTCGCTCTCCTGATCAATGGCGCGGATGTAGCTGCCATCGATCTTCAGATACGCCAGCCCCAGCCGCGCCAGGTTGCCGATCATGCTGAAACGCCCACCAAACCGCTGCAGGCTCAGGGAGAACCCGAGTTCGCGCAAGCGTCGGGTCAACTGTTCCAGCACCGCCTGCTCGGGCAATTGCTCCTCACCAATTTCCAGGGTCAAACGCGCGCCGAGGTTGGAATGCGCACGCAAAATCTCGAAGACTTTGTTCAGCGCCTGAGGATCGGCGAGGGTCGCCGAGGACAGATTCAGCGCCAGTGAATCTTCGTGTTCTTTCATTTGCTCCAGCACGCGTTCGAGCATCAAGCGGTCCAGGCGCGCGGTCCAGCCGAAGCGCTCCAGCCACGGCAGAAAGCGCCCGGCCGGAATGGTCTGGCCCTGTTCGTCGAGCAGACGCGAGAGGACTTTGTAATGCAGCACCAGTTGCGTGTCTGCGGCGGCCACCACCGGTTGGAAATACAGCTCGAACCGCTGCTGACTCAACGCCTGATCCAGCAGGCGATGCCAGGCGTGATGATCGTCGCCAACGTCCGCCGTCAGGCTCTGATCGATGCACGCCCAATTCTGCTCACCCTGCCCTTCGGCTTGCGCCAGCGCTTGATCACCGAGGCTGAGCACCGACTGTGGCGAATCGCCGTGAGCAAACGGCGCCAAGCCGATTGATGCCACCGCGGCCACATCGGTCGCGCCCGTGGCGTGCAGACTGCTCAATGCACTGTCGAGGTTCTGCGCCAGTTGCAGCGCTTCTTCACGCACCAGGCCTGGCGCCAGCACGGCAAATTCACCGCCGCGAATTCGCGTGACGAGGTTCTGGGTTTCCGGGTATTTGGCGCATTCGCGCGACAGTTGCTCGCCGACTGCTTTCAACAGTTCATCGGTGCGCTGGCCGCCGAGACGCTGGTTGAGCCCGGCCAGATCCTTGACCCGCAACAACAGCAGATAACCGGAACTGGCCTGCTCCGGGTTGCTCACGCGGTTGTTCAACTGCATTTCGAAATAGCGGCGGTTGGCCAACCCGGTGAGGTTGTCCTGATACGACTCGGCGCGCAGTTTTTCACTGCGCTCGGCCTGCTCTTGGAACAGCGCCTTGAGCTTCTCGACCATTTGATTCATCGCCTGCACCACGCGGCGCAACTCAGGCGTGCGCGGCAGATCCGGCAGGCTGAGGAATTCGCGCCGGGCGATGGCGTGGGATTGCTTGACCATGTAATCCAGCGGTTTCAATTGCCGGCGCAGCAGCAACGCGCCGAGCACTGCACTGATCGCACCACAGATCAGCAACCAGCCGAGGCTACCCAACGCGCTCTGCCACAGCTTGGCCACGGCGAACATCGGGTGGCTGACCACCTCGACCCGCGCCGCCTGCTCCCAGCCACGGCTGACCAGCGCATCGCCACCGGCCGGTTCCAGCCCGATCAGTTTGACGAACCAGTCCGGCACATTGGTGACGGCCGGAATGCCGTTGCGCTCGACGATGGTCTGATCGGTCTTCAGATCGACCACGCGGATGCTCGCGTAATAACCGCTGTCGAAAATCGAGCTGACCAGCAATTCAACCATCGCCGGATCGTCGATATTCGGCGTCAGCGACAAGGCCAGTGCCGTCGCCGCGTCCTGCGCATGAGAGCGCAACTGGTTGACGTACTGGGTGCGCGAGCTCTCCAGGCTGACCATGAAGCTGCCAGTGAAGGCCACCACAAGGAACAGACAGATCGCGATCAACAGCTGTTTGAACAAAGACATCTGAGCGCATGCTCCTAGTTAATCGTCTCGACCGGGAAACCTTCGGCCTGCATTTTCTTCAACACATCCTGCCAGCGCGACAGGCGTTTGGTGTCACCGACCTTTTTATTGCCTTTGGCCCCCGGCAGATACAGACCTTCGGCATTGAAAGAGTAGACCGGCAGCAAATCGGTTCGCTGGGACGCCGGCTGGATCGGATCGATCAGGCTGTCGAGCACCAGCGGCATGGCATCGGGGGTGGCATAGTAAGTCAGGACCATGTGCGCGCGGTTCTGCCGCAAGGCTTTTACGTAGGTGATGCGCAGCTTGTCACTGGAAACCCCGAGGTGGCGCAGGCTGAAATACTTGGCGATTGCATAATCTTCGCAGTCGCCGGCGCCTTTCCAGAGCGCCTCGATGGGCGTTTCCCAGTAATCGACTTCGTGCCACAGATCGATGTCTTCGACGTAGCGCACCTGTTTGTTGAAAAACAGGTTCACCACTTTGAGTTTTTCCATCTCGCTGACTTGTTTCTGCGTGGCTAACAGGTTCTGCCAGGCATCGATCCGCTGCTGGCCGGCACCCAAGGGTCCGTAAAGTGCCGTGGCTTTGCGGCTGATCGCGGAAAAATCCCAATCGGCATGCAGGCCGCCCAGCATCATGCCGGCCAGCAACAGTGCGCAGCCAAGCCAGCGCAGTGTCCGAGGGATCGCGAAACGTACCGCCACAGCAGGTTTCCAGGGGGCAGGAAGGAAAGCGTTTGATGGTGAAGCTTAGCCCGGTAAAAAACAATGGCACGGTGAGATCATCACTGGCACGCTAAGCTGCAAATGTAACCAGTTTGTTCTACACGGTTTGACAACCTGTAGAGCAATCACTAGTGTCATTTGGATCCAAATAAGACCGACATACAGGGTGCGTAGTCGTGACTCAGAAGCCCAAACCGCTGCATAGTATTAAAGTCGATGGGCCAATTCCCGCGCACCTCGCCCGCTCGATCATCGAAGAAACCCTGCGTGCGGCAATCCTCGATGGCCGGCTGCCGTGTGGCACCGCATTGCGCCAGCAGGATCTGGCCGATCTGTTCGGCGTCAGCCGCATGCCTGTGCGCGAAGCCTTGCGTCAGCTGGAAGCGCAGGGCCTGCTCAGCGTTACCGCGCACAAAGGTGCGGTGGTCGCGCCGCTGATTCAGGGCGATGCCGGCGAAACCTATGAGTTACGCATCCTCCTCGAAACCGAAGCGTTGCGTCAGTCGATTCCGTTACTGACCGCTGCTGATCATGCCCAGGCTGCGGTGTGTATCGAACAACTCGCCAATCAGCACGACTACACCGAAATTGGTCGGCTCAACCGCTTGTTCCACATGGCCCTGTACGGCAAAGCGCCTAACCGGCGTCTGTTGCGACTGGTTGAGGACGGGCTGAACGAGGAAGAACGCTTCCTGCGCTTCAATCTCGAAGCCATGGGCCTGGGCAATCTGTCCCAGGACGATCACCGCGCCATGCTGCAAGCGGCGATGGCACGGGATGTCGAAGGCTCGGTAGCACTGCTGGTCAAGCACCTCAACCGTGGCGTCGAGGTCATCACCCGTTATCTCGCCAGTCCGGCGGCGCAAAGCCGTAAAGCCGCACGCTGAATAGCCGCATCGGGCAGCCTTGCGAGGCTGCCCGGCGACTCACCTGCTTACAAATCCTCCCTTTCGATATGCCGCCAACAGGCTGGCAAGTCGACGTTTGCGCTCTAACCTCCCCCACGCGCGTCAGCCCGATATTTGCAGCATTAATGACGAATCGGTAATAGCCGGGATGGCAATTTACCCGCACTCTTGATCCGCCAACCCAATAAAGAACGGGCGACGCGTCGCAACGCCGGCGCAGTCCCCGCACCAGGAACCTACGGAAGGAGCCTTGTCACGGGGAAAAAGGAAGTCAACGGCGCCGGTCACGGCCAACTTCCGCCCCTATAAATCAATTAATTCCTTTTATTAGAAAGTTGCTTCGAGTGAGGCATTCACTCTTATTGATCGATTTTGGCCGCTGTTCGCCGAAAGGAGCAACTACGCCCAAATAAAACTTATATAAAAAGTTTTATCGGCCACACTCATACTTCAAAAACAGGCAACTTAAAATAATCAAAATTACACTTGTTAATTGCTGTTGCGCTGTATTAGTTTTTCTTCGCCGAGTTTGAACTTTCACTTCAAAGCGGAACACACCCGCCCCATCCCCCCGCAGTATCGGCGGATTGGTGCGGGGCCAGGCCACAACCGTTGAGACGCAACCTGACGCTTATTCATCTGCAGATGATGGACTATCGCTCGTTGGCCGAAGATCGCCAAGTTGCCAACACATCAATTGCGTAGTTGAAAAAGCCGTTCCATTTCATATCAATGATAAAGGACATCATGATGCCCAATAAGAACCAACTCGCCCTGAAAAAAGCTGAACTGAGTGTTCATCCGATCTTTTCCGAAATCAGTTCGTTATCGGTCTTGCAGCGATTCATGGAGACCCACGTTTTCGCCGTGTGGGATTTCATGTCGCTGACCAAACGCCTGCAGCAGGAACTCACCTGCACGCGATTGCCCTGGCTGCCGCCGCGTGACCCGCACGCCGCACGGCTGATCAATGAAATCGTGCTCGGTGAGGAGTCGGATGATCGCCTGACCGACGGCCACTACAGCCATTTCGAGTTGTACCTGGATGCGATGCGCGAAATCGGCGCGAGCACCACAGCCGTGGAACGCTTTGTAGCCCTGCAGCAGGAAGGCGTGAGCTATGACGTGGCTCTGCAAAGCGTCGAGATCGAACCTGCAGCGGCGCAGTTCGTTCGCGACACCTTGCGCATTGCCCTGCACGCCCCGGGACACAGCGTTGCGGCGGCGTTTCTGCATGGTCGCGAGAGCGTGATTCCGACCATGTTCCAGCGCATTCTCGATGACTGGGGCATCGGCATCGAGCAGGCCCCGACCTTTCGCTATTACCTGGAGCGGCACATCGAAGTCGACTCCGAAGATCACGGCCCCGCGGCGGAGCAATTGCTCGACCGTCTGGTCGATGGCGACCCGCAGCGTGAGGCCGAGGTCTACGCCAGCGCCATCGCCGCCGTCGAAAGCCGCATCGCCTTGTGGGACGGCTTGCGCCTGAGCATGCGCGAATCGTTGGCGGAGGTGGCCCAATGAATGCCGCCGACTATCAATCCTTTGCCGACGTCTGGGAAAGCCGCGCCACCATCCGCACCCGTCCGCGTCGGGTGTTGGAAGACGATGCGCGACTGATTTATCCGCTCAGTCGTCAACCGCTGGTGCTCAGCGAAACCTTCCTGCGCGAATGCCCGCAACAACGGGATTTCGCCCTGGTGCAGACGCTGTACAAGTTCATCAACGACGTGGTGATTTTCGAAACCGAGATCGTCGACAAGACCGCGCGCAGCATCGCCAAGAATCGCTTCGCCGTGGCCTTCCCGTTTGCCTGTCGTTACGACGCGATGACCGTGGTGGTCGATGAGGATTACCACGCCTTGGTGGCGATGGATTTCATGCAGCAAACCGTGGCGATGACCGGCATCCAACCCATTCAGTTGCCGGAGGAAATCGAGCTGAGCCGAGCGATTCCCGCTGCTGTCGCGTTGGCCCCGGAACACTTGCGCAGTGCCGTGGAGCTAATCTGCGTGGCCATCGCAGAGAACACCGTGACCGGCGATGTCGCCGCGTTTGCCCGAGACGACACGGTCAAACCGTCGATCAAAGGTCTGATGGCCGACCACTTGCTCGATGAAGGTCGCCACTCGAGTTTCTGGGCGCGGATGGTGCGCATCTATTGGCACACCGCAAACGACGATGATCGCGAAACCATCGCGCAGATCCTGCCGGTGTTCATCGGCCACTACCTGACCAACGACATCCAGAAAGCCTTCGACCTGCGCCTGATCGACGCGCTACCGGTCAGCGAGACCACACGCCGTTCGCTCAGGGATGAAATGGCCGGGCTGGCCTTCCCGATCAATCGCCATCACCCGCTGGTGGGCAACATCGTCAAGTTCTTCCACAACAGCTCGCTGCTCGACTCACCGTGTGTGCAGCACGCCCTGCGCGACTACCTGGTTTGAGGAGGCCGACATGAAACGTCTCGACATTTTGCTGATTGGCGCCAGCCAGGCCATGACCGAGCTGGCGCAGGAACTCGAACAACACGGTCACTCATTGCAACGCAGTGCTGCGGGTGCATCGACGGTGGATCTGATCATTGACGATGGCTTCCTCGGCGCCGGCGATCGCTGCGCCATCCCGCACCTGCATTTGCGCCTGGGCATCGGCGCGCACAGCGCAACGGGTTTGCCGACACTCGATCTGCTGTGCTTTCTCGGCTCATCACTGATCAGTCGTGTGCCGATTGGCGATGAACCGTCCGGCAACGGTCAGGCACTGCGTCAGCGGGTGCTGACGCATATCGTTGACGAAGTGGCGCTGCTGGTCAGCCGCTTCTCCCGTGATGCGGATTACTTTCAGCAGGCCGCATCGTTGAAAGCCCCGCATTTCGAGCGGATGGAAAACCTGCTGTTTCTCGACAGCCTGGCTTACGTCCATCGCCGCAATGAAACGGCGAATGCGGTGCTGCTGGAACAGGCGCAGGCTCCCGTCATCGAGCGTTTGCAGCAGAGCTTGATTCAACACGCGGAGCGGCCGGCGCTGCACCTCGCCGAGCAGTCGATCAGCTACGGCCAGTTGCACGCCCACAGCCGGGCGATTCAACAGCGTTTGCTGCCATTACTTGAGCAGCATCCGCAGCCGTGGGTGGTCGGTATCTGCCTGCCGAAAAGTCCGGCGCTGTTCGCTTCGATTCTGGCGATTCTCGGCAGCGGTGCGGTGTACTTGCCGCTGGAGCCGAGTCATCCGTTGCTGCGCCAGCAATACATTCTGCAAAACGCCGGCGCCTCGTTGCTGCTGCACGATGGTGAGCATCCGCTCAGCGCAACGATGGCCGGGCTCGACGTCAGTCGCATCGACAGCGCCGAAGCCGATCTCGGCCAGCCGTTAATGCGCCAGCGTCCCGAACTTGAGGCGCCGTGCATGGCGCTCTACACCTCGGGCACCACCGGCCATCCCAAAGGTGTGTTGCTCAGTCAGGCTAACCTCGCGCACTTCACCGCGTGGTACGCCGAGTACGTGCAGTTGCACGCCGAGAGTCGGGTGTTGCAGTTTTCTTCGTTGAGCTTCGACTCATCGTTGATCGATATCTTCCCGACCTTACTGTCAGGCGCCGAACTGGTGGTGCCCGACGACACGCAACGGCGCGATCCGCTGCAATTGGTCGCGCTGATCCGCCGCCGGCAACTGAGCCATGCGTTCCTGCCGCCGGCGCTGTTGAGCATCCTGCTGCTGGAACAACTGGAAGGTGTGCAAGTGATGACCGGTGGCGATGTCTGCGAGCCGTTCGTCATCGAGCAACTGACCCGCCAAGGCACGCTGCACAACCTGTACGGCCCGACCGAAGCCACGGTGCTGATCACCGCGCGTCAGCTCAAGCCGGGTGACAGCAACCGCAGCCTCGGCGCGCCGATTGCCAACAGCCAGGTGCTGATTCTCGACGACGATTTGCAACCGGTGCCGGAGAACACCGTGGGCGAGTTGTTCATCGTCGGCCCGGGGGTTTGCCTCGGTTATCTGAACAATCCACAGCAGACCGCCGAACGTTATCTGACGCTGCAATTGCCCGACGGCCAAGCGCTGCGCGCCTACCGCAGCGGCGACATGGCCAAGTGGGGCGAGCAGGGAATCGAGCTGTGCGGACGGCGCGACAATCAGGTGAAGATTCGTGGTTTTCGGGTCGAACCGGAAGAGATTGAACGCTGCCTGCGTGAGAGCCAGTTGTACCGTCAGATCGCCGTGGTGATCGACAGTCAGCGGCGGATTCTGGCGTTCCTCGCCCAACCACAATCGGCTACCGCCCGCGATGCCCTGAAGGCTCACGCCCGGCAGTTTTTGCCGGACTACATGCAACCCGTGGCATGGACCGAACTGGCAAGCATGCCGTTCGCCAGCAACGGCAAGGTCGACCGCAAGGCACTACTGGAATTGCCGGTGAGCGTGCAGGACAACGGCCCGAAATGCCTGCCGGCAAACCCTGACGAAGCGCTGCTGCTGGAAATCTGGGCCGAGTTGCTGGAGCTGCCGGGCAGCGACATTTCCACCGACGAAAGCTTCTTCAATCTCGGTGGCCATTCGATTCTGCTGTCGCGGATGCTCCTGCGTTTGCGCGAGGAATTTGGCCGCAGCATTTCGATCAACCGCTTCATCGAACTGCCGACCATCATCAAGCTCGCAACGTTGGTGCGCGGTACTGATGACAGCGCCGTGCTCAGCGCTCAAGCCATGGCCGACGCCGAGCGTGCGCTGGACATCGAACCGCTGCCGATCAGTCGCATGGGTGATGTGCACAAGGTCATCGTCACCGGCGCCAACAGTTTTGTCGGTGTGCACATCGTCGAGGCATTGCTCGGTTGGGGCGCCAGCGAAGTCGCGTGTCTGGTACGTGATGGCGGCGGGCAAACGGCGGCGCAGCGCTTTGCCGAGTCACTGCGCGAGAACCGTCTGGAGCATCTGGATTTGAGTCGGGTGCGGGTTTATGCGGCGGATATTTCGCGCCCGCAGCTGGGCTTGAACGACGACGATTATCAACGTCTGGATCGCGAGTTCGGCGCACTGGTGCACAACGCCGCGAACGTCAATCACGTGCTCGATTACGAGTCACTGGCAGCGGACAACGTCGAGCCGATTTTCGCCCTGCTGCGCCTGTGCGAAGGGCAAAGCAAAAAGGTCTTCAATTTTGTTTCGACACTGTCGGCTTCCAGCACGGTCGATGCCGACGGCCGGGTGCTGGAGTTGCCCGCCGCGCCGACTCCGCCGATCTACATCCGCAACGGCTACAACCTGTCGAAATGGGTTGGCGAGCGCATTCTGGAGCGGGCTCGTGAGCGTGGCGTGCGGGTCAATCTGTATCGCCCCGGCAACATCAGTTTCAACAGTTTGAGCGGCGTGTGTCAGCCGCACAAAAACCGCTTGATGCTGATGCTCAAAGGCTCGATCCAGCTAGGACAGGTCCCGGCCTTCACGCTGAATTTCGACCTGATGCCGGTGGACTTTCTTGCGCGGTTTATCGCCTTCCACGCCAGCCGTTATTCGCCCGACCGAGCGGTGTTCAATCTGCACAACCCCGAGCCATTGAGTTGGGACGCCTACGTCGCTTCCTTCCGCGAAACCGGCAGCGAGTTCTCGCTGGTCAGCGTCGCCGACTGGCAGCAGCAACTCGGACGTGTCGATGCCGATAACGCGCTGTTCGGCGTGCTCGGTTTCTACCTCAACGGCTTCGAGGAAGACATCGGCGATATCTCCCTGATCGGTCATGCCAACGCCCAGGCCGGCGTGCAGCAAATGGGCGCGCACTACCCGCAGAAATCTGCGGCGCTGCTGCGTCGTGGCTGCGACTACCTGAAAGAAATCAACTTCATCTGACTCAACAACAAGGAGCAACACCATGAGCACTCTGCAACCCGACACCCTGATCAAAAACCCGCAAGGCTGCCACGTCGTTTCGTCGGTAGAAGTGCCGGCGGACGCGGCGCAAGTCTGGGCAGTGGTCGGCAACTTCGGCAGTTTCGACCGCTTCATTCCGGCGCTGTCGCACATCGAAATGACCGGTGAGGGCGTGTCCTCATTGCGCAAGAAGTTCTTCAAGGATGGCAACGTGGTGGTCGAGCAACTCAACTCCCGCGATGAGCAGGCGCGCAGCATGACCTGGACAACGATTTACAACACGTTGGGCGTGGCGAATCTGTGGGCGGCGATGGATGTGCAATCGTTGGGCGCAGGCAAATCCCGGGCGACGTGGACGATCATTGCCGAGCCTGCTTCCGGTGGTGAGGAAGCGCTGCCGGGGTTCAAGGATTTTGTGCAGGGGTTTGCGGATGATGGGATGGGGAATGTGCTGAAGCTGTTTGTTTAAACCTGAGCTTGGCGGTGAGTTCTAGACCGCTATCGCGAGCAGGCTCACTCCTACAGTTGATCGGGTTCCTTCAGATGGAACCCGGTTAATTTGTAGGAGTGAGCCTGCTCGCGATGAACGATAACGCGGTCTGACTTGAGGTCAGATTTTGAAGCTGTCGACCAATTGCTTCAGACGATTAGCCTGTTGCGACAACGCATCACAATCCTTCAACGTTTCATTGAGGTTGGCCACGCTCTGCTGGTTCAGCATATTGATCTGGTTAACGTCGACGTTGAGGGTTTCCACCACGGCGGTCTGCTCTTCGGTCGCGGCGGCCACCGACTGGTTCATGCCATCGATTTCGCCGATGCGCTGGGTCACGCTGACCAGACGCAAACCGGCCTGATTGGCCACTTCCACGCTCTGCTCGCTGGACGCCTGACTGGCATTCATCGTGCTCACTGCTTCACGTGAACCGACTTGCAGCGACGTGATCATTTTGTGAATCTCTTCCGCCGATTCCTGGGTGCGATGGGCAAGGTTGCGCACCTCGTCCGCCACTACGGCAAAACCGCGACCCGCTTCACCGGCACGCGCCGCTTCAATCGCCGCGTTCAGTGCCAACAGGTTGGTCTGCTGCGAGATGCCTTTGATCACATCGAGGATGTGGCCGATGTTGTCGGTGCTGGCATTCAGGGTTTCGATCTGCGTGCACGACAGGCTGATCTTCTGCGACAGCTCGGTCATCGCCTGGATGGTCTGCTCAACTACCTGACGACCGTCATCGGCCTGCTCGCTCGCGCCACTGGCGTGCTGCGAAGCATCGGCGGCGTTGCGGGCGATTTCCTGCGTGGCAGCGCCCAACTCGTTGATCGCCGCAGCGACACTGTTGGTGCGCGCGCTTTGCTCGTCAGAGCCGACGATCGAGGCGTTGGACGACGCCATCACCCGTTGCGACAGGTCATGTACATGGCGAGTCGCCGAGGACACTTCGGAAATCGACGCATGAATTCGCTCAACGAACTGGTTGAACGCACTGCCCAGCTCGCCGAACTCGTCTTTGCTCTCAACCACCAGACGACGGGTCAGATCACCTTCGCCCTGAGCGATGTCTTTCATCGCGCGGCCCATGGTGGTCAGCGGACGCATCAGCACGTTGATCAGCAGGCTCAGCAGCAGGGCAATCGCGCCGACAGCGACGAACATCGCGATCAGTGCCGAGGTGCGGAATTGGCTGAGGGCAGCGTAGGCTTTGTCGCGATCGATCGACAGACCGATGTACCACTGCGCATTCGGCAGATCGCTGACCGGGGTGAACGACAGAATGCGTTCCTGACCGTTGAGCACGACATTCTGGTTGCCTTTCTCGATGCGCACGCTGGTGTTCGGGTAGATGTCCTTGAGGTTCTTCATCACCTGATCTTTGTCCGGGCTGACGATCACCTGACCGTCAGCGCTGACCAGGAACGCATGGCCGAGGCCACCGAAGTCCACCGAGTTGATGATCTTCACCAGGGTTTCCAGACTCAGGTCACCACCGACTACGCCAAGCAGCTCGCCGTTCTTTTTCACCGGCATGGCGATGGTCACCACCAAGCCACCGACGGCCGCCATGTATGGCGGTGTCAGCATGGTTTTGTCGGCGGCGACGGCTTGCTTGTACCAAGGGCGCTGACGCGGATCGTAACCGTCCGGCATCTTCGCGTCAGGGCGCTGGGTGAACACACCGTTGGCCTGACCGACATAGGTGAACTGGAAGTTCGAGGTGAAAGCAGGTTGATCGACCAGGCCCGGGAAATCGGCGTCCTTGCCCTGATGGGCGACGTTCTGCGCGAGGTTCTCCAGCACCAGAATCCGCCCGCTCATCCAGTTCTGCACGCTGCTGGCGGTCAGATCACCGGCCTGCTGCACGGAGGACTGGAGGTTCTGGCGAATGGTGTTTCGCTGCAGATAGTCGTTGTAGAGGGTGAACAGCGCGAACGCCAGGACCACGACGCCCGAGGCGGCCAACAGAATTTTATGGCTGAACTTGAGATTCATTTCATGGGACTTCTTATGCCAAAAGTGGGGATGCGTTCCGAATGCAACATTCCATGTACAGCGCAGGCGGCGTTCTTCTGGCCGCTCTACTTTGGTGCACGCATGTCTCACCAGTCTGTCGGCACGCGTGGGAGAAATCTTAGGGTTATGCAGGAAATGGATGACACTCTTGACCGATTCCCGCCGAACGGTGCGCCAGAGCGCTCGGCGCAGGATTTTTTATGACGGTTGTATATGCGGCAGTTGCAAAATCTGTAACCCTTGATGACAATGCGAGTAATTATCATTTGTGACGTTCGCGTTCATGTCCTCACCTGAGCTTGCTGTACAGGCGCTTTACAGTAGTCATCACGGCTGGCTCAACGCTTGGCTGCGCGCGCGGCTGGGCAATGCAGCGGATGCCGCAGACCTCGCCCAGGACACCTTCGTGCGCCTGCTACAACGCACCGAACGCCTGGAACTCAAGGCACCCCGTGCCTTCCTGCGCACCGTCGCTCGTGGTCTGGTGATTGATCATTGGCGTCGCGAGGAAATCGAACGCGCCTATCTGGAGACCATCGCACATCTACCCGAAGCTGAAACGCCGAGTGCCGAAGCCAGGGCACTGGTGATCGAGCTGCTGGAAAGCATCGCGCGCATGCTTGAAGGATTGAAGCCGAAAGTACGTCAGGCGTTTCTCCTGGCGCAGTGCGAAGGTTTGACCCACAAACAGATCGCCGAACAGATGGGTTTGTCGCTGCGCTCGGTGGAACGCTACGTCGCCGATGCGCTGTATCACTGCTACGTGCTGCGGTACGCAAGCTGATGCCTGTGGATAACGTTTCTCTCGGACGTCGCGGCGAGCCGCAGCAGCAAGTGGTCAAGCAAGCCATTCACTGGCTGCTGCGCTTGCGCAACAACCATGGCAATGCGCGGCTGAACCGCCAATGCGAGCAATGGCGCGCCGAGCACCATGAACATGAGTTGGCCTGGCAACGGGTGCAGTCACTGCAAGCCGAGTTGAGCAGTAACCTGCGCGCGGTGCCCGGTGCACAAGTGGCGTTCAACACGCTGGAAAACGGCGCACAGGGTTTGGGTCGGCGACAGGCGTTGAAACTGTTGTCCGGCGCATTGCTGATGGGCTCCGCCGCATGGCTGGCCAAGGACACCGCTGCGTGGCAGCAGTGGCGCGCCGATTACGCCACGGCCACCGGCGAGCGTCGCGGCTTCCAGCTACCGGACGGCACCCGTATCGAACTCAACACCGCCAGCGCCGTGGAACTGGATTACACCGCGCAGCAGCGGCTGATCCAACTGACCCGTGGCGAGATCATTGTCACCTGTGGCGGCGCTGATGAAGGCGGGGCTTTCGAACGACCGTTGCGCGTGCAGAGTCGCCACGGCACTTACGAGCCGCAAGATGCGCGGTTCATCCTGCGCCAGGACCACGATTGCACGCGGCTCAGCGTCACCAGTGGGCGTGTGGCCATTCATTCCGCTGGTTCGATGATTGAAGCGCTGGCCGGGCAGAGTTATCTCATCGACCACCATCAGGTTCGCGTGGCGCCTGCACTGGATATGGATGCCGGCGCGTGGGTCGATGGCTTGATCGTCACACGCAATATGCGCCTCGGTGATTTCCTCAGCGAAGTCGGACGCTATCGTCAGGGCTTTCTGACCTGCGCTTCGGACATTTCCGACTTGCGCCTGTCCGGTGTGTTCCGCCTAGAAGACACCGACAAGCTCCTGGCGATTCTGCCGCAGACCTTGCCGGTGCAATTGCGCTATCGCACCCGCTGGTGGGTGACCCTGGAACGTGTCGTCTGAAATTATTTTGGCGGGTTTTTGCAGACAGTCCGGCTTAGTCAGTAAGCACTTCAACTCAAGCGTTTGCGACTTCCTACGGAAACCTACAATGACTGTCCGCGCCACCTGTAAGAACTCTCCGAAATTCACCTGCGAATCGCGCCTGTTGCGCCATGCCATTAGAGCGGCGCTGTTATCGACCGCGCTCGGCGTGGCCGTATTGCCGAACCTGAGCGTCGCCGCCGGCACCGTAAACAGTGAGGCCGCCCAACGTTACAACATCGCCGCGGGACCGTTGGGTGAGGCGCTGAATCAATTCGCCCGTCAGGCCGGCATCACCTTGGCGATGACTCCACAACAAACTCAGGGACGGCAATCGCCGGGCGTACAGGGTGAGTATTCGACTGATCAGGCGCTGAGCCACTTGCTCGGCGGCTCCGGGCTCGAAGCGGTCAGTCAGGATGGCAGCAGCTACACCCTGCGGCCGATCGCAGAAAGCGAAGCGCTGGCCCTGCCGACCACCGACATCAAAGGCTTCGCCCTCGGCAACGCACTGGGCAGCATGGATGGCTACAACGCCACCCACAGCCAGATCGCCACCAAAACCAGTACCGCGCTGCTGGAAACCTCACAAAGTGTGTCTGTGGTCACGCGCGAGCAAATGGACGACCAAGGCTCGCAGACGGTCTCGCAAGCAATGCGCTACACCCCCGGTGTGCTGACCAACCCGTACGGCGCGACTCATCGCTATGACTACGTGGCGATGCGCGGCTTCAACGACGGCTCGGTGGACAACATCTACCTCGACGGCCTCAAGTCGATGGGCGACAGCGGCACCTACAGCACCATGCAGGTCGATCCATATTTCCTCGAGCGTGTGGACATTCTCAAAGGCCCATCGTCGGTACTGTACGGCCGCAGTTCACCGGGCGGTCTGGTGGCGCTGACCAGCAAAAAACCTTTGTACGAGGCTTACCATCAAGTGCAAGCCACGGTCGGCACGCAGGGTCAGCGTGGGGTCGGTTTTGACTTCAGCGGTCCGGTCGATGACGACAAACGCATTGCCTATCGTCTGACCGGGTTAACCGATCAGTCCGACACGCAATTCGACCACAACAAGGAAAAGCGCTTCGCCCTGGCACCGACGCTGAGTATCGATTTCACTGAAGACACATCGCTGACTTTGCAGGCTTATCTGCAACACGATCCCGACGGTGGCTACCACGGCGGCGTGCCGGCCGATGGCACGATTCATCAGCGCAATGGCAACCGCATCTCCCCGCATTTCTTCGAAGGCGAGCCGGGGATCGACGGTTACTCGCGTGATCAGCAGTCGTTCGGTTATCAGTTTGAGCATCGTTTCAACGATGTCTTCACAGCACGGCAGAACTTCCGCTACCTCGATTCCAAAGTGAATATGGATCAGGTCTACGCCTATGGCTGGACCACGCCAACCAGCAACGAGCTGAACCGTTATTACACAGGCGGTGACGAGCGTCTGCATGCATTCATCGTCGACAACATGCTTCAGGCTGAATTCTTCACGGGTGCGACCAAACACACGGTGTTGATGGGCGCGGATTATCAGCGGCGCAAAACCGTGGTCGACTGGACCAGTGGCGGGCTCGCGCCGATCAACGCGTTCAACCCTGTGTACGGCAACTCGGCGATCGATATGTACGGAGACACCAGCTATCTGCGACGCCTGGAGCAGACCGGGGTTTACCTGCAAGACCTGATCGAAATGGACAAATGGCGCTTTTCGCTAGGCCTGCGCCAAGACTGGGTCGAGACCTCCGATGAAAACCGCATCGCCGAAGCAGGGCGACCAGAGGGGACAGAGATCAACGACCGCCGCACCAAGCTCACTGGCCGTGCTGGCGCGCTGTACCTTTTTGATAACGGTCTCGCGCCGTATGTCAGCTACTCGGAATCGTTTAACCCGAATTCCTATGCCGACAGCGCCGGTAATCCGCTGGCACCTACCGACGGTACCCAATGGGAAGTCGGTTTGAAGTATCAGCCACCGGGCACGGACAACCTGTTCACCGCATCGCTGTTCCGCATTGATCAGGAAAACCTGGCGACCAAGCTGCCGCAGGAAAACTTCTATCGCGCTGTAGGCGCTGTCCGCTCGCAAGGTCTGGAGTTGGAAGCGCACATGCAACTGACCGACAACCTTAAAGTCCTCGGCAGCTACACCTTCACCGACATCGAGTATTCGAAGTCGATGGTCAGCACGTTGAGCACACCGACCGCTGTGATCGAGAACAAGGGCAACTCGCCGACGCAGGCACCGCGCCACATGGCGTCGTTGTGGGCCGACTACAAGTTCGACAGTGCGGCGCTCGATGGCCTGCGTCTGGGCGGTGGCGTGCGGTATGTCGGATACAGCTGGGCGGATGCGGAGAACACTCTGAAGGTGCCGTCGTACACCCTGTTCGACGCCTCGATTGGTTATGACTTGGGCAAGGTCGGGTTGAAGGGCGTTGACGTACGCCTGAACGCGAACAACCTGACCAATGAATCCTACGTCGCTTCCTGCGCGAGTCTGAATTTTTGCTACATGGGCGAAGAGCGCAACGTCGCGGCGACCGTCAGCTACCAGTTCTAAACCTTTTGTCCTGTGCATAAAAAAGCCAGCCCCTGATATTTCAGGGACTGGCTTTGTCGTTTCTGTGGGGAAATTTTCATGCGTGCGTTTCTGGTTTTATTGCATCGCTATATCGGCTTGGCCACGGCGGTGTTTCTGCTGCTTGCTGGTGTTACCGGGAGCATTCTGGCGTTTAACCATGAGCTGGATGAATGGTTGAATCCGCAGTTCTATTCAGCGTCTGCGCAAGGTTCGCGGCTGCCGCCGGGCGAGTTGGTGGATGCGCTGCAAGCTGCCCATCCAAGGCTGCAGGTCTGGTACATGGAGTACCCGCATGAGGCGGGGCATACGGCGATGCTGGCAGCCGTGCCGCGCAATGATCCGGCAACGGGCAAGCCGTTTGCTGAACGTAATCAGGTGTTTTATCTGGACCCGGTGAACGCTGAACAGAAAGGGCAGCGTTACTGGGGGGAATGTTGTTTTCAGCGGGAAAACTTTGTCCCGTTTATCCTCGAGTTCCACTACAACCTGACATTGCCGGGCAACTGGGGGTTGTGGTTGATGGGCTTGGTGGCCATCGCCTGGGTGATCGATTGTTTCATCGCTCTGTGGCTGACGTTGCCGCGTGGCAAGCCGTTCTGGAAGAAGTGGTCGACGGCCTGGAAGATCAAGGGTGGGCATGCGTATCGGCTGAACTTCGACCTGCATCGTGCGGGGGGATTGTGGTTGTGGCTGTTGCTGCTGCCAATCGCTGTCAGCAGTGTGGCGATGAACTTGCCGAGTCAGGTGTTCAAACCAGCGGTATCGCTGTTTTCCCCGATTGAACCTAGCGTCTATGAGGCTCGAGGACGAATGCCTGATGATGATCTTGGGGTGACGCAGTTGAGTTACCAGCAAGCGTATGAAAGGGCACTACAGGAGGGGAAACGGTTAGGACTGACCGCAGCGATCGGGGAGATGTATTACAGCTTTGAGTACAACTTCTACGGTGCAGGGTTTGGCCAACACGACACAGATGCTCATGGCAAATCCTGGTTGTTCTTTCATGGTACGGATGGAAGATTGTTAGGGCAGGAGATCGCAGGACAGGGGACGCTGGGAGAGCAGTTTTATCGGTTGCAGTTACCAATACATGGTGGACGGATCATTGGGGTCACCGGGCAGGTGATGATCGCGGTACTAGGTCTTTTGATTGCGGGGTTGTCGGGGACCGGCGTCTATATCTGGTGGCGCAAATGGCATGCACGACGCAGCAGCAAGGCACGTAAAGGGATTTGATGGCTGGTTTTACAGGCGCTGAAATGACAAAACCCCTGTCTGCGTTAACAGACAGGGGTTTCGGAATTCAATCTTGACGATGACCTACTCTCACATGGGGAAACCCCACACTACCATTGGCGATGCATCGTTTCACTACTGAGTTCGGGATGGGATCAGGTGGTTCCAACGCTCTATGGTCGTCAAGAAATTCTGTATCTGGCCCGTCAACACGGTAACAAGCCAGCAAAAACGGATGTTTCTACTAAAACAAAACCCCAACTGCTTTCGCAATTGGGGTTTCGGAATTTAATCTTGACGATGACCTACTCTCACATGGGGAAACCCCACACTACCATCGGCGATGCATCGTTTCACTGCTGAGTTCGGGATG